>JAWSUZ010000040.1:0-50592 GCA_033852165.1 Agarilytica sp. | reverse complement strand
CGGAAATGCTTGACCACATCACACCCGTCACCCGTCACCCGTCACCCGTCACCCGTCACCCGTCACCCGTCACCCGTCACCCAATAACATTCATCACAACCATGCTCACTATTGATCATAATGTCTCCAGGTTACGACAGTCCCCATATAGAATGAGAAACACACGACAGGCTCAAAGAAAGAAACCCAAAGTAAGACACAATAAACCAAGATCCCCCTAACAATGTTAAATGATGTTTTATTAGGATTAACCGCTTTCGCCACTTCGACGTTTGCCGGTATTACGGGCTTAGGTGGCGGGATGCTATTACTCGCTTCACTGCCATTTTTCCTCCCCTTACATGCCATTATCCCCGTTCATGGAGTCGCGCAGCTAGCCAGTAACTTCTCACGCTCAGTACTGGCGATTCGACATCTAGCTTGGCGGTACTTGCCTGCGTTTATTCTCGGATCGCTACTGGGCATTATCATCGCCTGGAAAATTGTTTCGCTCATCGATGCTAAATGGCTGCCCTTGCTTATCGGTCTCTATATTCTCGGTCATCTCTGGTGGCCTCCGTTCAAAAAAACGGTATCAAAGTACGAGAACTTTTTTATTATCGGGGCGATTCAAACAGGGCTAAACCCGGTCGTTGGAGCCACCGGCCCCCTCACAACAACATTGGTAATGGCACGACTACAATCACGAGATGCCATCGTTGCCACCAATGCAATCATGATGTCATTTTCTCATATTTCGAAAATAGCGCTATTTTTGTTTATCGGCTTTGAATATATGGAGTATTGGAAGGAGGTGGTGATATTGAGCGGAGGAGCGATAGTCGGGTCTTTCCTTGGAACAAAAATTCGCCGACGTATCGACGGCGCTCAATTTATTGTGATGCTGAAAGTCATCCTAACGTTATTGGCCACAAGGATGATCTTAACCAGCCTTTGGGTAACCTTTATGACTGGCCAAACAACCTAAACCGATTGACACCAAAAAAAACCAACACCACTAGCGACGATGGAAAATGGAGTTTAGCAAACAAAAACTCAATGGAGGCAGACAAAATCACCCCCAGACTAAATTTATCTATCGGTTAAACACAACCGTCTTTTTACCGTTTAATAATACCCGATGTTCACAATGCCATTTTACCGCTCGCTGCAATGTCACCGCTTCTATATCACGACCAATCTGAACCAACTCATCCGGCATACTCGCGTGACTTACCCGCTCCACTGACTGCTCAATAATCGGACCTTCATCCAGATCAGTCGTCACGTAATGTGCCGTTGCTCCAATCAATTTTACGCCACGATCATAGGCCTGATGATAAGGCTTAGCCCCTTTAAAACCGGGTAAAAAAGAATGGTGAATATTAATTGCCCGCCCGGCAAGACGGCGGCATAAATCATCCGATAATATCTGCATATACCGCGCGAGCACCAAAAGGTCTGCACCGCTAGATTCAAAAACCTGAAACATTGCCGCTTCTTGCTCCGGTTTATTTTCGGCAGAAACAGGCAAAAAATGGTACGGAAGGTTGTACCAATCCACAAGTGATCGCATCTCTTCATGGTTAGACACAACACCAACAATCTCAACAGGCAAAGAACCCGCTTTCCAGGCGTTTAACAAACTGCTTAAGCAATGCCCCCATTGAGATACCGCAATAAGTACCGGTGTTTTCCGTTTGTTTTCCCAGACATGCCAATCCATACCATAACGATCGGCTACGGAACGGAAGGCTGATTTCACGTCTGACAAATTTTTGGGGCCTTCGACAGATTCCAGTAATGAACGCATAAAAAAGCGCTGTTCACGTACATCTTCGAACTGGGAGGACTCCCGAATATTGAAACCTTGAAGCGAAAACAACCCCGCCACTGCCGCCACGATTCCAGGCTGGTCTTTACAGCTAAAATTCAATACCAGCTCTTCTACCATTGTCGACATCTGAAATTCCTATTCTCGTTATGGGGTGTTTTGAATGCCTCATTCTACACAACTTAAGCCTATGTATCCGGGATTACAGACTCAAAACTAAACCCAGATTCGAGATGAACATGGTTGCAAAACCCCCAAAGCGTTAACTTGATCGTGCGTTTTTTAAGCTCACCTTCTACACTTGTAGCTGTAACCTCCCCCTACATGGCAACTCACTCAAAGCCATGTTACTTAGGTAGCCGGAATGATTTTGAGCAAGCGCAAGAAAAAACCAATCACTTCATTTTTAACCGCTTTATATCTAGTCGTGTCCTATATTGGCCTCATTGGCCACGACAGTAATCAAACCAAATATCACTCCAAATTTTATCCAGCGATTATTTTGGCGATATGGCTACTAGCCTCAAGTTTAGTCCACGCGGAATCAACCCCAATTGTCCATCCTCAAGCCAGCACCTTACAGAACTCACTCATTCTCGATATTCTGAAACTCGCCATTCGCAAAAGCGGCCAGGGGCATTTATATACATTTGAAGCTCAAGGAGTTACATCCGAAACCGAACAAGCCGCGCAAATTCAAAATGGCAGCCTAAGTGTTATGTGGACTGGCGCCCAAGCACAAACAGATAACCAGATGACTCCCATTCTCATTCCCATACTGAAGGGTTTGCTCGGCCACAGGATATTTATTATTCGAGAAGAGAAGCAAAGGCTATTTGATGAAATTGAGACGCTAGATGAGTTGAAGAATTTATTACCCGGACAAGCCCGCTTTACAGAAGACACAGCAATTTTAAAACATGCAAATATGCACGTTGTTGACCCGGTAAAACATGCAAATCTCTTCAAAATGTTGGAAGGCGGGCGCTTCGACTACTTTCCTCGTGCGGTTCACGAACCTTGGCAAGAAGTAGAAAACCACCGAGACCTTCCCTTAGCAATCGAAGAGAAGATCCTTCTGGTGTATCCCTATGCCATGTACTTTTTTGTCTCCCACCGGAATTCAAAACTCAAAAGCACTATTGATACCGGGTTTCGTGCAGCCATTGAAGACGGTAGTTTCGACCAGCTCTTTTTTAACCACGAACTGGTCCGAAACGCTTTTGAAAAATCCAACTTCACATCACGCAGAATATTCCGATTACAAAATCCTAATGTTAACGCGACCGCCTACGAGCAAAATTCAGAGCTGTGGCTTAACGTCGAAAATATGTAACGCAAAAATTTTACTTACTGAAAGCTAAGCCTTAAGCTCCAATTTCAGTATTAAGCTCCAGCTTCAGTAAAGGATTTAAGTATTTCACCTAAAGTATTGCTGAGACTAGAAGCCCCACCCAATGACCAACCGCCATCGACAGGCAGTATCGCCCCCGTCAAATAACTTGCCATCGGTGACGCCAGAAACAACGCCGCATTGCCAATATCTTCCGGCTGCCCTAAACGCTTCATCGGCACGGATTCCTTGGCTGCCTCCATCAATTCTTCTGTAGGCGCTAAACGCTGCATTCCTTCTGTACCTTCAATGGGACCGGGAACAATACTGTTGATCCGAATGCCCTCAGCCCCCCACTCCAATGCCAAACAGCGCGTTATCATATCCACGCCCGCTTTGGCTGAACACACATGAGATTGAGCCAACATTGGCAAAAAGGCCTGTGGAGCAGAAATATTCACCACACTAGCGCCCGGCTTTTTCAAGAAAGGATAAGCGCCCTGCAGCACATTAAACGTACCCAATAAATCAATATCCACTACCGCACGAAACCCGTTCGCAGACATGCCGTTAGCAAAAGCGGGGAAGTTTCCCGCAGCGCCGGAAATCAGCACATCTATCTCTCCAAATTTGCTTTTCACCTGCTCGAAACCTGCAATTATCTCTTCCTGGTTACGCACATCACAAGTAAATCCCAAGGCTTCGGCACCCAACGCACGTAATGCCGCCACCGTATCATCAACTTTTTCCTGCTTGCGGCTGGCAACCGTCACCTTGGCTCCGTTCTTCGCAAACAACTCTGCAATGCCTCGGTTAATACCACTCGTACCACCAACAACGACTACGTTTTTACCTTCACAACCGATATCCAATGTCATCAACTCAGCCTCACTTATTCAAATGTGGAAAAATCAGGCGCGCGCTTTTCAAAAAACGCCGTCGCCGCTTCAGCAAATTCAGGGCCTTTTAAAGCCTCAGCAAACACTTCTATTTCATCTTTAATCACAGACTCGAGCTCCGCCCGACCACGCCGCTTCATTAGCTCTTTCGTGCTCCTCAACGCTGCAGGAGGTTGATTCGCCAATTTACGAGCCTGCTCACGAGCAAGCGCCAAAGGCTCTTCGGTAACGGAGTTAATTAAACCCGCATCCTTAGCCTCATCTGCAGAAAAGAACTCACCCAACATCAACCATTCCGCCGCCTTCACGTGGCCGACCAAGCGCGGCAACACGACAGAAGAAGCAAACTCAGGACATAAACCAAGATTAACAAAGGGTAAACGAAACTGAGCAGTATGATCCGCAACGACCAAATCACAATGCATTAACAACGTTGTACCAATACCCACAGCCCTCCCCTGAACCGCCACAACAATCGGAATAGGGCAGGCCAATACCGTGCGTAAAAACGCCATAATCGGATTATCATCAGCACTGAGATCCGCCCCACTCGCAAAATCAGCCATATCATTGCCACTGGTGAAACAGTCGCCAACTCCATGTAACAAAATCACCCTCACCCCCGCTTTTGGCGCAGCGGCTATTTGATCAACTAAGGTTTGATACATCGCCAAGTTGATCGCATTTTTCTTTTCTGGGCGATTAAACGCCAATTCGAGGATTTTGTTTTCCTCGTGGATTTTGATTAGATCACTCATTAAACCGTTTTCTCCTTTCTATGAAGTTACTTCTTACTAGCGCACACACATTACTTTAATCGTTATTTTCACAAGTTAAGATAAAGCTAAATTCCCCCTAGACGTTCCCCCCTCGATCCACAGCTCTTCATCCTAGGATAATGGATGTCATCGCGGTTTCCATCAAGTATTCAGCCTTAAGCCAGGGCGCTCCGGGGGCAGCTTTCAGAACCTCGCACGGCCACAAATGGCTGTGAACGACATAGGGACAAGTCGTTAAGGCGAAGCAGGAAGCTCAAACCAAGAACCTGCATGAACAGACTTGTGGCAAGTATTGAAAACACCTCCCCAAATGCGATAGCTGGCCACCAACAAGCAATAAGATCAGTAAAAACCACAAAGGTTGACATGTGATTTTTAAATCTCTATCAAGTTCGTACTCGTTGAATCCTGTTATAGCCCTTTGATAGATAGCCCAAACAAGAAGTTCACCAATTTCATCCCAGACAGAAATAAGAACAAGCAGTGGGAGTTACCGACTCATAGCCGCCATGGAAGTCTAGAATCTTCACTTAACAATCCACGGACAGACCGCTACAATCCCGAACCTTTCTAACCGAAACAAAATAACCTAAAAAGCCTGCAATGAATATTCGAAGCCTACTGTCGCAACACGTCCATACTGCCATGCAATCTGCGGGAATACCCGAAGAATTTAAGCCCCTCGTCAGCCTCGGGAAAAACCCCAAACTGGGTGATTACCAAGCTAATGGCGCGATGGGCGCCGCCAAGGCTCTCAAGACCAACCCTCGTGAACTTGCACAGAAGATCCTCGAACAGCTCTCATTGGAGGGGATCGCCGAAAAAATAGAAATTGCAGGACCAGGCTTTATCAATATCGTTTTAAACCAAGACTGGATCTCGGCACAGGTAACCACTGTTTCTAACGACACTCGCCTCAACATCCCGTTAACAAACAACCCAAAAACCGTCGTGATCGACTATTCCTCCCCCAACCTCGCAAAAGAAATGCACGTTGGGCATTTACGCTCCACCATTATCGGCGACTCAATCGCCCGTATATTGGAATTTTTGGGTGACAAGGTTATTCGTCAAAACCACGTTGGCGACTGGGGCACACAATTTGGCATGTTGATCGCTGAACTAGAAACCCAATTAAGTGAAGGCGAACAAGCCGAACTCGCACTTAAAGATTTGGAAGGGTTTTACCAACGCGCCAAGAAACATTTTGATGATGACGAAGACTTTGCCAATACGGCTCGCGAATACGTCGTCAAACTTCAATCTGGCGATGAGAAAATGCTCGCCCTTTGGGAAAAATTTCGCGCGATCTCGCTTTCGCACAATCAAGACATCTACCAAAAACTGAACGTTACATTGACGCCAGCAAACATCCGTGGCGAAAGCGCATACAACGATGATTTGGCTGTACTTGTCGACGTACTTAAAACCAAAAAAATCGCCGTCGAAGATAAAGGCGCACAAGTCGTATTTTTAGACGAGCTTGCCGATAAAGAAGGCAACCCAAGCGTTGTTCTTATTCAGAAAAATGGCGGTGGATTTCTCTACGCCACAAGCGATTTGGCAGCCATGCGCTATCGTACTGGTCAGCTCAATGCTGATCGTATTCTATATTTTATCGATGACAGACAATCTCTTCACATGAAGCAAGTCTTTACCGTCGCGCGTAAAGCCGAATTTGTTGGCGAACACGTCTCGCTAGAACATCACGCCTTCGGGAAAATGTTAGGCAAAGACAGAAAGCCGTTTAAGACCCGTACTGGCGGCACCATTAAACTGGCAGAGGTGTTAACCGAATCGATCGAACGCGCCAGCGCTGTTGTGCGAGAAAAGAATACCGACTTAAGCGATGAAGAAATTACGACTATCGCAACCAATGTCGGCATTGGTGCAGTAAAATATGCTGACCTTTCAAAAACACGGACCAATGATTATATTTTTGATTGGGAAGCGATGCTTTCACTGGAAGGTAATACTGGCCCCTACATGCAATACGCTTATGCGCGTTGTTGCAGCGTTTTTCGTAAAGCCGATATTTCGCTAGAAGATCACAATAGCGAAATCAAAATACAAGAACCTCAAGAACGTTCACTGGCATTAAAACTCTTATTGCTCTCCAGCATTATTGAGCAAGCTGGCGAAGATGCTTACCCGCACTCACTGTGTAACTATTTATATGAACTCGCCAGTTTATTTATGACTTTTTACGAGGCGTGCCCCATGCTTAAAGATGGCGTGTCCGAAGACGATAAAAACAGTCGCCTCCAGTTAACCAAAGCAACTGCGCGCACCCTAAAAATAGGGTTAGACTTGCTCGGCATTAATGCAATAGAAAGAATGTAGCTGGCTTGGCTAACGCCACCCACAAACAGGTAACTACTGCGAACGAATTTAAACACCACCTTTACACGGCCTTTTAAATTCGTTCTTGCTATACCCCAGGCAATAATTGTATTTTTCGCAGTATTCAATACCTTAACTACAATCGCTTAGCGTATTTTATAAAAACATACCATCAGGATAAGAGCCGCAGCCAAGCTGAACCGCTCTATAACAAGGACTAAAAATGAAATCAGAATGCCACTGCGGGAAATGTAAGGTTACAATCCGTAGCCAAGAGCACGATACCCTGAACTGCCATTGCAATATGTGCCGAAACCATTCCGGTGCAGCTTTTACAACCTGGGTTACAATCGCCGCTACAGAAGTCGATATTCTCGCCGTCAACCAAGAATTGACTAGCTATCAATTTGGAGAGCACGGCTCGACATACTTTTGCAAAAACTGTGGAACAAGCGTTTACACCCTCGATAACCGCCACCCCAATATTGTTGCTTTTCTGCCAGGAACCTTGAAAGATTTTACTATTTCCGCACCAACATCTGACTATTTTTACGACCACAAAGCCGAATGGTATCCACCTACGACCAAGTCAAAAAAGTATGGCGGCGAAGATGGGTTTACAGAATTAGTAGCATCTTAGACAATCAAACAGACCAAGACCTAACACGGTTTAACATAAAAACTTCACAGGCAAGATAAAATGATACGGATATACGGCATTAAAGAACATTTAAACCCGCGTAAAAAACAGCTTTCGGATGCGATTAATCAAAGCATGGTCGATGCCTTAAAATTCCCAGAGAACAAACGCGCCCACAGGTTCTTCCCGATGGAAAAGGAAGACTATTATTACCCGGATGGCCGGTCTGACAATTACATCGTCATAGAAATCAGCATGATGGAAGGCCGATCCGAAGAAGCCCGTAAATCATTGATACATACGCTATTTTCTAAAATCGAAACCGATGTGGGGATAGCCCCGATTGATGTGGAGATTATGATTAGCGAATTGCCGGGATGCAACTTTGGTTTTCGGGGGATGACGGGGGATGAGGCGGTGCTGAATTACAAAGTGAAGGTTTAGCTATTTTCTGTTTTTTCACACCTATCTCGCTATACACCAGGTCTTAACACAACAAGCTGGTTACAATTCCCACAAAACTCTAGCATTAGCCGTAACAAAAAAGACAAGCCAGAACAAAAGAAACGGTCTAAGTTAGAAAACAAATATTTTAATAAAAATAAATACTTGAGTTAAAAAGGTCATTTACAGTATCCTCCGATTCAGATCATCTAGATGGAGGGGCTGATGAAGTTTATCCTTCAACAAAAAACACTCCGCCCTTTTTTTGATTGAATAAAATTCAATATAAACGATAAAACAATACACTCAATGATGGCTGTGTTGTGGAGCATTGTTTTACTAACGGATAACCGCAAGGATATAACATGAAAAAGAAACAACTAGCGCTTGCTATTGCCTTATTAACTACCGCTGGTATTGCTAGCGCCGAAGGAACCAAGGTCGGCTTAGGCGTATCAGTAAAGTCAGACGACACCAAAATATACCTTCCTATTGACGTATCGGAATCAATACGTATTGAACCCGCAATTCAATACACCCATATAAATCCAGATTCTGGTAGCAATTTGGATGTAATCGAATTTTCAGTGGGCGTATTTGGCCTAGCTCCTGTGTCAAACAATGTTGGCCTTTATTACGGAGCACGAATTGGTTATTTGGATATTGATGCCTCTTTTGAAGCTGACGGATACTCTCTGGCCCCAACGATTGGCCTTGAGTACTGGGTAAATGAACGCTTTTCTATCTCTGCAGAAGCCGAATGGTCATACTCAAGTATCGATGGCGACGATGGCTTTCCTGACTCAAAAACATCAGCGACAGACACCAACCTACTCGTTAGATATTTCTTTTAGAAATTGATCTACCTATACCTGACTATCGACGCGTAAAGCCGCCTTTACCCTCATAAGACAGTTTTAATAACGTCAGAATAACAACTCTTCTTTCTTCGCCCGCTAATATGTAGTGAACGCATTAAGAAGAGTTGATTCATCTCCAAACTCGTTTCAATTCCTTTCAACACTCCACTGCTTGAATATTTTGGACGGCCTTGGCTTACTGTAAAACTCACCTCACCTCAACAACCTCAACAACCTCAACAACCTCAAGTTCCTCACCTTTCGACTCAAAAACAGAAACCTTCCGCACTTCACACTCATGCGCAGAAATAACCATTGTGCTTTTAGGTGCTGGCAGCTCGTGATAACTATCGATAAAATCACTAATATTTAAACAGAAAAACTCATCACAGATATTCGCTCTCAACTCGCCGGAGAGACAACAACCTTTGTCCGTATGAAACAAACAACTTCCACCCATCGACTCTTTTGGAATATGCTGCATATAAATTTCAACGATATTTTCCTCGGATATCTCATCAACATTATCGATAACGCGCTGAAGCGTTGAGCGCTGGATAAATGCATTATTCGCCCGACCTTTGTTACAACACTTACCGTTGCATAGCGCGCACATCGATCCAAGCAGATGAGAGACGTTAGTATTTTTATGCGTATCGAAAGGGGATCTTAAGAGCGTTTCTTGAGTAACATTATCCAAATCAGAAAGTAGCCCTTTTAAATGCTCTTCAAACCCTTCTTTACGCATATCAGGCACTTCCTCTAAAGAGGCATTACAATTTGGAACTTCAACCAAGGCAATTTCTTCAACAGATATATTTTTATCGCTGCCCCACTGCTCAACAATTCCCTGAATGTTTTTTTGATGCTTGACTTCAAGTGCTTTCCAATAGTCCCCGGTTTTATGTTGCTTTTCTTTATGCCACTCCATTTGACACGGCAATGCACCACAGTGCGGTTGAGCAGAAAAACTAAGGGGTGACTTTTGACAATACGAACACAGCTTTTTTACGTCGAGATTTAACACACAAAAATCCTCTTTTTGATAGACTCCACAGCCGTATACGAATAGAACGGCGTACATATAGGTACAGCTGAAACTTACAGGTCTTACCATGAATCCACGACATGCCTCTCTCCTTATGATAATTGCTGCATGCCTGTGGGGAACACACCCAGTCTTAATTCAACTTGCAGACTGGTCGCCTCTTGGAACCGCGTGGATACGCGGTATCAGTTGCGCGGTTGTGCTGGCCCTGTACATCCATCTTAACGGGTTCTTTTCAGCGAAGTCACCCTGGTTACAGTTTTTTTGTGGCCTCCCTCTCGCCCTCAACAGTTTATTATTTGTTAGTGCAAGTACTTACACCTCCCCCGCTAACGCTGTGGTACTGATGTTCATATTTCCCTGGGTAACCATCGCTTTAGATTTTATGACGAGAGGAGCGAAACCCCTACGAGGTGACTTGTTTAGACTCACTCTAGGCTTAGTCGGCATCGTGATGATTGTCAGTGCCGGAATCAATGGAAAAGGAACCATCGGCGATATCTTTGCTCTATTAGCGGGGCTTTGTATTGCCGTGCATATATTCTTTGGGCAACGCCTTAGCGAACGTCACAACGGCAACCACGAAATTTTAAACGCGATGCTCATCGGCTGGTTGTTGAGCTGTATTTTCCTTGCGCCTTTTGCTTTTAGCAGCCCAGTTCCCTCTTCAACGCAAATGGGGTACTTATTGATATTTGGAATACTATCGGCGGTTCCTTGGTTACTGTGGGGAAAGTCCATTGCTTTTATTCCAGGACATGTAATCGCCGCCCTTCTCAGCGTAGAAGTATTTATCGCAGCATTATGTGGATGGCTGGTATTAGGGGAGGAACTGGCGAATTTAACGGTTGTCGGTGGCGTTCTTATTTTAGGCGCAGCCACGATGCAAATACTGTCTGGAGTTTCAAAACAAAGGAGTGATTAGTCATCGTGGCCAATCAACTGGACGAGGCACAAAGTACAACAACGAAAAGCCCCCTTATACAGGCCCAAAGTCGCTTGCCTTAGCTTACTCTGGTTGACTCATTCTTCCGAGGCAACATCCGCTTTCTTAGCGGCAGCTTTGGCCTTTTTCAGCGCTACCGCTTTCTTCTTGCGCTCAGCCGCTTGCTTAATTTTCTTTTTTTCCTCTTCTTCTTCTTTTTTAGCCCACTCCTTTTCAAATTCGGCTAGGGCCTTGGCTCTAGCCGCCAACTTCTTCTCAAACGGCTTAGCCGATTTAAGCTTACTTTCGGCCGTTAGCATAATGTCTTTGGCTTCACCAAATGCTTCCCCTACTATAGTCATCGCTGCCTTCGCTTTTTCCAGCTGATCATGTGCCGTTTTTGTCCCTTTGGCTTTTACATTCAGAGTCGCCTTAGCTGCGCGATCTTTCGCAGTATCCAGCTTCTTTTTAGCGCTATTCACTTTCTTTCGCGCTTGTTCGTATTCCTTGCTGTGCTTATGAATATAGCTATCTTTTGCTTTTATAAAGCGATTTTGAAACGAGTGAAAATGCTCTTCTAGCTCTTCCAATATACCATCTACTGTTTTGTTAGACATAAGATTGCCTCGTCGGAAACTGGCTTTTCATAGGGAGATACTTTGAGCTTAAAGGATAGCTCACCCACATAGGTATCACGACTTAATTTCACTATTTTGCCACTCCACTAACCTCCAGCCGAGAGTGTCCGCACACAGGCTAAAGGCAGGCAGGCCGCCAAACCCGCCCAAAGAGTCAATTTAAGAAACGCATTTGAGGTATAATCGCGAATTACGCTACACAAGCTCTCTGGTACCCAGTAATCCCATGTTAGAAATCAAAAAAGCCCCGCACTTACAGTCGTTTCCAAAATACTGGGCTGAATGCTACGAAACTTCACCATTTTTGCCCATGAGCCGTGCCGAGATGGACGAATTAGGCTGGGACAGTTGCGATGTAATCGTGGTAAATGGCGATGCTTACGTTGACCACCCCAGCTTTGGCGGTGCACTAATAGGCCGCTTGCTCGAAGCTCAGGGCTTTCGTGTTGGGATGATTTCACAGCCAGATTGGCGCAGTGCGGACCCGTTTAAGGTGCTCGGCAAACCTAATCTATTTTTCGGCATAACAGCGGGCAACATGGACTCCATGATCAACCGCTACACCGCTGACCTAAAACAACGCAGCGACGACGCCTATACGCCCAATAACGAAGGTGGAAAACGTCCAGAACGCGCAGTAACGGTATACGCCCAACGCTGCCGCGAAGCCTATAAAGACGTACCAGTAGTGATTGGAGGTATCGAAGCCAGCCTACGTCGTATTGCCCAATATGACTACTGGAGCGACGAAGTGCGACGCTCTGCCCTGCTCGATTCAGGTGCTGACATATTGCTATATGGCAACGCCGAGCGAGCAATTATCGAGGTCGCGTGTAGCCTAGCAGACGGCACCAAAATAGAAGACATAGATAGTATTCGAGGCACGGTAGTCATCAAAAAATCCATTCCAAAAGGATGGACGGTGATTGACTCAACACGCATCGACTGGCCAAAAAATATTGACGACATTCCAAACCCCTACAACGTGGAGGGCTTTGGTTCAGCCGAGTGTAAATCAGAAGCCAATTCAGGTGGTTCAGTACCAGACGCGAACGCGGAAGAAGTGATCAAGATCATCCCCTTTCCCCTGCAACGCCAATTCGATTTAGACGATGATAAAACGGCCATTCGCTTACCCTCATTCGAAAAAGTTCGCACGGATAAAGCGCTGTACTCTCACACTTCTCGAGTTTTGCACCTTGAGTCCAACCCGCAAAATGCACGAACACTCGTACAGAAACACGGCACCTTAGATGTGTGGATCAACCCACCACCCATCCCCCTCGAAACTGACGAGATGGATTCTATATTTGCTCTGCCATACTCTCGCGTACCACACCCAAGCTACGGTGACGCGACCATTCCCGCTTTTGACATGATTAAAACCTCAGTCAATATTATGCGCGGCTGCTTTGGCGGTTGTACTTTTTGCTCTATTACGGAACATGAAGGACGCGTAATTCAAAGCCGGTCAGAGGAGTCGATCCTTAAAGAAATTGAAGATATTCGGGATAAGACTCCGGGCTTTACCGGCATTATTTCCGACCTTGGCGGGCCTACCGCCAACATGTACAAGCTCAACTGTGTCGACCCGCAAATTCATGCCCGCTGCAGACGACTTTCTTGTGTTTTCCCAAGCATCTGTAAAAACCTGGTCACCGACCATTCGCCAACTACGCAACTGTATCGTAAAGCGCGCAGTATCAAAGGCATCAAAAAAGTTGCCATTGCTTCTGGGCTTCGTTACGACTTGGCTCTTAAAGATCCAGAGTACATCAAGGAATTGGTGACACACCATGTCGGCGGTTATTTGAAAATAGCGCCGGAACATACGGAAGAAGGCCCGCTTAATAAAATGATGAAACCGGGCATCGGCACCTTTCATGAATTTAAAAAGCTTTTTGACAAATATTCTAAAGAAGCCGGTAAAAAACAGTATCTTATCCCCTACTTTATCGCCGCCCACCCTGGCTGTGAAGATGAAGATATGATCAACCTCGCATTTTGGCTGAAGAAAAACAAATATCGACTTGATCAAGTGCAGACATTTTACCCATCACCCATGTCCCTAGCTACGGCCATGTATTACTCAGAAAAAGACCCGCTGCATCGCGTTAGCTATAAAAGTGGAGCGGTCAAAACCCCTAAAGATTTAAGCCGTCGCCGCTTTCAAAAGTCGCTACTGCGTTTCCACGATGAAAAAACGTGGCCGATGCTACGCGAAGAGTTTACTAAAATGGGCCGCACCGATTTAATTGGCGATGGCGAAAATGCATTGGTCCCCCCCGAAAGAACTACTCGCTCTCGCGGACGACATCCTGTTCCGCAGAGAAAAGGTAGAGGGAAAGTTACGGGAAGAAAGCGTCGGTAATATAAACGAAAACATTCTCTGAATAGCGGGAGAGTACGGATATACGTATCTCCCAGCCTATTCCTCCACATTATTAGGCTATGATAATGAAGCCCCCAAGCAATAGTTAGCGCCCGACCATAAACAGACCGCTACTGCGAACCAACTTGAAACGCAAACTTCGCGCCAAACCGTAAAGCCTCAACGCTGCCAAATTTAAATTCCCCACGAGTATATGACAGGTTCAACTGAACGAAGTCATTTATGAGCGCCTCAAAATTTATTTCCCAATAAATATTTGTGCCGTTAATTTCTCGCGATTCCTCAGGACCTGGGCTATTAAACTCACACTCTTCGCGATCCAGCTCCCAACGACTAACGCCCACCATGGGCTCAATTCGAAAGTGCTCAGCGATGTCAAACGAATACCCCAATAAAGCACCCACCTCGTATAACTGATAATTATCCCCCCAGACAAAATATTCTTCCGTGTGCGCTCCACGCAAAACGCACAAACCGATAATTACCTCGCTCCTTACAGACATTAAGCACTCCAACCCACCCTCTCACCAAGCACCCGTATATTTGTTAGCCTGAAATTGCTACCATTCGCGAAAATTTATACAGAAGGCTATCCCTAATGCGCTTGGTTTCTTGGAATGTAAACGGTATTCGCGCCGCGATTAAAAAAGACTTTGTAAAATCCTTTGATTCAATGGAAACCGACGTGCTTTGTTTGCAAGAAACCAAGGCTCAAGATGACCAAGTGTTCGAAGCCCTTGAAGAGATCGACGATTATCATATCTACGTCAATTCAGCGGTAAAGAAAGGCTATTCCGGTACAGCGATTCTATCCAAAGAAGAGCCCATAAACGTCACTATCGATATGGGCATAGAAGAACACGACCAAGAAGGCCGCGTGGTAGCCGCAGAGTTTAAAGACTACTTTCTTGTGACCGTATATACACCAAATTCAGGCAGCGAACTCAAACGGCTCGGCTATCGCCAGAGCTGGGATATCGCCTTCCTCCTCTATTTACAAGAATTGGAAAAAACCAAGCCGGTCATCGTATGCGGCGACCTTAATGTCGCCTTTCAGCCCATCGACCTGGCCCGCCCTAAGCCCAACTACAATAAATCCGCTGGATATATGCAGGAAGAAATCGATGGTTTTCAAAACCTTATGGATGCTGGGTTTATCGACACCTTTCGCCAGGTAAAACCCGAAGAGGTCAAATACAGCTGGTGGAGCTACCGCGCTGGCGCTAGAGCCAATAACGTTGGCTGGAGGATTGATTACTTTTTAACATCTCCATCACTGAAAGGTAATATTCAAGATGCCGATATTTACAATGATATTTTGGGTTCGGATCATTGTCCGGTAAGCCTTGATTTGAAATTCGACTAACCCAACGAAAACTAATTGATCGTGAATCAAAGAGACAATCATGACTTATAAATGTATATCGATTGATGAAGCAAAAGCGCTCATCGACAAAGGCGATGTAGCCTTAGCAGACGTTAGGGACCCTGGCGCATTTACTGAAGCAAACATTGCCAATTCCATTAACGTGCTCGACGGTAATATTGAGGAGTTTATATCTCAAACAAAGAAAGATAAGCCGCTCATCATTTACTGCTACCACGGAAATACCAGCAAAGGCGCCGCAGACTATTTCTCCAGCAAGGGATACACAGAGGTTTACAGTGTTGACGGCGGGTTTGAAGCCTGGCGC
Source organism: Agarilytica sp. (assembly GCA_033852165.1). GTDB lineage: Bacteria > Pseudomonadota > Gammaproteobacteria > Pseudomonadales > Cellvibrionaceae > Agarilytica. Next base: position 34,784 of record JAWSUZ010000040.1, on the reverse strand, counting down.
TTAAAATATTAATTACCTATCGAATTTTAATTCGCAGCATTAACAAATCACTAAAAAACAGATAAATCAAAGGCAACAGAAATGGAAATGGACGAGTCGATTAACGTATTTGGCGAAGCGTTAGCAGTCTGCGGGGAAAACCCTGCTACAGGCTTTTACCGAGACAGCAAATGCAACACCTGCAAAGACGACATCGGCTCACATACCGTTTGCATAGAAACCTCCCAGCGTTTTTTAGAATACTCCCGGTTCAGAGGCAACGATTTATCCACCCCGGTTCCCGAATTTAATTTTCCGGGATTGCAACCTGGGGACAGCTGGTGCCTATGTGCCGCCCGCTGGCTAGAAGCTGAAAAAAACGGAATGGCTCCCAGAGTCCACCTTCAAAGAACACATATCAAAGCCCTCGAAATCGTTCCAATGGAACTGCTTAAGAAATTCGCAGTTGATTTAAACTGACATCAGATGAGAATGGCACTTCCTTAAGGTCTTAATCTCCGATAACCATAGGGATTGCAGCGCATTATTCCTGTTCCTCACGCTCTCGGCTTTCTCTCTCCTCGATAACTGCTCCTGCGTTATTCTACTTACGCGCTTCCTGCGCTAATGAGTCGCTCTACCTCCCCCAGTCCATGGAGTCGCGCGTGGGAATGCATACGGTACTCAGTATTTAATATTAGCGATGTGATTTCCCTCGTTTGATATGCATTCCCACGCGGAGCGTGAGGAACGAGGCGCTGAGAAACTATCCGGCAATATTGATTTTGTTCTTATTAAGGATCTCAAGGGAGAGGCCTTAGAAGTATCACAAATCATTGAACGCTTCAGCTATCGACGTATACAAACAGATCCCGATATGGTTTTAGATCTGTCCAGCGACATCTCATCGTTTGATGATTACCTCAGCAACCTCACTTCAAAATACCGCAGCCGTATCAAGAAAGTCATAAAGACTCTAGATCAGGCCAATTTTGCATGTAATAAAATCACGATCACAGAAGAGATTGACAAAGAGCTTCACCGCTTATATTTAGCCGTCGAGGAAAAATCCTCCACTCGGCTCGCCACGTTATCCCAAGGCTACTTTCTTGCGCTTCAAGATGCACTGAAAGACAAATTCACCTGCTTTGCGATTCAGCGTGAAAATGAGATTGCGGGTTTTGTCACAGTCATTAAAGACCATGATAAAGCTATCGCCTACTATGTGGGCCTGAATTACGAGGCCAACTCGAAATACCCCATCTATTTTAGGCTGTTGCAGTTAGTCATTCAAAGTGCAATTGATATGGGGGTGTACGCAAGTATTATTCGGTCGAACCGCTTTGGAACCGAAGGCCAGCTTAGGGGCGAAACCTGTCGATACATTTGTCTGGGCTAGGCATCGAGTTCCAGCGGTGAACTTCTTTGTGAGAAAGCTGTTTCGAAATGTGCCGTTTGATACTGCTCCAGAAAGATCTGTTACAAAAAAATAGATATTTTCAACACCCAACTATATCGGGACGACCGGCTCTAGTAGTCCAACACAGCTAAACCACAAAGTCAGTTTTAGCGCGTCAAAATCAAACAAAATATCAGTTGTGAACAGAGTCTCGCTATAGGCCATTACATATAATAATTAGATGATATCTTGCTCAATAATTGATACTGTCTCCCAAGATAAATTATATTCACTGGATATTAAGTAAGAACGAATGGAACACCCTCCTAACAAGATCGAACGTTATAGACGAACTTTGGCGCAAATATCTTTGTTTTTGCTTCTTTTTAGCTTTTCCACTCTGAGAGCTCTAGCCGCCCCAGAGAACTCAACAGAAAAACTTATCAATCTAACTCAGGAAAACCTCTATACCGAAAGCTGTAGAAACACAGCCCTATATGTAAATAATCAAAACCTTTACTCCGTACCAGAAGCGGCCTATTTTGTAGCCGTTTGTTTACAGCAAGAGCCCACAACCCCAAAAGCATTGAGTGAAGCGATAAAGCTTCTTGAGTATTCACAGTCTAAAGGATTTGCTGATGCTGCCCTCCAGCTATCTCTGTCATATAGCAATGGCTACGGCGTCAGCGTAAATTTTCTAATAGCAACGGATTGGCAAAGAGAGTTTGATCGGTTATCTAAGCCTACCAGGCAGCCAACCATGATAATTACGGGTAAAGGCGCTAAAAATATTACTACCGCAGATTTACTTAGAAATCTTGAAAAAAAGGCTAACGCTGGCGATCCAGAAGCGGAATACCTATTGGCAAAATCCTACGAAAAAGGGGAGTGGAGCCAAGTAGATATAAAAAAATCCATGCATTGGTATAGCGTCTCAGCAAAAGGCGGAAACGGTCACGCAAATTTCATGCTGGGTTACTTTTTTTGCCGCGGCATTGGAGTAGAAAAGGATACAATCAAAGCAAATCATTATTTCCAGTTATCAGACAAAATATCAATCTGCAAATAAAACCCAGAGGAAAGCGCTATGAAAATGGACGACAAGCTAGTAGAAACCCTACAAAAAAACGACCAGATAATCCAAATCATTCCCGAGGACCTTCTGCTCAAGGCATGGAAAGAAAATAAAAATACGTTAAAAACCGCAGCCTCTTATACAGCTCCAATTTTAGACACTGCAACAGCTTCCCTGATCATTAAAGAGTTTGGGTTTAGACCTAACATGGTGAAAATTAAAACCTATGCAAACGGGAAACGTTACGTAATATTTAAGGGTTATCCAGGCACGAGAGACGTTTTCAAAGGTGTTCGATATCTGACAAGTAATCCTAAGGTTGTACGTATGGCCATTGGACCAAAAGGGATAGCCAAATCAATAAAAGGAGGTTTCGTCTTAACTTTTGTACTATCTACTGGAATCGAAGTTATTGACTACATTTTAAATGACAAAGCAACGATGAGTGGCTTGCTCGGTACATTAACAACAGACTTTTTCAAAATCGGGATTAGCTCCGTTGCTGCCGCATTAGCTGCAACATTAGCAGGCACTACAATAGTATTCGGTTCGGCTGTAGCCGCACCATTTTTGATTGCAATAGGAACTGGACTATTAGTCGGTTATGTCCTCGATCAAATCGACAAAAGATATGGAGTTACAAATGCTTTAATTCAAGCATACAAGGAAATTGGCTTAGAGCTAGATAGAATGACATATGAATTTAAGAGTGAACTTCGTTACTTAGAAAAAAGCCCTTCTCTGATAAAGTGCCTGTTTGCGCCATGCGGAATGTATAGCATCCAGGGATATTAATGACATCACACACAAAAAACGTCACCCTTTTCATTCTTGCTCTATTTGCAGTACCTACATGTATATATCCACTTTATGAAGGTACAATAATACTACAACAAATAAAAGTAGGAGCTATTGAAGTTAATTTTGATACGGGAATGTTTTATCTTACGTTTGCCTCATTATTTATAACCCTATGCGCAGGAGAGTTTTTTGGTCTCAGATCCAGAGGCGGCTTCATCGAAAGAAATGCCGGGGCCATTCTCATATCAAACTTTATCGCCGTTGCTATTTTAGCTCCGGCGCTTTCATTCGGAATGGTTTACTACCTTGAGTCATCCGGTTATACAAAGTGCGATGATCCAGCCGAAATTTCACGAGTATCAAGAGGGAAATCGTACATATTCAGACTTGGTGATTGCTGAGATCTACCAAGTGCTTAACCCACTGAGACTTGCGTTTTAATTTTTATCCACATGATGAAAATGCCAAAGAAATAAACTCCCCACACTACGATACGGCGCCCAATGCTTAACCAACTCCCTCGCTGGCTTCGCCGTAAGTTTCTTCCGCTTACGTTTCATTTTTTCTAAAGACTGCCGAATAATCAAATCATCAGCGGGGAAAATATCTGGCCGCCCCATTGAAAACATCAAATACACCTCCGCACTCCAAACACCAAAGCCGCGCAACTGCGTAATTTGCATTATAGCTTCTTGATCATCCATATCGTCTAAAGCACCTGGAGAAAATTCACCAGAGACAATGGCCTCGGCTAGGCCACGCGCATACTCCACTTTTCTGTAAGACATTCCAGCAGTGCGTAGGGTTTCGACAGGAAGAGATAACAGGACTTCAGGTGTGACCTCACCCAAGGCATCAACGACACGCTGCTTAATCGTCGCAGCAGCACGAATTGATATTTGCTGACTTATAATCGCCGTTAAGAACGCCTCGAATCCTTTTGGGCTAAGACGCGGTTCAGGATAGCCGACACGTTTGAGTGCAGCGCACAGATGCGTATCCCGCTCGGCTAGAACATCAAGGGCCTTTTTAATTTGACGTTTGTTCACGTATTATTCCCTCTCAACACGCTATAATCACGACAGATAGATAGCCAGCAATCAATACCGACTATCGACACTATCAGATAACGCCTCCAAAATAGATTCCGTAACAGCCCAATTGACGCAAGCATCCGTAATGCTTTGCCCATAAACCAAATCTTTTCCAGCCACAACATCCTGCCGCCCTTCTACTAGATGACTTTCAATCATCACGCCATTAATCGCATCTTGGCCATTACGAATTTGCTCGGCAATATCCGCAGCAACAAGACTCTGTCTCGAAAATTGTTTCCTACTATTCGCATGACTACAATCGATAACCAAGCCGGTTCCCACTGAACGACCAGAAAGACCATCCACCGTTTCTTTTACACTTTCAGCATCATAATTCGGCGCTTTACCACCACGCAAAATTAAATGAGCATCAGCATTCCCCGCCGTTTTAAAAATACCGGTCGACCCTTTATTCGTTGGCGATAAAAAGATATGCGGGCTATTAGAAGATTTAATCGCATCCAGGGCGATTTTAATATTCCCATCCGTTCCGTTTTTAAAACCCACCGGGCAAGATAGCCCAGAAGCCAACTCACGATGCACCTGGCTTTCCGTCGTACGCGCGCCAATCGCCCCCCAACTGATGAGGTCAGCATAATATTGACCGGTGACAATATCTAAAAATTCAGAGCCTGCAGGCAAGCCACTTTCATTAAGATCCGCCAACAACTGTCGCGCCAGCATTAAGCCCTTATTAATATTAAAGCTGTCATCCAAATCAGGATCGTTAATCAAGCCTTTCCAACCAACCGTTGTACGAGGCTTTTCAAAATATACCCGCATCACGATTTCTAAACGGTCTTGGAATTTTTCACGCGCTTTTAATAGCAGCTCACCATACTCATGAGCTGCGGCCACATCGTGAATGGAACAAGGCCCAACAACAACAAGCAAACGCTTATCGCGCTTATGCAGAATATCGCTCACGCACTGTCGTGTTTTGACGACGAGCTGCTCGACCTTGGTCGTTACAGGAATTTTTTTAATAATCTCTTCCGGTGTTGCCACAGGTTGAATATCAAGAATGCGATTATTGGAAGTATTTGGCATGACTACAACAACTTAAATAGGATTTTAAAGCACATCGATGAAAAGATATTCATCGATGTGCATAATAATTAGAGAGGAAAGGCGATCAACTAATAAAGAGGCTAAGCTAAAAACAATCAAGCCAGAAACGATTGATAAGCTTTATTGTCAGTCTCTTCCCAATATTCATACTGCAATTCATCGAGTAATTTTTCGAGATCTTTGCGCTCGCCTTTCGGCACCTGCAAACCAATCAACACCCGTCCGAATGCTGAACCGTGATTGCGGTAATGGAACATCGATATGTTCCAACGGCCCGCCAACTTGGTTAAAAATTCTAACAAAGCCCCTGGGCGTTCGGGAAATTCAAAACGGTAAACAAGTTCATTTTCGACGCCCGACGAATGCCCACCCACCATATGGCGAATATGGTTTTTAGCCACATCGTTATCCGTCATATCATCGACGGGATACCCTGCTTTATCGAGTGCGGCAACAATATCGCCACGATCATTCCCTTCGGGTGAGATTTGCAGCCCAACAAAAATATGCGCATCGCTGCTATCCGAGTAACGGTAGTTAAACTCAGTAATGGCACGCTTACCGATCACTTTACAGAATTTTTTATAACTCCCTGCTTTTTCAGGAATCGTGACGACAAAAATCGCTTCTCGTTTTTCACCAATCTCCGTACGTTCAGAGATATAACGAAGGCGATCAAAATTCGTATTCGCACCACTGTCGATGGCAACCAGTGTTTGGCCTTGTAAATTATTCTCGGCAGCGTATTTCTTTAAACCCGCAAGGGACAAAGCGCCCGCAGGTTCAGCAATCGAACGGGTATCTTCAAAGATATCTTTAATCGCAGCACACATTTCATCAGTATTGGCCGTGATCACACCATCAATGAGATCCTTCATTAGGCGATAGGGTTCTTTACCAATCTGAGCAACCGCTACACCGTCGGCAAATATTCCCACATGGGGCAACACCGCTCGGCGCTGCTTATCCATTGCGAGCTTCAAGCAAGCAGAATCTTCAGATTCTACGGCAATCACTTTGATTTCAGGGCGAACCATTTTGATATAGGCCGCCATGCCCGCGCATAGACCACCACCCCCAACGGGAATAAAAATCACGTCGATATGGCCGGAATACTGACGCAGGATCTCCATCGCCACAGTGCCTTGGCCTGCGATCACATCGGGGTCATCGAAGGGGTGTATGTAGGTCATCCCCTTTTCTTTCACTAATTCGTTGGCATGTGCGGCTGCATCGTCATAGGCGTCGCCAACCAATACCACTTTTGCACCGCGACGACGCACCGCATCGACCTTAATCGCCGGAGTCGTTTTCGGCATCACGATAATGGCTTTTATTCCGAGGTGCTTAGCGGCTAGAGCCAAACCCTGCGCATGATTCCCCGCTGATGCGGCGATAACACCGGCAGCTTTTTGCTCATCGCTGAGCCGTAGCAACTTGTTATAGGCACCGCGAAGCTTGAATGAAAACACCGGCTGCAAATCTTCACGCTTAAGCAAGACGGTGTTACCAATACGGCTACTAATCAAAGGCACGCTATCAAGGGGCGTTTCAATGGCTAGGTCGTATATGCGGGCGTCGAGTATGCGTTTTAAGTAGTTTTGCGGCATGGTATTTTCAGTTCAGTCTAATTCAGCGATATGTGCGAACCGCACATATCGGGGGGAGGCAATACTAATAGATAGCCATAGCCAAGTCATGGAGGTTTCATAAATTGCTCGCATTTTCCCCTCTAGACCGCATAGACGCTCAAAATTAGGGTAGAATGCGCGTTTTTGACAGCAATCGAATTCGAGCATCTTCATGACACAAGACGAATTGAAACAAGCCGTGGCCCAAGCCGCTATTGACTACGTCATTCCACGCCTGTCACCAGGCGATATCCTCGGTATTGGCACTGGCTCCACAGCCAACTGTTTTATCGACTTGCTCGGCGAACACAAAGCCTCTTTTAAGGCGACCATTGCCAGTTCTAGCGCTTCAGAAGAACGACTTCGCGCAAACGGTATCGAAGTTGTCGATTTGAACAGCATTGAACGTGTTCGCATCTATGTTGATGGTGCGGATGAGTCCAATGACCAATTGCATTTGATCAAAGGCGGCGGTGCAGCCCTTACCCGTGAAAAAATCGTCGCAGCCTGTTCCGACGAATTTGTTTGTATTGCCGATGCCAGTAAATGGGTGGACACCCTGGGTAAATTCCCATTGCCCGTGGAAGTTATTCCGATGGCTCGAAAGCACGTCATTGCAGAACTCAAAAAACTGGGCGGCAACCCGATCTTTCGCGAAGGCGTGATTACCGACAATGGTGGCGAAATAATCGATGTGCATGATTTATCCATCGACGACGCAACCACCTTAGAGCAACAGATCAATCAAATTACGGGTGTCATCACCAACGGGCTCTTTGCCCTTCGCCCAGCCAACGTATTAATGCTTGGCACCAGCGACGGCGTAAAAACCTTACTGCCCGCGTAAAAGCCATCGGGTTTAACACGCAACACGATTTTTAACATTTTTTCGCGGGATTGACCGCGAGTGAGCATAGAACGAGATAGACATGAATATTGCAAAAACTTCTTTGGAAAAAGATAAAATTAAATTTGTTTTGTTTGAAGGTGTACACCAGTCAGCCGTCGATAGCCTAGAGCATTCAGGTTATACCAATGTGGATTATATCCACACAGCAATGACCGGTGACGAACTAAAAGATAAAGTTAAAGACGCCCACTTTATCGGCCTTCGCTCTCGCACACAGCTCACGCGTGAAGTGTTTGAAGCTGCCCCTAAGTTAATCGCCGTTGGCTGCTTTTGTATCGGCACCAACCAAGTCGATTTAAAAGCCGCACAAGAACACGGTGTTGTTGTTTTTAACGCGCCCTACTCCAACACACGAAGTGTTGCAGAATTAGTTTTGGCTCAAGCAATTCTTTTATTGCGTGATATCCCCAGCAAAAACGCAGCCTGTCACCGTGGCGGTTGGTTAAAAACAGCCAAAGGCTCTTTTGAAATTCGCGGCAAGACTCTTGGCCTAATCGGCTACGGTTCGATAGGTAGCCAAATCAGCGTACTCGCTGAAGCGCTCGGCATGACCGTTATGTTTTACGACGTGGTCACCAAGCTCACCATGGGTAACGCCATTCAGTGTAAATCATTGAACGAATTATTGGCCAAGGCCGATATCGTTAGCTTGCACGTTCCCGAAACACCCGATACTAAAAACATGATCTCGACACCAGAACTCGCGATCATGAAAAAAGGCTCCATCCTAATTAACGCTTCACGCGGTACGGTCATCGATATTGACGCACTGGCTGCAGCGTTGGAAAGTGGACATCTTGCGGGAGCAGCCATCGATGTATTCCCAACGGAACCCAAAAGCAATAAAGAAACCTTTGAAAGCCCATTGCGCAAATTCGACAACACCATTCTCACGCCGCATATCGGTGGATCAACAATGGAAGCGCAAGAGAACATTGGTTTTGAAGTAGCTGAAAAGTTAATTAAATATTCAGACAATGGAACAACCTTATCCTCGGTTAACTTCCCTGAAGTGGCATTGCCCGCTCACCGCAACGTTCACCGCCTCTTACATGTCCACAAAAATGTACCGGGCGTACTCACCGCGATTAACAATATTCTGTCTGAAAATGACATCAATATTGCCGGGCAGTATTTACAAACCAATGAAGCCGTTGGTTACGTGGTTGTCGATGTGGATTCGAAATACAGCGAAGCGGCTTTAAAACATCTAAAATCAATCCCAGAAACGATTCGTTGTCGCGTACTTTACTAGATACAGATTTTAGATTGGCACTAATTCATCCGTAAAAAATCAATCGCCTGTTTAAACACTTGCGATTGCCATGCATCCCCCTCTTTACAAAGGTGGTGCATGGCACCTTCAACCATTACCGTACGACATTGCGGAAACTTTTTCTCAATACGCGGTAAATTTTTCTCCCAATAGACCGTTTCATCCGCATCTCCCTGAATCACGATCGTCTTTATGTTGACGCTCTTATAAGAATCAAACGACTTTACCCACTTGATCATTGCCCCCACCCATTCGACGGATATATGTCTCGGTTGAAGCGGATCATTATCGGCAAGAAATTCACAAAACCCTTCGCGGTGGGAATTAGTGGTAAAGCTGCGCGAAACAAAACGAACAAACTTGTGCAGTAAATAATAAGAAAGGCTTACCTTCATCCATCCTCGCGGCTGAATAAGCGGGGCCAGTAACACAAGCTTTTTAAATGCAGAGCCTCTTTTCACCAGCAAGTAATTTAAGATAGCCGCACAACCGGTGCTTTGCCCTAAGGCATAAAAATCCCCCGGCATACTCTCGGCCAATCGTTCCATCACCTCATCAATGACATTCGCGTATTCTAAAAAATCACCGATGACCGCTCTCTCCCCTTCGCTTAAACCGTGACCAGGGAAATCGATCGCGACCACAGAGTAACCGGCCTGAACTAAGGCCTCGACGACATCAAGAAACAAACCCACATGATCAAATAAACCGTGAGCAACAAATACCGTAGCCGATGAGTTTTCAATATGCCAAAAGTGCGTCGCGACTTTTTCTGTCGCAAAAGTTAAAAAACCAAGGGAATAATCCGCTTCACACGCTAAACGATTAAAGCCGTAGGTATCAAAATAACACCTCAAGTCCTCATCCACCGCGTCAAAAGACACCACCGCTGATGTATCCAGTTCAGGCAGCGTTGCTTCTATTCTGCGGATAATGTCGAGCGTTAAACCGCTATCGGGGTTCAGGTTGGGCATAAAGGGTCGTACTCACCGGTTTGATACGTTTATCTTTATGTTAGCATGCAGTCATTCGTTCGTGGCACGATATCAGCGTACATAAGGGAAACGAAAACACCATGCGCTAGACCGTGATCGAGAATTTTATTGATTCGCTTACCCTACTCGACTATTTGGTGATTGCAGCAAACAAAACCAAGACAAAGGAAATGTTCGAAGACGCCTTTCAGCGCACTCTAGATCCCGGCATCCCCATGGAATCTAATACCCATATTGAGGTTAAAGTGATTGAAACGGGTGATCACGCCGTCACCAGGGGTGTTTTACAGCACATCAAAAAAGTCGACAATATCCTCTCAATCCGCCGATATTTTCGCGAGCTCATCTTTAAAACACCTCGCAAATACTCCGTGGACCTGGCAACGCCCATCAACCACCTTACACACTGATTGAACACATGCGAGACCAACACCATCAACTACCGCCCAGCCCCCGAAAACCCTCAACACTCGTTGAATCTCGAGCCCTTTTTAAACCTCCTCAATAAGGGCTTCAGAAGTTAAATTTTGGCGCGCTTTTTCGTCTATTATTCAGTGAATAGTGGACAATTTAGACCCTGACTGTCGGCTTTCCTTGACCGCCAAACAAGCGAAACGGTTGTTTAGTGCGCCAAACTAATTACCCGGCAAAAATTCAATAACTGTTGAACTCCGAAAGCAGAGTCACTAAACTCCCCCACCCGGCATAACGAGTTGGAATTGCAGACACATGACAAAAACAGCCAAAAAACCTTCTGCCACGGCCCAGCCAGCGGCATCATTAGACAACCCTTTTGTAAAAGAGGCTGAAGTCGAATTTTGCGTCCCAGGCCAGGTATCGTGCGTGCCAGGGCTGCACGAACAAACGTTAAAGAAGGGTCACGACCTCATTCAACGCCCTAAAACCTCTGCTGGAGTTGCCAGCATTGAACGTCAGCACCAAAAGAACCGGATGACCATCTGGGAACGTATTTCGGTGCTCACAGATGAAGACCCAACCGTTTTATTTCAAAACTGGGGTAAAAACCTCGATGGCGCCTCACTCGTAACCGCTATTGTGAAGATCAATGGCCGTGACGTGGCGCTATATGGCCATGACTTTACCGTTCGCGCAGGCTCTATGGACGCCACCAACGGTAAAAAGCTCGCGCGCTTATTTGAGCTTGCCGCAAAACGTAAAATCCCCCTCGTCGGTCTTAACGACAGTGCTGGCGCCTTCGTACCTGCAGGTGTGGGCGGTTTGGACGGTTATGCCGAAGCATTTACCGCATTGCGTAAAATCAGCGGCGTTGTACCTTCTATTATGTGTATGTTTGGCTTTAACGCAGGCGGCGGCTCGTACCTGCCTCGCCAAGGCAGCTTCCTTATACAGCCTAACGAAAGCTTCTTTGGTTTAACCGGCCCTGGTGTTATTAAGTCGGTACTGGGTGAAGATGTCACAGCAGACGAACTCGGCGGCCCCCGTGTACACAGCCAAAGCGGTGTAACCGACTTTGTCGTCCCCAATGAAGTCAGCGCCTTACGTAAAGTAAAAGAACTGCTGAATTACTTACCCAGTAATAACAATGAGCTGGCGCCTTTTCAGCCCACCTCCGATCCGGTGGATCGTAAAACCTGGGACATCGACATTCTATTAAGGAAAGCCTTTAATTCACCCAGCGGCTTTAACACCCCTATTGATGTTTCCATTTTAATTCAGCAATTATGCGACCACGGTGACTTTTTCGAAATTCAACCCGAACGTGCGCGTAATACAATTTGTGCTTTAGGTCGAATGGGCGGCAATGTCATAGGCTTTGTGGCCAACAACAGTGCCGTCTCTTCCGGCCAAATTGATATTGATGCGGCATACAAAAACGCGCGTTTTATTCGTTTTTGTAACCTTTATAATATTCCCGTTATTTTTATGGAAGACACCACCGGTTTTCTTCCCGGTAAAGACCAAGAAGCACGCGGTATAGTTCAGGCGGGTCGAGCAATGCTGGATGCGATTATCGATTTGCGCACACCACGCTTCTTATTGCTCATTCGTAACGCCTTTGGCGGTGCTTATGCCTCCTACAATAATTACCCAACTGGCGCCGACTTTGTTATTGCTTTGCCATCGACCCGAGCGGCCGTTATGGGGCCAGCCGGTATTGAATTCGTTTACAAAAAAGAATTAAAACGCATTCGCAGCACCGTTCCGCAAAAAGTAATGGCATTAAAAACCGATTTTATCGCCGAAGGAATGGACGCAGAAGAAGCCCAAGAAGCCGCCAGCGACGCTGCGAAAAACTGGGGTAAAGAACAAGAAGCGGTACTGGTTAAACAGTACGAACAGGAATTAATGAATCCTAACGAAGCCTTAAGCCTCGGCTCCATTTCCCAAATTGTTATGCCTTCAGATTTACGCCAAGTTCTCACAGAAAATATGAATTTCCATTTACGGCATTACGAACCCAGCCCGTTTAACAGCATTCAACGCGAATTCCACTAGTTAGTGTCCATCCAGAAATGGCTCGTTGCGAGAGCGAATTTAAAATGTCAGTTTTGCATCACAAGATATGGGCGTTTGGTTATTCCAAACAACTATATCTTGTGGTGTGAAAATGGCGTTTTAAATTCGATCGCAGTAGAGACCTATTTCTGGATGGACACTAGCTAACAAGACTGGCTGAGCATTCAAACACAAAAAGAATTTCAACTACGGTGCCGTCACACACAGCACTGAAACAGAAACACCTATTAAGAGACTTTGATCTGTGAGCAACGATAATTACTTAAATAATCCGCTGATTCATAAAGACCGCCGCTTGGGAAATGCCACATCCGACTGGGTCAAAAGTTTTGACTGCGGGCATATCAAGCCACTCATTATTTGCCGTGGACCGATCCGTAAAGAAGCGATGGACGTGTTCGAAGAAATGGGCATTAGCCATTACGGTATTTTATTATCGGAAAAAGATTCGATTGTTTACCAAAACGCCTTAGCGCCAGAACTGCGTCAGCTGACCGACCCTAATCGTGTTCATCGCGTACCCGATTACACTGGCGCCGATAAAGAAGAACGCAACGTTCGTATCCAGCAGATTATTAGTATTGCTAAAGACAATGGCTACAACGCTATTTTTACCGGCTATGGGTTTATGGCCGAAGACGAAACCATGGTCCGCGCCATGGAGCAAGCGGGCTTAAACTTTATTGGCCCCTGTTCAAAAACAGTTCACGATGCAGGCCTTAAAGACGAAGCCAAACGCACCGCATTAAAAGTGGGCGTGAGCGTAACGCCCGGTGTCAATAACGCAACCGCGCTAACGCTACTAAAAAAACATAAAGACGTTGCGGCGCTTAAAAAACTGGTCAACGCAGAATCACTTGCCGTTGATGCGGCGACCTTAGACGACGAAAGTATTAGCCTCGAAGATAAATCCGATATTGTATTGACCGCGAGTTACACAAAAGGCGTCGACCTTTACACCATTGACGAACTCTCTGAGACCATTAGTGAACAAGTCATTGTGATGTGCCGTGAATACCCCTCCAACCGTATTCGCTTAAAGTGCATCGGTGGTGGTGGCGGTAAAGGCCAACGTATTTTGGCATCCCCCGCAGCTTATGAAGGCGACCTTGAAAGTCGCTTATCGCAAGCCGCTGCAAAAGCTCCCGCGCTAGTATTAGAAATACTGAACGAAGTAAAAGCCACCGGCCTGGGTGAGAACAAAAACGTTCTGGTTGAACTCAACATTGAAACCACTCGCCACCAAGAAATCCAAGTCATCGGTAATGGAGACTGGTGCTTAGCCATGGGTGGCCGTGATTGTTCTTTGCAAATGCACGAGCAAAAGCTTCTCGAAGTTTCGGTTATTACCGAAGACTTAGAAGCGGCATTAAAAGTTGCCGAACAAACCGATAACCAAGATGAGTATCGCGTTCTAAGCCAAGATATTAAAACACTGCAAGCCATGGAAGCGGAATCCGAACGTTTCGGCGAAGCAGTGGGCCTAGATTCAGTTTCTACTTTTGAATGTATTGTTGATCGTGACAAACATTTCTTTATGGAAATGAACACTCGCATTCAGGTAGAGCACCGTGTAACGGAATTATGTTACGCCCTAGAATTTACCAATCCCAAAAATGAAAACGAAAGCTTTGTTGTTAATTCCTTGGTCGAAGCCATGGTGTTATTAGCCGCACACGGCCCGCGTTTACCAAAGCCGGTTCGCCAATTACGTAATACCGCATCGGTAGAAGCCCGATTGAATGCAACTAACCAAGCTTTGGCTCCCCATGCTGGTGGCCTTATCGAAAAATGGTCGGACGTACGCGAAGGCGAAATTCGTGATGACCAAGGCATTAGCTTGCAAAACCCCGATACCAATGTGTTTATGAAGTATCACCTAGCCGGTGCTTACGACAGCAACATTGCCCTGCTACTAACGGTTGGCGACAATCGGACCAACAGCTACGCGAAGTTGGCAGAGATTCTGCGCACAACAGTATTACGCGGTAAAGACCTGGCGACGAATTTGGAATTTCATTACGGTCTGGTCAATTGGTTTTTAGGCAACAATATTAATGCCCGCCCAACCACTGGCTTTATTGTGCCCTACCTAACCGCTGTTGGTTTATTAAAGCAAAGCGCCAATAATTTAGATCTGCTTTATGCCTACCGAAAAATTTCCAAAGACGCCACAGAACAAGCAATCGAAACAGAAGCGGCACAAGCCTTAAAAAATGCACTGGATCGCAAACGACTTTTATTAACGCGCCCCATACAAGAGCTATTGAATCAACCGCACAAACTCGCGGGCTGGTTGAGCATCAACCAAAAGAACTTTACGCTGGAGAAAGGCAAGGTCACATGGAGTACCAACCCCATTCGAATACTGGCTGATTTATACCAATTTCTCAGCATGGAATATCGCTCTGGTGAATATGCGGCGTATATGATTTGGGACCACGACCAAAAAATTCTTAGCGATGCGCTTAGCTTCTACGACACGCTAGAAGAAAAATTAGGCACCGATGACTTCTCGGTTATAAACGCAGCCCTAATGGAAAATACCGCTCCGAGTACAGCGCGTGAAAATATCAGTAATGAACAGTGGAAAGCCATACAAGCCGCACACATGGGTTACCAAGTAGGTAATAAGCTCTTATCCATTTTGCCTTACGTCGGTTTTAACACAGGGTTCTTTGACCTAAAAGTGAACCCAGATCTCAGCATCACGCTTCCTGAGAAATTGTTAGATGGCGAACTGCAAACCGCCATGAGAAAAGTGCTTGTACCGCCACCCGTCGCCAAATCAGATGAGATATTGGCCCCCACAGGCGGTATGTTTTACGCGCGCGAAGCACCCGGAATGGAAGCCTTTGTTCAAGTTGGGTCTCACTTCGAAGCTGGCGAACCGCTGTACATTATTGAAGTAATGAAAATGTTCAATAAGGTTAACGCGCCATTTGCTGGTACTATCGAAAAAGTACTCGCAGAAGACGATGGCAGCATCATTAAAAAAGGCCAAGCGTTGTTTAAAATTAAGCCAGATGAAGTGGTTATAGAAGAATCGGCAGAAACCATTGCCACACGCCGCCAAGCTAAAACAGGCGAATTTTTAGCTGCGCTGCCTGGTAGTGAATGAGAAACTACCGCTCATATGAGCAATTGTGACCGCTGACTAGCTGTCACAACCACTTGCCGAGCACATAAAACTGGCCAAACTGGCTGAATTAAAAGATTTAAAGGAAAGACAATGATTGTAGCACTCGATCATATCGCCATAGCGGTTCCCGATTTGGACAAAGCCATTGAGCGTTTTATGAATGACTTTGGCCTGACCTTTAAAGGTACAGACCACGTCGAAGCCGCAAAAACCAGCACCGCTTTTTTCCCGCTGCCCGAGACCAGTATTGAACTGGTACACCCGCTTAATGGGGAAGGCCCCATCGCCAAGTATTTAGAAAAGAAAGGCGGCGGCATGCACCATTTGTGCTTTCGCAGTGACGACCTAGATGCGGATATTGCTCGGTTAACCAAAAAAGGTTACCAATTTTTATCCGACGCGCCGACCATTGGCGCTCACAATTGCCGGGTGATTTTTATTCACCCTAAAAGTTGTGATGGCGTGTTGATCGAACTGAATCAGCCTCAAGACGATCACGAATAACGCAAACAGCCCCAATAAAAAGACGCGCGCGAACAACCCGCTCGCTTCACCTGTTAAGCAGTCAAAGAGTAAGTCGTATGTCCGATAATCCTTACAAGCCTAAAACACCGAGTCTCGACGAGTGGCGAGCACTGGTCAAAAAACAAACCAAAGGCTTAACGCCCGAAGAGATGACCTGGCAAACGCCTGAAGATATCGACATTAAACCGCTCTACACCAAAGCGGATACAGAAAACCTTGAGTTTGCCGATACCCTGCCCGGCTTTGAACCCTTTGTGCGTGGACCACAATCCACCATGTATGCAGGTCGTCCTTGGACTATTCGTCAATACGCAGGTTTTTCTACCGCAGAAGAATCCAATGCCTTCTACCGTAAAAACTTAGCGGCTGGCGCCCAGGGCGTTTCCGTCGCCTTCGATTTAGCCACCCACCGAGGTTACGATTCCGATCACCCCCGCGTGACCGGCGATGTCGGTAAAGCCGGTGTTGCCATCGACAGCGTCGAGGACATGAAAATTTTGTTCGACGGAATTCCCCTCGATAAAGTTTCTGTTTCCATGACCATGAACGGCGCCGTGCTACCGATTTTGGCAAGCTACATTGTGGCCGCAGAAGAGCAAGGCGTATCGAAAGATAAGCTATCGGGTACGATTCAGAACGATATTCTCAAAGAATTTATGGTGCGTAATACTTATATTTACCCACCAGAGCCATCGATGAAAATCATTGGCGACATCATTGCCTACACCTCTGGCGAGATGCCAAAGTTTAATTCGATTTCGATTTCGGGTTATCACATTCAAGAAGCCGGAGCCGATGCCGCACTTGAACTGGCCTATACCCTATCCGATGGCCGTGAATATGTTCGTACTGCCCTAAAGGCAGGCTTAGAAGTGGATGTCTTTGCGCCACGCCTATCCTTCTTCTGGGGTATTGGGATGAACTTCTATATGGAGATCGCCAAGCTCCGCGCAGGCCGCTTGTTGTGGTCACGCATCATGAAGGACTTTAATCCGAAAAACCCCAAATCGCAGATGTTACGTACCCACTCACAAACTTCAGGCTGGTCGCTCACCGAGCAAGACCCTTACAACAATATTGTACGCACCACCATCGAAGCCATGGCGGCCGTATTCGGCGGAACCCAGTCTTTACACACCAACGCACTCGATGAAGCCGTTGCGCTGCCGACAGAGTTCTCGGCCCGTATCGCACGTAACACGCAAATTATTATCCAAGAAGAAACCGGTATCACTCAAGTCGTTGACCCCTGGGGCGGTTCTTACATGATGGAAAGCCTCACCCAAGATATGGCCGATAAAGCTTGGGCACTGATCGAAGAGATTGAAGAAAAAGGCGGTATGGCCAAAGCGATTGATGCGGGTCTGCCGAAATTACGCATTGAAGAATCTGCAGCGAAAAAGCAAGCCCGTATTGACCGTGGTGAAGATGTCATTGTCGGTGTCAATAAATACGTCCTTGAAGAAGAAGATGAACTCGATATTCTCGAAGTCGATAACGTCGCGGTTCGTGACTCTCAAATTAAACGCCTAGAAGAAATTAAAGCCTCTCGTGATACTGCCGCCGTGACGGCTGCACTCGCTGAGATTACAGAATCGGCTAAAACAGGCGAAGGTAATCTATTAGCGCTAGCCATTAACGCCGCGCGCCTACGTGCAACCGTCGGTGAAATTTCTGACGCGATGGAAGAAGAGTTTGGTCGCTACAATGCCCAAGCTCGCACCATTTCCGGCGTATACGGCGCGCCTTACGAAGGCGACCAAAACTGGCAAGGCATCAAAGGCGATATAGAGAAGTTTCAAGAAGACCATGGTCGCCGACCACGCATGTTGGTGTGTAAAATGGGCCAAGACGGCCATGACCGAGGCGCCAAGGTCATCGCTACAGCCTTTGCTGACGTAGGCTTTGATATCGACCTATCGCCTATGTTCTCCACCCCTGACGAAGTCGCTAAACAAGCCGTTGAGAATGACGTACACGTGGTTGGCGTTTCTTCTCAGGCCGCAGGCCATAAAACACTGATACCCGACTTAATCTCCGCCCTGAAAGCTGAAGGGGCTCACGATATTATCGTCGTGGCAGGAGGGGTGATCCCGAAACAGGATTACGAGTTCCTATACAAAGCTGGCGTAAAGGGCATTTTTGGACCGGGAACTAAGATTCCAATCTCTGCGCGTTCAGTATTGGATGAAATCAACAAGGCCAATAGCTAAGCTCGACTTAAAATCACGCCGTATTCTTGTGTAGAACTCCCCTCCTAATCTACTGGAGGGGCATTTTTCCCTTCTTACACACTATTCCCATTTTAACGAATACCCGACAGTTGACGAAATACGCCATAAACGGCAGTAATCGACCCAGCTCATGGACAGGCACTTGTTCCGTATCCCGTATCCCGTATCCCGTATCCCGTATCCCGTATCCCGTATCCCGTATCCCGTATCCCGTATCCCGTAAACCCACGTCATATTCCTGTGCTAAACTCCCCACCTCTTGTATGGAGGGGAATTTAACTCCCTTGCAGATGCTCCCATTTTTATTAGCGAGACACATAGTAGACAGTAGCGATGGAAGATATTAGCCACAAACTCACACACTTTTTCGAAACCCACCTTCCCATCACCCAGCATATGGGCATGGCTGTAGAGCATTACGACGGTGCTACACTCACCCTTTCGGCTCCGCTGGAACCCAATATTAATGACAAGCAAACAGCCTTCGGTGGCAGCCTATTTAACCTTGCGGTTATGGCCTGCTGGGGAATGGTCTACCTCAAAACCCAAGAAGCCGGAATTGTTTGTAACCAAGTGGTCATGCAATCGAATATTAAATATTTTTCCCCTGTGACGGGAACGATTAAAGCAACCTGTGTATGCCCCGGCGAACAAGAGCTAAATGAATTTCTTGAGCGCTTTAACACCATCGGGAAATCTAAAATTTCGTTAGGTGCTTATGTGAAGTGCAGTGGTAAAACTGCTGTAGAGTTTGAGGGGCAGTATGCCATTTTGAAAGAGACTTCATAACGCGGAAATACCCCCCCTATCGATGCATATATATTGGATGCGGGAGCTTTTAGATCGGTATTTATAGGCTCACAGGGCCTGCCCCGCAAAGCGCTTTGTGTACGGCGGGGGTTATGGGTTAATACTCGTCGTCCGGTAACGATTGCTCCCTGAATATCCCTCCCTTCTTAGATCTGCACATCCCCGCTTCCGACTCTCCTCACATTGAGAATCTCGCGATACCAGCTACTATTATCAAACAAGGTATTCATCACTACCCACCCAAGGGGATCCTCATGACAGTATCTTTTTCAACAAGCCGTATGATTGCATTGCTTATGGTGACATTTTCTTTAAGCGCATGCACAAGCTACGATCCGGTCCCTGTTGAAGATTGCAAAAAAGTGGTGAAACATGCGATGAAGGTACTGAAGAATTTTGACCCCAAGCGCTCTGATTTAATGAAGGACTGCAAAGGCGCTACGGATACTCAGCGGGGCTGCGTTATGGCATCTAAGAAGGCCGGAAAGCTTGCGCAATGCATGTAGCCAAAGGCATTGCACTATCTAATAGAGCAACCAAGAACTAGAATAACAACCTAATTAGAACAATAGCTGGGGGAACGCCCCCAGCTATTCACATCAACTGAAGCGCTTTCTCGTCTTTTTAACTTTTTCACTGTCGCTCCAGTCAAAAGCTTTTTCAACAACCTGCTTGTCCCGGTACTTGAGCTTCATACCGTTTAAGAAATTACGTAGAAACTGATCCAAACACTCTCGAAAATGCTTGTGACCCGGCTTACGAAAAAATGCGCTTAACTCATGCTTGCTGATGCGGAACTCAGCCAACTGCATAATCCCGAGCACATCTTCGGATTTCAAATTCATTGCGATTTTCAGTTTCATCAACACCATATTATTGGTAAGACGCTCATCGGGCTCTGGAGGAGAATCACCTTTAGGGCCACGATTTTGAATAATTAAACCGTTTAAGAAAGCCGAAAAAATCTTATCTTCGCAGACAATGTAATCCGCCTCGTCATCTTTCTTCAACCAATTACACAATTGCTCACGCGTTATTTGCGTACCAGCTAGGCGGAAGATGCCCACCATCTGAGTATCGTTATAATCGAAAACATAACGGATTCGTCGTAAAGTATCGTTGTTTACCATGGGTATGGATTTCCTCTATTTAGATCTATTGATCTTTGAATTTTGAATTTTCGCCAACTCTACATGAACGAGCTAACGTTTTTTAAATGTCTTACACATACTGCCCAGCACACCAACCGCTCGCCCAGGCCCACTGGAAATTAAAGCCACCCAGCCAGCCCGTCACATCGAGGACTTCCCCGATAAAAAACAAATTTTTAACCTCTTTAGCTTCGAAGGTCTTAGACGAGACGCCATCAGTATTAACACCCCCCAGAGTCACTTCTGCCGTTCGATACCCTTCCGTACCAGAAGGTTTAAAAAGCCACGACTGAAAGTGCTGAACGATACGGTCAATCTCATCATTCGAATAACGACTAACCGGTTTGTTTTCACCGCACAGGTCCAACCACGTACTCACGAAATTTTTAGCCAATGGCTTTTCTGATATTTTAGTCAGTAAAGTCTTTAACTCGGACTTCACCCCTTCTTCACGCCAAGCCTTTATTTTTTCTTCTAACGATACGCCGGGGAAAAAATTAACGCTTACCTCATCGCCAGCATTCCAATAGTTGGTAATTTGCAACACAGCAGGGCCACTGATTCCTCGATGGGTAAACAAAAAGGAATCATGAAAGCACGTGTTATTTGTACTTATCTCCACCTCCATTGAAACACCTGATAACTGCTTGGAAATATCCAGCCATTTATCACTAAAGGTGTACGGCACCAACGAAGGCTGAATCGATAACACATCCAAACCAAACTGCTTCGCCAATTCAAAACCTAAACCGGTTGCACCCATTGTCGGTATCGATAAACCACCACTGGCGACAACAAGCGAATCACAGGTAAATTCGCCTTGCGACGTTTCAAGAATATAGGAGCCCGATTCACTGTCCGAACTGCTGACCGAACTAATTTCGCAACGCGTTTTTATTTCAACGCCTGCCAACTCACACTCCTTCAAAAGGATATCCAAGATATCACTGGCCTTATTGTCGCAAAACAATTGGCCTTTCGTTTTTTCATGAAAGGCGAGTTCGTAGCGCCCGACTAATTCTAGAAAGTCATACTGAGTGTAGCGACTTAATGCGGATTTACAAAAATGTTCATTTTCTGAAATGTAATTATCCGGCTCTACAAAATAGTTAGTAAAGTTACAGCGGCCACCACCAGACATCAGTATTTTTTTACCGACCTTATTCGCATGGTCCAACACTAAGGTTTTACGGCCTCTATATCCTGCTGTTGCCGCACACATTAAACCCGCAGCACCACCACCGATAATAATACAATCGTATTTCATAAAAGGCTCTAGGCCTCTTTCTGTTTAGATTTCTGTCCGGTTTTTTGTCCAGGTTCGGCTTCAGACGTTTTTAAGATATCCAAAGCTAGCGCCTCCGCCACTTTGATACCATCAATAGCTGCCGACAGTATACCGCCAGCGTACCCAGCACCTTCACCCGCAGGATACAAACCCTGAGTATTCACGCTTCCAAATGTTTTATCACGTCGAATGCAGATAGGCGACGAAGTGCGTGTTTCCACTCCAGTTAATATCGCATCGTCCATATCGAAGCCAATTATCTTTTTAGCAAATACAGGTATCGCTTCACGTATAGCTTCATTGGCGAAATCGGGTAGAACTTTTGATACATCGCCTAAAGTTACACCCGGCGTATAGGACGGCGTAACACTGCCTAACGCACTAGAAGGCTTGTCCTGCAAATAATCCCCTAACAACTGCGCAGGCGCATGATAGTTCTTGCCGCCCAGCTCAAAGGCTTTTTCTTCTAAATCTTGCTGTAAATCAATACCGGCCAATATGTTTAACGGGAAATCAATAGAAGGCTCGATACCCACAACGATCGCCGAATTCGCATTGCGCTCGTTACGAGAATACTGCGACATACCATTTGTAACCACACGACCTTCTTCAGACGTGGCGGCAACGACAGTGCCTCCAGGGCACATACAGAAACTGTATACGCTGCGGCCATTTTCGCAATGGTGAACAAGCTTATAGTCCGCTGAGCCTAATATTGGATGACCCGCTTGCTTACCAAAGCGAGCTTTATCAATTACCGACTGAGGATGCTCAATCCGAAAACCGATGGAAAAGGGCTTCGGCTCGATATAGACCTGTTGATCCAATAACATCCTAAAGGTATCGCGGGCGCTATGGCCCACAGCTAAAATCACATGGCTACAGTCAATCGTCTCGCCTGTCGCCAAGGTTACACCTGTTATTTCGCCCCAGTCTGAACCGTCTTCCGCCTTTTCACGATGAAGCGTTTCAACTTTTTGCCCAAAACGAATTTCACCGCCTAAACGCGTAATTTCAGCTCGCATGTTTTCGACCATGGTCACCAGCTTAAACGTCCCGATATGAGGCTTGCTCACATACAAAATTTCTTCCGGCGCACCGGCTTTAACAAACTCATTCAAGACCTTACGACCCAAAAAGCGTTTGTCTTTCACCTGGCTATACAGCTTCCCATCGGAAAATGTGCCTGCTCCTCCTTCACCAAACTGTACGTTAGATTCGGTATTCAACTTGCCATCACGCCACAGGCCCCACGTGTCTTTCGTGCGCTGTCGCACGTCCTGACCACGTTCCAACACAATCGGCTTTAAACCCATTTGGGCCAAGACCAACGCCGCCAAAATACCGCAAGGGCCAAAGCCAATGACGATAGGTCGATGCTGGTTCTCACTAGGGAAATCAGCCTCGGCTGTTGCAACCTGCTGATAAGAAGTATCAGGGCTAGGCATCACTAAGGGACGCTGCTGTTTCTTGGGGTTTTTAGAAGCCGCTACTGCTGCCTTCTCCAATACCTTGCTTTCAGTCTCTGCAGACATAACCGCATCTATTTGATAGATCAGGGTGATATTGCCCTTACTGCGCGCATCATAGCTGCGTTTAAACACGCTAAAACTGTTCAGTTCACCATCCGAGATGGCTAAAAGTCCAAGGATCGCTTGGCGTAGGTCGGCATCGCTATGGTCTAGCGGCAGGATAATTTCATTGATGCGTAACATGGGTATGGTCTTAATCGTATATGAAGGAGTCTGAGCGGGGGAATGATACGCGAAAAGCCCTTGGAGAGCGCGCTACGATTGGTGATTATTCTTTTGGAGTGGCGAAGGGGTGGAGCTGAGCGGGGCTAAGGTGTCCCCCTCAATCAATGGATAAAGCCATCTCGATGGCATAAACGTAAGCGCCGAACCATCGGCCAAAATAACACAAACCAAACCCATGCAAGAAAGCCGCGAAAAACAGATGAGTAACATCCAGAATTTAGGGCTTTGGTTTTTCTTTTTTAACAATGCCGGTCTTTTTTATCTTTCCAGCGTCGTTTTAGCAGTGATTTTTGTGAGCATCGGCCTAAACTCATTGAGATCAACTTCCATTTTGATATTTTTGGCCGCTGATCGAGCGAAAACGTTATTTATATTGCCTATCCTTACTATTACTGAAGTTGAAGATAGGCAGTTGCACAGATTTCGCTACAGTCTCGAAGCTCCTTGAGAAGCTCTCCCCATAGTGCCCATCTCTCCCTTTTTCACTTGACCAGGCTTCACACTAGCCGTCGAGGAATCACCAAAAAGGTGGTTTAAAACAAAGACATTATCTTCTTTAAAAACAGAAGCATTTTCAGCTTTTGCCTGCATCAAAGCTTCTTTACTAAAATCGACTCTAGCCTTCCAGTTGATCCAACTAATATCACCCAAGTAATAAACGTTGCCTTTTTTAAATTCGAGCAGTTCTTCCGGCTTGGGAAAGCGGACACTCAACAGGTCTTCAAAAACAGTATCTAAACGCCGTAAATAATACTCGCCGGGAGGAACAGAAAGAAGCAAAACCTTGCCCTGACGCCGATTTACAGCAATTTCATAATCTTGATTCTCGTTAACGTTGTGAAACACCAAGGTTTCGAGATAGCCTGCATTTTCCGATAATTTTAATACAAAGTGGGAACTAGCCTGTCCCTGAAGCGCCAACTCCTCAATATTCATTCGTGGTATTTGAGAACATGCACTAAAAAGAAACATAGACAAAGAAATGAAAACACACCCACTTAACCGTCTTAAAGTGATCATAGATAGAACCTCTTAGTTCATTAAATATACTATTATTATCGCTTGGTAATACTTTCATCCCGATAAATCACAACGTAACTAAATCCATAACATACCTTCGCTTAATACATATGACCCCTATTGAGCAATACCCCTCCAAAAAATCCTATTTTCAGCTCAAAAATCACTCAAGTCTTAACCTGATAGAGCCTATACCCAATAACATTATAATCGTTAGCGCGTAATTAGAGCTAAACATCATCAACAGAAGAAATAACGCTTAATTCATCGAGTAGAGACACTGCGCACCGTTGATTCGAGAAGAGGCGTACCATGTCACTGAAGCCTAACTATAGCCATAGAGAGAATGGCTTAAGCAAACACCTAAATATGCCTGTACAAAAAGCGCTTACTAACAGCACATCAAGTGACAATGAAAATGCTCACTTATAGACAACAACACTACAGTAACAAAATTATTCAACCCTAGGATCCATTAGGGGACAAGCGGCGATTTTTGTCTTCGAGTGGTTTAAATGCAATAGATTGTAGTGTAAGAACTTACAACTGTGTTTTTGTGTGGCATAGGCGCAACTCTTTTAATGCTCAGTTTTGAGTTTATTAGCCTGGCTAAACATATCTGCCCTAACTTAGTAATCACCTAGGCATCCCTGCATTATTAGTTTTTATACGACCCTATTGATCTGCTCCGCCATCGCTAGAAACAGATCAATAAGCTCCCGAAATTACTAGGCTCGAGGAACTCCCGGAGGTCTTACAAAATCGATAGATGGATCACCAAATAAATGATTTAGCACATAGACATCACGCGCTTTGAAAACCGAGGGGTTATCCTCCATAGCTTGAATTACAACTTCCTTACTAAAGTTGAGATAAACCAGTCGCCTCTTCCAACTTAACTCTCCCAAGTAGTGAATGCTATTCTTTTTAAATACGAGCAGTTCTTCCGGCTGAGGAAATCTAAGACTCATCGTATTCTCAAAAACCATATCCAAACGACGCAAATAGTACGAACCGGCAGGTAAGGAAAGCACTAACGTTCAATATTCTCGGTTATCCACCATAATTTCATAGTCTTTATTTTCTTCGACATTATGAAAAATTAATTTGTCAAAATAAAATTATTTTCTGCAAGATTCAATATCAAATAAGATGATTCATCAGAATCAAATCGTAAGCTTTCAATATCGACCCTGGGCCCAGCACAACCCACAAATAGCGACGACAATAAAAGTAGTCAAAAAAACTGATAAAACCCATTAACAACTTTCATAAAGTTACACTCTCACACAACGACATATTATCCACTTTTTATCTAATCCCTAGAACGAGACATTACTGCCGACTTAGCTCCTGCGACCGAGGGAGGCCGAACAAAGGCCGTCTTTGCATTACCAAACAAATGATTTAATACATGTAAATTTCTGTCTTCAAAAACTTCAGGATTCTCCGCCATCGCTTGCAGTACGGCCTCTTTACTAAAATCAACATGCACTAAGTTTTTCTTCCAGCTAAGGTCGCCTAAATAGTAAACTTTATTTTTATCAAAAACCAATAGCTCGTCTGGGTCGGAATTACGAACACTCATTAGATTTTCAAGATTCATATCTAAGCGACGCAAATAGTAAGAGCCCGCAGGTAAAGCAACTGTCAAGGCCCGCCCTTCACGCCCACCCACTCTGATTTCATAATCTTTTGATTCATCCACGCTACGAAACGTCAAACTTTCAATATAGGTAGATTGCTCTCCCATTTTTATAACCACGTATGCCGGGTCAACTAATTCATAGCCCAACTTTTCGAGATTTTCTGTTGGCACGTTCGCGCAGCCAATCAGAAATAAAGCAACAACAAAAGAAACTGCTCGGCACAAATATTTACTCAACTCATTCATAACACTAAAACCTCTCAACACAACAATTTAAAACAGATAGGAAAACAAGATCGTATGACCTAACTATCTCTTCAATAAAGATTAATTTTAAAATACGGCTACTCAATGCACACTAAACGGTCGACTAAACCCCTTACTTACCTAGCCTCAGGCACATATCCATACGTGGTGACTAAGACATACGGCTCCGGTTTTGAGTCAACCGTAAAAAACGCGTAAACATGCCTGCCCTATTAGGGTTATTTAAAATACTATAAGGAAAGCATACGAGAAGGGACGATTCCATTCTGCAGTACAAATCCTAACATTTACAATGCCCGAATATTGCACTACTTTTCATTCGTTCACCAGCTTTTTTAACATTACCTGTCCTATTACTTCTTTCAGATGACAAAATAATGAAAACCAAACCCAGGCTAGAAAACCATTAAAAAACAGATGTGTATCATCTAGAATTTAGGGGTTAATTTTTTATGATCCAGGTATTGTTTAACTCTGTAACAGTTACGTTCCCATCCCCCCGCGTCTGCCCAGAATCAATACTTTAAGTCGCTTCAATCGCTCCAAATCCTTAGGGTTCTGCCCAAGATAGTCCGCCTGCCCACGCCGAATATCATCGAGATGCTGCTCAACCCCACCGTGAGAAAGCACAACACCAAATGCTTCGCCATCAATCCTCGCAACGCTGCGGCCAAGCATAATATCAATGATGTGCGAGCCCAGCACTATTTTATAGTGCTCCGATTCCCAAAACCAACGCATTTCGGTTTTACGATGAGAAGGCACGGATTCGGTCGTAACATGGCTATAAGGACTAAAATCCCACAGCACAAAATCAGCCCCATATTCGCTATTGACCGCATGAACAGCATCGGTCATGCGCCGCTTCCATAACTCAAAATCCTGCCAGCGGTTTTCAGCAACGATAATGTTTTGGTGCCGAGCATGCAGTGGCGATATAAATAAATTCAACTCAATTTTATTTTCCGCACAAAACACTAGAAAATTCGAAAAGACATCAAGGGTGTTTACCTTTTTAACACCCCACGTATTCCCCCCATTTCCAGTATCCTTTTTCACCGCTTCAAAATAACTGTCTGACTTAGAACGGTAAACGCCCCGCCGAAAAAACTTTCGTTCCGTATGCGAAAACATGCCTTGATGGCCGATAGCTGAAAAGGCCTTCAACCACCGGCCCGGATTACGAAGCCCCCTCTCTGTATGACGATTTTCAGAAGCGAGATTATTCACATCATAGCCTGTCAAAGTATGATAAGAATCACTCAACGCCTCGAAGGTAAGCAGATTATTAAAATGCTCTACACCCGCAAACGTCTCCTGCTCTCTTAAAACATTTTCCAAGCGGGAGTCGAGTTTGTTCTTTTCGAGCCGCGAGGCATTAAACATCGAAAAATCCAAGCCCAACAGCACACGCTTCAACTCACCCTTGCCTTGGACAAATTTCAAGATACGTAAATGCTGGACGATATTACTCGTCGGCAAGGCCATGTTGTAAACCGGCGGATAGCCCTCTACTAGCACCTTATGATCTGGATCCAGCCCTAATTCGGCTCGCGAGGTTCCCAAAATTAGCGTTGCAGGTTTTAATTTAGCAACATCCCGAACCTTAGACTTGCTCTTACTCAGCATTTCTTTCGGTTTCGATTGATTAATCCCTGGTATATCGATCAGCTGGTATGCGCGATAAGGATCCATCACCAGATTGAACAAAATAACCGCGACAACGGTAGCCAACCCGCTCCCAATTATACTGATAAGAAATTTGATCTCACGTTTCATTATGCGCTGAAAACCCGATAAGCCGTCAAAAACTGAAGTAAATAAACGCCGTGCTACGGCTAATTAAAACAACACTCACCACAAAGCCAACACCGACAAGAATCCCCCAAGGAACCGATAGACTAAAAGATAGCCAAGCCGGACAAGAATTTAATTTCATCCGCATTATCGGCAATCCCATTTTATAGCTGCGCATAATTTCATGAGAATTGGGGGCAAACCAAACGACAAACATCAAACCCAATATTAATATCGTTTGTAACCAATGATGAGATATCGCAGAGAAATGACTCATCGTTTGCCATTCAAACATTTTATCCAACAAGGTCAGCAAGTCCCCATAGTGAGCACTGCGATAAAAAACACGGGTAAACATACCCAAAAAGAACGTCAGCCCAACGCCAGCCGCTATCATGCCCCAACCATCGGAACTTGGCGACCAACGAAGCTTGCGCCGCAATTTATGCCACACATGATTCCCGGTTAAGAAAACCGCGTGCGTTAGGCCCCAAAGTAGAAACGTCCAACTGGCACCGTGCCATATACCGCCAATTAACATATTCGCCACAAGCGCCGAAATAACGCCCATATAGAGCAAGTTTGCCCGTGACAAAGGCATGTACAAATGCAGCCGCATAAAACGCGACAACGACGCATGCCAACGTGACCAAAATTCAAAGAAGTTTCTCGCCTTATACGGCGAAAAGAAATTGATGGGCAGATTAATCCCAAACATCTTACCCAAGCCGATCGCCATATCGGAATAGGCTGAAAAATCAAAATAGATTTGCAGGGAATACGCCCATACGGCATACCAGATATCGGCAGAGGTTAAGATCATATTATCTGCAGCACTTTCAAAAACCGGATCGACCACAGTACCAAGCGAATCGGCAATCACTGTTTTTTTGAATAAGCCAATAGCAAACAGGGTAAAACCAGCCCCTAAATTCGTAAGGTTAAACTTGCCAAAACTCGGCATCTTAAACTGCTTGAACATTTCGTGGTGATGCACAATTGGCCCTGCAATCAGCTGCGGAAAGAACATTACAAACAAACTGTAATGCAGGAGATTTTTTTCGCAACAGCCTTTTTTATAGCAGTCCACCAAATAAGCGATCTGCTGAAAGGTGAAAAATGAAATCGCCAGGGGCAGTATGATTTTCTCTAGTGTAAAGCTGACGTCAACAGCGGTATTAAGTGAGTCGACGAAGAAATTGGCGTATTTGAAATAGCCCAGCAACAATAAGTTAAACGCAATCCCGAACACCAATAGAATGGTGCTGCGTTCCGATTTGGCCAACACTCTGCCCACTCCGTAATTGCCCGCGATAGAAACAAAAATAAGAATGAGGTATATCGGGTTCCACCAGGCGTAAAATACGATTGAACACAGCGTCAGCCAGGCCAGCGCAAGCTCTCCGCCTTTACCGCGAGATATACCGTAGAAACCGATTAGGGTAATGGGCAGGAAGGCGAAGATGAAAATGTAGGAGTTAAATAGCATACGCGGTATGAAATATAGGGTGAGTTTAATCCGTTAATAGACTTAGCCGTGACTGCTAGTAACAACGATGATTACGTCATTATCCTGTATAAGCATCCCCCGGACAATTCCTCTGTTCATATAAGCCAGAAAACCCTCTTCCAGTGCCCCCTCAGGGCATTGCCCGCAAATGCCATGGCATACGACACAGCGGCATTATTGTCCATGCAGCTTGCAGCGAAGCTGTAAGCTGCCCGGAGAAACCCAGTGACGGAGGTGTAATTCTCGGCAACAGATGGCTAAAAAAATTACGATTCAACCCCCGCCATACACACTTCACCCATCAATTTCGCTTGTTCGATCATCCCCGTGATCGCGGCCTTTTGTTCTTCACCTGCAGCTATTTCCAACACAATGAATTTGCTAAACGCAGCGCGGGCATCGGTGTAGCTGTTGGTCTCGCTCGCGACCTTGTAGGTTTCGTTTTGCAACGCATCAGGGAAAGAGCCCAAAGCCGTCATATGGCAATCGGTGTAAGCTTCGGCCTTCGATAAATCGCCATTCACTTTGGCATTATTGATAATACTGTCGTGGAACAACTGGGCGTAGGTCGACGAGTCGTTCAATGCGAAAGCACTTCCTGAAACCAATAGAAGTGCAGTTGTGATTAGGTTTTTCTTATTCATATTACTTTCCATTTGTTTTTAATTTTAAACGCGAGAAATTGACTAAAACTTTTATACTCCGCCCCCCTAATTTAGCTCAATGTGGAGATTCGCCATAGACCACCAAACATTCTTTATCAGAGACGCCCCATAGTCGTGGTTAGTTTAGGATATGGGGATGGGTATTTCACCCGTAGGTTTTCTAAGGAAACGCCCCCTTTAACATATATTTCATCTGTCATGTCTACATCATCAGACAGGTGAACTCTGGCATATCTCCGCAGCTTCATTCTTTGACTCACTGTTCCCACATGCTCCAATACATCCTTATATCTCCGCCCCCCCCTTCTAGCCAACATTTTACAAATCCATGAGTAGGCATCAATATGAGTCGGAGATTCATCAATAGAAAACCGTGAAAGTAACAATTCCGCAGCGCTATCGAGAAGCTCTTGATTTCCGCCTCCATGACCATAAATCCTTTCAGCTACAATTTTTATTGCAGAAGCAGAATTACTCATTAACATCGCAATTAATAAGTGTTGAGTTGTTATTAGCTCATATTTTTCAGCCTGATCACGATAAGGCATATAGACCTCAAAAGCTAACGGATCAAGAACGATATTTTTAAATACCCAACCATCCGAAGAGTCATACCCAAACACAGCCCGCCCCTGCCCCTTATAATAAAAAGTCATACGGGAAAATGTTCCTGCAAAAGGCGGGCGAGCCAAACTACTATCAATAAACTGAGGAGTACCGACTATCGAGAACATATCTTCTATCGTATTTTTTCCTGATATGTCCATTAGTTTTGGCGTCAACCCATTCAAACTGATCTCAGCATAAACAGCATCACTGACGTACTTATCTATCAAGACTTTAGTATCAATTCTATTTTTTTCATACTGCGTAACCGTATTAACATGTGCCTCTTTTAAATATTTTTTCACTATCTTACGTACTTTCCTAATACGCCAAGCTCTATCAACCTTGCCTACCAATGTCCTATAACTGTAATCTCCGCTCGTAGCAAGAACCTTAATCAACCAAACGATATTATTCACAGAATACTGTTTATTTTCATAATTCGCATACAGAATCTCTGCAACAAGATTTAAAATATGCTCGCCAACCTGCCCCTCTTGCGAGTAGATATCACTTAAGACAGGCTCCAACACTTGATCAGCACCAGCTGTAGTTAACAAATACTCGTAAGTCCAACGTAAGGCAGACTTTCCCGACATATTACTGGTAGCCCTTTTATACTGAGCCTCTTCGGTATATCTCGTTTTCTTCAGATATTTTCGCATTGGCCCAGGGTCAAAGGAGAACTTCCTGCGCTTATCAACTTTCAAAAGAAGAGATCGATAGCGATCGCTACCACTATATGAAAGGACTCTTACCAGGCGATTAATCTCGCTCCAAGAACAGGTATTATTTTGATAAGTGAGATATAGAACCTCCGCAACAAGATCAAAATCACTCTCGTTTAGGGCCACACCAGTCGAAAGACGCATATTAACTTTCGTTCCGAACTCTTGAGTAGGAGTCGTCGACGATTGTAGGCAGCTTGGTGATAGATTATCTACCTCTCTAGCGTACACCTTGCCAAAAACACCAAGAACAACCAAAGCCAATACAA
Organism: Agarilytica sp.; assembly: GCA_033852165.1. Lineage (GTDB taxonomy): Bacteria > Pseudomonadota > Gammaproteobacteria > Pseudomonadales > Cellvibrionaceae > Agarilytica. Next base: position 2,634 of record JAWSUZ010000040.1, on the reverse strand, counting down.
TTTTTTTATACTTCATTTTTACGCTATTCCTCTTCATTTCCAATCTACAATCAATCTAACCGCCCAATTGACGCTCCCGACTCAAGGCCCCGAGTACGCGACCATAACCCTTTAGAGAAACCAATTCTACAAGAAAGAAAACATAACAATTTTTGTGTTTAAGATAACAACTAATATCGAACTAGATGAACCTAAGCGGCCTATGGAGAATTACTACTTTGGCCCAATAAACACGTTAAAATCCAAGATCTTGCCATCCTAAAATATTTACCTTAGGATGCAGCGCCATGAAACACCATGTGATTCTTTTCTGGCACTTACTCGTTACTATCGCCAAGCTGTTAAAGCCAGGCGGAGTACGTGAAGTTGTCGCTGAGAACATCGTGCTAAAACATCAACTCTTGGTGATGACTAGGCCACTGAAGCGCTCACCTAAACTCAAGAACTCCGACCGTTTAATTTTTGGTTTATGTTCACTATTTCTCAGCCCTAGCCGTATTCTTAAAGCCGCTGTTATTCTAAAACCATCAACACTTTTGAAGTTTCACAAAGCATTGATACAGAAAAAATATAGTTCCTTATTTTCATCAAAGCGCCCCAGAAAGCCCGGCCCGAAAGGTCCATCACAAGAACTTATTAATGCCATCATCGCAATAAAACAGCGTAACCCTCGTTTTGGGTGCCCTAGGATCGCACAGCAAATCAACCTCGCCTTCGGCTTAGATATCGATAAAGATGTCGTCCGGCGAATTCTCGAACAACACTGCAAGCCCACTTCCGGTGATAACGGCCCTTCTTGGTTAACACTGCTAGGCCACACCAAAGACAGCTTATGGAGTATTGACTTCTTCCGCTGCGAATCCATCAACCTAAAAAGCCATTGGGTTTTATTGGTCATGGACCAATTCACTCGACGTATTATAGGTTTTTCCGTTCACAACGGTGATCTTAATGGAGCTGTCATATGCCGTATGTTCAACAGAGCTATCTCGAAACAAAAACCCCCTAAACGAATCAGCAGCGATAACGATCCGCTGTTCCAGTTTCATCGATGGAAAGCTAATCTTCGAATACTTGATATCCAAGAGATTAAAAGCGTTCCCTATACGCCCACCTCACACCCATTCGTCGAACGGCTCATTGGAACCGTTCGACGTGAATGCTTGGACCAAACTTTTTTCTGGAACTCACCCGATCTCGAGAAGAAGCTTGGTCTTTTTCAGGACTATTACAACCAAAATCGAGTGCATACTGCTTGCGATGGCAATACGCCTACCGAAAAGAAAGCCAAAACACTTAGTCTTTCAAATTTTGGCTGGAAAAAGCATTGTCGAGGATTGTTCGAAATCCCTAACTTAGCTTAAATTAGGAATTCGCCATAGACACCTATATCCGCGCTTAAAATCTCGATACCTTGACTTTTTAGATCTAAAACAGCTTTGGACATTAGCCTGTGGTAGTTTTCCTTTCCACCTGTAATCTTATAAATTGAGCTGTGAGCTTTAGAAAGAAAAAGCGAAACATCTCCAGATTCAAATTCAGCATACATTTTTTCAATATCTAAGTGTAACGCCTTAACTTCATTCGGAGTAAGATTCGAGGGAGATGACCAGGCCAGCGGAGAGAGAACAATAAGCAAAAGAATAATCCATACCGCTTTCATAATTTACTTACCCTTTGGTTCTTCTATTTTTAGTGTTAATGAGAGCCTGGCCCTCTTCTCGTACTGATTCAACCACTCTATTGTCTATTCAGTTTGCAGCGAAGCGGCAAGCTGACCGGAGGAACGTAGTGACGGAGGTTTAACTCTCCGACTCCACAGATATCCATTTTAGCGATTAAATAAATGTGTTCCCTTTAATCTTATTTTTCTCCGACCAGGTTAGGAAAATATCAAGTAGCTCTCCTAAATTTCCAGGGCCACCATACCCTTGAAAATCTCCGTCTTTAACACTACAGGTTACCCAATCATCTTCATCGTCTCTCTGCATGTGCAGTTTTTCAAACTCCACCTCGTAGAGATAGGTATCCTTCAGCTCAATTTTCAATGACCAACCTGGATTATCTATATTACTGATAAATATTCCGTATGTATGCTCCCAATCGTCATTACACATTTCTGCATACCAACTTTGGATCTTCGCAAGCAAGTCAACATTACTTTTCATCACGGTCATATACCATTACTATTTATTTTTGGGATTTCATCAGGAGTTGCAGGGCGAACACCTCCAGGTATATTTTTACCTTGTGTATGAGGTGTTGGAATAGAATCACCAGTTTTCTTATTAATATGCGGTGCGCCTTTTACATCAGTGCTTTGAACCTTATCAAAACCGCTAGGGTTTTTCGCATTTGGTTCATAGGTTTCATGACGAGTAACTTCACCAGTTTCTGAGTCTTTTTTCCACGTTGTATGAGAGCCTTCAGCATCGGGATGGGGTTTTACTTTATTTCTTCCCTTTGCAGGTTTTTTATCAGAACCCTTAGGTTTATTCTTCTTAGCCCGACGATTCGTTTTTTTCGTATCACGAACTGTTCGCTTAGGCTTAACATTAGCTTTTAAGTTTTCCGTAGTATTGCGTTTATTCTGCCTAGAGTTCTTCCTTTGTTGCTTGCGCGATACCTTCTTTG
>JAWSUZ010000117.1:0-3498 GCA_033852165.1 Agarilytica sp. | reverse complement strand
GTTGCTACCTTGGAACATTAAACTTGCCTACGGTGGGTTGGTTCGGCGCTTACAAAGTTTCTCTCGTTTTATCTGTATTGTGCTGGTGCTATGTAGCGTATGGAGAGTTAGTCCTAATCCCGGAGTATATAGAGGCACATAGTCATCAGAAGCTACCCGGATTGAACATGGCTATTATTGTCTATAAAAATTTTGTAATGGCATTATTAATCCCATTTGCGCTTGGTATCTTCGGGTGGAAAAATAGTCAAAATATATATCGCGTGGTGTTTTTATTAATTTCGGTGGTTCCATTCTTAATGGTTGGTGGTCTATGGTTGCGGTGGAGTATTGCTTAGTACATATTCTAACAAGTGGCACCAGTCTGAAAACCGGTACTACGCGATTTTTGCGTTACTCGCTAGCGCTCAAACAATAACACAAAAACCGCTCCGCACCGTTTTCAGCTGTGCCGGGCGTTAGAAATCAGCCATGAAATTACTTGCTAGCGTACTTCTTGTATTAGTTTTGTCTGCTTGTGGACCTATGTGGGAAGATGGTGAGTATGAGGTCTACTATATTGATGGTCATATTAACCTGGGGATAAAAATTGATGATTCTGGGTCGTATCATGGAAGAGTAGATCACAAGGTTATAGCCGTAGGGGCCAATGAAAAATATGTGGTCGCAAAGCAGCTGGAGCCAGGAAGCGCAGATCCTTCGTATTTTTATATTGTAAGAGAAAAGGATAATATTTATTTAAATCCAGATGAAATTACGCAAGGTCCATTTACCGAAGTTCGGTTTAATGAACTTAGCCAGAAGCTTGGGTTTCCTAGCTTTAGCAAGGAGTTTTAGAAATTTCTAACAAGGCTGTAAACCGGACCCCAAATATTACGCGATTTTGTGCATACGCTGCGCGCATTTTCGCACAAAACCGCTCCATATTCGGGGCAGGTTACAGCGGCGTTAAGAGCCAAAATGAAACTTTACCATTTATTAGCTTCGTTGCTATTTTCAGGTATGGCTGAAGCGTCAACCAGAGGGGGAAATGCTGCCGGTATTTTCCAATCAATTTTTATATTGGGACTGTTATCTACTGCGGTGATATGTATCAAGAGGTATAAAGGCAACAAATCTAAAGTGTCAGTTGCAGTCTATGCTGCTTGCGGTGTCACGGGCAGTTATGCAGTTGCCTGGGTTATTACTTTTATAGTCTTCGTTCAGGGCTTCTAATGGCAGCCGCACTTAACAAGTTGCTCCTGCTGAAACCAAAAGCTACGCGATTTTGTGCTACTCGCTGCGCTCAAACATAGCACAAAAACCGCTCCGCTTTCGTTTCAGCAGAGCAAGGCGTTAAATGCTAAATATGAATTCGAAAATAGGTCTAGAAGTAGCAAAAGAGTCTTGGTGTGACGTAAGGCTTAGGAATCTCTCTTGGGGAGGCGAAGGACGAGATCTTGTGTTAACTTTTTTGATGCATGAGAACAGGATTGGAAAGCTAACTTGTTCTTGGGCGCACACAATTAATATTGGTCTTGTCAGTGGGAAAAACGTAGGCGGTTACCCCTTAACTTTTGATGCGAAGATAAATGAAATCGGCAATGATGAATGGGAAGTACTCTTTGATTTCGCAAACCGTGGAGTTGTCGAATTGAAATGTAATGAGCTTACACTTGAATTCTGAGCGCGCACTTAACAAGTTGCTCCTGCTGAAACCAAAAGCTACGCGATTTTTGTGCTACTCGCTACGCTCAAACATAGCACAAAAACCGCTCCGCTTTCGTTTCAGCAGAGCAAGGCGTTAAGTGAGCATTATGGATCTCGATTTTAAAGTATGGGAGGCTATTTCGTATGCGTGGACAGAAATAGGTTTAGGGGACGACGAATATCCTGACATTGCCAAATCTATAAGAGATATAGAGCCAAATTGGGAGAAAGTGAATAGTATAATTTTGCGTGATGTATGCTCTTCATTTGCAGTTGATTCTATTCTTGTAATACCGTTTTGGATGATGATGCCGGATTGGAGTTACGACGAAGGATATATTACTCAGAGAATTAGGCGGTGGAAATCTAGACCGTATTGGTTACATTTTATAAATCCAATACGAATATTGGGTTATCCAATAAGTCTATTTTTTAGCTATGGCGTAAGAAAGAAGCTTAAATATGCATTTGACAACACTTAACCAAGGTATCAAATCGACGCCATTTACTTCGCTGCATTTTGGGGTGGCTACGCCACTTTACCCCAAAACTCCACTACATAAACGGCGCAATTTATACCGGCGTTATAACTAAGGAGAAAGCATGACCATTGAAGACATAGAAAACGAAGTGAGGTCAGAAGGAGGTTTCAAGCAGGCCGGAGCATTTAGTAGGCTGACAGCTCTAATAATCGATCTGGTCATCCTCTATTTTGTATTTAAACTATACGGTGCAACGATGCTCCCTGATGATGGTTCAATTGGATTTAGCTTAGACGCTACAGGGATACTTATAGCAATGATATATTACACATCACTTGAATGGTCACCCTTGAAAGGGACCATTGGAAAAAAGCTGTTAAGATTACGGGTCGTAGATCAGTATGGTGCGAGGCTTTCGTTTGGTAAAGTAATGCTCAGAAATATATCTAGGCTTGTTACCTTATTCACGCTACTTATAGGTTTTGTAATCGTATTTTTTCGGCAAGATGCTCGAACATTACATGACATTATGTCTTCAACATATGTATTAACACCAGATTCATAGTGAGCTATAACAAAAGTATCTTGGCCGATATTTTTGTCGGCGCTTGAAAAACAGCACCAACAAAAATTCGCCAAATACTGGCGTTAGATTACCACGTACCAATTTATATGCTAATTATTAAGTGAGTTAAAAATATGAAAATTGTAAAATGTTTAATGTTGTCCTTGTTGTTTATAAGTTCTACTTCATTTGGTTCTGTAGGCGCTGGTGGGTGGAATAACGTTAAAATTAAAAAAATCGTGGTTCACGATAACGGAGACTCAGCTTATAAAGGACGAGTTGAAGTCTATATGTTCTCTGAAATGCCAGCAGATTCGGTACCCACATGTATAAGCAATACAGCCTATAAATTTGCTATTGGAATAGACTTAAGTCGACCTGGTGCTCAAGTCCAATATTCCACAGTATTAGCAGCATATATGGCAGGAAAAAAAGTTTCTGTTGCTCTAAACAAAGATCAATGTGTTGACGGTATCCCAATGTTGCGAAATATAACAATAGAAAGCTAACGGATAATACACCCTAGTAAATCTAACAAAAGTATCTTGAGCGACTGTTTTTGCGTCGCTTGGAAAAGACCAAGCAACACAAAAACAGCGCCAAATACTGGCGTTAGTACTACACCGTAAGCTAAGGAGTATCATGTTTAATTGGTTTAAAAAGAAACTTGTAGAAAAAGAGCTTGGTGATGCAAAGCAGGATGAAGATGAGAACCCTATAGCCCAATATCATCCTTCAAGCTATTAGGCGACAATAGTCCTG
>JAWSUZ010000039.1:0-20681 GCA_033852165.1 Agarilytica sp. | reverse complement strand
TTTAAGTGGGAGGGCCCTGCCCGTACCCCGTACCCCGTACCCCGTCATTTCCTACTCAACAGAACGCCACATTCGCGATGTTCTGTGTAAGGGAACTGATCGAAGAACGCAAACTTTTCGATGCTGTGTGTCTTACATAGCGATGTTAAATTATGTTTCAGTGTCTGCGGATTGCATGAAATATAGAGGATATGCTCAAACTGAGCAATCATTGCCTCGGTATCTTCGTCCAGCCCAGAGCGTGGTGGGTCGACAAAAACACAAGAAAACTGGTAGCTGGATAGGTCTATATCGCGCAGCCTTCTAAATTCACGTACGCCGGTTAATGCTTGGGTCAGCTCTTCACTCGACATCCTAACGACGCAAATGTTTTCGTTGTTATTGAGCGCAATATTAAACTTTGCAGAATGTACGGATGTTTTGGCGACTTCAGTTGCTAATACACGATTAAAGTTATCGGCAAGTGGAAGCGTAAAATTTCCATTTCCGCAGTACAGTTCTAGCAGGTCGCCACCAAGGTTTTGTGAGGATTCTACAGCCCAGGTCAGCATTTTTTCGCACACGGCAGCATTGGGTTGCGTAAAACCAGTTTCAACTTGTTGGTAGCGGAATTGTTTACCGTTTACTGTAAATGACTCGGTAATAAAGTCTTCGCTAAGAGTGACTTTCTGGCGGCGGCTGCGACCAATAATCTTGCAGCCGAGCTTTTGACTCAAGACTATTGCCTCTTCTTTCCAGTTTTCGTCGAGAGGGCGATGATAGATCAATGTCGTAATAGCTTCGCCAGTTGTGGCCGTTAAAAACTCGGCTTGAAAAAGGCGTTTTTTGAGGGTTTCACTTTGATTGATTTCGTCGAGTAACTTGGGCATTAAATTACAAATTATCTTTGAGCCAATACTGTAGTTATCTATTTTTATAGGTTTTTTATATTCGCCAGGTTTGTACATTGCGTAGAATGCAGTGCCTTGCTCATGCCAAATTTTAAATTCCGCACGCATACGGTAATGTGATGGGGGGGAGGCGAAAGCTTCCAGTGCTGGAGGGTTAAATTCGGAGAACTCATCCTCTGTCAGGCGTTTCTTCTCATCAAACAGTTGTTCGTATTGCGTCGGGTCGGCAACACCTATAGGGATACTCATTTTTTAATACCAAGTTTGTATTGGGGTGTGTTTTTCACAGAGGGTAACCAGGTTTTGATATCCACTTATCTTCCTATCTTCAGCGTGTTCTGTATTGGTCCCTTCTTGGCTTCCAATAATATAAACTTGCTTCGTTTTTAAACTGACGCGCTCGGCAATAGAGGAAGCTTCTTGGTTCAACACAACATCTTCCAGAATGGCGACAGCATCTTCTGTCGTTAGCACACTTAGCAGTGCATGGAGTGTGGTCGGCTCAGCAGAAGAAACAATGTGCAGCATTTAAAAACTCACAATAGCACGGCTGTTTTTCGCCAGATTGGAATACGCAAAAGCTGACAAGACCTTTGAGGTTAGATTATCTGGAATATTCTGTATGTTCAGTGCTTCGAGGTGATGTATGGCGTCTAATCCTATCTCCTGGAGGTTTTTAAGCTTGCTGGTTACCTCCGGGGCAAGGTTTATATTTTGCTGTCCTCCCGTGCATATAAAAACAATTTTGAGTGATTGCTCGAACGCAAGGGTGGTTAACGCAAAATCTAAGCCTGTAAGAAAGCTATTTTCATCTGTTGGATTTAGTGTGATTAGCATCAGCGTTGGCCAAAAGTAATGATGCGGTCGGAGTTTGAAGTGGCCTCAACCAATTGACCAAGGCCCGCAATTTTAAACATCGATGACATGCTAGAGTTCTGCTTTCCGAGTTTGTCTGATAGGCCATACCTTTGCGCTGAAGCCGTGCAGCAAACAGCGTCGCAATGACGGCTCTCTATCATGCCAATCCACCGTTCACAGATTGCTTGGTTGAGGTGGCTATTTAAAACGCCCTCATCCAAAAAAAATACCCGATGAATGCTGTGCGATTGTTGATATGTCGCGATACAAAATTTCAGCGCCGCTTCTGATGCGGGTTTGTCGGGGGCTGAATGAACAATAACGGAAAATTTCATACGGGAATAAAAAGGCCCCGCAATGCGAGGCCATTAGAAAGTTTTAAGTTTACTAAATTAGTCGTCGCCAAATACGCCGATCAAATGTAGCAAACTAGTGAATAAATTCAGTATGTCGAGATACAGAGAAACTGTTGCGAGTAGGTAGTTGGTTTCGCCTCCGTGAATGATTCTGCTGGTGTCGTAAAGGATAAAGCCGGACATCAGCAACACGATCATAGCGCTAAAAGCTAAATGAAAGCCTGAGATCTCAATACCAAACATTCCAGCAACCATCATTGCTAAGCCGGCAACAAGGGCAACCATTAGCCCGATGAACAAAAAGCCACCCATAAAGCTAAAGTCTTTACCTGTTGTTAGTACGTAGCCCGATAAAGCGAAGAATACAAAGGCTGTCGCGCCTAGCGCCTGCATGACGATTGAGGGGCCATTGGGAAAAGATAAGTAGTGGCTAAGCAGTGGGCCAAGGCCTGCGCCTAGGAGCGCTGTAAAGGCGAGAACAACCCATATGCCAGCCGATGATTTAGCTGTGCGGGGAAGTACGAAAAATAGTAACCCTATAGCAGTGATATTCATGACGAGCGCCATGATAAAGCCAATCTCTAGTTTGATAGATATGCCAGCAGCAACGGCGCTGACCAGTAGGGTTATTGCCAATAGAGAATAGGTGTTACGTAAGACTTTGCTAACTTCTGGCGATCGAGTCGCAGAGCCGGTCTGGGAATATAGTTCTTGCATTAGAATCTCCGTGTTTTCCTTAAGAGTAATGGTTTAATCATACAATCTAGTGTTCGCATATCAAGCTTTTATCACTTTATATCGTCGTTAGTGGATTCGACATGATGCCGGGATAAAAGTTTTGCTTATCGTGAGAATAAGATGGGGCTTTGCTTGAGTGATATCAAGCCCTCTCAAATCTGGCGCACACGTCAGTATGGGTCTTGCTCATTATGTGTAACGCATAAAAAAAGGCTCATCCAGAGGATGAGCCTTTTCAATATGGCGGTGGGGTAGAGATTCGAACTCTAGGACCTGTTACAGTCAACGGTTTTCAAGACCGCCGCTTTAGACCACTCAGCCACCCCACCAGAAGGACGCAGATTATACATAGGATTACGCTCTGTACAAGCCTAACCCTATGTTTTCAGTGAGAAAATTACTACTCTGCTGGCGTATTAGCCAGATTGGCTGATTCTTTTGCTTGTTTCGCAGCGCTACGCGGATCGTTAGATGGCCTACGTAGATTTCGAGGTTTGCGCTCAATTTCCACGGGGGCTGCAGTATTCAAGGCACGTCCCATCTTCGGTTCAACGGTAACGTTGGTTACGGTCGTTGTCGTAGCGCTTTTCGGCTTTGATCTTGGATCATTGCCGGGGCGAGAGCGTGGCTTTTTAGCCTCAAGCTTATCTGTCTTTTGTTCCGCTGCTGGCGTTTGTTCTACTGCAGGAGCTTCTTTCGGCTTGGTTGCCTCAGTCACGGTTTTCGCTGGCTTAGCTTCCGTGGCGGCTTTCTGGGTAGGTGCGCTGGTCTCTGTTGAGGTTGACTCTGCAGGCGTGGTTTTGGCTGGAGCCGGTTTTGCTTCAGGCGTTCGCTCCGGTTTTACTTCGGCTTTGCTTTCTGTCACAGGAGTTGTAACGACGTCATTGCTTGGTGTGTTGTCAGCATCTTTACGAGCTTCTTCAGGGATAGGGCCGCGTTGTTTTTGCTGCGATTTCCCGCGACGATTTGCCGGGCGTTTTGCAGGCCGGTTTTCTTTGTCGCCTCCTTGCTGTCGATTGTCGTTACCGCTGTTATCGCGATCACTGTCTTGCGATCTGTTTTGTTCGTTGTCGCGACGTCGGTTTCTGCCTCCACGGGATTGTGATTGTTTGCGGCCTTCGTTGTTACGATCTTCGTTGTTGCGAGAGGAGGGAGCCTTTTCTGGCGCTTTGCCAGTTAGGTTGTCGGTAATTTCGTCACTGTCATTATTGTTTCGACTACGATTGGGGTTGTTGTTTTTACGTCGACTTTGGTTGTTGCGACGGCTGTTGTTGTTTCTGCGCGGCTGTCGAGAATGTGTATTTTTGTTCTTCTCTTTTTCCTTTTCGTCACTGCTAAATAGCGCAATTAGCGTCGAGATGAGCTTGGGGATCAAGCCTGGCTCTTTTTGGGGTTGTTTGGGCTTGGGGGTTGGTGCGGGCGCGCTAGGCGGAAGCGGTTGCACTGCTGCTTTGGGGAGTGGTTCGGGCGTTTGGTTGGTCGCCGCTTCCATTGGGCTTTCTTCAGAGGCAACGCTAATTTTATAGCTGGTTTCCACCGTTCCTAGGTCGTCGTCTCGTAGACGCTGAACTTCATAGTGTGGAGTGACCATTTCGGCGTTAGGTAAAATCACCACCCGTGTATTGTGGCGGGTCTCAATATCCGAAATCGCTTGGCGCTTTTCGTTTAGCAAGAATGTGCCGACAGGAACCGGCACAATTGCGCGAATTTCAGCGCTGCGTTCTTTTTGTGCTTGCTCTTCTAATAAACGCAATATTGATAGCGCTAGAGATTTTGTGCCGCGAATAGTGCCTTGGCCTTCACAGCGAGGGCAGACCTTGGAGGTTGTTTCGCCTAGCGATGGGCGAAGGCGTTGGCGCGACATTTCAAGCAGACCAAAGCGGGAAATGCGACCAACCTGTACGCGCGCTCGGTCAATGGCGAGTGCATCACGGATACGGTTCTCAACAGCTCGTTGGTTCTTAGCCGGTTGCATATCAATGAAATCGATAACAGCCAAGCCGCCGATGTCGCGTAAGCGGAATTGGCGAGCGATTTCGTCGGAAGCTTCTAGGTTTGTTTGCAATGCAGTCTCTTCAATATCGCTACCTTTGGTTGCGCGAGAGGAGTTGATGTCGATACTGACCAAGGCTTCGGTAACGTCGATAACTATCGATCCGCCTGATGGAAGTTTTACTTCCCGCTCAAATGCTGTTTCGATCTGCCCTTCGATTTGGTAACGATTAAAGAGGGGGAGAGCCTCTTCGTACAGTTTGATTTTACTGCTGTAGCTCGGCATAACCTGCTGAACGAAAGCGCAGGCGAGTTCATAGGCTTCGCGGTTATCGATAATAACTTCGCCCACATCAGGGCGTAAGTAATCCCGGACTGCGCGGATAATGACGTTACTTTCTTGAAATAAGAAGTGTGGGGCGGATGAGCCGTCGGATTCAAGCTTAATTGCACCCCAAAGGTTGACCAAATAGTCTAAATCCCACTGAAGTTCTTCAGCGCTGCGGCCAACGCCTGCGGTACGGACAATAACGCCCATCCCCTTAGGAACTTCAATTTGATTGAGGGCGTCTTTGAGCTCGGTACGATCATCACCTTCAATTCGGCGCGATATGCCGCCTGCACGAGGATTGTTTGGCATTAAAACGAGGTAGCGTCCAGCGAGACTAACAAAGGTTGTGAGAGCTGCGCCTTTGTTGCCGCGTTCTTCTTTGTCGACTTGAACGATAACTTCCATTCCTTCCTTGAGAACATCTTTAATTTTGATGCGCCCACCGATATCTTTCGTATCTTTAGTGAAGTATTCACGGGAAATTTCTTTCAGGGGAAGAAAGCCGTGACGGTCTGCGCCGTAATCAACGAATGCGGCTTCAAGGCTGGGTTCAATTCGAGTGATTTTGCCCTTATATATGTTGGCTTTTTTCTGTTCTCTTAAGCGGTTTTCGATGTCCAGATCGTAAAGTCTTTGTCCATCGACAAGAGCAACGCGTAGCTCTTCGGGCTGGGTTGCGTTAATTAGCATTCTTTTCATTGTGTGTGATCTCAAAATGGCACATAGAGATCGAAAAGGGAGAGGTGGAATGAGAGGGAAAAGCGACGACTTTGAAAAAAGCTGTATGATAAATACAGAGATACAAACAACACTCAGCGCTAGTGTTTACGCGGTGAGGAGTGTTGCCTTGTAGCTTTCTTTTTCGAACAATACGACACTAAACATCAGTGGCGGATTGTTTTAAATCGTAATTTTTCAGTGGTCCGACCACGCCATTCTATGCGTGTAAAACCCCATTACCCGAACATCAGTACCTGATAAAGCAAACGGTATTTCTAGCTCACATATTGTGAGTGAAAAACGGCTATTTTTGTGTTGGTCACCTGAAGTGACGTTCATCTCAAGGTACTCGAATTTCAGCGCCTAGGCTTTCCATTAAGCTTTCTTAACTTTTAACTCAAGGCTAATAGCCTTGCTAAGCAAGCGAACTCTTCAAGGAGCTTAGGGCTTCAGTAGTTGTCAGCTTCTGGCTGAGGCTACTCTTCTATTCCTATAACTTACACATTACGCGATTGTGTTGCGTGTGATCCCGCGGGGACCTTGTGGTTTTGCTGTCAGAATCTTGGTCGGGCAAAGGACCTGTCGGTCCAAAAACCTCTAATTTTATTCTCTACAATTCGCGATCGTTTTGTGCGCGAGTTTATAAATTGTTTGAAGCCCTTAAATTGTGAGGGTTCAAACACCTAAAAAGTCTAAATGTGACTGAGGCTGCGAGAGCGTAATATGTTGCCTTGGCTAAGACTTCAGTCTTCTATTCAGTTGTTTGTGTTGATCGTTACGTATCGTATGGCTAATTATCGTTATCCTGTCGTTATCGAGACAAACCAAGATGGGGGTTTTACCCAACTAAATTCACTCCGAAGTGATATTCGCCAGACGAGACCGCTACTTGAAGCGGTGCACCAATCACCCCTCAATATATCATCGAAGTGCCAACCTTACAAATAAGCCCCGAGAATTGGCGCTTTTAGGTGGTTTTGGCGTGGAATATTGGACACTGCGTAAGACTTGGAAAGCTATTCTGCGTATGATGCGCCTGTATTTTGTCCTGTCCCCGAGTTTAACTTCTGAATTAACGGCTAGTTCTATGTCTTCCAGCGTCCAATACCTAACAATATCTTCCGATGAAGCGGGTCAACGCTTGGATAATTACTTATCTCGGATCTTGAAAAGGGTCCCCAAGTCGTTGATTTACCGAATTATTCGCAAGGGGGAAGTTCGCGTCAATAAAGGTCGAGCCAAACCTGATCGAAAGCTAGAGGGAGGTGATGTCGTTCGCGTTCCACCGTTAAAGCTCGATATTAAAACCGTAACAAGTAAGCCGAGCGAGAGTCTGTCTGCGTTATTGAAATCTTCTATCCTCTATGAAGACGCGGGTCTTATCGTCGTCAATAAACCCTCGGGTTTGGCTGTACATGGTGGCTCGGGCATTCAGCTGGGTCTAGTCGAAGCCTTGCGTCAAATACGAGATGATCATTATTTGGAGCTGGTGCACCGTCTTGACCGCGAAACTTCAGGTTGCATCATGCTGGCAAAAAAACGATCGGTGCTGAGAGCGCTCCATCAAAAACTACGGGAAGGGCGTGGGATCGATAAGCAGTACCTCGCGTTAGTAAAGGGTAATTGGTCTAAGCGCCGGGGCAGTGTTGATGCGCCATTGAGAAAGCGAGAGTTACCCAGTGGCGAAGGGGTTGTAAAGGTTGACCCCAGTGGTAAAGCCTCAAAAACCATGTTCGAAGTGGTGAACCGTTACGAAGATGTGACCCTGATGAGGGCAAAACCCATTACGGGGAGAACCCATCAAATTCGGGTTCATGCTTTACATATGGGGCATCCGTTAGTGGGGGATGAAAAATACGGTGACGAAGAATTTAATAAGATAATGAGAAGACGGGGCGTTAAGCGTTTGTTTTTACACGCAGCATCCCTACGTTTTAGTTTAGAGCCTGATAATGTTATTGAAGTGAAGGCGCCTTTGTCGAAAGATCTACAGTCGGCATTAAATCGATTGAGCCCACTTCAATAGAGGCAAGTGGAGCGTATTTACTAAATGAGAAGTTGTCGTATAGGGGTTGTTTATATCGGCATCTGTAATTCAATAAGGGGCCATTGTGCTATATATCTTTGACTGGGATGGGACGTTAAGCAATTCCACCACAAAAATTATTAGTTGTATGCAAAAGGCCGCTGAAGAAACGGGGCTTCCTTCTCTGCCAGACGAAGCCATAAAAAATATTATTGGTTTGGGCCTGCCTGAGGCAATTCGTTTGCTCTATCCCGAAGCATCGTCGAGTACGGTTGACGATTTACAAGCGCATTATGTCGAAAATTTTGTAAGCGATGACGCTAACCCGTCTCCATTTTTCCCTGGTGTGATGAAAACGCTTGAGTACTTACGTGACCAAGGGCATATGCTCACAGTTGCGACGGGTAAGAGCCGAAAAGGACTGGATCGTGTTTTAAAAAACCTTTCAATGTCATCTTTTTTCCACAGCACGCGCTGCGCAGATGAGACAGCTTCAAAGCCAGCACCATTAATGCTCGAAGAGTTGTTGGGCGAGTTTTCAGTCGGAGTGGATGAGGCGGTGATGGTTGGCGATACTGAATACGATATGGCGATGGCACATGCTCTAGGCATGGCGAAAATTGCTGTGAGTTACGGCGCTCACCATATCGACCGCTTAAAGACCTACGACCCGGTTTTATGTGTGGATGAGTTTGAGCAAATCCTGAATTGGTCGTAGTTATTAATTTTAAGCTTAATGATAATAGAGCAAGAGTTGGGCGCGGCCTTTGTATGGATTGTTTGTCATCAGTTCATAGCGCGTCAAAATAAATTTAAACATTCCTCTGCGCTAATTGCATTATCGTACCCCGTACCCCGTACCCCGTACCCCGTACCCCGTATGTCCCGTCACCCGTTTAGTTCAGAATGCAGCGTTTCGTAATCTTCTGTTTTGATCATCCAGGTCTCCTCCGCTTCTTCAAGGGCTTGGCTCAGCGTGTTTTGTTTTTTGAGTAATGCTTGCAGTTTATCGCTCGGGCCTTCATAGAGGCTGCTATCAGCCAGTTGCTCTTCAATGTCAGCGAGTTTTTTGCCCAGAGACTCAACTTCTGTTTCCAGTTTTTTGAGCGCATTGGTTAGCGGTTTCAGCTTTTCGCGAATAGCAGCTGCCGATTGTCTTTTTTCCTTCTTGTCAGCCTTATCTTTACTTCCTTGGCTAAGTTCTTCGCCCTGTTTTCCAGCCGCCCCGGTATTTGAGGAGCCTTCAGTTTTGCTATCCGAGTCCGAGCCCGAGCCCGCTAGGTTTTGATCGTTCAACCACTTCTGATAATCCTGTAGAGTGCCGTCAAATTCGGCGACTTGATTATTATCCACAATTAAAAATTGCTCGACCGTGTTTTTAAGAAGATGGCGATCATGCGATACCAATACAATCGCACCTTCGTAGTTTTGAAGGGCCATGGTGAGAGCGTGGCGCATCTCTAAATCTAAATGGTTAGTCGGCTCATCCATTAATAGTAAATTAGGTTTTTGCCATGCCACAATGGCCAACGCTAGTCGGGCCTTTTCGCCACCAGAAAAATGCGTGATCACTTCAAAGGCTCTATCTCCCGCAAAGCCGAAGCCCCCCAGAAAATTGCGAATTTCTTGCTCAGTAGCTTTCGGGGTAATGCGTTGAAGATGAAGTGCACATGAGGCCGTGAGATCGAGGGCTTCCAGCTGGTGCTGTTCATAATACCCAATTTTCAAGTGGGCGCCGTCACTACGACTTCCTGCCAGTAAGGCGATGTCGCCTGCTAGCGTTTTCATTAGGGTTGATTTACCCGCGCCATTGCGACCGAGTAAACCGATGCGTGAATTCTCCATCACGCTAAATTCAATTTTTTCTGCCAGTGGCTTAGCAGAGTCATAGCCGATACTCGCTTCGCTCAAATTAATGAGTACGTTCGGGCTTTTTTCCGCTCTAGGGAATTGAAAGTAGAAGGGTGAATCAATGTGCGCGGGTGCGATTTTTTCCATGCGCTCCAGTTCTTTCAGTCGGCTTTGCGCCTGCTTGGCTTTGGTCGCCTTGGCCCTAAACCGACGAACAAAGTCTTCAATTTCGGCTACGCGAACTTGTTGCTTTTGATAGGCCGCTTCTTGCTGAGCAAAGCGTTCGGCTTTTTGGATTTCGTAGGATGAATAGTTACCGTTATAGGATGCTAGCGTACAGTGTTCAATGCTGACGATATGATCGATCACATTGTCGAGAAAGTCGCGGTCATGGGAGACGATAAGCAGTGTGCCTTTATAGGCGAGTAACCAGTTTTCTAGCCAGAGCGTTGCATCCAAATCCAAGTGGTTCGTTGGCTCATCCAGCAGTAAAAAATCAGAACGACACATCAAGGCTTTAGCCAGGTTTAAACGAATGCGCCAGCCTCCGGAAAAATCTTTAACCGAGCGCGATGAATCACTGCTTTTGAAACCGAGTCCGAACAATAATTGCTGCGCTCGAGACTCCGCTGTGTAGCCGTCGATATGTTCCATATCTTCGTACAAATGGGCCAGCTTTTCGCCATCGCTACACGTTGCGATTTCATTTTGAATGCGACGAAACTCACTGTCACCGTCTAGAATGTACTCGGAAGCCGGGCTGTCGGTTGCATCGACTTCCTGCCCCATATGCGAAAGTTTCCAATCTTTTGGAATCTTGTACTCGCCCATGTCTTCCTGTAACTCGCCTAAAAATAATTTGAACAAACTGGATTTTCCCGATCCATTCTGCCCAATCATTCCCCATTTTTGCCCGGGGTAAATGGTTAGGTCGGCGTCTTCTAATAAAACTTTTGTGCCAAGTTGTAAATGTATCTTGCTGAGTTGAATCATAATTCAGTGGTTTAGTTGTTGATGGCTTTTTGCCAAAATAATGCGTGTCCGGTTTCGGCGCTCAGTTGGTAGCCCTCAAAACCAAAATTAATGTAAGCCTGTTGGGCGGCTTTGTTTCCGTCTAATACTTCGAGCGTGATTTTTACGTAATCATGCTGCTTAGCGTAGTCTTCTACAGATTGAAGTAACTGCCTAGCAACCCCTTTCCCTCGATACGCTGGAGCGACCGCAAGGTCGTGAATATTGACGAGACATTTTCCGGAAAATGTAGAAACACTTTCGAAGCAGTTAGCGAGGCCTACGGCTATATTTGCAGCTTTGTCGTAAGCCAAAAAACTAAAGGCGTAAGGCTTTGTACCGAGTAGCTGAATGCTCGATTTTGCCTGCTCCATTGAAAGGGCTTTACCTCCTCCCATTGGGTCCGAAGAATAGCCAATTAATTGAGCGGCCAAGTCTTCACAATGTTGTGCATTGCCAAAATCGACTGCCGTAATTTCTATTGATAGTTTTGACATAGGGCTCAATTCCTCCTGTTCGCGATGAAGATACCGCGTAACGGTGCAGGGTGTCCTTCGACGGTGAGCTTGGGGTTTTCAGGGTCGATAAAATCTTCTAGCGACTGCGTGCTGACCCAGCGAGTCACACGCTGTTCATCTAGGCTGGTTGTATTTGTATCGACGCAACGGATATTTTCAAACCCACATTTACTCAGCCAAGATATTAACGTGGGCGCGCTGGGGATAAACCAGACATTATTCATTTTTGCGTAACGACCTTCCGGCACCAAACACTCACCTAGTTCACCGTCGATAATAAGCGTCTCAAGTATTAATTCACCGCCGGTCCGCAGGGTATCGCGTAATTGTTTTAAATGATCCATCGGTGATTTTCGGTGATACAGAACACCCATCGAAAACGTTGTGTCAAAAGCCTGTAGGTTTTCAGGTACGTCTTGAATCCCCACAGGTAAAATATCCACCCGAGTATCGGGTAGGTATTTTTTAAAGACATGAAATTGCACAATAAACCGAGGCGAAGGGTCGATACCAATAACACGGTAGGCCCCTTCACCGAGCGTGCGCCAACAGTGGTAGCCGTTGCCGCAGCCGACATCAAGCACGTGTCGGTTTTTTAAGGGCGTTATATGTGGCATGAGACGATCCCATTTCCAATCGGATCGCCATTCCGTGTCGATTTCAATGTCGAACAGTTGGTAGGGGCCTTTACGCCAGGGGCGCAGCGCCATAAGACTTTCTTCGATGGTACTTAACTGTTCTGGAGTGCAGTCAGCTGCATTTCCAATACTGACGTTAGTGCCGGAAAGGTCAACGTTTGAGGGGTTTTTGGCTGGTAATGCATTCAAGGCAGCAAGCCAATCTTTTAGATCCCCATAACGTTTATGAGAAAAACATTGTTCAATTTGTTGGGGTAACGATTCTGCCCACGCAGCAAGCTTGGTGTCTTTTTGGGATTCAATAAAATCGGAAAAATCGATCATGCGGGCATCTGTCATAAATTCTGTATCGGGTTGAGTATGAGGATGAATAGCTGCGTTAAAGCGAAGCGTCAGTAATGAGTGCGCTGCCTTACGCTTTAAAGGCGATAAACGAGGCAAAATTGAAACACTGAAACCAAAGCTCCGTGCTTTTATAGCCAATTTTTTGTAAGCGCTGTTGGTGGGTTTCAAAGCTTTCTGAAATCAAAACGTTTTCGATAGCATTGCGTTTTTGGGCAATTTCCAGATCACTGTAACCATTGGTTTTTTTAAAATAGTGGTGAAACTCCGTCATCAACGATTGATGTTCAAGGTTATCAAACGCGAGTTTTTCAGAAACGATAAGAATGCCACCGGGCACCATGCCCTTGTAGATCTTTTCGAGCAAGGCTTCTCGTTGATCTGTAGATACGAATTGCAAGGTGAAATTTAATACGCACACCGAGGCGTTTTCGATCTCAACATTCAAAATATCATCGTGAATCAAGGTGACAGGGGTCTCGTTTGAATCCGCATCCACGACTTGTTGGCACCGGGTGATCATGTCTTTGGAGTTGTCCACGGAGACAATACGCGCACCTGCCGAATGAATGCGGTGACGCATAGCTAAAGTCGCCGCGCCGAGTGAACAGCCTAAATCGTAACAATTCGTGCCGCTTTGGCAGTATCTTTCCGCCATTTGCCCAATCATATGGAGAATAGTCGGGTATCCGGGGACCGAACGTTTGATCATATCCGGAAATACGTCGACCACACTCTGGTCAAAGGTGAAATTAGCGACCGTATCCAGGGGGTCGACGTACAGCGTATCTTTCGGAGTATTTGTCATAGGGGCCGTGCTAGTCGTGTATATCATCAATTAATTCAAATTTCCGCGTATTTTAGGGAACCGATAGGGACCTGTATAGCGATAGCGGGCAGTAGTTGATATTTGTCTAAGTGGGGGGGAGGCGATACTGAGGTGGAAAAAATATTGCATAGACCCCTCCAGCAACTTCAATGTTTGCCAACAGGCTTGCAGTTGAAGACATTCCTGACGGGGTTAATTGCCTTTGGATAAGGGTTTGGCTGAGCTACAGTCTAGGCAATTCCGCCCTATAGCGAGGAGGGGAACCCTAAATGCATGCTGAAGGGAGGAAAAAGACGACGCCAGAGCGAGTTGGCTGGTTAAGCCGATGTGCCTTAGGTCGTCTGGCTATCAATAACAATCTTTCAACTACACTAGAGGGTATTGAGGGCAAAATGACGATGACCGAGGCTTTGTGAGCAAGATCAGATATCAAGACCTATCAGTGCTGGTTGCAGATGACTTTAGCAGCTTCCGTGGCACAGTGAATACCATGCTTATGAACCTTGGCGTCTTGGATATCGAGATGGTGGCCAGTGGGGAAGAGGTAATTGCCAAGTGTGAACTCAAAAATTATGACGTCATTCTGTGTGATTATGATCTAGGGCCGGGTCGTAATGGCCAGCATGTCTTGGAAGAGTTACGCCATCGACAATACCTGACACCAAACAACATCTTTATCATTGTCTCTGCCGAGGCAAGCCGTAATGTCGTGATGTCTGCCTACGATTGTGAGCCCGATGACTATCTAATGAAACCCATTACGGGTTTGATGCTGGAGCAACGTATGTACCGCTTGCTCACACAAAAAGCAGTGCTTCGCCCGGTGTTTTCTGCTTTTAAAAAGGGCGAAATTCAAATCGCTACAGACATGCTCATTGATCTATCTATTGCGGAAGATCGCCATTCGACGGCTGCACAAAAGCTATTGGGCGATCTATTCATTCGCCAAGGGGAATTACAAAAGGCGGAAAAACTATACACCCACGCATTGGAAATTCGACAAGTGGATTGGGCGAGACTGGGACTTGCCAAGGTCAAACAGCTAAAAGGAGATTTAGATACTGCTGGAGATTGGCTAGACAAAATAGTCGATGAAAACCCTCTGTACCTCCCAGCTTACGATGTGCTGGCTAACAACTGGGACAAAAAGGGCGAGAAAATAGCGGTTCAAGATACGATCAAACGAGCTGTTGATGTGTCTCCCATGTCGATATTACGGCAAAAACGTTTAGCGAAAGTCGCTAACGAAAATGAGGATGCGGTCTCTGCCGTGGATGCTTTGCGTAAAACCATCAAGCTGGGAAAGCTCTCTTGTTACGGGTCCGTCGACGACAGCTTCGAATTTGCCCGGACAGTTTCCAACGCAATGGAGAAAAACCTCGACCTGCCACCTGGTGCGGTACTAGAGGCTGTGGAAACCCTAAGCTTGGTAAAAGAACAATTTGATTTAAGCGACGAAGAAATATCACAAATCAGTCTGCTGCACGGTCGGGTTGTGGCGAACCAAGGGCAGACAAGCCTAGCGCGAGAGCGTTTAAAAGATGCGCAAGATGATATGCGCA
Source organism: Agarilytica sp. (assembly GCA_033852165.1). Lineage (GTDB taxonomy): Bacteria > Pseudomonadota > Gammaproteobacteria > Pseudomonadales > Cellvibrionaceae > Agarilytica. The sequence continues at coordinate 6,019 of JAWSUZ010000039.1, read as the reverse complement.
GCGATGAACTCAATATCGATATGGATGTTGATCGCGTGTCATTACTGCTGTCGCTAGGGGAAAATGATGAAGCTGATGATCTTCTTGAGTTCTTGCAAAAAAAATATAAAGACGATCAAAGCGCCCTAGAAAAACTGGATAAATTCCTTAGTGAGCCAGCCAGTAATATAAACCGAGAGTTGGTGGCCGAAGTTAACCGCAAAGGAATCGACTTATACAGCGTTGGCGAGTTTGATCGAGCGCTTGAGTGCTTTGGTCAGGCGAGAAAACTTTTTCCCAAACATATAGGTATTCAATTGAACGTTGTTCAGTCTCTAATTGGAAAAATGAAAGAAGATCCGGAAGCCGATGAACTACAAGGCGAATGCAGAGAGATACTCGTAATGGTTGAATCCTCGGTAGGCAAAGAACATGCGCAATTTAATCGCTATTCTCGATTAAAACGGCGCGCAGAAGTTTTCATTTTATAACGCGGGAGTTCCCATGGCGGATAACAATGACCCCATCGATTTTTCTTTAGTGATTGCCTCAAGTGTTCACGATATGAAAAATTCAGTAGGCATGCTGCTGGCCACCGTTGAAGGCGTAATGCAAGACACGCCGCCAGAAAACGCGGCGCAAGCAAAACGTTTTAATACCTTGCATTACGAAGCCTCTCGAATTAACAGTGAACTCATTCAGTTGTTAACGATATATCGTATGCAAAACCAGTTTTTACCGGTGAGCATTGATCAGCATTTTGTGATTGATATATTAGAGGATCAAATTGCTCGTAATCACCTATTACTGGAAACCGGTGGTATTGAACTATCATTAGATTGTCATGAAGACCTGCATTGGTACTATGATGATGACCTGATGGGAAGTGTCGTACACAACATACTGGTAAACTGCATCCGTTATACCAAATCGCGTATCTCCATCGGTGCCACGATTGAAGACGATTGCTTAGTCATTACCGTTGCCGACGACGGGCCCGGTTACCCGGACCATATGCTTGAAAACCCCTCCAATCTGGTTGAAGATGCGGAGGTTAGCCAGGGAAATACCCATTTGGGTTTGTACTTCGCCGAAAGAATTGCCGCTCGCCATAAGCAAAAAAATCGCCAAGGTTATATCAAACTGGAAAATGGGGGTGCCTTGGGCGGGGGCGTTTTTAAAGTGGTGATTCCCTAAACTCACACGACTCTCAGCTCTCTTGTAAGGGCCACTTAACGCCCGCCATTTATGTGGATCAACAGACTGCTCTGCGTTAGAATGCGCGCGCTCTACGCGTATCCTCAAATGATTCAAATCTTATACGTGTCGCAGATTTGTTAGCGATCGACTCAAGCCCATCGCTAAAAGTGCATTTTTAGACGTGCCCTCAATTAATAACCGTTTGTAAATCATTGATATTGATACGTTCATTGAAAAAAGATGGACGCGTTGATGTAGATGTATAGGAAAATTATGTTACTACACTCAACCAAACAAGACTGGATTGGCAATATTCGTGGCGATGTACTCGCAGGGCTAGTGGTGGCACTGGCATTGATTCCAGAGGCAATTGCCTTCTCGATAATTGCCGGTGTAGACCCTAAAGTCGGCTTATACGGTTCATTCTGTATCGCCGTGATTTGCGCCGTTGTTGGCGGGCGCCCAGGAATGATATCTGCGGCCACAGGCGCGATGGCACTGCTAATGGTGACGCTGGTTAAAGAACACGGTTTGCAGTACTTACTCATTGCAACGCTGTTGACCGGAGTGCTCCAGATCGTAATGGGATACCTGAAGTTGGGCAGCCTTATGAGTTTTGTCTCCAGATCCGTCGTGACCGGGTTTGTGAATGCTCTAGCGATTCTCATTTTTATGGCCCAGTTACCCGAGCTGACCGATGTTACTTGGCACGTATACGCCATGACAGCTGCTGGCTTAGCGATTATTTACCTATTCCCTTATTTTCCTGTTGTCGGTAAAACTATACCTTCTCCGCTTGTTTGTATCTTGATGATCACAGCCCTGACTCTGTCTTTAGATCTGGATATCCGTACGGTTGGGGATATGGGCGACTTACCCGATACCTTGCCTATGTTTCTGTGGCCAGATGTTCCTCTCAATCTTGAAACGCTTAAAATAATCTTTCCTTACTCTGCAGGCTTAGCCGTTGTAGGTCTTTTGGAATCCTTGATGACCGCTACCATTATCGACGATTTGACCGATACCGAGAGCGACAAAAATCGCGAGTGTAAAGGGCAGGGCATTGCCAATATCGGCGCGGGTTTAATGGGGGGGATGGCCGGTTGTGCGATGATCGGTCAGTCGGTTATCAATATAAAATCCGGAGGTAGAGGTCGCCTTTCGACCTTGGTTGCGGGTACGGTATTACTGATTATGGTGGTGTTCCTCAACGATTGGGTCGCTCAAATTCCCATGGCGGCATTGGTCGCAGTCATGATTATGGTATCAATCGGGACCTTTGACTGGAACTCTGTCGTAAATGTGAGGAAATACCCTCTCTCTGCCAATGTTGTTATGATGGCTACGGTCGCTGTCGTTGTATGGACTCACAACCTCGCTTACGGTGTGTTTATGGGCGTCTTTCTGGCGTCGTTATTCTTTGCGAACAAAATCAGCCACCTTATGTATGTTGAAAAGGATCTGGATGACGGCGGGGCGCTCAGAACCTACCGTTTTCATGGTCAGATTTTCTTTAACTCAGCAGACAAATTTTTGAAGACATTTGACTTCAAAGAAGCGGTTTCAAAAGTTGTAATCGACGTACATCTCGCCCATTTCTGGGATTTGTCCGCGGTTCATGCTTTGGATACAGCTGTAATAAAACTAAGACGAGAGGGAGCTGACGTCGAAGTTATAGGTCTCAATGATGCGAGTGAAACCATCATTGACCGATTTGGTATTCATGATAAACCTGAAGAAATCGAAAAGATGATGGGTGGACATTAATGAGTAAACCGAACAACGTAGTTTTATCCTGTATCGACGGCTCCTCAGCTCGTGAACCCGTTTGCGATTACGCCTGCTGGGTGGCCAACAAGATCGCCGCACCGTTAACGTTTTTACACACCATAGAGCATCAACGAGTTCCCCTAGAAAATGATTATTCTGGGGCGATTGGGCTGGGTGCTCGGGACGACCTTCTCGATGAGTTAACTGTCGTTGAGCATGATCGAAGCCGCCTTTTAATCGAAAAAGGCCAAATCATGCTTAAAACTGCGCAAGAACGTGCGCTCAAAGCGGGAGTTAAATTGATGGACTCCTGCCAGCGCCATGGCAGCTTGTCCGAATCGCTCATTGATTTAGAAGATTCAACCGATCTGGTTGTGTTGGGGCTACGGGGCGAACAGCACGAAAATCAAGCGGGCATCAGCACTCAACTGGAATCGATTCTCCGCAGTTTGCACAAGCCCATTTTGGTTGTGAATAAAGAATATTCCGAACCGAAGAAAATCATGCTGGCATACGATGGTGGCGAGGCTTCTCTTAAAGCTCTAACTTTGGTATCGACTAGCCCGCTTTTTAAAGGCATGCCCTGTCATATCGTATACGTGGGGACTGACGGCGACGAGCTACTAAAAAGCGCAGCAAGCACACTCGAAAATGTTGGTATAGACGTCACCACCGTAAAACTCGAGGGTAAAATTGAAGAAGTATTATCCGCCTATCAGACTGAAAACGAGATTGACCTTATGTTGATGGGCGCGTTTAGCCACAGTCGTATTCACGACTTACTTTTAGGCAGCTTTACCGTAAAAATGTTGAAGAAAACCAACAAGCCATTATTGTTTTTGCGTTAGCGAACGAGATTACCTTGGTTGCGGCGTTGGTCAAAAAGGTAACGGGTTAAGCGTTTTACGCTCAATAATCTTTTAGTCTGTTCTCCGCACCGTTGCCTGTGTCAATTAGCGTTAGTATTAACGGAGTCATTTAATCCAACCTTTATGAACCTCAGGTAAGCGCCAAAAACGATTACCTGAGTTTACTCTCCACTTTTGCCTCTTTTGCCTCTTTTGCCTCTTTTGGCGCCACTCATTTCAGTCTTGGCAATTCAAAGCCTTTTCGCGTTACTGCTTTTTTGGCAGAATGTGCGCCCACAACAGAATAACTATTACGCATAATAAATCGCTATTTTCTACGCTATACACTCAGACCATTCTTGATGTTTTAGGGGAAAACCATGATTCAGACAGCCGCCAACTTCTTTACCCGCATAATGCAACGCTGGCTTCCAGATGCCTTTATTTTCGCAGCAATCATTACCCTCGTGGTTTTCTTAGCTGGCGTGTTAACTCAGGGGAATTCCCCAGTAGAAATGGCCAACCATTGGGGGGGCGGTATTTGGAACTTATTAGCGTTTTCGATGCAGGTGACCGTGACTTTAGTTGCTGGCCATATATTGGCGCAAACGTCTTTTGTGAAATCGATTTTACAATCGATAGCTGGGCTAGCGAAAACACCAGCCCAAGCCATTATGCTGATGACCTTTATCGCACTCATTTGTTGTTGGTTTAGCTGGGGCTTTGGCCTCATTGCCAGTGCATTGCTGGCGAGAGAAATCGCGAGCCGTATACGCGGTGTACATTACGCCTTATTGGTTGCGGCAGCATATTCCGGCATGTTGGTTTGGCATGCAGGCCTATCGGGTTCCATACCCCTTAAAATCGCAGCGTTAGACGGCGGTACTATTAGCTCGTTAATGAATGGGCAATCGATTCCTGTAAGTGAAACGATATTCAGTATGCCGATTATTGTTATTTGCCTCGTACTATTGTGCACACTGCCGATTATTAATCGCTTTATGATGCCAAATGAATCAGATGTCGTGGAATTAGACCCTTCACTCTATGAGACGCAAGAACCGATCATTCTCGATAAGTCGACCATGACACCGGCAGAGCGGCTCGAAAACAGTATGTTCGTTTCCTTATTTTTAGGCGGGTTAGGCCTAACCTATCTGGTGAGCTATTTTGCTGAAGGCGGAAAATTAAGTCTTAATAGCATCAACTTGGTCTTTGTTGTATTGGGGATTTTATTACACAAAACCCCCAGTAATTATTTACGCGCGTTAAATAACGCAATATCCGGCGCGGCTAGCATCGTATTACAGTTCCCGTTATACGGCGGCATCATGGGGATGATGGTGGGCTCTGGTCTAGCCGGGGCGGTTTCCGAGTGGTTCGTCAGTATTTCAAACCCGACTACATTCCCTTTATTTACCTTCCTCAGTGCAGGCATCGTCAACTTCTTCGTGCCTTCTGGCGGCGGCCAATGGGCCGTGCAAGCACCGATTGTTATACCGGCAGCGCAAGCTTTAGGCGTCCCCCTTAATCAGGCCGCGATGGCGGTGGCAATGGGAGATGCATGGACGAATATGATTCAGCCGTTCTGGGCTTTGCCGCTTCTCGGTATTGCTGGGCTTAGTATCAAAGACATTATGGGCTACTGCACCGTGTGCTTGATTTGGTCGGGGATTGTTATGGGGCTGGGGCTTTGTTTTCTTTATTAGCGGTTTAACTCAATTTCTATAATCCTCTTGGTTGATGCTTACGTAAAAGACGGGAGGATTAAATAACACGGATTTAAATTCGAAGTGCGTCATAATTTAAATCTGCGTTATGCCATTTATTGCTGTTCTGGTCGAAGCCTCATGAAAATGCACGAAATAAAAAGATACTACGCACACAGTGTGATACTAAATTGTCTTAGGGGGCAGCGTCTAAAGAGATAATGCGTTTTCTGGCTTTTTGCATACTCATCGATCCTTGAGTGCTGCCATTATTATATGTCTTTAATTCTGTTTGCGCACAGTGTTCTTTGGGTGCCATAAACGCTCATCTGACCCCACTTAATCTTGTTCTGTTGCCGCTTTTTTGGGGTTCCTCCAGTTAGGTCCCTGTTGTTTTTGGCGACTCAATCAGTTGTTTTCTAAAGCTTTTTTGATATCTCTATGCCGTCACTTTAGGTGCATAGCCTATCTTTGGTGATGTTTGTCTGGGGGCAGTAATTAAAAATAGGTAAA
>JAWSUZ010000038.1:0-127596 GCA_033852165.1 Agarilytica sp. | reverse complement strand
TGTTGAACGAAGCCGCTACGCGACAAAATAACGCCCCCTAAATTTTCAACAATAATTCCTCTACGTACTCAGGCCCGAGTACGACAGCTAGAGGAATTATCTGATGAACAAAGCACAGAAAACCAAGTTCGATTTGCTGTACCAACAGCATGTTAACGCATTGAGCCGCCAAGGCAAGGCGGACAATACGATTGACGCCTACTCACGCGCAATACGGCGGATCACGGAGTTTTACGACATTTGCCCCGACAGGCTTAACCAAGAACATCTCAAAGAGTACTTTAGCTCTCTCGTCAAAACCCACTCATGGAGTACCGTGAAAGTTGACCGCAATGGTCTTCAGTTTTTCTATAAGCATATTCTCAACAAAGACTGGAAATGGGTGGATATTGTAAAGCCCCCTCAAAAGAAAGTTCTACCTGACATCCTTACTCTCAAGGAGATTGAGCGTTTGATTAACGGTACGCGGGAGCTGCGCTATCAAACATTTATTTTGGTCGCCTTCAGTATGGGGCTTCGCATCCATGAAACACTTAATCTCAAAGTTGGCGATATTGATGCGGAACGCATGAAGATCCATATCCGCCAAGGTAAAGGCAGGAAAGATCGGTTTGTCACCCTACCGGACCAGGCTTTACGAGCATTGCGACGCTATTGGTGCAGCCACAAGAACCCCAGTTTACTCTTTCCTGCCGGTAAGACTCCCGAAGATCGACGCAGCGCTAAACAAATCATGGATCGTGGAGGCCTGCAAAAATCTTTTAAAGTGATTGTTAAAGACTGCGGGATTAGCAAGCCAGCAACACCGCATACCTTGCGCCATTGTTACGGTGCTCATTTAGTCGAAGCCGGTATCAATCTCAGAGCCATACAGACTGAGATGGGGCATGAATGCCCGAAAACTACCGCTCTTTATACCCAACTCACGGACGTCACGCAAAGTGATACGGGCAAACGGATCAATCGCATGGTCAACAAACTCAACCTCGTCTTTTGTGAGGAGAGTAAACATGGGATATGAATTAGCCTCCATTTTTCAGCGGTACATTGCTCCCTATAAGAGACGTTTTACGGCCACAACAACGGCAAGCCAATGGTCAGCGTTGAACGCCATTATCGGTTGCAGAACTGAGCAGTATGGGCATATGGCGCTATCCTGTGGTGCGTGCTCGTGGCAAACCACATGCTGCCGATCCTGCGGCCATCGGTCCTGCAACCAATGCCAACACGACTCAACAAGGCTCTGGCTAGAGCGGCAAGAACGTAAGCTTCTTCCCGTGAATTATTTTATGGTCACCTTTACATTACCCTTTCAATTACGTGCGCTGGCCAAAAGGCATCAGGCTGAAATGTACTCGCTGTTATTTAAAAGTGCTGTATCGACGCTGCAAACCTTTGGGCTCAATGAAAAAGGGTTTACCTCAAAACTCGCCATGACGGCAATTTTACATACCCATACACGACGGCTTGATTACCATCCTCATGTACACGTCATTGTTCCTGGTGGCGGAATTAATCTCGCAAGAAATGAATGGAGAAAAATAAAAGGCGATTACCTGTTTAACGGGTACAAGCTTGCAGCAGTATTTAGGGGTTGCATGCTGAAGGCGATCGTACAGGCAGGCCTGCATCCGCCAGCTACACCAAAGAAATGGGTGGTGCAGTGTCAGAATGTTGGGCGAGGCCTGCCTGCGCTTCAATATCTCTCTCGATATTTGTATCGAGGAGTCATCAGCAATAAAAACATTGTGGATGACAACGGCTCCCAGGTGACATTTCAATATCAAAACAGTGCGACAGGAAAAATGGAAACTCGTCAATTGGCTGGGGAAGAGTTTATACAATTGGTCTTGCAGCACACTCTGCCAAAGGGGTTTAGGAGAGCACGTGACTATGGTTTTTTACATGGGAATGCGAAAAAGATGTTAAAGATTGTGCAATGGGTATTAAAAGTCGCCATTCCCATTCATGAAAAATTGAAGCGCACACCGTTTGTCTGCGCCAAGTGTCACGGTGTGATGTCGATAGTTGGGTTTATTCCGCCCAAACCGAAACCGAGCTAAGCCAATGGCTAGCCCTTAATGCATTAAGACCGGAGGGCCGACATATGATTTAGAAGGATTTTTTATCGCTCAGATCGAGCGAGGCCTTTGCTCGTTCTGAAAAAACAGTGGTGACTGACGCCGCCACTAATCTGCCAAGAGAATTTTTATTTGTTTGCTATAAATAGAGAAACGTTCTGGACAGGCTCGTTCAACAATGTGATAGGTCGCGGCTATCGCGCGACATATCCTTATTTGTTAGGCATATTATTCAAGTCACTGACTGGAATCTGAAATTTCCAATTTCAGTATATACTCTAGATCGGGTCGCTTCGGATTCACCACTTCAAGCAACATCTGCTTGCTTGTAATATCTCTGACAATGTACTCATCAACCTTTGGAAACTGACCCGTTTTCTCGATAAAAATCTTGCTGTCTTCAACACGATAGGTAGAAATTTTGTTGTCTCGACTGCCGGGATATCCATAGCTACCATCACTATTGAAATAGAACGTAAATCGCGAGCTGGACTCAATACCGTTCTTAATATCTGCGACCTTATTCCAAATGCCAACAACATTAGCCAAAATTTCCTTTTTTGGGATATTCTTGGTAGGGATCTTAACTATATCAATAGGCTTACATTTAAACAGCCTATTTCCCTTAACCAAAATCTCGTCATTGCTCACAATTTTTATATCGGGATTATTTTTAAAATTCACCGGTCCCCTAAATCCGTATGCAGGGATACATTTAAACCCATAACAATAAGAAAATTAATAAAGGTTTACATCACCTTTTTCTTGTGTAATCGAAACGGCGTCAGATTTACCATCGCAATCAGATGACCATATCCCAGAAAACTGAGAATAGTCTTTGGAGCACGAAATCATTAAGAAAAATGACGTTATTACGATTATGAATATTTTTATCAAAACTATGAAGATCTCTGTTTTATTCGCCTAACGCCAATAGCATGCGCGCCGCTTTTTCGCGTCGCATGGCTATGATTGTTAGATTTAGTGACTCTAATCTCCAGTAGGTGGCGAGCCACTAAAGGAGACCAAAATGATATTCACATAGTTAATCGATATCATCACTCGATACTCTACGTTTGAAACAGCCGTATAGCAACCGGATGTTTTTGAGTCTGGGCAACCTTTTACAAATTGGCTTACATATGCCCATTGTTCTTTACTTGGGTATCTCTTGGAAGCTCGCCTTGAAACCTCCTCTTCACTGATGTCAAAAATATTGGTATTTTCTACCAAAGATTTATCTTTAAAAATATAATCACCGACCTTTTCTAAGCTTTCCCATTCCGTTATACGAGAACCTCCACCAATATCGATCGATGGACCCTCCAAACTGAGAAACAAGCGCGTTTCAACTCTTCGCTGAATATCGAACGAATTACCTTTATTTAAACCATAAAAATCAATGTAGCTTTGACAAGGCTTAATAGTGATTATTTTCTGCCCCTCGATTGGATAATACGAATGTGTATATGTATTATCTTTAATTTTATATTTATCCAAATTCGTTTTGTAATCTAATTGCAGACTACCCATAAAACCCTGAAGATAACTAAAGTTTTTAGAACAGGTATCTGCATAGGGCATTTCATTTGTTGTATACCACGACCCCTTTTTGTCTTCCGTTTCATAAGTTATTGATTCCAGCTGAACTGGTATCCCCCTGGTTGGCTCTGCATTTGCCATAAAGGATAAAAGTATAAAGATATAGAATATTCTATGCATATGCTTCATTCTCCATTGAATCTAACGTCGCGTTCACCGGCTCGTCCGGTGCAACGCTTTGTTAAAGAATTATTACATAATTGGGGGGAAAGAGGACTTCCTTTGTTAAATCAGGTAGCAGCTTCCAGAGTAATCCCTGATCCTTTCTCAATCCCGCGCCATCTAAGTAAAACCAGTTTTTACCTCCCTTTTTTCGTACTGCAATCATAAAGCTTGTACTAACCCCAACTTCCCCCTTGGTCTCCATCTTTGATATTCTAGGAACAAAACAGACCTCCTCGCTCCCAGAGTCATACAATGATGTAGGGACTCCGAGGTCGGTACTAATAATTTTAGTCTCAGGACTGCTGTATTGTTCAATAGATGACTCTATTAATTTTTTATATTTTTCTCGACCACCAACTAAGACGAATATCGAACGATGTGTTTTTTTCAAAAATATGGATGCATCCCCAGCCTCAAATGCGGTGTACATTTCATTTATATCGGAATGAATGTTTTCCACCTCGTCATTTGACAGAGCGCCCGAAAACGAACAGTTTGCAAAAACAAGTAACACAACAAATATTGACAGACTATTTATATACTTCATTAAATATTTTTTCCTAAAAACCGCGTAGAAATAGTGTGCTGACTCTTTAACAGTTTATTCTATCGCCCCGACGACACTTCTCCGCCGCAGAGCTTTCATTTTAACGTGATTGGCACTATACAGCACACGCCACCTAAGCTAAAGCCCGCACCACGCCTACGTTCTACGACGCCCCCACTAACCGCGCCCATAGCCACACGCAAATTTAGATCATGGAAATATGTAGCCCGGTTTACATATCCGCCAAAAGTTACGCCGCTATTTTTGCTGGATATGACGCACTAGTTTCATATCCAGCAAAAAAAGACACAACAGTTAAAGTTGACCAGAAAACAACCACAACTCATCAACAAACTTACCCCTTGCAAGCAGTATCCAATTAGCATAGAGTTTCGCGCACTGTATATTCATACACGAAAGGAATTCTCATGCTGGAAGGCGTCCCACTCCCAATACAATCAAAACCCACAAGGTTTCTTGATCAGTTTCGCTTATTTCTGCGCAACCAGGGTAAGGCCTACTCCACAGAACAAACGTATGTCTACTGGGTTTTAGCCTATATCCGCTGGCATAATAAGAAGCACCCCGAAAAAATGGGGCAACGTGAAGTCTCTGATTATTTAAGTTATCTCGCTAACGAAGCAAATACAGCTCCTAGCACACAGCGTACTGCTCTCAATGCGCTCGTTTATTTATACGGCCAATTCTTAGATAGGCCCCTCGGAAAATTGTCTTTTGCTTATGCCCGTAAAGCTACGCGAATACCGACGGTATTTACACACGAAGAAGCCTCCTCAGTTATAGAAGCATTATCAGCGCCTCACAAGCTTATTGCACAGCTAATGTATGGTGCAGGCTTGCGTATCAGCGAAGCGATACGATTGCGAGTGAAGGATGTTGATTTTGCGGCAGGCTATATTGTCGTGCGCAACGGTAAGGGCATGAAAGATCGAACCACCCTACTCCCAAGCCTCATTACTCAAGAATTAAAAACGCAAATTACAATTGTAGAAAAGCTTCGAGATCTCGACAGCTCGTCCGGCATAGGAGATGTTTATTTACCTCACTCTCTGGGCAAGAAATACCCACAATATGGCACCAGTATCGGATGGCAATATTTATTCCCCTCCACACAAACCAGCATCGACCCAAGAGCGGGTGTCGAACGACGACACCATATTCACAAAGCGACCGTTCAAAAAAATGTTGGCAAGTCGATTAAAGCATGCAAGATCCTCAAACAATCGGGGTGCCATACTTTTCGTCATAGTTTCGCCACTCAACTTTTAATGGCGAAGTATGATTTGCGACAAATTCAAAAACTGCTTGGACATACGGATATCCGAACAACAGAGATTTACCTTCACGTTGTTGATAACTTGGGCTTGGTGGTCAGCAGCCCTCTCGACAAAATATAAAAAATCCCGCCAAAGCGGGGTGAAGTGTTTTTAAGGGAGTTGAACTTCAAATTTCAAGTATTTACCTAGGGGCAAGCACCCACCTCCCAATAACTATCATCACCGGTATGAAGCGTTGTTGAGCCACACGTTAACCCAGCCATTGCGTCATCACTACCATTCGCAAAATAGATCACAGAAAGCAGCAACGGAAGATAACCGTTCCCCCGCCACTGCTCAAAGATTATACGCTAGATCCCTCTTTCACTAGCGGCCCTTAGCCTTCAATTTCCCACTCTTCAGGGAAATCGGCGGTTATATGTAGCATTCCAGGCTCAATATGGAGGGTGGCGTTTTGACCCTTGCCAAAACCCATCTGTTTTAGCCAATGACCACGCAATACTATGGATGGCGCTACAGACAAGGCTTTGGGGGACGCAACGACATCGTCGACATCCTTCGGGAGAACGACGGCGGACTCCATAACAATGAGCCTGCGGGTGTAGAAAAAATTATCTTGGGGTGAGAGGGACTCTAGCGTAGAATTAACTTTAGCCATAATGGACTCTATATAGTCTGTTTAGGTTAGCCGCCTCTGAGGTGTTAGCGCACTGCAGGGGGGGCGATTTTTTACTTCTATTTTTACTTCTATGTTTTTCACGCAAGCGTGAAATCTGTTTCTTGCTTCTCCTTCAGTAGGTTTGGAAGCTCTTTTATTGAACACTAAACAGCAGCGTAATTCAACTGCTAGTTGGTATTTATTCAGTAGTTGTGATGTTAATCGTAACAACTTAAAGGGCGTTAAGTTTACCGCCCTTTTCCCAACTTTCTGTTTAGTCTCCCTACCCTGAATTTTGGCGTTTCAATGCATTTCTGGGAAAGATGGGATAATCGTTTTAGGACCTTGCCCTTCTCATTGTCCTTTTCCGAGTTTAAAACTTACCCTAAAAACAATTCACCACGCTTAGAATAAACCACCTAATGGGTTTCTTTTTAATATTTACATCATTTAAGTTTGTTTGGTTGTAGGCATTTACAGCAGAATCACGCCCAATAGAAGCAGAAAATTAAAGGACAGGCACAAATGTCACGTCCTTAAGCCCAAGCAATTATTTTTTAAATATTAATTATTTTCAGAATGAAAACTTATTTGGCAGAATCAACACGTTATTCAATTCACGAAACGAAAGCGGGTTTAATAATCGGCACAGTAGACACGCAGAGATAATCTTTAATGATATCGAACGAGCGATTTCTTTTGCGTACATGGGCAACAGTAATCTAATGGGGAGTTTGCAATAAGCAAACGCCTACATGAAGTTGCGCAAATTTAAAAATTTTTATTGCCCCTCGTGACGAGCCATTTCTGGATGGGTACTAATGAAAGACAGACTCATCGGGCATAGAAATAAGCTGGGCCAGCAGTGCGATTATTGACCAATCACACGCCCTATAACACCTTAACCTTTGAATTCGTCGTCTTTCTCTATAGTATACGAACTCGCGCTGGCATATTTTAGATCCTTAAGGGGTCTGCTCGATTGAGCGAATATGCGGTTATTTTTGGCAATTACATATCGAAGTGAGACTTTGCCGTTACACTTCTATAGACCATAACCAGAGATGCTAACCAGTGGCACCCGAAAAGATCACGGATAAGGCTATCCCCCTTTTGAAAACTTGGCTTCGAATCATGTTTGCATCACTGATACTCCTGCAGTCTATTGCAGTGGTCGCCGATGCTCACCAGTTCGACTCTGCCAATGACGGCCATATTACAGAAGCTCACCAGCACAATGATGACTCGGTGGACGATCAAGACCACTCCATCGACTCTGATTGCGACCACTGCTGTCACTGCCATAGCGCTCCGGGTTCTGCGGTACTGCCATTACAATCCGGTTTGGCGCTGCTGAAACAAACAACAACGTTCAATATGATCTATCAGTTCGGCTTTGTCCCCGAGCCTCTTTACTCCCTCTACCGCCCTCCTATCGTCTAACAAATTTAGCGTTCTTTATTATTCCTCGGCTCTATTATTCCCAGCCTTTGTTTTGTGCTGATGTTGCACGAAACCATTCTTACTGAATGAGGTGGGTCTGCCATGCCCTCTGATTTTGGGGTTTTGTTTGCTATTTTGTTGGAACAACAACTGTATGTTTACTCTCTCACGTCCGGATAGATCCCGGCTCTTAGATTTTGATAGTCAACCTTTTGACCGTAAGGCGCTATCCTCATTTTTGCTTTCCGCGCTTCTGTGTTGTGGCCTATCGAGTAATACTATCGCGACAGACGATGGTATAAGCACGCTCACTTTAGCTCAGGCCCTTGAGCAAACATTGGCCAGCAACCCTCAGCTTCATCAATACGCGTTTCATGAACGAGGTTTACAAGGGCAACGCGTCAGCAGCTCGCTTAAACCCGCGTTAAGCATTGGCTTAGACCTTGAGAATTTTGCGGGCAGTGGCGCTTATAAAAGCAGTGAAAGCGCGGAGACCACTATCGCGCTGTCTTCAGTTTTGGAATTGGGTTCGTCAAAACGTTCTGCCCGAATTTCTGTCGCAGATGCTCGGCTCACACTGTTGGAGGAGCAACAAAAAGCGCTGACCCTGGAACTCTTGGGTAAGGTCACTGCGGTATTTATTGAGGCCCTCAGCACGCAACAGTTGCTGTCGCTATCTGAAGACGCGCTTGGCCAAGCGAAAAAGACTCTATCGATTGTTCAATCGAGAGCACAACGCGGCGCAGCAGCAGAATTTGAGGTCAAGCGTGCGTCTGTCGCTTTGGCCCAATCTGAAATTGATTTGTATACTTTAAAAAATACGTTTATGCGTAAAAAGGTACAGCTCGCCTCGTTATTCGGTGAAACAACTCTTAGCTTTTCACAACTTCATGGCAGTCTTTTTCACTTCTCTGAAAGTCTCAGTTTTGCGGAATTAGCCGAACGGGCGAAAGCCTCACCCGGCATCGCTATTTTCGCGTCGGAAACTCGGCTTCATAACGCTCAGTTACAATTGGCTAGAACGCAATCTACGACGGATCTCAGTTGGAATTTGGGTGTGCGTCGATTTGAAGAAAGTTCTGAATCTGCTTTGGTCGCCGGCGTTTCGATTCCGCTGTTTAACGGCAAGCGTAATAAGGGTTCGATCAAAAGCGCTTTGGCTGCGCGCGATAACGTTCAATACCAGCGTCAAGATGCGCTCTTAAAATTACATTCGGTTTTATACGATGCGTTTTCACTTCGTGAACAGCATATTTACGCTGTACAACAATATAAGAAAAACGTTATTCCTAATTTGGAGCAGGCCTTGGCCTTAACGCAAAAAGCTTATGAGAACGGTCGGTACCGATATAGGGATTGGATTGCGGCACAAACGGAACTGCGCGAAGCCAAACAGCTATTGATTCGAAGTGCCGCTGCTGCTTTAACTAACCAAGCCACTATTGAACAATTAATTGGCCATAATTTAATGCGTGAAAGACCCGACACAGAGTCGAAACTTTCACATTCGGCACCGTATTAATATCCGCCCTTAAACCGGTTTAAGGATGGTTACTCACTATTTTTTAAAGGCTCTGGCCTTTTTGATTTAATATTTTAGGAAATTATTTCCCATGAGAAAGATGATCGCAATTAGTTTGCTGGGGTTTTTGGCCAGCTCAACTCAAGTCGCCATTGCACAAGACCATCATGAGCATCACAAGGATCACAACAAGCATGAAGATCACGGGGAACACGAAGAGCATGATGAGCACGGCCATGAAGAAGGCGTCAGCACGATAAGCAACGCTATCGCCTTACAAGTCGGTATCGACCGTCAATTAGCTGGCCCGTATACCTTACATAAAACAATTAGTTGTTATGGTCGTTTAAGTACGGCTCCTGAACAAAGCAGCCATGTACGTGCACGCTTTCCCGGTGTTATCACTTCGGTAAAGGCGAGCATTGGCGATAAGGTGAAAGCCGGAGATCTGTTGGCCAAAGTTGAGTCGAATGAAAGTTTAAAGAAATACAGTATACGCGCCCCCATCGCGGGAATGATCGTTCAACGGCATGCGAATGTTGGCGAAGTTACGCAGGAACAGGTGTTATTTTCCATCTCCAATTTTGAACCGCTTTGGGCTGAGCTGCGTGTTTTCCCGTCTCAACGCTCTGCTGTTCGCGAGGGGCAAGCCGTTACGATCCAAACGGATATAGGCGCTGTTACCAGTAAGATCGAACACATTATCCCGGCTATGGATAATAAGCCCTATCTCATCGCGCGCGCAAAAATCGATAATGTGAACGCGCCGTTTACACCGGGATTAATGGTCGAGGGACGAATAGTGACCCGGGAATTTAGGGTGCCAGTCGCCGTCAAAAATACGGCCATTCAAACGCTACAAGGTCAAACCGGCGTTTTTGTAAAACACGCTGCCGACCCATTAATGACTCACGATGGCAAGCATGAACACGCTGATCACAACACAGACCACAATACAGACCAGTCTCGATACCAATTTAAAGCGCTCTTATTGGGCCAGCACGACGATCACTATACCGAGGTCATTTCTGGATTAGACGCCGGTGAAATGTATGTCACTCAGAACAGTTATCTGATTAAAGCGGATATCGAAAAATCGGAAGCGAAGCATGATCACTAATTAGTGCGCTCATCTCGTGAATTTAAAGACGGTTTTTTAAAGACATAAAATATGCAAACAGGTCCAGTTAACAGGTCTATTAAATAGGACCAACAAACCGGCCCAACAAACAGAAGCCTTGTATGATTGATTCATTATTACGACTCGCCATTGATCGGCGATATTTATTTTTAAGTTTTATTTTGCTGTTCATTGGTAGCGGCCTGTGGAGTTATCAAAAACTTCCCATTGACGCGGTGCCGGACATTACCAATGTTCAAATTCAAATTAATACCGCCGCTCCGGGTTATTCGCCGTTGGAAACCGAGCAGCGTATTACTTACCCGGTTGAAACTGCGTTAGCTGGCCTCCCCCACCTTTCTTATACGCGTTCGCTTTCGCGTTACGGTTTGTCCCAGGTGACGGTTGTATTTGAAGACGGCACGGATATTTATTTTGCTCGCAACCTCATTAACACTAAGCTCGGTGCAATTATTAGTTTGCTTCCTGCGGGATTGAAACCGGAGATGGGACCGATTTCTACCGGGCTTGGCGAAATATTTATGTATACGGTGCAGGCCTTGCCCAATGCTCTTCAAGAGAATGGCCAGCCTTATAGCTCGACTGCCCTCCGTGAAATTCAGGACTGGATAATCAAGCCTCAACTCGCGCAGGTAAAAGGCGTGGTTGAAGTGAACAGTATTGGCGGCTACAACAAGCAATACCACATTACGCCTGACGTTCGAAAGCTGCTGCATTTTGGTGTTTCGATGGATGATATCGTGCAAGCGCTGCAGGCGAATAACACCAACCGAGGCGCGGGTTATATTGAACGCAACGGGCAACAGTTATTGGTGCGCTCGCCGGGCCAGCTGACGAGTTTTGAGGATATTGGCAATGTCATTATTACGCAACGCGATAGTGTTCCTATTCGAGTGTCTGACGTTGCGGAGATTGGCATTGGTAAAGAACTTCGCACCGGAGCCGCAACCCAAGACGGTGTCGAAACGGTTCTGGGTACTGCCATGATGTTAATCGGCGAGAATTCTCGCGCGGTTGCGCGAGATGTCGCTGAAAAACTAAAGGATATTCAAGTCTCGCTGCCCAAGGGTGTCGTTGCCACTCCGGTTTACGACCGTACAACCTTGGTCGACAAAGCGATTATGACGGTCAGTAAAAATTTACTGGAAGGCGCATTACTGGTTATTGTTATTTTATTTGCTCTTCTTGGAAATTTACGTGCGGCGCTTATCTGTGCTGCAGTTATTCCCCTCGCCATGCTGGCGACGATTACGGGAATGGTTAAAACCGGCGTCTCCGCAAACTTAATGAGTTTGGGCGCCTTGGATTTTGGTTTGATTGTCGATGGTGCGGTCATTATTGTCGAAAATGCCACGCGGCGATTGGCCCAAGCACAACGTAACGGTCAACTCGAACTTCGTGAACGATTACAAACGGTGTTTGAGGCCAGTTCGGAAGTTATTCGGCCCAGTTTATTTGGTGTCGCCATTATTACGGTTGTGTATATACCCATATTTTCACTTACGGGTGTAGAAGGGAAAATGTTCCACCCGATGGCGGCGACTGTGGTCATGGCGCTGGTCGCCGCAATGATTTTGTCGCTGACAATTGTACCGGCTGCTGTTGCCGTGTTTTTACACGGCCATATTAGTGAGAAGGAAGGTATCGTCATCAGCAAAGCGCAGAGCTGCTATAAACCGCTCTTACTGTTAGCGTTAAAGTTTCGGGCTTGGGTTTTGGCTACGGCAACAACTCTGGTTATTCTCTGCATTTGGATTGCGACCACGTTAGGGTCGGAATTTATTCCGCAATTGGACGAAGGCGATATTGCCCTGCACGCGATGCGAATTCCCGGTACAAGTTTGGAACAAGCGGTTAAAATGCAGGAGATTCTGGAGCGGAAGATTAAGACCTTTCCTGAGGTCGAAATTGTGTTCGCCCGTTTGGGCACTGCCGAGGTTGCAACGGACCCCATGCCGCCTAACGTCGCCGATAATTTTGTCATATTGAAGCCTCGTTCCGAATGGCCTGACCCGAGTAAAACTAAAGAGGAATTCGTCCGTGAACTGGAACATGCTTTGGAAACACTACCCGGTAATAATTATGAATTTACCCAACCGATTCAAATGCGTTTTAATGAATTAATTTCGGGTGTGCGCTCTGACCTGGGCATTAAGGTATTTGGCGATGACTTGGATCAGCTGGTGGCTACGGCTAACGATATTTTTGAGACCGTTACACAAATTGACGGCGCCGCTGATGTGCGCGTCGAACAAGTGACTGGTTTACCCACGTTATCGATTAACCCCAAGCGAACCGCTTTAGGACGCTACGGACTGAACGTAGCCGATTTACAGAATTGGGTAGCAGCCGCTATCGGCGGCGAGAGCGCAGGGATTCTCTATGAGGGAGATCGGCGATTCGAACTGATTGTGCGCCTCCCCGAAACCTTACGCCATGATATTGATCGCCTGGCTAATCTTCCGGTGCCATTGCCCAACGGCGATTACGTACCTCTTTCTGAAGTCGCGACTTTGGATATCGCGCCTGCTCCTGCTCAAATCAGTCGTGAAAATGGCAAGCGCCGTGTTGTTGTTACGGCCAATGTACGTGGCCGTGATTTGGGTGGTTTTGTCGATGAGGTAAAAAGTAAAATAGCCCAGCAGGTAAAAATACCGGCAGGCTATTGGTTAAGTTACGGCGGGACTTTCGAGCAATTGGAATCGGCCAGTAAACGTCT
Organism: Agarilytica sp.; assembly: GCA_033852165.1. Lineage (GTDB taxonomy): Bacteria > Pseudomonadota > Gammaproteobacteria > Pseudomonadales > Cellvibrionaceae > Agarilytica. The sequence continues at coordinate 114,420 of JAWSUZ010000038.1, read as the reverse complement.
CTCTATTGTTGTACCCATTACCCTTTTACTGATTATCGGACTTTTGGTGATGGCGTTCGGTGCGTTAAAAGATGCCTTAATCGTATTTACCGGGGTTCCTCTGGCGCTAACCGGCGGCGTATTGGCCTTGGCCTTGAGCGGTATGCCGATGTCGATTTCAGCCGGAATTGGTTTTATTGCCTTATCCGGCGTGGCGGTTTTAAATGGCCTGGTTATGTTGGCTTTTATTCGAGACCTTTGGCATGAACAAGGCGATTTATTTCTTGCGGTAACGGAGGGCGCACTGATTCGCCTGCGGCCCGTATTAATGACGGCAATGGTGGCTAGCTTAGGATTTGTGCCGATGGCATTAAATACCGGGACTGGCGCAGAAGTACAAAGGCCATTGGCAATAGTTGTTATAGGTGGGATTATTTCGTCGACCTTGTTAACGCTATTTGTTTTACCAGTGCTTTACCACTGGACCCATAGCATCAAAGGTAAAGTGAAGATAGGGAACACCTAATCTGATTCCTTCAATGTAGATCTAGCAGGGAGACTTGTTCTCCCTTCCAGTCCTTAAGCTTTACTTACCTGTTGCGGCTTAGTAAAGCTCTCCCCAGGCTATGCTGTTTGGGTTGTTCTCTTTGCGTTATTCTCTTAAGCCTGACAATACTCAGGCCAGCCCCCCACTCTATTCTCCCAACAGAGCACCGACAGACTCAACTAAGGCGTCAATATCCAAAGGTTTGTCAAAAACACAATCCGCGCCGAGGTTTTTGGCTATTTCTAAAAATAACATCCTATCCATTCGGCCACCACCAGAAATCGCAATAATTTTTTTTGAGAATATGTTCGGATTATTTTTAATCTCGGTCAAGAGCTCCATCCCATCGGTTTCCGGCATAACAATATCCGTAATAATCAAATCGGGATCGGTTTCCTGTATTTTCTTTAGTCCGACTTTACCATTTTCGGCACTAACTACACTGTAACCTTCGTTTTCGAGATAATCTTTCAGCGACCGATTAAAATCTTCGTCGTCATCAATTAACAGTATTTTTTTCATAGTGTACTACTACCTTATTCAACCCGAGATTTAGTTTGAGCACCCGCACCACCGATAGGAAGTGAAAATGTAAATCGTGCCCCATTTTCTGGAGCGCTCTTAATAGATAGCGTTCCATTATGATCTTTTATAATCCCGTAACTAATCGACATTCCCAGGCCCATACCCTTGCCAACATCTTTCGTTGTAAAGAAAGGATCGAAAACCTGTTCAATCACCGATTTTTCCATGCCACATCCGGTATCTTCCACATCAATACACACCATATCGTTAACTGTATAGGACCGTACGACAATACTTTTTTCGTCCGCCGTTGTTAAGGCATCTCGAGCATTGGTAAAAAGATTTGTCAGTACCTGCTCGATCTTGATGTAATCGCATTTAACCTCCGGCAAATTGGTTTCCAACTCTCTAGTCAAACTTATCCCGCTAATTTTTAACGATTGATCGAACATTACCAGTGACTCATCAATAAGCCAATTCAGGTCAATCGATTCCGACTCATGATTACCCTGCCGGCTAAATATTTTTAAATGATTAATAATCTTGGTTGCCCGGTCAACTTGATTGACTATGGAATCTAACTTAGTAACTACTTTACGCGAATCTGAAGTATCAATGCTGACGATTTTCTTTAATAATTGTGCATCTAACTTAATTACACCAAGCGGTTGATTAAGTTCATGCGCGAGCCCGGCTGAAATACTACCAATAGATGCCAACTTTGAAGATTGAACAAGCTGATCTTGTGCATCGACTAACAGCTTATTGGCCAGTTTAATTTCTGTAGTTCCCGTCTCTACCGCCCGGACCATACGCCTAAAGTTACGACACAACTTACCGATCTCGTCATTCGAATCAATTTTTTTTAGAACACTAATTGCCGAGGAGATTTCCCCACCATCAAACTCCCACTCTTCGCCTTCGCCTTCGCCTTCGCCTTCGCCTTCGCCTTCAGTATCATGTGAATATTTTTTAACAATCTCTCGAGTAGCTGCATATAGTTTATCTACAGGAATGATGAGCTGCTGAGCCAATAGTCTGTGCAAAAAATAAATGAGAATAAAGGTGATAAAAAACTCGGTAATTAATAACGCGACAAACCCCTCCTCTCGCGACCGAATATTTAGATAGATTTTATCTATTTGATCCGACTTCCCATACAATGCATCCCTCGAAAAGTTCATAACCTGTCGAACTCCAATCAAATACTCTCGCTCGTAGAGATTCTTCGCCAACTCCAATTTATCATTCAAAACTAGTTTAAGAATTATTTTTGTGTTGGCCTGGAGCTCTAGGATAACGGGGTCATACTCCTCGGCAAGAGAGCGATCATTGATAAAGTCGTGCTTATCCGAAAGTTCTTTAAAACTATTTAGAATCGGGTGATAATTCTCAATTCGCTCTAACGCCAATCCGGCTCTAGAATGTTTATTCAAATACAATATCTGAACAAGATCCTCATTGGTAAGCGCTATACTCGCCTCTAATTTTGACAAGCTATTTTTTTGACTCGTTAAATCATTAATCAATTCATTACTATTACGAAAATCCACGTAAAACACTGAAATTGACAACCCGATAACAAAGAGCCCAAAACAATACAAAAATGAAGGAAGTGAAAACTTCTTTGCGATGGAAAGGTCTTTAGTCGAGAAGGACAGAGCCATATGACTACCAGCTATTTAACCGAAAAAACCTGAACTCGATGATTGGCCGTATCAGCAATATAAAGATGACCATTTGAGTCAATAGCCAGCCCATGTATATTACCAAATTCCCCTGGCCCACGACCCGTTGAGCCAAACATATATTGAAATTCACCTAGATGATTAAACTTCTGAATTCTGTTATTACCAATTTCGGCAACATATATATTGTCTTTATCATCGATGGCAAGGCCAGAAGGCTTTTTAAACTCACCAGGTCCATCACCTTCTTTGCCAAAAGCCGATAGAAATTGTCCTTTTTCACTAAACACCTGAATACGATGATTGCCAAGGTCAGTAACTATAATTTGGCCTTTGCTATTATGTTTGGCCGCTTCTGGCCGGTTTAGCTTCCCTTCGACACTTCCAGATCCGGAAAATGTGAATTTAAAATTCCCTTCTGCATCAAATACACTAATACGATTATTTCCGGCTTCGGGTATATACAACAAACCATTGGGGTGAAATGTCATAAATTCAGTTTCTAAGGTATGGCCCTCTTCCGGCCCATAACCACTATACGTCTTCAAGTGCTCATAGGCATGGGAGTACTTCTTAATATATCCCGTTAAATAATCTGCGACATGGATATTTCCTTGCGCATCAATCGCAATACCTTCTGGCTTTTTTAGATTACCGGGCCCATCTCCCTTTCCACCAAAACTGGTGACATATGATCCAGCTAAGGTAAATATTTGAACATTGGAATTCAAAGCGTCTGTCACCAAAATCTTTCCCTGATTATCGAAGGCAAAATCCTCGACATATTTAAATTGTCCTTCCCCACTACCCTGAGAACCAAATATAGTCACTAGTTGTACGTTTTCATCTCGACGAGAACAATTGACACAAAAACTTACGGATAAAAAAATAATAAATACCCGTATAACCATACCGTTCAGCATACTATGTCCTCAAAAGGAGGCACCCTCACCTAAGGATGTCCTATAGCAATATTCATAGTTAAAAAAAGAAATATTTTCTGTGGAGTATCCTGAAGACCTTAGCCATCAAGTCCCATAAAAATATCTCTCAAACCTTAAACTGTTCGATTAAATCTTCAAGATCTGAGGCCATCACGGCTAACTCCTGCCCTGCTTTTGAAGTTTGCTCTGCACCGAGAGCGTTTTCAGTCATCATGCCGTTAATTCGCTCCATACTCGCATGCATATCACTCGCCACATGCTCTTGCTGCCGAGCAGATGAGGAAATTTCTGAACTCATTGCATTGATATCAGAAACAGATTCTTCGATAGAACTAATCGAAATGTCTGCCTGGTTAATTTGATCAACCGCCGCTTGCACTTCTTCACGGCTTGCTGCCATGGCTTCAACAGCACTGTGCGAAGCTGATTGCAGCATTTCAATAATCTGGTTAATTTCTTCTGTTGATTCTTGAGTTCTACCTGCAAGTGTTCGAACTTCATCGGCAACGACAGCAAACCCTCTGCCCAACTCCCCTGCTCGCGCGGCTTCAATCGCCGCATTGAGTGCCAAAAGATTGGTTTGTTCTGCAATCTCTTTAATAACAACCAATACTTTATTAATATTTTCGCTGTCTTCCTCTACCTTTGAGATAACATCCGCCGTACTGCCTATTCGTCCGGCTAATTGCTCAATACCCTGAACCGCAATTTTCACAACTTTCCGCCCAGCTTCTGTTTCTGAGTTCGCATGCCTCACGACTTCGTTAGTTTTTTCTACATTTTCCACAACCTCTTGTACAGTCCCGCTCATTTGATCCATGGATTGTGATACACGAGTGGTTTCCGACTGCTGCTGCTTAATATTCCCAGAGGACTGTTCCATCACCACGGACACCTCAGAAGAGGTACTCGAAAGCTGTGAGATTGTATGCCCAATTTGTGTAATCATTCCAAAAAGGCGCTCAAGCATCAGCTTCATCGATTTATTCAAATTCCCTATTTCATCCTCTCCGTCTACCTCGATTCTATGTGTCAGATCGCCTGACGCAATCACATCAAGTTCGCGCGCTGTTGCCTTTAATCTTAAAATAATATTTCTAGAGACTCGCCAACTCACGATGATACCGATCAATACAGCAATGCTAGCCCAACCGGCTAAAACTTTGATTGCTGTGCGTTCATGCTTAAGTGCGCGCGTTCCCGCGTCTGCTGTGAATTTTTCAATCTCTATTAATAGGTCTTCCAGTTCTTTATCTAGCTGCTCTTCTTCTCGTATAACTTTTTCGCTGTAAACTTCTGCCTCATGTATTTTCCCTTCTTTTAAGAGATCAAAGACCTGATGACTGTGATGCTCATAATCAGCGTGTTCCTTTTCAATTTTTTTCAATTCTCGAATAATATGCTGAAATTCTTTTATATCACTTTCGTTTTGCGCGGAGCGTACAATCGATTGCGCGAGTAATTCACCCGAGTGAATCTCTTCGTCAACCTTTTTACTGAGCTTGTTAAAGGCTCTCATCTCTTTTTCAAAATTTTCTAGCCCCATCTCTTCCCGACTGATTAATTCGCCATAGCGCATAGCGCGCTCAAAATGGATGGCTTGTTCAAGTTGATGTGCGGTGATGACGGTAAGATTTTGCGTCATTGGAATGTCTTGCTCTGCAATTGCCTGTAGCTCATTACCGATTTTCACCATGGCCACTAAGGCATACGTAGCAACTCCGATCAGAGACAGGATTAAAAGCCAGCAATTACCGGTGATTTTCGTGCTAATAGACAGATCGTTCAGTGATAATTTCAATCCGCTCTCCAGAGCAATAATTGCCTTATGCAGGCTGCGGCCTTAAGTAAACTAAGCGATATAATAAAAAGTGCCATAAAAGCGCCGCGCACCTTGCTAAATCGAGCCTACTCACCTCTATGCTGCCAATGAGAAGGAAATAGTCGTAATGCAAGAAACCAATGATCTAACAATGTATCTGTTCTTTCTTCCTTATACCTATCTTAGAGCTTAGTTCTGCAATAGCGATACTGCAAGAAGTCGGCCACGGCATATAGACAATAGCAATCGGATTAAAACACTAACAAAACCAATGACTTAAATAGCTTTTCAACTATGCTGTACACACGCACGAAGGCATCGCCAAACAGCATTAAGAGCATTAATCGTCTTAATTTATTACTCCCTTAACTATTCCTATATCGGCAAGGAGTGAAGGGTCTTTTAAATCCATAATTTACCCGCCAGCTCCACTAAGCTACCCGCCTATCTGCCCACCAAACTCCCGCCTATCAGAATCTATCGAACAACGAAGACATTAGAGCGTAACGAACCAGATCCCTGTTTTTGCAATAACAAACCCCTGCTCCCTACGTTAATGAAATATTGAATCCAATGAATGCGATTGGTTATATCCAAAAGGCTTTAATATTCACTTGTCTAAAACAAAGTATTTTTAAGGTTATTCATATGCCAAAAATTGACGAACTATACTTGGATTAAGCTAGTTTGGCGCATGAAGCATCCTTATACGAGTTTGTGCTAATTTTTAGTCTAAAGAACATTTTTAATTATGAAGAGATTGACCTGCTCTACCTTATCCATCACATTGATAGCTGCTTTCACTCTCAGCCTTCATGTAAATGCGGCACCACAAAGCTGCGACTCTATTAAAAAAATCGCCAACAAAGACGTAACAATCAAATCCACAGAGCTGATTGACGCCAATAACGACCTCCCTCAATACTGCCGAGTCACCGGAAAAATAAAACCGAGCGTAGGGTTTGAGATGCGCCTTCCCGTTGAAGACTGGAATGGGAAATTTTATATGACGGGCTGCGGATCGTTCTGTGGCCGGATAGGCAGTGATAGACCAGGGTTTATAAACGCCATTAACTATGGCCTAAAGCGTAATTACGCCGTAGCAACTATGGATGCAGGCCACCAAAGCGTGTCGAAACGCGACAGTAGGTGGGCCCACAACAACCGTGACGCGGAACACAGCTGGGGCCACAGCGCTGTTCATAAAACTGCCAACCTAACAAAGAAAGCGATCGATACTTACTATGGCAATAAACCCGACCTTTCATATTTTGCCGGCTGCTCTACCGGTGGCCGAATGGCAGCAATGGAAGCTGTACGTTACCCAAATGATTTCGATGGGATTATCAGTGGCTCTCCTGCGCTAAATTATACAAATCTGGTCGCAACTTATTTTTCTTGGATGATACAAAACAACACAGACGAAAATGGCAAAAGAATTATATCGTCAAAAGAATTAGCCTTAGTCGAAAAACACGTTTATGAGGAATGTGACGGAAAAGACGGCGTTGTTGACGGGTTGATTAATGACCCTAGAGCCTGCCACTTTAAGCCTCAAATTCTTTTGTGTAAAAACAAAAAAAGCACCAGTTGCTTAAACCAAAAGCAAATCAGTGCCGTTAAAAAATTGTACTCTGTGGCGAAAAATTCTGATGGTAAAGAGCTATTTCCAGCTGCCGTTCCCGTTGGCGCGGAACACTTTTGGCAATTCTGGTTTACGCCTGAAATTGCCGATAGTAAAGATAGAAAAGAACCGCTCACAGAAGAAGAACAAGGATTATTCCCAATCTTCAATCAGAATTTTTTAAGCTATATGGCTTTTGAAGAAGATCCCGCTGATAAAATTTCACCCATGACGTACGACTTTGATGTTCACCCTCAGAAATTGAATTTCATGAGTAAAATTTACAATTCGGATGACCCCAACATTTCTGAATTTAAAGATCGTGGCGGGAAATTTATACTGTGGCATGGATGGAGCGACATGATTGTTCCTCCTGGCATGTCGATAGATTACTACGAGCGAATGATCACTCATTTCGGCAGCGTTAAAAAAACTCAAGAATTTGCACGATTCTTTTTGTTCCCCGGCATGGATCATTGCGGAGCCTATCCCGGACCCGGCGCACAAAATAATGGCTTTGATATGCTAACCGCCTTGGAAAACTGGGTAGAACGCGGCCATGCTCCCAGAGAGATTATGTTAACCAAGTATGATAGCGATAAGAACAAGGTATGGACTCGCCCGTCTTGTGCTTACCCAGACGTTGCCCAATACGATGGCCGCAGTGACCCTGCAATGCCATCTAGCTACAGTTGTAATCTAACGGGGGTTACCCAACTTTCCGTTCAATAATATAGCGCTAGCTCAACGTTTGAATAATTCATAAAGCCCCAATTACTGACTTTTGAGTCAATTATTCGGAGCTTAGATAGAACTATGCACTTGCCCTCACGCATGTGTATGCTGCGCAAAATTGGTGTAACGTGCGCCAAAGATTTTGCCATATTTATCATTGCTATATGCGCACTATAATCTGACCGGCAGTATTCAGCCAGATTATCACGCAGAGAAAAATTGAGACCTTCGGTGATTTTTGCAGTTAACCGTCTTTTTCGTGTTGAATCCTTTACTGCACTCTCAAGGAACAACACAAGCCAACTAATGGACGCGCGGACCACGCACTGCCAAGGATGCTCGACACCCGCTAATTGGAAGCAACGACTTCGTTTAGCCGTCCGTCAGGCAATCGCTCCAATCCTCACCCTAAACCTTTTGGCTATACTTCTGTTCTGCCCAATTATTGTAAACGCCTCCCCCCCAGCTATACGCTATGCTCACCCAACTCAACTCGTCTTAAGCACTCTAAAGAATGAAAATGGTGAGCGTAATAACCCGCTTCTACGCGTTGCTAAAGCACTTGCCCAACATGCGGAACTTGACTTTGAAAGCATATCTTATCCTGCGGCTAGACTGTTTCATTCAATTGATAAAGGCTATGCCAATTTTTCAATTCTTGTTCATTCCCCGTCATTAGACAAGTGCTGCTTAGTTGGTAAGTCTCCCGTAGTAACAACGGAATTAAGGATATACCACAAAAAGGAAACGCCGAAGATAACAAGCGTAGAGTCACTAGCAGGAAAGAGAGTCATTACCATTCGCGGATATAGCTACGGTCAGTTAAAACCCTTTCTCAGCGATGCTGACAATAATATCGCCGTCGCCCTTACCCTCACACACGCCTCTGCATTTGCTATGCTAGATCAAGGCCGTGCAGACTATGTATTGGATTACAAACAACCCTCTATTGAAGTTTTGCAACAGCGCCCCATCGAGGACATTCAATTTGAAATTCTGCATAAAATAAGTTTGTATCTTATCTTACATAAGAGCTACCCCAATGCACCGCAGGTGCTAGCAGAGTTCGAAAAAATCCTCAAGATTATGGATGTTGCTAGTGTGCTCGATTTACCTTCGGACACAATGCTCGCAGATAAGTGAGCAGTTAATCGCTATTACATCTAATTAAAAAACATCAAATCTTCGACCAACTAATCATAGCTCTAACGCATCGCGTCGGTTCATCACTCCTGCTTGACTCGCAAAAACTGCCCACGACATAGACAACTCAGCGCTGACAGTCTTGAGTTCTCCGCTTTTGCCTGCTATTCAACGTCAAACACCTGATCCAGGTGTCATGTATCGAACATTTTAGTATTATTGCCCTCTTTCTGACGCCTTAAAACTTGATCGTACGGCTTGATCTTGGATAATCTTCACCCAAACAACTAGAGGTATTCGTTGATTTTTGCAGTTAACTGTTTTTTTTGCGTTGTGTCTGCCCCCTCCAAAAAAATTCATCCAGCTCCCACGCTCGATACGCAACACAAGCGTCATCGCAGCCGCTTGACGCCTATCAACTGGAGGCAAACTACTTTTATAAAAATATTTTTGGGTTTTGTGCTTTCAACAATATTTGGACATCCTGCCTTAGCGAGTACCGCACCGACAACAATTCACTACGCCTTTCCTGATCAAGTAGTTTTAACCACCAAAACAAACGCCCAGGGTATGGTGGACAATCCCTTGATACGTGTTGCAGCGGAGTTGTTTAAACGAGCCAAACTTGATTGGAAAAGCGAACAGTTCCCTACAGCCAGAATGTTTCAAAAACTTAGCGAAGGTGAGGCTAACTTTTCGATTCTCGCTAATTCACCGACCTTAGACCCATGCTGTTTGGTAGGAAATATCCCTGTAATCACGACAGAGCTTAGGGTTTACCACAAAAAAGGAACCGAGCCGGTATTACAGACTAAAGACTTGGCCGGCAAGCAGGTTATTACACTTCGCGGATATAGCTATGGCCCATTAAAAACCTTTATCACCAACCCCAGCAATCAAGTGTCTGTTTACCCAACAGCTACTCACATATCAGCTTTCGCCATGTTAACTAAGGAGCGCGCGGATTACGTATTAAATTACAAGCAACCTTCGATTGAGGTGTTAGGCAAGTATCCGATAAAGGATATTCAATTTGCAACATTGAAAGAAATAAGTTTGTACCTGGTGCTGCACAAAAGCTATCCGAATGCGCAGAAAACACTCTTGGAGCTCGAAAGCATCATTAAAAAAATGGATATTAACGCGATATTGAACCTAGACTCAGACCCAATCTAACCCCAGAAATAAAGCTATTTCCCTCTCTGTTCTCCCGTCACCCGTCTCCCGTCACCCAGGCAAGCCTAGGGCTTAACCGTCAATTTTCTTCCTGTGCTGTAAACAGGTTCAAAGCCAAACTTTTTATAAAGCCCACGCGAGGGGTCATTCCCCATTAACCATGAAACATTAATCGCATATACACCCTGTTCGAGCAACCAAGATTCAGCACACGTCAACATTTCTGTCCCTAGACCTTTATGGCGCTGTTCTTTAGCCACGTATAACGCAAGAATTTCTCCACTCAACACATCTTGATTATTGTATATGTCATTTTTAATTTGAGCGCTAATAAACCCCAGAACATGCTCTCCCTTCACTGCAACAAATACGCTGACTGAAGATTCGTTACACCAAAAATCAATCAACCTTTGGATGGTTTCATCACTAGTTTTCAAATGAGTAAGCAAAGTGGGACGTTGAAAAAGAACAAGCTCTTCTTCAAGCTGCTGTCTTAGAAGGTGGTGTACTGCCTTAGCGTGTAAGGAGCTAAGTTGTGAAATGATAATTTGGTCCATATATACCAACAAATAACCTGACTGAGTTACTCACCAGTATAGCGCCGAATTGATATTCGGCGCAGTCATGCTTTATATATGAACGCTATCTAAAAGGCCAAGCCCCACCTGAACTCTATTTTTATAAAAGCCTCTGTTAATGGGTAATAGAAAATGGGGCTGTCAGTTTAATAAGCGTAATAATCTTCTTTATTTAGAAAGGTTAACCCGCTTTGGACCAAAACTGCGTCATTGCAGAAATCATATGTGGTAATGACCTTCGAGTTGACCGCACTGCAATATCTTCTGCTGAAGCGATTGCTGCACAGTTAATAATATCGAGATTGCCCGCGTACTCGGGAAGATAATCACCTTGACCTCGAACCCTTATCGCTAGTTCGATATATCCCTTCTCGTAGTGTGGACGTCGCTCAAGTGCATAGCCTGGAACATACTTCTGCACTTGGGAAACGCGATTTTCCAACTCTCTCATTAAACGAAAACTAGGAGCGTGATCGGAATATGCACGAATCGTTGTTAACATGACCGGCTGATCGGCCGATTCGTCAGCAACCAAATCGACTGAGATGTTTTCAACGCCGGTATGCTGACGAAGCGTCTCTTTCGTTACCTGATAGTAGTTATCAATATTAGCGATTGTCGCTGGCCCGATAGAATCAGCGGCTAAGGTGCTATGGACTTCTATACGTGTAATACCACTTAAGCAACGAGAAAGTACTTCTGCCATGGGAACAGAAGCTTGGCCACCACACGTGACCATATTGATATTTTTTTCGTTTCGTATGCCCTCAATATTTAACGAAGGTACACAAGCAAAACCTACGTTGGCAGGTGTTAAATCAATTGCTAGCAAGCCTAACCGCTCTATAATCGGCGCATGTACTTTGTGGTCATTTGCTGATGTAGCATCAAACACCAAATCAAGGTCACTACTCCTATCAATGATGGCTTGAATACTTTCGCAGGATGTTGTGACTCCAAGTTCATTTGCAATTGCAATTCCCTCAGATTTTGAATTTCGGCCGGAAAAGACTTTACACTCAAGAAGTGGGGACCGTAACACCTTGACGAGCAAATCTGTTCCAACCTTTCCCGTTCCGACTATTCCCACCTTCAATTTTTGATCAACTTTTATCTTCATGATACTTCACTCACTATTTTTCAAATTTGATAATTATTTTGTTAATATTTTCTTATTTTTAATTGATGCTTTTTGCATCTTATTATTGGATCAACATGCCTCCCATTAATGATCTAGAACAACTAGATAGCATGTTAAGTATAAAAGTAGACCATGATTCAAAAACGACTTGTGACGCACGTCTCCTTTTTTACAATTTCGCTTAATTCGCTACAAATATTTTGGCAAAACCAGATTTTGGAAACTACTATAAAAGATATTGCGTCAAAACAAGGATGAATGTGACGTCACCGAGCATCTCCGACTAATAATCAACCGCGCCTTTCTGATATTTTTTTAGACTACGAAGAAACTTTCATGCCTTTATGTTGATTAACACGTGATCATTTGCTTAAAGATAGGATTTATCTAATAACGAAGATACAGCGGTTATTTTTGGACTTAAAGAAGGGAAAGAGTTACTGTGCGCCAAGTAATAGCTGTCGGCGTCTTTACTTGCGTTAAATCCTGAAAATGCATTTACATGCGCCATTCTTCGGTTATAGTTAAATGCTGAGTAATCAATGCCAAGCGTTAACAGCATCACATATTTATAACTTTCACCAAGTTACAGCTAAACCAGGCGCCACCTAACCTAGACAAGACGCATTGATCGGTATAGGAATTAGGGGCAGCGAACGTGTAGCAAAAACCATGTGGTTAACATGGAAATTGTTATCCAGCCATTAAGAGGTTACCCGTGGAAAAAGAAAGCTTTAAAGTTGTTGAGCAAGCGCTGGGGATATATCCCCCTTGGCGAATTGAAAGCCTGGATTTTAACGAGAGAGACTGCCGAGTCGACATATCTTTGACGACTGTACAAAAGTCTTTGCGCCTGGCCTTTTTTAGCAGGCCCGGATCAAAGAACAGCTTGCCAAATATTCAAGGACAATGGGAACACATTAAACTCGGAAAATACCGTTCCGTTATTCACGCAAAAATTCCAAGTGCCGAAACCCAGCCAACGCACGGAATAGACGAACACATTGCTGCACTGCCAGGGTTTCTTGGTAATCATCAGCGAAAATATTCTAATCAAGTTCGTCAGGAAATCGCGCAATGCCTACTAAAAGGTTTAGACGAGCCAAAACTCGCTGCCGCGTATGACATGCCGCAAGATAAGATTAAGCAAATCGTAAAAGATCTAGACTCCCTCCCCCCTCAGATGGAAGCGTTAAGCTACCTACCGACTGAGATGGCGCCGGTTTGGGGAAAGCTGCTAACTGACCAGATATTGCTCAAAACGGGTTCGCTCCCCCTTAAAATGCTGTTGTCTAAACTTAAACTGGCAAGCTCACGCAGTGAAAACCGTGGGTTTTCATGGGAACAGATTAACGAACTGCGTCAGTTCTTTATTATTAACGCAAACAACTTAACTTTTGAAGTTCAGCAACTGTGCGGCATAACCAAGCGTAAAGCCTTATCACCACAGCGAGCGAGCGGACGAGCCAAACTTGTCCTTCCTTCAATAAAAAGTCATATTTGGATTCAAATACTCGGCGGTAGATTACGCTTAAATTCTCAAAGTATTGCACTTAACTTGTTGATTTCAAGTCAGCGCTCTTCGTTTATTAACGGCCGCTCCAACCAAGAAAAGCTCACAGCAATTTCAATTGTCCGTGAATACTTTTTGAAAAACTACCGCCAACTAAGACCAGAACTTCTACTAATTAATCGAGCATTGGCTATTCATAAAAAGTCAACCTTGAGGCTACCTGGAGAAGAACACGGCATATGGAGAAAAATACTTCATGACGAAGGATTTATATCAAGTAATCACATGGCATATCAGCTATTAATGTCTAAGCTACGTGCACAAGTTAAACTGAGTCGGGACCCTGTGGTCGAGATTGAAGCTGCTCGTAGTTTGCGCAACTTCATCAACCAGAACCAACGCTCAATGAAAAATGAACTGAACCAAATATTTAAAACTGGTACAACCAACTAGAATTTAGTCAAAATAGGAGATCCTCGATGGCTGGCAAAGATAAGATCACTGTCAATCATGAACTCGTCGATATCGATACTTTACATGCAAAGATTGAAGCTGGAGAGTCTTTGGTCATTGCAGCCGACGAAGAAATTATTGCATCGCTACCATCCGGTAATTGGATAGCAGGCACGATTCCGTATTTTATGACGGAAGACGGTGGCAAAGTCGACAGAAAGGGCATATATGTCAACACTATTTCAGGTGTATCGTCTGACAACGCCCCTCGCATCACGATGTACAACGCCAACACCATTTCAAGAATCGCTCAAGAAGCACCAAAACACGGATTTACGATTCTAATTTTACCGGGCATGTCTGCTGTTCATTCAGCTTACGCTCAAAATGCGCCCGATTATCAGAATATGTTTTTCTCCCCAATAATCGGGTGGATATCAGGCGTGCATTTAGATGATATTGAGACTGCCAGTGCCAAAGTTGGCTTCGGTCCAGCCTCTGGTATGCTCGTTGATAACCAAGCCGTTGCAATGCACGTCCACCTTCCTGAAGAACAAACGGCCAATATTAAAATTATCAATCTTTTTGCTCAGGGCGATGGACATAAAATTACTTTCCCTGAGAAAGGCTTCAGCACAACAACCTGCCAAGTAGATGGGGTTGAATGGTCTTTTGCTGATTACCTAAAAGAACATAATATAGACACCAAACTACCGCTCGTTGCAAATTACTCCGGTGTTATGGTGAATGTAAGTATTCAAGATGTCGGCTCTGATTCGGTGGCTCTTTACGCGCCAGTATTCCCAGGAGTTGAATACCGCTTTGCCGCACCAATTGACGATTATGTAGAAGAGTTCAACAAGGCACTCCCCTCTGGAGATGCTGGAAATGTAGCGTTCTGCTGTAACTGTATATTGAACTTTTTGTATTCAGAATTAGAGGGTAAAAAGACTGGAAAAATGACCGGCCCCATCACCTTTGGTGAGATTGCCTATCAACTTCTAAACCAAACACTTGTGTACTTGTCTCTAGAGCAAAACACATAGATTACAGGCAGTAATTACCGTTGGAGCGGCCTATAGGCCGCTCCATTATTTGTTCAAAATACATTCGGCCTTTGCTGCCGCCCCCCTCCTACTCGACTGCACCTACTCGACTGCATCTACTCGACTGCATCTACTCGACTGCATCTACTCGACTGCACCTACTCGACTGCATCTACTCGACTGCATCTACTCGACTGCATCTACTCGCAAGGACAAAGATTCCCCCCCACACCGAGGTCATTACTGATGTAAATCGACCTTTCTGCTAAGCTAAAGAAACGCGGATTTAAACCTGAAGCAGCTAAGTATTGAAGATAGTAGGCAAGAGAGAAATTGGGCATGGCGAATATTAAGCAGGTAGCTATTGTGGGCGGTACTCACGGAAATGAGCTCACTGGCGTACACCTATTGGACCACTGGAATATTTCAGAAGAAGAAATAATACGGCAAAGCTTTGCAACAGAGCTTCATTTAGCAAACCCGAGAGCTAGACAAGCAATGAAGCGGTACATTGATCAGGACTTAAACCGCCAGTTTTCTCTCGACGACCTTGCCGATGATACGCTTTGCGGCTACGAACAGCATCGTGCAAAAGAGCTTAACGATCTTCTTGGCCCAAAAGAAAAACCTCGCGTTGATTTTATCTTAGATTTACACACCACTACTGCCAATATGGGGTTAACCCTTGTCTTCAATACCAACGACCCTTTCGTCGTTGGTATGGCGTTTTACATTAAACAGAAGATGCCGGATGCCGTTTTATTTTTTCACCCCAGTGAACGACTGAAAGACAGTTTTCTTACCTCCGTCGCTCGCCTAAATGGATTATTAATAGAAGTCGGCCCTATCGCTCAAGGACTATTGAATCACGCAGTGTATGAGAAAACCCGACTCACGGTATTGCACGCTTTGGACTATTTAGAACACTCAAATCACGAACAAGTATCCAACCTTCCGATAACGATGCAAGGGTTTCAGTTTGTTGAAAAAGTAAAATTACCCGAAAACGACCGGGGTGAAATAATCGCCATGCTGCATCCTGAGCGCCAGAATAAAGACTACCAAATAATAAACACAGGAGACCCATTATTTATCACCTTTGATGGAGCAACAATTGCCTATACCGGCAAAGATTCCTTATATGGTGCGTTTATCAATGAGGCAGCTTATTACGATCAGCACGTTGGTCTAAGTTTGATGAAAAAAATCATTATCAATAGGAAGTAATGATTTTAATTCCCCCTATCTTTCTGTGGCTACACCAGAAACAACAGTTGCCAGGAAACCGATTTCGAAAGCAAGAAAATTTGTCGCCAAATAATGTAAACCCTTCATTCAAAAAACTTCATCATTGGCGACGTCAAAATCATTTGATTTTTTATCGGGCCGACATTCATGCCAATCTCTGCACTATATTCATCACAACGAGTGATCCGCTCAACAAAACGATTCCAAAATTTGTCTCTCTTACTCTAAGAAATATATCTAGCCAAACTTTTTAGGGTCTCTAGCCTTTCAAATTTTTATATTTGAAGGCCGTATCAATATTCGGGTATAGCCCTGTGTAGTCTTGTGAGCGCCCTTTGCTGTGGATCAGCCTCATATGGTTTCTACGCAAACCCCGCGCTTCGGTAACGCCACAAGAATGCGCGATCAGACTTACGCCATAACTTATTTCTTTTGCATAATTCGCCACGCGTGTGGATTTTTCTTCTGGAACCAATCCGCGTTGCAATGCTGCGTTATGCGTCGTAATTCCAGTCGGGCAGGTATTTTTATTGCATTGCAGTGCTTGTATACAACCCAATGCGAACATAAAGCCTCTTGCCGACGCAATAAAGTCCGCGCCAACCCCTAGCGCCCAAGCAACTTTGCCAGGCGTCACTAACTTACCCGACACGATCACTTTAATACGCTCTTTTAAACCGTATAAGCGTAGCGTATCGACCACCCTCGGCAAGCTTTCACTAATCGGCAGACCAACATAATCCATTAGCGGCTGGGGTGCAGCTCCGGTACCGCCATCGGCACTATCGATGGTAATAAAGTCCGGTGCGGACCTTTTGCCACGGCGATGAATCGCCTCACATAGGTTTTCAATAACTTCAAAGTCCCCGACGACCAATTTAATTCCGACGGGTTTTCCAGTAATCTCTCGAACCTGATTCACCATATCGAGAATATCATCTTCACAGCGCAGTTCTGGATGCCCATTGGGACTAATCGATGACTGCCCAGCTTCGATACCTCGAATTTTAGCGATTTCTTCAGATACTTTTTCTGCTGGCAATATGCCGCCTTTTCCCGGCTTTGCCCCCTGACTCATTTTTATTTCAAACATTTTCACTTGTTCGAAATCGGCAATAGCCTGTAATTTGGATTCTGAAAGCTTGCCGTCATCATCGCGCACACCATATTTTGCTGTGCCAATTTGAAAAACAAGATCACAGCCCCCTTCTAGGTGGAATTCCGACAATCCGCCTTCGCCAGTATTCATCCAAACACCGGCTTCCTTTGCACCCTTGGACAAAGCCTGCACGGCTGGTTTAGAAATAGCGCCGTAACTCATCGCAGAAATGTTAACGATTGCCCCTGTACTATAAGGAACGCGTGCAACCCCTTCCCCAATCGTTATAATTTTCGGCGCTTCAACATCTTTCTCTAATACGGGGAAAGCGCTATTTAAAAACATGACATCGCCTTCTCCAGTCAAAGGCCGCGTCGAACCAAAGGCAATTGTTGCATCCACTTTTTTTGCGGCCCGATAGACCCAAGAACGCTCTGCGCGGTTAAACGGTAATTCTTCCCTGTCCATCGCAAAAAAATACTGGCGAAAAAACTCGCCTAAGTGTTCAAAAAAGTAACGAAAACGCCCGACTACTGGATAGTTACGTCGAATGGTGTGTTTGGTCTGAGTAATGTCCACGACATAAGCGACCGCAACATACAAAATACCAAGCCCAAAACAAAAAACTAAAACTAAAGCGCTCCACTGAATAACATTAGTCGCTAAGGACTGAAGAAACATCATTTGACTACCATTTTTTAGGAATAGGGTTTTCATTAATGAATAAGAATGCGATATCGCGGCGATACAAGCATGCAGCGCCATACTACACTAACTGCATGCCCACTCATCACCGTTCAGCGGCAAAAGATCACATTTGCTAACGCCCGCCCAGAACATCATAAAAAGAGCTTGTAAAAAGGTAAAAAAGTACCGCAAGATACAAAAGACAAAAAGCAAAAGATAAGAGGCAAGCGCATGATTCCAGACTCTCAGATCGATTCGACCCGCCAGCGACTGGACGCATTAATCCTGCACCTGAACGATTCGCTTTCTCTATGCCAGTCCGCCTCACAACCAGTCGCTCTTGATCAAACATTGCAAGGAAGAGTCTCTCGCGGCGATGCGCTGCAGCAACAAGAAATGGCAAAAGCCAACCAGACGCTAAATCAAAAGCATCTCGTAAAAGCTAAGGCGGCCCTAGCTCGATTAAATGACGGGGATTATGGTGAGTGTTTAGAATGCCGTGAAGATATCGCCCCAGGGCGATTGGAAATTATGCCAGAAGCTGAACTGTGCATAAACTGTAAAGAGGCACAAGAAATTACGTAAAACTGAGGTAGATAAGGCGTAATTGCAACACCCTACCCACCCCAGTAATTTCATTTTAATTTAATTTTTAACAACAACGTGACTTATAAAAACCCGACCTATTGAATTAGTTCAAACTGCTTTTCATAAGTATTGCTTTGCAAATCAAAATGTCCGTAATCGTATGTATAACTCGCATCCTCACCAGCAATCTGACTTGAATGAACGCCATTAACCTCACACCCTCTATAACATACAATACTGTCTGACCAGCTTTTTATTGAATATACTCGATCAGCAATTTTCTTACCGTAAAGCCAATCTAAAAACGGACTGGAAATTGATAAGCCGTCTCTTCCGCATGTTGAAGTCCAAACATTATAAGGGTACGTACCACAACTCCCCAAACCTAAGTACGCTCCTGCAACACCTACAAATGAATCAACATTGCTAACCTGCCCCGCTTTAATAATTTGCTGTGCGCCGAGCGTCACTCCCATCGAGTGGCCAATAACATCTATTTTTCCTGTACACGATGAGCTAATTGCATCATTAATTGCATTGCGTACTGGCGTTTCTTCCCGGCCCTTATGATTATTATAGGATGCGTAAAATGGACTCGAATAGCCCCAAGAAGGCCTAAATATTTGACTACTACTGTAACCATTAGCCAGCAAATGATTGTAAGTATTATTCCAGTCGGATGGGCTTCCTGTATTACCGTGAATCAAAACAACGTTATCAACGCAAGCTGCGTGCGCTCCTGACATCGAAAAAGCAAGAACTACAGGTAACGCAAGATAACGAATGACTCGATTAATATTTTTACGCATGACGGGTGCTCCAATTATTATTTTTAGAAATTTTCAGTGGGTTACTAAAAAACTTGAAATAATATTAGGCTCACCCAAAAATATAGCCATGACATTTTCAATCAAGGTTAGTGGGCAAATTCGCTCACACGCATCTTTGGTGTTTTTAATAATTTAAGCTAATAGAAAACACAATCTTGCTACGCTAACGCTATAAAAACCGCCAAACACAAAAAACCATAATTTTTATTTCCGCTATAAATTATTTTTTATATTGCATTTTAGAATAGATCGCCTTCAAATAAGTCACTTAGCTTATATTGATAAACGCCTTACCTCTGCAAAGAAACACACTTACCCTCCACTATCTCAATCGGTTCATTAACCTTTAACTATTTCAAAACGAAAAAAGCCGAGCATTTCGCCCGGCTTTATATTTTTCACTATTTTAGAAGGAGCCCCCTTTCAGCCATCACAACTCACTAAACTAAGTGGCCGGATTAGCTTGAAGGGTAACGACTAGGGACACGCTCCCACATACCAAACACTACCACCGTCTGTAGAGCGTAAAACTGTAGTGCCCCACGTTGAACCCGACATGGTCTCATCACTTCCATTGGCGAAATAGTCCGGGCTGAAGTAGCTACCAGAGCTATACGCTCGACCACCTGTTTTGTGATAGTAATTGTACGCTGACACATCCTCACAACCCGGAGGAACTGGCGTTGGTGTTGGCGTAATTGTTGGCGTTGGGGTCACCGTCACTGTTGGCGTTGGGCTCACAGTTGGGGTTGGTGTTACTGTTGGTGTTGGTGCCACAGTTGGAGTCGGCACTGGCGTACCAGCACAAGGCTGACTAGGGCCTGCACAGCTTGATGCTCCGGCTTCGTCTACCCACTGGCAATTACCACCCGTTGTTTGCGACTCAATCATCGTAAACGCGGTCGAACCGCCATAAGCACTGTAGCACCACGCATAACCTGCAGCATACGAAATGGTTCCTTCAGCTAGGTGATAGTTAATATCGCCAGTCTTACCAAGGTTAACGGTAGTAAAGTTAAGATTACTTGAGCTTCCGGATAGAGCAGGAGATGCTGTATCGGTAGCACTCACAACGACCGTATGGGTCCCGTATGGCAGATCGCACTTCTCAAGACTGTAAGTCATTGAGCTAGCGTTTGTTACATCGATCGAAACTGCATTGCCACCGTCAAAACTAGCGCTCGCACTGCCTAGGTTAGCGTCAATATCAGAGATGTTTCCACTAACCGTTACACAAGCTCCACTAACCGACGCAGAAGCCGTGACGGTAGGTGCGCTATTGGGGGGCGGAATACCAACCCAAATCGCATCCTGAGAAACATCACTTTCAGCGCCTTTATCATCTGTTGCAACGACAGTTACTGTGTAGTTAGCATCATCTAGAGCAATCGTGTCACCATCGAAATACCCTGTCCCATCGACGACTAAATTAAGCACTTCAACGGAAGAGCCTGTACTTGTATTCACTACAGTCACCACAACAGAAACAACAGTTCCGTCACTATCTGTAGCCGTTCCACTAACCGTGATAATACTGCCACCCTCTGATAACGCCAATCCAGAAACTACTGGAGGTATATTGGTCACAACGCGACGGTTATTATCAAAGAAAAACTCGGTAACGTATTCAGGGTAATTTACATGCGTATGATCGACGTAGCTCCCGCCACCCGAACTACCAGGACCCGCAGGCCACGCATGCCCCATTCCACCAACAATGATATTGGAGTTTCGAGGGCCATCTGAATCGCAGAAGGTATTAACGGAACCATTCCCGGGGATACTTGTAGGGTTTGCACCACCACTACAATCATTCACGGCTGTATCTTCGCCATATGTCGCCGCCATTATGTCGGATAGGCGATCACACCAAGCAGGGCCTACCGTCCCATCATTTGCCCCACAAACTGTGCTGTGCACCTGAGTGTAAAGAGACGACTGCGCATTAGCTCCGTCTTTATTCGATAACGATTTACAGTTACTCACGCCCTGACTGATCGAAATATTAGGGCTGCTATTTGACTGCCCATTTGAACCCGGCCCTGGACCAGCATTTGAGCCCGCACCGGCAAAAACCTCCGGAGCTAAACACGCAATACTTGCGACCATGCCGCCGCCCGAGGATAAGCCTGTTATGTAGACCTGTGTCGGATCTATATTCAGCGACGCGTCGCCGAGTAGGTCATCAACCAAAGCCAATAGATATTTGGCATCACTGCTATTTCGGCTCATGCTCATCCCAACATGAAAATTCCAGCACCCCAAACCACCATAAGAACCTTCTCGCGAAGGATCAGGCAAAGCCACCACCATTCCGTAAGAATCCGCCGTTGAAGGCCAATTAGCTCCTGTCTGCAATTGTTCATTTGTTTGACCACAACCCGGTAAGCTAATCATTAACGCTCGTTTTCCAGATAACACTGGTGCCGTGGTAGGTACATAGAGGATCGTTTTGAGCTTACCTCCGATTGTTGTTTCGGATTGCCAGCCTGCATGGGCCGTTATTGATAGACATAGACTGACGATTGCCAGTAAAACAATGCGCGGGTGTTTCATTATTTTATTCCTACTAATTATTATTTTTTTGTCGTACATTCAGGGTTTAAAAATTCAAAAATAAGCGGCTGGTTGGGCACTTAAGCGAGAACGAATCGTATGCTCAATAGCTCCTCTTACTTGTCGGTACTTCTGGTTTTTCTCCTCAGAACAAACTTAATTTCATCGTTCGTTCAACCCGGATATTATTATTCAATTAGCGTTGAGGGCATTAGACCAAGGTACAATTTACATCAACATGCATTGATGGTAATAGGTGTTGTTTTTATGTGGTTTTAGGGAGGATTAAGTGGCTTTTCTATGATAATTCGTTCTAAAAACACGCATCTGAAGACTGCCTCATACTAAAGTGTGATGCTAAGACCTCGCATTTCAAAAAAATATTTCCGATAAAAACGATCATTTTCTAGAAGCCTCAAGCGAAAACACTATTCTAGAGTCTAATTTTGAACCACTAAAATTGACCGAGCAAATTGCGATAGAAGATTAAGTGAGAATCGCGGGTGTGGGATGACGGGATGACGGGATGACGGGTGACGGGTGACGGGTGACGGGTGACGGGTGACGGGTGACGGATGACGGATGACGGATGACGGATGACAATTTGACGCTTTTTCTGGAGAGCACTCAAAGGCCTTCGACTCTAATCAAAATATGGGAAAATTTATAACTACTGCAACTTTAGACCCTGAAGCCGAGCGGCTATTCGAGAGACTATTTTTTCGGACTCCGCGTCGACATCGATAACAAGATAATATGCTTGCACTGGCTTCCTAGGCTCCGCAGCACTCCGACGACCCGAAAAACCCATAAACTTTAATGTGTGCACCAGAAAATAACCCAAAAACACTAACGCTGCCAAACCGGGAAAACCAATCAATCCTGCAGAGAGCGCGATAGAACCTAAGCAGGAAACGCCGACCAGGGTTAAAACACTCATTGAAAATTTATTTTTCTGGAGGGCACTCTCTTGTGGGATGCTATTTTTTTTGCCGAGACTGGAAGCGTTAGACTCTTCCAGCGAACGATCACTGCATTCACGACTGAATATTTTTAGACGGCTCTTATCAAAACCTTTCACCTCTAAGGCATACTGAGCTTTTTTTATTGTCTCTACATCCCATGTAAAATATTTTAACTGCTTTAGCATTTTTTCGTACCGGGTTTGTCGAGCCCTACGATCTACCAAATTTTTTAATTTTGATATAACCAAGAGGACCTAGTAGTAAGGGCTTAGTAGTAAGCACTAGCCCAAACCACTTACAATCAATTTACCGTAAAGAATAACGTAATCGACGTCATAAACCTTAACATAACCCTCATCAGATGATCGCAAAACAATCACAGAATATAGGCATATGAGAAACTTTTCACTTTAGAAACCGCTAATATCGATGCCATATTCCAGCAGGTTACCAGTGGCTGAACGTTTAGATTAAAAAATATTTCAGGAAAGGTAAAAATGAAAACAACAAGGAGAGAGACTGAAATTTTCGCAACAGAAAAGAAACAATATAGCGCTCAGACATAAAACGGGGCATTGCGAGAGCAATTTTAAAACACTAGGTTTGCACTCATTTATGTATGGGTGCTACCTAGCTAGCGTACGTATTCCTTGCTCTATTCCACCTAGAGTGAGGGGGAACATTTGATCATGAAGGAGTTTACTCGTTATACCGATCGAATGCGTATACCCCCAAAAATCTTGCTTTGTCGGGTTCAACCATATAACCCGGTCGAAATGATCGGTTACTTTTTCCATCCACTTTGCGCCGGGAACATCATTCAGATGCTCTACAGAACCGTGCTGACTGACGATTTCATAAGGCGACATTGTTGCATCACCAATAAAAATAACCCGATAGTCTTTTCCGTACTTATGTAACAGATCTACAATGGGCATCATATCGGAAGTGCGACGCAAATTATCTTTCCATACGGATTCGTAGATGAAGTTGTGAAAATAGAAATACTCCATATGCTTAAATTCTGTTTTGCATGCAGAAAATAATTCTTCACACACGGAAACATAGGGGTCCATTGAACCACCCACATCAAAAAACAGGAGTACTTTAACGGCGTTATGCCGCTCTGGAATCATTTTTATATCTAAAAACCCAGCATTTCGTGCTGTAGAGGAAATAGTATCATCAAGGTCCAGCTCTTCTGCTGCTCCGGTACGGGCAAATTTCCGCAATTTCTTTAATGCGACCTTTATATTGCGCGTCCCTAGCTCAACATCATCATCTAGATTTTTAAAACTGCGTTTGTCCCACACTTTGACTGCCGATTTGTTACGGCTTTCTCCACCAACTCGGACGCCTTCTGGATTATAACCACTATTGCCGAAAGGTGATGTTCCGCCTGTACCGATCCATTTATTACCGCCTTGGTGACGTTTTTTTTGCTCTTCCATACGCTCATTAAACTGTTTAAGCAATGCGTCTAGGCCACCCAAGGATTGAATCTTCGCCTTTTCCTCATCGCTCAAACTTTTTACAAATTCGGAACGAATCCAATCTTCAGGTATCATTTTTTCGAGTACGCTTTCAAGGTTTTTTACACCCTCGAAATACGTACCAAAGGCAAGATCAAAACGGTCAAAGTACTTTTCGTCTTTCACCAATACTGTACGCGATAACAAATAAAAGTCATCAACGCTACCAAAAGCCAATCCCGACTTAACCGCTTCGATCAACGTTAGAAGCTCTCCAATCGAAACGGGAACTTTTGCGTGTTTTAGCTCAAGGAAAAAATTTATTAGCATTATGTCAATCTAACCTATCGACTGTCTTTTCTGCGGGACATAAATGCGAGACGATCAAGCATGTGTACATCTTGTTCATTTTTAAGAAGTGCGCCATAGAGTGGCGGCATGGACGATTTTACGTCGTGATTCCTCAGCACATCTTCTGGAATATCGTCGGAAAGTAACAGCTTGAGCCAATCGATCAATTCTGAAGTCGAAGGTTTTTTCTTTAATCCGCTCACTTTTCTTATATCAAAAAAGATATCGAGTGCCTCGGATATTAATTGCTGCTTGAGCGCTGGAAAATGAACATCGACTATCGACTTCAGTGTTTCACGGTCGGGGAAGCTGATGTAGTGAAAAAAACATCGACGCAAAAAAGCGTCCGGCAATTCTTTTTCATTGTTGCTGGTGATAATAATAATCGGACGATGCTTTGCCTTAATTGTCTCGCCTGTCTCGTAAACAGAAAATTCCATTTTATCGAGTTCAACAAGTAAGTCATTGGGGAATTCGATATCGGCCTTATCGATCTCATCAATCAATAAGACCACCTGTTCTTCAGAAGCAAAAGCTTCCCACAGTTTTCCACGCTTAATGTAATTTTTAATATCGTGTACTTCATCTTTACCCAGCTGAGAATCGCGCAAACGCGACACAGCATCGTATTCATATAAGCCTTGTTGAGCTTTTGTCGTCGATTTGATATGCCACTGCAGAAGGCGCATGCCCCTACTATCCGCAAGCTCTTCGGCGAGCATTGTCTTACCTGTTCCCGGCTCACCCTTAACCAATAAGGGACGCTCCAAAAGCACGGCGGCTCCAACGGCCATTTTTAACTCATCTGTAACAACGTATCGCTCTGTACTTTCAAAAGCCATTCAAAAACCTCTAGATAATAATTTTGTAATTTCAACGCTGCCCTATAGCCGCGCCCTAACGACTAATGAAGCCTACTGCTCCCGTTTTCCCATCGCCCGTCGCCTACTGTATTTCCTACACCGCCATCAGCACAATAACCAGCAAAGCCAATATTTCTGCAATTTCGATCAATGCGCCAATACAATCCCCCGTATAACCACCAATGCGCGTGATCCAGAAACGCCGCCACACAAAGCACCAAGCCACCAATGCTAATGCCAAGATAATCACCACCGAGACTGAGAGGCAGAACAATGAAAGAAGGATAACGGCAAAGGTCATAATGACGATTTCAGCTCGCGACTTTACAAGGTCAATACCCGACGCCATTCCCTGCAAACTGACATAGGGAGTTGTCGCCATATATACCACAGCCAAAAGACGCGCCCAGACGACGGAAAGAACCAATGCTATTGCCGCAGGCGCACCACCAACCCAAAATATATCAGACATAAACTTAATCCCTGGCCAATCCGTCCCAGCCAATAACACGTAACTGGGCAGGTCAATCAAGCTAACTAAGAGGCTGAATTTTACGATCAAAGCCAGGGTAATGCTCACCGATGCCATCGGCCCCGCATGCGGGTCTTTAAACACCGCCATAGTCCGCGCCCTGTCTTTATGGGAAGCAAATGCTGCATCTGTGGCATCAGCCAATCCATCTAAATGCAAAGCCCCGGTTAAAAACACCCATACACTCAAAAGAATTGACGACGCTAAAAATATAGGGGTTGAGCCGGGAAGAACCCATAATATCAATGCTAGAAAACAGCCTATCAGTGCGCCTACGACAGGATAAAAAATAACGGAACCTGATTTAATGTTATCCGAGACTTCTTGAGGAAATAACCGAGCGGGTATTGGCAATCTAGTGAGTAAGGCGACCGCAAGAATGAAGGAATAGAATCGGTTCATGAGTATTACTACGTAAATAGGCTACTTTGAGGAACAATCATTGGAAGGCGCAAAGTTATGCGCTATCAGCTTTGTAATATCACCGCTTTCACTATGATATACCGCAAAACGTGAAAGACTCGCGTAAGGCACATCGAACCGGTTAACACACGACATTGGCATATTAAGTATGTGGGCTAACATCACTCGAATGATTCCACCGTGCGTTACCACCAGTATATGCTTGGACTTATGGTTACGAAGTAACTCACTATAAAACTGAATGACTCTGGCAAGCACATCTCCTATCGGTTCACCATTTGGCGGCGTGTTCATAGAAGGATCATGACTCCAAGCTTCCATCTTCGCTTCCGAGTCTTGCCATACGCTCTCGATTTCACGACCGTCCCAATCCCCAAATGACATCTCACGAATATCGTCTTCGATAGAGAGCGTAAGGTCATCCTGATTCGCTAGCGATTTTGCAAATTGCCGGCAACGGTTCAGCGGCGAAGAAATCACGTGATCCCATTTTTCGTCGGCAAAATTACAGGCCTGACGCATTTTTGCAAACCCTCCAGGCAATAGAGGGACATCGGTCGCCCCTCGAAAAATACGCCCTCCTTCGCATTCACCGTGGCGAAGAAGGTCAATCGTTGTAGTTGAAAATTCATTCGTCATAATTGGCGACAACACTCACTCTTTCAATTGTTAGGCATTAATCCAGGAAGTGGAAATAAAGACTATCCCTCGCTCACCCCTGCCTGGTCAAACGTTGCCATCGAATTATGTAATATGAGGGCATTATTAATCAGCGGTACCGATATCGCCGCACCACTACCTTCGCCTAAGCGCATCCCCAAATCCAGCAGGGGTCTGGCCTGAAAATATTGTATCGCCGATTGATGAGCAGGCTCCGCTGAACGATGAGAAAAAATGAACCACTCTTTAACACTAGGGTTTATTTTTTCCGCGAGTAACGCTGCTGCCGTACTAATAAAACCATCAACCAAACAGGGAATACCATTCTGAGCACAAGCGATATAACTTCCCGTAAGTGCAGCAATCTCAAAGCCGCCAAGATGCGCGAGCACAGCCAGCGGACTGTCCATTTGATCAGCATGAAGAGCAATAGCGCGCTCAATTATTTTTTCCTTATGCGACATTCCTTCATCATCCAGGCCCGTACCCGGACCAACACTTTTTTGTACCGGAATGTCCAACAGTACGCTGTATAAGGCCGAGGCAGCTGTCGTATTCCCAATCCCCATTTCGCCACCGATAAAAAGGTCAGCAGGAACGATTACATTTCGGCCAACATCTAGTGCTCGCAAACACTCTTTTTCCGTCATTGCGGCGCTAGTTGTAAAATCCTTTGTACCCGCAGCAATGACACCATCGATCACGCCGTCATCACTAATCAGAGGATTAGCTATACCCATATTCACAACTGCAAAGTCAGCATCGAGCGCCTTACTCAGGACACTTATAGCCGCGCCGCCACGAACAAAGTTTTCAATCATTTGCGTGGTGACTATTTGAGGGAAGGCAGAAACGTTCTGAGCACACACACCATGATCAGCCGCAAAAACGCGAACGCAAATTTTCGTAATTATGGGCTTTAGTGTTTTTTGATAACCACAAAATTTAACCGCAAGACTTTCCAGTTCACCGAGAGAGCCGGGAGGTTTTGTTAGGGTGTTCTGATATTTTAGTGCATCGTCAATGCACTGTTTATCCGGTGTTTTCGCAGCCTCACAAAACCAGTGCTGTCGATCTGAGTTACGGCCCTCTGAACTATCCCCACCAAAACTATCGCCCATACTAAGCCCCTTTTAAATTTAGCGGTAAACCCGCCACTATAAGATTCACGCGATCGCATATCTTTGCCAGAGATTGATGCAGCCAACCACTTTGGTCAACAAATTGACGAGACAGTTCGCCTAGAGGAACAATTCCCGAACCGACTTCATTACTGACGATAAAAATATCGCTCTTTAATGTTGGCAAGATATCTAACAAAGCATTTTTTTCTTCTTCGAATACATTCTGCATTAAGCAGTTAGTCAGCCAGAGCGTCAAGCAATCGATAACGATGGCTTTATCGTTACAATCAACGCCACTAATTGCCTCAGCTAATTTGATCGGTTCTTCAATCAAGGACCATTGGTCACCTCGAGATCTTTGGTGCAAGGCTATACGCTGAGCCATCTCATCATCACCAGCAGCGCCAGTAGCGATGTAAATCAATTGCTTACCGGTTGCTCGCGCCTGATTCTCCGCAAATTGGCTCTTACCACTGCGCGCCCCACCCAATACTAGTTCTTTCATACAATTTTCTTATCCGCAATTTGCTTATTTATTACGCTTCTGTTTATTACAGCTTCAGCTTGTTAGTCGTCTGTTTCTTTTTCAGCTTTCATCGGAGCTGAAGAGTATTCCTGGCTTTGAATAAGCGATTCAATTTTCTCCAGGTCAACATGCTCTTCCACCGTTTTCGCGACACGGTCAATTTGCTTTTCTCGCTCTAATCGAATATCAACAACCGTTTCTGATTGAATCCCAGCCCACTGCATTAACTGCAGACCCGCGCCCGGCTCGTCAAATAGACCGTGTAAATAGCAACCAAATATTTGAGAATCTTCACTAAGATAACCGTCCTGAGAACCGTCTTCATATTCAATGACAAAACCCAAATCACCCTGCTCAAGTCGTAGTTTATCTGGGCCTTTCTCTCCATCACTAAGATAGCTCACACCATGATGAATTTCGTACCCGCTTATTATTTCGGATTGTCCGTTTAATGTCAGAAGTCCCCTCTTTCGCACGAGCTTTTTCTCACGTTCAAAAACGGTAGCAATGGGAATTAAACCGAGGGCTGGGGTCTTTTTGGATACTGACTCTACACCCTCTTCATCACAAATACTTTCCCCTAGCATTTGGTAACCGCCGCAAATACCAATAACTTTGCCGCCGTAGCGTAAGTGTTTTTGTAAATAGTCGACCCAACCATTATCCCTTAACCAAGCCAGGTCATTGATCACACTTTTACTTCCCGGCAGAACAATCAGATCACATGCTGGAGGGCTTTGATTCGTTTTGACATAGACAAGGTCCACGCAGGGGTTTTGCCTTAAGGCATCAAGGTCAGTGTGGTTGCTAATACGAGGAAAAGCTGGCACAACGACTTTCAACAACTTTTGAGAACTGTCTGTACGCTGCTGATTATCGATGGCGTCTTCAGCTTCCAGGTAGAATTCGTGCAAGTATGGCAATACGCCTAAAACAGGCTTTCCAGTACGCTCCTCTAACCATTTTAAGCCTGGCTCCAATAGAGCGATATCTCCACGAAACTTGTTGATGACAAAACCAATTACACGATTTTTCTCTGAGGAGGAAAGAAGTTCGAGGGTACCCACTAGGTGAGCAAAAACGCCCCCCTTATCAATATCAGCAACCAATATAACAGGGCAATCTACGGATTCAGCAAACCCCATATTGGCAATATCATTTTTACGTAAATTTATTTCAGCTGGGCTACCGGCTCCTTCGACGATGACAACCTCATACTGTTCGCGTAAGCGCTGATGAGAAGCCAATACCGCAATTTTTGCCTTTGGCTTAAAATCGTGAAAATCTTTGGCATTCATGTTGGTTTTGACTTGCCCATGAATAATAATCTGCGCACCAGTATCGCTCGATGGCTTTATTAATACGGGATTCATATCCGTATGAGCTTCCAAGCCACAGGCCTGAGCCTGAACAGCTTGCGCCCGTCCTATTTCGCCCCCATCTTCCGTTACGGCACTATTAAGGGCCATATTTTGTGGCTTAAACGGAACAACGTTTACACCCGAATTGAACAAAACTCGGCACAACCCCGTTACAACGGTGCTTTTCCCGGCATCAGAGGTTGTTCCTTGCACCATTAACGTTATGTTCTTCATACTAAAACCAAGCAAGTAATACGGGGGAAGGGTTAAGGCTTTGCGGCAATGACATAATTAGTAATCAACGCCTTTACGCGCTTTTATTCCCACTTTAAAAGCGTGCTTGATTTCTTTAACTTCAGAAACTGTATCCATTATTTGTCTTAGCGCTGAACCGCCACCACGACCGGTCACAACAACACTTTGCTCTCTCGGTCTATCAGACAATGCTTTTAGCACCATGGCCTCATCCAAATACTTATAAGCAAGCATGTAAGTGAGTTCATCAAGCACAACTAAATGGTAACTTTCATCTTTAAGTAAAGGCTCAACAAAAGCCCAGGTTTTTTTTGCGGCTAAGATATCCCCGGATCGGTCTTGAGAATCCCAGGTAAAACCCGTACCCATTTGATAGAAGCTTACGTTAGGACATACATCTCGCAAATAAATCTCTTCGCCAGACAATTGTTCGCCTTTAATGAACTGAACCACGGCCACTTTATATCCGTAACCTAGCGCACGCATTACCATGCCGAAGGCAGAGCTAGATTTTCCTTTTCCATCCCCAGTTAAAAGGATTGCAACCCCGCGCTCAGTGGAAGCGTTTTCTATACTCTGATCAACCATGGCCTTTTGTTTTTCCATAGCCACTTTGTGCTTTTGATCTTTTTTGCTCACGCTATCCGATATCGTAGCGCTCTTATCGTCTTGATTTGTGACTTCTTTTTTTGTCATATCAAAATCCAAATTGTTTTACATTGAATCAACGAATACTCTGTTTCAACGCAGGAAAATTATGAATTGCGTAGAAAACCCATTCAGCGGATCAATATTATTTACAAATTAAAATAGAAAGTTCATTGGCTACTATCAGCCCTAGGCGCATTCAAAACACGTCAAGCTGTGAGGAAGGGTCTACAAGGAAGAATCGCAAGACGAATCAGCCCCAGATGGCGGCCCTCCGCTCCATCAACGAACTCACATTAGGCTGGTATCGGGCTCACTATCGACAGTTTGTCGGTAAATTACCGTTGCGGGGGCAGCGTTGGTTTTTCACCAATCTTCCCATTTAACTCTCTAAACTCGTTAATTCAGCTCAACAACCTATCAAACCTACATCACCAGACATAATCGAGTGAAAGTGGACTTGAAACAGTCTGCTTGGCTATAAGATAAGCTACTTGAATAACGAAAAGTAGCTTTCGATAATACCATCGCAATCTGAGTAAATTTTAGGCTAAATTCACGATTTTTCTTATTCTCTAGTTTTTACACCGTTAACGTTCTGATTAATCCGGTATATATGAATAATGTACATGAAAATAGGTTAGCAGAGCACCATATGCTGGCCGCACTGTATGAGGTAGTAGTGGCGATGTCAATGGTCGAAAAAACAGAATAATTACTGAAAAAAATGCCGTTACGGACGCAACGGCTCAGGAGGAATAAACCATGAGATATCCTAAACAGGGTGTGCATAAGCCCTACTATTAAGACGAAACAAACCCAGTTTTCCTCATCAGACCAAATCTCGACACTATCCGAGTAAAGCGTTAGATCTGAACAGAACATTGTTCTCTCAGGCCGTATGCAGCATTTGCCGCAATGACGTGACGTATTAACTCGCGCAGGAAAATACGATCAGGGATGCTGTTTCTGAGTTCGCATGAACGAGTTTAGAGCCTGACCCGCGAGTAAGGCGAGAACTTTGGGTACGGTGAGTTTGTGAAAACAATACCCAATTCATGACGCGGGGGCGTAAAACGTTTTCGCTCCCCCCCCCCCGACATATCTACAGTTATTCAAATTACATTTTATTTGTCTGGCGCAGCACTGACCTTATCTATATTAGCCAATATCAAGATTTAATTGGAGTATATGAGCTGGAGCTGAAACGCTAAAGAAAAATAAGAAGACCAATCCCGTTCTTTTTGATAACTAATCGCAGGGGCAACCGTAAAAAACATCCAGTCGCTGTAAATTAGTTTTTTATAGGCTATTTGAACAAAATACTCTTCTATTCTTTCCGCTGTTTGATTGTCCCCGAAAGCCCCCACCTTATATTCCATAACAACTCGATCGGTTACCAAATGATTAATCTGCAAGGACTGGTAGACCTCGTGCAAAGATTGTTTTTTCGTATATTTATATCGACTTACACTCTTAAATGAAAGCGTCTCAGCGAATGCATGGAATAGCCCCAGACGTACAGAGGGTTTTGCTCCTTCTCTAGTAAAATAAGGCAGCTCGAACTGCGTTTTTAATTCCCAGGATTTAGAAAGTACCGTTCGTTTTCTAAGTCGAATACGTGTAAACAAGTCAACAGGAAAATTAAGGCGAGTGCCAACATCAACAGACGGTTGCCATTCAAACTCCTTACTCTTTTTGACATATTCTAAACCCGCAATTGCCCGTTCAGAAGTGATATTTTCGTCACCAACTTTTCCACTTCGTTCGCTCTCTTGCAAGGAGTAATCGTCTTCTGGGTCCGATTCAAAAATGAGTTTAAAACGCTCTTTTGAATGGGGTAAGTCGACTTTAGCTCGCAATCGCACACTGGACTCACTCTCCCCCCCTTCACCAAATTCAGAATCCAACTTTAACACCAAGTAACCTTGGCTCCCCCCCGGCTTTACTTGTCTATTATTTGACAAAATACGGTCTAACGCTTCATTCAAATCGACAAACTGGCCGGTGATAAAGACATGCTGACGATCAAGGAAATTTCTAGACTGTTCGGTTTTAAGAGAATCGATCACCGAACTGGAACCCTCTCCAACAGGGGGTTCGCTATATAGGGGTTCAGATTCGTCCGACCAAGATTGCCTTACAGTTAATAAGCTACTCAACAGAGTAAAAACAAAGCAAAAGCGAAAAAAAAGACCTAAAGACAAAAACCTGAGGTTAAACAGGTATTTATAGGGAGGTAAATCCGAGATCGACAAAAATTTTACCTGATGGAATATCATATGGGACGACAGTTCTGGGCATACCGGTCAACGATATCTGGCCATAATCATCTGCAAGAAAAGTTGCGGGTCGCGCAAGAGAAAAGTTAAAGCCACGTTCTACTAGCAGCGCTTTGGCTACGCCCGTCACTATATTGGTCATCTCCCCCGCGACATCAAGCGCAATGTCATTCACTTCGTCCAAGTTTTCACGTAAAAGTAGCTCAGTAACATTTAATAGCGCTGAGGAAGTGAACGAGATACACAATTGCCCCTTAACAGTAGCGCACTCCATTGGCATTACGCTTGCGATATCACCATAGGGAACTGCCTCACTATAGGAAGACGATTGCAGAGGTATTGGATCTAAACCAACCATATCACCAAAAACTTTCTTAACCCCCACTAGAAACGGGCTAATAAATTCGGTGTCCAAGTGATACGTGTTATCGCTGCTGCCTTTTTGCATTGAATACCTATTGAGTGACCATGCTCACGACTCTCTTTATATCATAGTGCCTCAAACACATCGCTTCCAATTAATTCACGATACGAATGTAAAGTCCTTGAAACCGCCCCTAATTGATCTCAACACGCCCCCAAAAGGGTGTTCTACGACCATTCTCAAAAGGGTTTTTTAGTGCAGTCAATTGTTAAATCATCATTTCCCACTCCCACCAACTAGTCCTACCGGTATGGATGCTAAGCCTTACTTTCGACCAAATCGATACCAGCATCTAAAACGTTAATCAAAACGCTAGTAAAGTTTCTAATTTCAATCTTGACACCAAAAACAACATATGAACGTATTTCAGCCAGTGTGACATAGGTCACTAAAACTGGCATTTTTCAGTATTTATCACCATTTACCGTCGCTTACCTGTCGAAATTCGTTACAATGCATTCCGCAAATGAGCGTTTGGGTGGTTAATAACATCGACAAAAATAGAAGGCAAAAATGATGTTGGCGCTATTTAGTAAAAAACAAAAAAAGATCAGGGAGAGTATTGAGCTAAAGGATAGTGGAGTGAATGCAAATACAACACAAACGGTTCTTGAACCCGTTCAAGATGAAGATGCAATGAAAAAAGCCATTGCAGATAAGCTAAGAAAATACCGACCTGTTGAGCGCGATGCCAACTTCACTGGACCAAAATACTATCGCTAGGTCTTTCGACCTAGCATCATTATAAATTAGTGGTTTCATTGACACCTAATTTAGCCTTTTCCAAGCACTTGTTAGCTAGTTAGCCCAAACCTCTTTACGAAGAAAAACCACTACACCCGTAGGAGTGGTAGCCCCCTCCAACGCTACGCCTTCATTTTGCTTTCCCTTCACTCGTCTTGTAACTATGATGTAATTATACCCATAGACTACCGCAGGTTGAGTATGGACATTGATGGCGAAATGCGTGTCGAAATCATCGATGCCTTTCTCGATTTATCACTAGAAATCGAAACGGCTCTCGAGGGTCTCATTCGAGCGATAGATGAAGGTGAAAGTGAAGGTGTAGAAGAAGATATTAACGCCCTTTTTCGTGCAGTCCATACGATAAAAGGAAATGCTGCCGTTGTTCGCTTAGAATCCGTCATGCACTTCACCAACAGCATAGAAGAGGTTATCGAGTCCTTACGCATGAAGCGTTTTGAAGCCTCTCACGCAGTGATCGATGTCATCCAACTGGGTATAGACCGCCTTCGGGATATCCATCAAAGAGATCTTTTCGACCAATCTTATGGCAACCTCCAAGAAAAGGAATTAATCTCACTCTATACCAACTTGTCACTGGCCAAGGGAGAGGAAGCAGACCAGGAAAGTCATAAAATTTTGCAATTGGTTGGTGTTGGATTCGCCCATGATGCGGAAACTGAAACATACGATCCGCCAACAGACCGACTTCTTTACGACAGCACAACATCATTACCAGACCACAGTAAACAAGCTTTTGATCTACTGTTTTTTAGGGAACTCTCCCAACAGACAGATCAACACAGTATCTATTGGGAAGGCCGAACGGAACAATCCCACGATTGGGCACAAAAACTAAACGCCATAAACGGCTCTCCAGTGGACACCTATCAGCTATCCGCCGCCGTCTACCTCCATGATATTGGTATGTCATTTATCCCCCACCAAATACTGGAGAAAAAAGAACGCTTAACTATTGATGAACTCGCTCAAATGCGACAGCACCCAGTTTGGGGCTATAACTATTTGATACGCATTGAAGGTTGGGCTCCGGCTGCGTCGATGATTTTGGAGCATCATGAGCGCATCGACGGTAAAGGGTACCCCATCGGTAATGGCGGCGAAATCATTCATGATGGAGCCAAAATACTCGCGATTATTGATTCGTTCTTCTCAATCTTAAATGGTCGAGCAGACCGTGAAAAACGCAAAACCGTCGTGAGAGCGATGTCTGAAATCAACTCAAGAGCAGGAGCTCAATTTGACCAGGAATGGGTGACCGCCTTTAACGAGGTGGTCAGGTGCGAACTGAAGGCTGGAGCACTTTAACCCATCAAAATCAATAGGTTAAAGAGAATATCTAGATTAGACTCTAGGTATTTTTGTGCCTAAACTTTAACAAATACCCACCGTTCTCACGGGCTCTCGCATCGTCACAAACTCCTCTGCCGATGTAGGATGAATGCCGATTGTTTCATCAAAATCCTGCTTTGTTGCACCTGCTTTCATCGCAATTGCCACGCCTTGAATAATCTCACCGGCATCCGGACCCACCATATGCACACCAACAACCTTGTCGTTACTGCGATCAACAATAAGCTTCATCAAGGTTCTATGCTCTGAGCCACTAATGGTATTTTTGAGCGGCTTAAATTTACTGGTATATACCGCATAAGGGGTGTCGGCTTTTTCAACCTCTTGCTCAGTCAAACCTACGGTCGCGATATTGGGTTGGCAAAAAACCGCTGTAGGGATATTTTTGTAGTTCATGTCGATCGTTTGACCGTCGAACAAATGCCGAGCCAATGCCATGCCTTCAGCCAAAGCAACGGGAGTTAAGCTCATTCTGCCCACCACATCGCCTAACGCGTATATGCTAGGCTCAGCGGTTTGAAATTCATTGTTAACCGCTATAAGACCGCTTTTACCGAAGGAGACAGCAGTGTTTTCTAGCCCTAGACCATCTACTTTAGGTGCCCGCCCGGTGGCACTAAACACGGTGTCGACCTCTCTTACTTCACCGTTTTTGAAAAACACTTTTAGGCTGCCGTCGCTGTTTTTCTCTATTTTTTCAATATCGGAATTAAATGTAAGTTTGACCCCACTTTTGGCAACTTCTTCTGCCACAAATTGACGCACTTCCTCGTCAAATCCACGCAAAAATAAGGGGCCTCGATAGCTCAGCTCAGTCTCCGCTCCCAAGCCTTGAAAAATGCCCGCAAACTCAACTGCAATATAGCCTCCGCCCTGAACTAATACACGCTTGGGAAAGGATTCCAAGCTAAAGACCTCATTCGAATCAATGGTGTATTCACTGCCAGGAAACTGCGGTTTACGCGGCCAGCCACCAACCGCGATTAAAATTGATTTTGCGCTAATATGTTTACCGTTCACTAAGACCGTATGTGCATCAACTAACACCGCTCGACCATTGATCACTTCGACCCCGGCATTCTCCAGTATTGAACCGTAAATACCATTAAGGCGCGTAATCTCGTCTGTTTTGTTGTCGCGCAATGTTGCCCAATCAAAAACCGGGTTTTCCGCTTCCCAACCAAATCCCCGAGCGTCTTTGAGCATCTTTGTAAACTCAGAACTATAGACAAAAAGTTTTTTAGGTACGCAACCAACATTGACACAGGTACCACCGAGGTATCGCTCTTCGGCAACGGCAACTTTTGCACCTAACTGGGAAGCAATTCGACTTGCACGGACACCTCCAGAACCAGCACCAATTACAAAAAGATCGTAATCGTATTCCACATATCCTCCTCAGGATTAAATTGAATTAATAGGGTAAATGAGCACGCTATGACTGCACGATTAATAAAGTGTTTAGATGAATTTGGCTCAAGCTAATGCTTATAGAAAAAAGTAATTCGGCTTAAGAACCGTTATGACACTTCACTTGATAACCTAGATGGGATTCGTTTGTTCAGACGATGACGTTCGGCGCTACACTTCAATTTTTATATTGGGGCGGCCATCATCATCTTTACGACGCCCTTCACCATCACGCATATCGTAAATGGCCCGTGATTCGCCTTTTTTATTCCGACGATCGCGATTTCCCCGACGGTCCTTGGTGACAATATAAGATTGGCCAGACTTGTCGTCGGTAGGCGTTTCGACATCAGTCGATTCTCTTACCCGCTCTGCGCCCGGTTTAGCCGTAAGCGGGCGGTATGTTGGTCGTATACTATCCACCATCCCCTGCACCTATTTTGAATAACGCTGTTTTGAATTATGAGCGAGCCCTGCAGCTATCAGCTCGCAACACTCAACACGGCCTTGCTATCGCCAACTTACAACCGAGCCAGAATAACATGAGATCAACACATAAAAGGTCGATTTTGAAGCCGTTCATATAGAGTTATCGGCCAATTAGTCGGAACTTTTATACCAATTCAATTTTTTGTGAAGTGACACCACGTCACCAATAATAAGCAACGTCGGTGCATGTATATCTTTACCTTCGATGGAGCTCGCTAAATCTTCTAAATTTGAGATATGAACACGCTGCTCTGGTAATGTCCCCTTTTCAATCAATGCCGCTGGAGTTGTCGGTTTTTTACCATGTTTAATTAGGTTTTCACAAATTTTAGGAAGGCCCTTTAAACCCATATAAAAAACGAGTGTTTGCTTGTCGTTAACAAATTCTCCCCAAGGATAATCGGCTTCTCCCGTCTTTAAATGCCCGGTGATAAACCGTACCGACTGTGAAAAATCTCGATGCGTAAGCGGTATTCCTGAGTAACTTGCACAACCAGAAGCTGCCGTAATTCCCGGGACAACCTGAAACGGTATGTTGTGCTCAGCCAGTAAATCAATCTCTTCTCCGCCGCGACCAAATATAAATGGGTCACCGCCTTTTAAGCGCAAAACACGCTTACCTTTTTGCGCATATTCCAGTAAAAGCTGGTTGATTTCTTGCTGCGGCACGGCGTGGTCGTCACGCTTTTTGCCGACATAAACACGATCGGCGTCACGCCTAACCATATCGAGGATTGGGCCGGAGACTAAACGGTCGTATAAAACAACTTCAGCTTTTTGCATTAAACGAAGCGCTTTAAAGGTCAACAAATCCGGATCACCAGGACCTGCACCGACCAAATAAACCTCGCCATGAGATTCTACGTCTTTGGCGTCAATTTTTTCCTGTAAGCGTTCACGCG
Source organism: Agarilytica sp. (assembly GCA_033852165.1). Lineage (GTDB taxonomy): Bacteria > Pseudomonadota > Gammaproteobacteria > Pseudomonadales > Cellvibrionaceae > Agarilytica. Next base: position 75,693 of record JAWSUZ010000038.1, on the reverse strand, counting down.
CTAATGCTGAATTTCCACTTAATACGTTTTCGGCAATGTCACCATTTAATACCGCTTCCCAAAATCGACGTCGATCAACATCAGAAGGAAAACTATCTTTAACTTGCTGACGAAAGTCGCTGGCCATTTTCGCTAAATCGCCATAGGCAGCCGGGATATTACTTTCTAGCTCCGTTCTCAGGCGTCGCGCCAACACGGGTGATTCCCCGCCACTCGTAACACCAATAATTAAGGGGCTCCGATCAATAATCGCAGGCATAATAACGCTGCAAACTGCAGGGTTATCGACAACGTTAACCGGCAATTTCCGCGCATGACAATCTTTCGCTACACGCTCGTTCAAAACATTATCGTTTGTAGCTGAAATCACCAGAACTTTGTCGTCAAGATAGGCGACGTCATATTGCTCTGCATAGTAGGCACCGCCACTATCCTTCACAATTTCAAGTAACTCTGAGTCAACATCAGGCGACAAAACAAAAATCTTTGCTTGAGCCTTTTGCAACAAGCGAGCTTTTCTCGTGGCGATCGCACCACCGCCGATGAGTAAACATGGCTTTCGTTTTAAATCGAAAAAAAGCGGTAAAAATTCCATAGGTTAGTTCTCTACTTGCCCAGCCTCACCAGTTGAAATTAAGACGCTACGGCCATAACCGTTTTTCCACCCATATAAGACTGCAATGCAGATGGAATTGCGACCGAGCCATCTTCCTGTTGGTAGTTCTCTAAAATAGCCACTAAGGTTCGGCCTACCGCTAAACCAGAGCCATTTACGGTGTGAAGCAATGCAGGTTTTCCGGTTTCTTGGCTGCGATAACGCGCTTTCATTCGACGCGCCTGAAAGTCTCCAAAATTACTACACGACGAAATTTCGCGATACATTGCTTGCGAGGGCAACCAAACTTCTAAGTCATAGGTTTTATGAGCGGAGAAGCCTATATCCCCGCCACACAATATGACTTTGCGATAAGGTAATTCTAATTTCTGTAAGATTGCCTCTGCATTTTGCGTTAGCTCTTCAAGTACTTGGTTAGAGTTTTCTGGCAATACAAATTGAACCAATTCAACCTTTTCGAATTGATGCTGACGAATCATTCCCCGAGTATCTCGACCGGCAGAACCGGCTTCCGAACGAAAACACGGTGTATGAGCCGTAAATTTAATCGGTAAGTTTTTTTCGTCTACGATTTCGTTGCGCAATATATTGGTGACGGGAACTTCTGCCGTAGGAATTAAGTAGAGTTCGCGATCTTCGCGTAACTTAAATAGATCCTCTTCAAACTTGGGCAATTGACCGGTTCCAAAAAGTGATTCTTTATTGACGATATAAGGAACATTCAGTTCTTCGTAACCATGCTCGTCACTATGTGTATCAAGCATCAATTGAATGAGCGCCCGATGAAGCTTAGCAATATCTCTACGCATTAACGCGAAGCGAGAACCTGTGAGTTTGGCTGCAGTTTCAAAATCTAGCCCGCCTATGCCCTCACCAACGTCGACATGATCTTTTACGTCAAAGCTAAAGGTTTTTGGCTCGCCCCATTTAAGCACTTCAACATTATCATCTTCACTTGCACCAGCCGGCACATCGTCGGACACTAAGTTGGGTATGGCTGTGACGATGGCTTCTATTTCATTTTGCACTTCAGTAAGTCGCTGCTTGGCTTCATTGCTCGATGACTTAAGGTTATCAACCTCTTTTAATAGCGGTGCTATATCGCCGCCAGTAGCCTTAACTTTGCCAATTTTTTTTGCGCTTTGCTTTTGTTGGTTCTGTAAAGACTCTGACTCTGACTGTAGGGCTTTTCGCTGAGTCTCCAACTGCTCTATTTTATGTGTGTCGAGCGTATAGCCACGCTTTTGTAAATTGGCTGCGACAGTTTCGAGTTCTGAACGAAGAAGTTTCGGGTCTAGCATAAGGTTCCCACTTAATTCCTAAAGTATTTTGTTAATTAAATTGTATCCTGCAAATGCCGCGACTATACAAGCCGAAACACTGCTGAGCATATAGATCAACGCCAATTTCATGTGTCCCGCCTGCAATAACTGCAACGATTCTAGCGAGAACGTTGAAAACGTTGTAAAAGCGCCAAAAAAACCAACCATTAATATTTGGCGCCAAATTGATGGTAAAACGGCTTTTTCAGTGATGAGCACAAACAACATCGCCAAGCACATAGATCCCAGTACATTGACCGTCAACGTCGCGATGGGAAATTTACCGGCTTGGGTGGGTATCGCCAAAGCGATGCCGTAACGGCACATTGCACCAACACTTCCGCCTAAAGCCACCGCTAGCCAGTGCATGATCACCCTTGAGATTGCTTGTTCAGTGCGCGAAGTCGTTTAAGCTTTTCTGAAATTTTAATTTCTAAGCCTCTTTCAACCGGCTCGTAATACACACGCCCTTCCATCTCATCAGGAAAGTACGTTTCGCCAGCCGCAAAGCCACCCTCTTCTGAATGTGCGTAACGGTAATCTTTACCGTAATCCATCCCCTTCATTAATGACGTCGGTGCATTACGTAAATGCATGGGAACGTCATAACTCGGTAGGGACTGAATTTCACTGCGGGCTTTTTTGAAGGCATTATACACGGCGTTACTTTTGGGGGCGCAAGCCAAATAGATGACCGCTTGCGCTATTGATAACTCGCCCTCGGGGCTGCCTAAACGCTCTTGCGCTTCCCAGGCATTAATTGCTAGCGCCAAACCGCGAGGGTCGGCATTGCCGATATCTTCACTGGCAATACGTACGACGCGTCGTGCCAAATAGAGAGGATCGCAACCCCCGTCTAACATACGCATCATCCAATATAAGGCGGCATCTGGATCACTGCCTCTTACAGACTTATGTAAGGCAGAAATTTGCTCATAAAATAGGTCGCCGCCTTTGTCGAAGCGCCGGACATCACCCACCAGTATTTGAGCGATTACGGTTTCGGACAAGCTATCGCCATCGTCTAAAAGGTCACACGCAATTTCCAGCAAATTGAGCGACCGACGAGCATCACCATCACCAGCCACAACTAACGCTCGCATTTCGTTTTCTGCGACGGTGATATTACGACGCCCTAAACCATACTTTTCGTGGTTTAACGCGCGGATTAGCACTTTTTGGAGCTGTTCGTCGGAAAAACTCTTGAGCACATACACTCTGCAACGCGACAGTAACGCGTTATTGACCTCAAAGGATGGGTTCTCTGTCGTTGCTCCAACAAATACAACAGTGCCATCTTCAACAAAGGGCAAGAAAGCATCTTGCTGCGCTTTGTTAAAACGGTGCACTTCATCAATAAATAATATGGTCTTACTGCCGTAGGTGCTCTGATGGAGCTTTGCCTCTTCTATCGCTGCCCGAATATCCTTCACACCGGATAAAACAGCGGAGATGGCGATGAAATGAGCGTCTATTTCATTCGCGAGTAATTTCGCCAAAGTGGTTTTACCGACACCGGGAGGTCCCCATAAAATCATGGAATGGATCTGCCCCCGTTCTATCGACAGGCGTAGAGGCTTACCGGCACCCAGCAAATGATCTTGACCAATATATTCGTTAAGATTTTGGGGGCGCATACGAGCAGCCAAGGGCTGCCCCATATCGACATCTTGCTCAAATAGATCAGCCATCGATTATTATATCTGTGCCTTTGGGCGGCTCGAAATCAAACGCGCCATCCTCAATCCGAGGGTTATTTTTTTGCTGTGAAATTAAAATTTCAACTTTTTGGCCAAGCTTATCGATAAATGACATTTCTAAAAGTAAGCTGTTTTTCGTTTTTCTCGAAAAAACAAATGTTAATGATTCAAACGCTCCCTCACCTTCGCCTTTCTCGGTAAGTGTGAAGGTCCGTGTTTTTTTATTTTGCTTCAATTCAACGTCGTAGTTTTGATCAATTGAAGTAACGTCTCCACTGATCAAAGAAGCTGGCGTTCCCGAAAGTGAATCCTGAGCATGTATCGTCATTTGCTCTAAATCAGGATCATACATTTTCAAAGTACCCGGAGAGCCAATGATCAATTGCTCATACGGTGGCGAAACATGCCAAAGAAAATATCCCGGACGCTTTATGATGAAGTTACCTTCGGTGGTTTGAATGCTTGCGTCATTGTCATTGTCTTTCCCAGAATCACTAGCACTGGCACTGGCACTGGCACTGGCACTGGCACTGGCACTGGCACTGGCACTGGCAAGTTCATCAGAATCAATTATTCGCTGAGTAAAGCGCCCCGTCATTGTCTCTACCGATAACAATGCTTGAGAAAAAGACTCTACCGCCTTTTTATCTGCGTAAATTTGCCCTGACCATAATATGCAAAAAAGTAAGGGGGAAAATAACTTCATAGCTGATCCTATTAATCGTTTTTTATAACCACTTGGATTTGTTATTCGTACTGATGTTTTTTTAAAAAATCGAGAGGCTAGTGAGCCGGTACAAGTATATCTCGAGCGCCATTATTCCCCATCTCGGACACAACACCTGACCGCTCCATTTGCTCGATCAATCGTGCCGCTCGGTTATATCCCACCCGCAACTTGCGTTGAACAGAAGAAATACTGGCCTTTCGCGTTTCAAGAACAAAAGCAACAGCCTCATCGTACAAGGGATCCGATTCGTCATCTTTATCGCTATCCTCGTCGTCAAAACCAGGCACAGGAATGGAGTCAACACTCTCGCTAAAAATAGCGTCGATATACTCTGGCTTACCCCGTTTTTTCCAATCTGCGACGACCTTATGAACCTCGTGATCGTCGACGAAAGCACCATGCACACGAGTTGTTACTCCAGAGCCTGGTGGTAAATAGAGCATATCGCCATGCCCCAACAATTGTTCCGCGCCGCCTTGGTCGAGAATCGTTCGTGAATCGATCTTGGACGATACTTGAAAAGCAATTCTTGTGGGGACATTCGCTTTAATGAGCCCCGTAATAACATCAACCGACGGTCTCTGTGTAGCAAGAATCAAATGAATGCCAGCAGCACGCGCTTTTTGGGCAATACGCGCGATCAATTGTTCTACTTTTTTACCGACAATCATCATCATGTCCGCAAATTCATCGATCACGATGACAATACACGGCATGGTTTCCAGGTGTGGCGCTTCTTGATTTAGCATTTCGATCACGCCATCATCTTCGGGAACCCATATCGGATCGGATATGGGCTCACCCGCTTTCGCAGCCTCTTTCACTTTTTTATTGAAGCCCGCCAAATTACGAACACCCAGTGCCGCCATTAATTTGTATCGACGCTCCATTTCACCAACACACCAACGAAGAGCGGTCGCGGCGTCTTTCATATCGGTAATCACCGGCGTTAAAAGATGAGGGATTCCGTCGTAAACCGACAATTCCAACATCTTGGGATCAACCAGAATCAAACGAAGCTCATCGGGGGACGCCTTATAAAGCATACTCACTAACATGGAGTTCACGCCCACTGACTTACCGGACCCAGTTGTTCCTGCTACCAACAAATGAGGCATCTTCGCCAAATCAGCAACGACCGGCTGGCCGGATATGTCATGACCCAGCGCTAATGCGAGTGGAGATTTGTTGTTTTCATATACCTCCGATGCAATAACTTCACTCAATCGAACCATTTCGCGATATTCATTAGGGATTTCAATACCCACTACCGACTTTCCTTGAATAACTTCTACTACGCGAACGCTAATCACCGCCATCGAGCGGGCCAAATCTTTAGCCAAATTGGTTATCTTACTGACCTTAACACCTGCTGCTGGCTGGATTTCAAAGCGGGTTACTACTGGCCCAGGCAATACAGCCACGACTTCAGCAATGACGCCAAAGTCTTTTAGTTTCAACTCAAGTACGCGAGACATCGCTTCTAAAGCATCAGCGGAATATCCTTTATCACTCTGCTCGTCAGCTGGATCTAACAAGTTAATAGCAGGAAGATCACCTACAGGAGCGTCATCAAACTCCAAAGTTTGCTGCTGTTCTTTCTGCACGCGCGTGCTGATTTTTGGTTTTTGTTTCACCGGTTCAATAGTCGGAGGAATTCTCGATTCTTGGCGTTTTATCTCGATCTTCACGGCTTCTCTCCGCTCTTGCACGACTTGTTTAATTTGCCTTTTCTCTTGCCATTGCGCACGCCAAACAATGAACCGCTGCTTAAGATATTGGACTAACCAGATAACATTCGCGCCAATCGAATCCATTACCGCAAACCACGATATTTCGATAAAAACGGTTAATCCGAATAAAAACAGGGCCAACAATAAGAAGCTTCCCCCCATGTACCCGAATGAACTGTCTATTGCTGTGGCGGTTAAAAGCCCTAAAGTACCACCATTTGAAAACGGCAAAGACGAGCTCGTATCACCATATTGCATAACGGCAATTCCTGTGGCCGAAACCATAACCAATATGAACCCGATGCTTTTAAGCCCTATCATCAAGGGATCAAAACTGTCACGAGTACGATTACGTATCTGCTGCCAAACTTGAAATACAAGCATCAAAGGAAATAGAAAGGCCAATTGTCCAAAAAAGGAGAAAAACACATCTGATAACCATGCACCGGCTGGACCCGCTGCATTTTCAATTTCACCACCCGTTCCTGTGTTAGACCACCCAGGATCATTCGAGCTGTAAGAAAACAGAGCCAAAATCAAATATGCACTCAAAGCCACCAAGCCAATAAGAATCCCCTCTTTCAGGATCTTACTGCCAATGGTGCCCGCATTTTGATCAACTTCGGATTCTTTCGCCGCCTTTTTAGACATTCCTAACCTTTTGCTATTACTTTCACTAATTTTCGTAAGTTTTATAAAATTACAACAACGCTCTAATAAGTTCGCGATTTACCAATAAGTACGCAATTTTAATAGAGTAAGCCTAGCGCCATATGCACACTGACTACCCGTAAAACCGAGTAGTTTAACCCAGCCAACAAACTAAAAACTAATAAGCTGTCTCGATAGTGTAAATTTACAAAGCTATCCGGTCGAGAACTCGTATCTTAGCCAGTAGCTATCGAGTGGATAGCAGCTTTTGGATAGCGTAAATTAATCGAATCACATATCATTCACTCAATTTCAAAACACCACAAACATAGAACCACAATATTTAACTCCAACAGGACAGCCAACCAACATGAGCGACGCCATACATCACCAACTGATCATTTTAGGGTCGGGACCAGCGGGTTACACCGCTGCAATATACGCAGCAAGGGCCAACCTTAACCCTGTAGTGATAACCGGCATGCAGCAAGGTGGTCAGCTTACAACCACAACAGAGGTGGAAAATTGGCCAGGCGGCATTGCTGAGCTTCAAGGTCCTGATCTTATGGTTCAGATGCAGCAACATGCTGAGCGCTTTGAAACGAAGGTTCTTTTTGACCACATAAACGAAGTCGATTTATCCAAAACCCCGTATACCCTTACTGGCAACGAAACGTATACTTGCGACGCTCTAATCATCGCAACTGGCGCATCTGCTCAATATATCGGCCTACCCAGTGAAGAAGCATTTATGGGTAAAGGCGTAAGCGCTTGCGCAACCTGCGACGGTTTTTTCTATCGAGACCAGAAGGTTATCGTTGTTGGAGGTGGTAATACCGCTGTAGAAGAAGCTATTTATCTATCTAACATCTGTAAAGAGGTCGTACTCGTGCATAGGCGGGACAGCCTTCGTTCAGAAAAAATCCTCCAAGATCGACTTTTTGAAAAAGAGAAAAATGGCAACATCACGATTATATGGAACAACACACTAGACGAAGTGCTCGGTGACGACACTGGCGTTAATGGGGCTCGTTTAAAATCCTCCATTGACGGCTCCACTCAGGACATCGAAGTCAGTGGAGTATTCATTGCCATCGGGCACAAACCCAATACCGATATTTTTAATGGCCAGCTCGACATGAAAAACGGCTACATCATAATCAACAGTGGACTTAAAGGTGGAGCAACAGGTACCAGTGTCCCTGGAGTCTTTGCAGCCGGAGACGTAGCCGACCACGTTTATAGACAAGCCGTAACCTCAGCTGGCTTTGGTTGTATGGCAGCTCTAGATGCTGAAAAGTTCCTCGACCAGTAATTAATGCGTACTACTTAGGATGCCGATAGATGGGCGAGCTTGCATGGCTTGACGAAACTCTCAACTTCCCCGAGACATCACTCGCCCTAGATGACCCTGACGGCTTACTGGCCGTCGGTGGTGATCTTAGCGTTCCGCGATTATTAGAAGCGTATCGAAGGGGGATATTCCCTTGGTACAGTGAAAACCAGCCTATTTTATGGTGGTCACCGTCCCCTCGTACCATTTTACGCCCAGAAAACCTCCATCTCGGGCGAAGCAATAAAAAACTACTAAGACAAAACCCCTTTACTATCCGAGTCGACACCGCCTTCCATCAAGTGATAACCCACTGCTCCAGCATTAACCGCCCAGACCAAGACGGTACTTGGATTATGGACGAAACTATAGAGGCCTATACTGCCTTATATGCAGCCGGATATGCCCACTCAATTGAAGCATGGAGAGATGGGAATCTCGTTGGAGGCCTCTACGGAGTATCGCTGGGCAAGGTCTTTTTTGGCGAGTCGATGTTTAGCCTTGAATCCGGCGCCTCAAAAGTTGCCTTTATGCATCTGGTCAAAACACTTAAAGAGTGGGAATATCAACTTATTGACTGCCAAATTCACACGGATTATTTGGCTTCTTTTGGCGCCGTTGAGATATCGCGCGATACTTTTGAACTCGCGTTGCGCGAAGCGGTCCACCAAGAAGATGTTAATCAGTGGGCAAAAAATTGGCCCGACCCGATACGGGCCCAACCGTACAAATGAAAAACCAACACGCAAACCATAGGCACAGAATTACGAGAACAAAACGGACGCACTACTTTGACTGATTTATCTGATCTTAACTTTTACGCTACCCCCGAACATGATTGCGGGTACCTGCCCAATCGTCGTGCAAAAACGATATTCGCTGACCCAAATGCCACTATGGATGCCCGCCTCTATAGCGAACTTTCTGAATTTGGGTTTCGTCGTAGCGGATCTCACATCTATCGCCCCCACTGTGAAGGCTGCCAAGCCTGTATCCCCATCAGGGTTAATGTTGATGAATTTACCGCAACCCGGTCACAAAAACGCTGTTTCAAGAAAAATAAAGACCTTAACTTTCAAGTTATTGACAGTATCGATACCGACGAGCATTACTTGCTCTACGAAAACTACATTAACCTTAGACATGCCGACGGCGACATGTACCCGCCATCTCGCGAGCAATATAGCGATTTTTTAACCAAAGAATGGGGGGTTACCGAATTCCTGGAGTATCGGCTGGACGGCAGGCTCATTGCGGTTTCCGTCGTTGACCGACTCTCAAACGGCCTGTCCGCCATTTACGCCTACTTTGAGCCCAGCTCGGCTAAACGCAGTCTTGGTGTATTTAACGTCCTTCACCAAATTGAGCGAGCTAAAACCGAGGGGTTGCCATATGTATATTTGGGCTACTGGATAAAAGCTTGTCAAAAAATGCGCTATAAGATGGACTATCGACCTTTCCAAGTATTTATCGACAACCAGTGGATTACCGTAAAGGACTACAAACCGTAACCGCTATATACAAAATAAACACACAGATCGACCAGCGGTTCTTGGCTTTCGCAGCTAAATCAGGCAGAATTGCGCCCTTTCAAATTTCAGAGAGTTTTGAACAAGTTCGGCTAAACCCCGCTTGCTCTCATAAACCCAACAAGCTCACGCTTTAGACCGAGGTTACTGCCGGATGGCAAAAGAAGATAATTTTGAAATGGAAGGTGAAGTCATCGACACTCTTCCTAACACCACATTTCGCGTAAAACTAGAAAATGATCACGTTGTCACGGCTCATATCTCTGGAAAAATGCGTAAAAACTACATTCGTATTCTGACTGGGGATAAAGTAAAGGTAGAGCTAACGCCTTACGACCTCAGCAAAGGAAGAATCACCTACCGAGCTCGATAAGGTAATTTAAACAACGAGAAGCGGCCTAAGCCGCTTCTGGTTCGATTTCTATCTTGTCACCCTTAATACGTATCACTACTGTACCACCTTTCTCTGAGAGAGCTCCAAACAGCACCAGCTCAGCCAAAGGCTTCTTGATTTTCTCCTGAATAATTCGCTCCATGGGACGAGCACCCATCGCCTCATCATAACCATTGACCGCCAACCACTCTCTCGCTTCATCCGTGATATCCATGGTGATTTTCTTGTCATCAAGCTGCGTCTGAAGCTGCATAAGAAACTTATCAACAACAGTCTTAATTACATCCAACGACAACGCGCCAAATTGAACAATACCATCCAGACGGTTACGGAATTCTGGCGTAAACGTTTTCTTGATAACCTCCATGCCGTCAGTACTATGATCCTGCTTCGTAAAGCCGATTGAGGCTCTGCTCATCGACTCAGCGCCCGCATTCGTCGTCATAATCAAAATAACATTTCTAAAGTCCGCAGAGCGGCCGTTATTATCGGTTAATGTTCCGTGATCCATGACCTGCAAAAGCAAATTGAACACATCTGGATGCGCCTTCTCAACCTCATCCAATAAGAGCACGCAATGAGGCTGCCTGGTTACGGCTTCGGTAAGCAAACCTCCCTGATCAAACCCAACATAACCTGGAGGAGCACCAATCAAACGCGAAACCGTATGACGCTCCATATATTCAGACATATCAAAGCGCACCAACTCAACACCCATAGAGAGTGCCAATTGGCGGCACAACTCGGTTTTACCTACACCAGTGGGACCAGAAAATAGAAATGAGCCGATTGGCTTGTCGTGATTCGTTAAGCCTGCTCGCGACAATTTAATAGCAGACGATATCGTATCGATGGCCGTCTCTTGCCCAAAGACCGTCATTTTCAACGCCTCTTCCAGCTTTGCCAACTGCGCCTTATCATCCGAAGAAACCGTTTTAGCCGGCACCCTCGCAATCTTGGCAACAATCTCCTCAATATCACGAACACCAATTTGTTTTTTACGCTTACTCACCGGCAGCAATTGCTGATACGCGCCCGCTTCATCAATAACGTCAATCGCCTTATCCGGCATAAAGCGGTCACTAATATACTTAGCAGCCAACTCACTCGCAGTACGCAAAGCTTTATCCGTATATTTAAGGTTATGATGCTTTTCAAACTGCGTTTTCAAGCCTTTTAAAATTTTATAGGTATCTTCAATATTCGGCTCATCAACATCTATTTTTTGGAAGCGTCGAGAAAGAGCGCGGTCCTTATCAAAAATACCACGGTACTCTTGGAATGTTGTTGAACCAATACAACGCAGCTCACCAGACGTGAGTAAAGGCTTCAATAAATTAGATGCGTCCATTACGCCACCCGAAGCTGCTCCGGCGCCAATAATGGTGTGAATTTCATCGATAAACAAAATAGCCTTATCACGGCGCATTAACTCCGCTAACAAACCCTTAAAACGCTTCTCAAAGTCTCCGCGATATTTCGTTCCGGCAAGCAATGAACCCAAGTCGAGAGAATAGACTGTACTACCCTCCAAAACTTCTGGCGCATCGCCATCAACGATCCGCTTCGCTAAGCCTTCAGCTATAGCCGTTTTACCAACACCGCTTTCACCTACCAGCAAGGGGTTATTTTTACGGCGTCGCGCTAAAACCTGGACAACGCGCTCAACTTCCATGTCACGCCCAATCAAGGGGTCAATACGCCCCATTAAGGCCTGCTCATTTAAATTAGTCGCATAGGAATCGAGTGGGTTTGTCTGAGCACCCTCTCCCGTTCCGAAAGCCTCATCTTCATGCTGCTCATTCTGATCGCTCTGCGTTCCACCCTGACCCGACACCTTAGATATGCCGTGGGTAATGTAATTGACCACATCAATACGAGCGACACTTTGTTTTTTCAGGTAGTAAACCGCCTGACTCTCTTGCTCACTAAAGATAGCAACCAAGACATTCGCACCCGTGACTTCATTCTTGCCGGACGACTGAACATGAAAAACAGCCCGCTGCAGAACACGCTGAAACCCGAGAGTGGGCTGCGTTTCTCGCTCTTCATCTTCATCAGGAATTAGAGGGGTAGTCGAGTCAACAAACTCGGACAGATCTTGCTGTAACAAGCTCAAATCTGCACCGCATGCCCGAAGCACTCCTGCCGCCGAATCATTTTCGGTTAAGGCCAACAACAAATGCTCCACAGTCATAAACTCGTGTCGCTTTGTTCTTGCGCTTTTGAACGCTGTATTTAACGTTGATTCTAGCTCTTTACTCAACATGTCGAATTCGCCTAAATTCTGTAATATTTCCTCGGACCTTAATCTGAATCACCTTCGTCTGAGACTTCAATTTCACACAGGAGAGGATGCTCGTTTTGCCTAGAGTATTGATTCACTTGCGCAGCTTTTGTTTCAGCTACATCGCGTGAAAAAACACCACAAACGCCCTTCCCTTGCGTATGTACTGCGAGCATAACTTGCGTTGCTTTTTCTCTATCCATCGAGAAAAACCGCTCCAGTACATCAACGACAAACTCCATTGGAGTAAAGTCATCATTTAGAAGTACCACCTGATACATCGGAGGTCGCTTTAACTTCGGTTTATCTTCCTGAACCGCAACCCCACCATCATCAATCAGAGGCCCTGAATCGCTCTCTCTACTTAATGTTAGCTGAAGTTTTTCAGAATTACCCATGGATTACCCTAACCCTCTTAAAACGTTCTATATTTGTGATTTTTCCGAACAAAAAGACGTAATGTTTACCATCAAACATACAAATCGCCTAACGCTTAGCCACAACCAAAGCGCAGCATGACCACGCCAACATCCCCACACCTGCGAACAAAAAAGCAGCCGCCGTTTCAACGGTTGCCGCAGTAAAATACAGATTGGCGTATGGACACTTATTAATCTGACGCCACTTTAAGTAACGTTCAGAACAATCAGTCGCGTAAATATCGTCGAAAAACTTGACAACCACTTCTCAATTGTTTGAAAATCGCTCAACCATTCGTTAAGTAGTCGATAATAATAATTAACCTCAATATTACACCCATTTGGCATTTATGGGTTCGTAGATATTTAAAATAAGTGGGGAGCACGTTATGCCAAGTGGAACAGTTAAATGGTTCAACAACGCAAAGGGTTTTGGATTCATCTTACCGGAAGACGGCGAGAGCGATTTATTCGCGCATTATTCATCTATAGAGATGGACGGTTACCGGACACTCAAAGCGGGACAGGTCGTTGATTTCGATGTTGAGAAAGGCGATAAAGGCCTTCACGCCTGCCATATCCGAGCCCACATCACCGAATCAGGTGAGATGGAAACGCCGAACACAATAGAGGAGCCAAAAGAAAGCCCTCTTGAGGAAGCCGTATAGACAACAATTAAAACGTATAAAACAACATTAACTTTCAGCTCTAAGCTATTGATTAACATAAAAAAGCCCGGCATTGCCGGGCTTTTCGCATTCAATCAATCAAAAAGAGATGATCACATATGCTTGATGATTTCATCGCCAAAGCCAGAGCACGACTTCAACTCAGCACCGTCCATCAAGCGCTCAAAATCATAGGTTACTGTTTTAGCCCCAATAGCAGACTCGATGCCCTTAACGATAAGATCAGCAGCAGCATCCCAACCAAGGTGACGCAACATCATCTCAGCAGACAAGATAAGCGAACCAGGGTTTACTTTGTCTTGACCAGCGTACTTAGGAGCTGTGCCATGAGTCGCCTCAAAAACAGCGATGGTATCTGAAAGGTTTGCACCAGGAGCAATACCGATACCGCCCACTTGAGCAGCCAAAGCATCAGATAGGTAGTCACCATTTAGATTTAATGTCGCAATGACACTGTACTCAGACGGACGCAATAAAATTTGCTGTAGCATTGCATCAGCTATACAGTCTTTAACAACAATATCTTTGCCAGTATTTGGATTCTTAAATGAACACCAAGGACCACCGTCAATTGGAGTAGCGCCAAACTCTTCACGTGCAAGCTCATATGCCCACTCAGCAAATGCACCTTCAGTAAACTTCATGATATTGCCCTTATGGACAATAGTCAGAGAAGGCAAGTCTTGATCAATAGTGTACTGAAGCGCCTTACGAACCAGTCGCTTAGTACCCTTCTCAGACACAGGCTTAATGCCTATACCACTACATTCAGGAAAACGAATCTTAGTCGCGCCCATTTCGTCTTGAAGGAAAGTGATTAGCTTTTTAACTTCAGGAGTGCCTTCTTTAAATTCTATACCTGCGTAGATGTCTTCAGAGTTTTCTCGAAAGATCACCATATCCACAAGGTTTGGCTGTTTAACAGGGCTAGGCACACCTGTAAACCAACGCACAGGACGCTGACAAACATAAAGATCCATCTCTTGGCGCAATGCCACGTTAAGAGATCGGAAACCACCGCCCACAGGCGTTGTTAGAGGGCCTTTGATTGAAACACTGAATTCTCTCAGCGCTTCTAGAGTTTCCTTTGGAAACCATTCGCCGTCGTATGTACCAGCAGCTTTTTCACCACAATAGACTTCCATCCAGGCTATGCTTTTTTCGCCGCTGTAGGCTTTTTTGATAGCTGAATCGATAACTTTTTTCATGACAGGAGTAATGTCCACACCAATACCGTCACCTTCGATAAAAGGAATAATCGGTCGATTGGGAACATTAAGAGAGAGGTCATCATTTACGGTGATTTTTTCACCATCGGTAGGAACTTGGATATGTTGATATCCCATGCGTTAACTCCGTTGTTATATTGGCAGTTAAGATTACTAACAAAAAATGAACCCAGATCATGAGTCCAAGCAATAGAGTAGTATCTTGAATGTTTCGCTTGATATAGTTGCCAGTGATTAGGCGGTTAATAAATCATCGCACTGTTTGCTTTTTACAAATACGTTTCCGTCAAATCTGCATCTAACAAATTTAAAATTAAAGCGTAAGGGAAAAATCACGCATGATTTAAGCCGTAATACCCGGCAAAAAGCGGGCGGATTGTAGCAGAAATATTGCTATAAAGTAAGATCAGACAAGGTCATTAACGGGGGCAAATGAATCGATAGGTTAGATTAATCCTTTCACCTGGCGCCATTTTGTCCTTTAGCACGGCGTGATGCCAAAACTCCTGAGTTGAACCACTCATTACCATCAAATCACCATGATTCAAAAGTAAGTCACGCTTTTTAAACGAAGCATTGCCTAGCTCCGGAGACTTCGGCCTCAAGCTAAACATGCGTGAAGCACCCAAACTCACCGACGCGATAATAGGGTTGCCACCCAACTCTTCCTCATCATCAGCATGCCAGCCCACACTATCGAGCCCACTACGATAACGATTAACCAAAACACTATTAAACGAATGACCGCAGAGTAATTCAATCTCATTTTTTATTTTTTTTAGTGCGGGTAGCCATGGTTGAGGCTCAAACAACGCACCGGAATATGACATTTGGGCGCCTTTATCCCCATACCAAGCCTGCAGTCGTGGTATCCGCCTCATCTGCCCGTACACCCTTATCTCAGGCTGAGTCCAACTCACCTCATTCAAAAATACTGAAAAATAGCGATCGGCGGCGCCCCCGTCTATCCACTCAGGAAAATACTGTAATGCCCCATACCCTCCCAGGTTAAACAGCTGCATTTCATCACTAGGAAATAAACTTTTCTGGGTCACAAACCTAACCTCACTGCAGAACTTGTGGCTCCATCTCGAGCTCTATACCAAATTTTTTGCTCACATCACCCTGTATTGCGGCAACAGCATTTAAAATTGACACCGAATCACAACCATTAGGGTTAGTTAACACCAAGGCATGATCGGAATGCACTTTAACCCCCCCGAACAATTTCCCCTTCCACCCTACTGACTCGATCAACCACGCTGCAGCTATTTTCTTACGGTGTGACCCCTGATCGAAAGCAACCATCAAAGAAAACTCTGCCTTCAGCTGAGCATACGCTTCCAAAGAGACGATCGGATTTTTAAAAAAGCTACCCGAATTAGGTATTTTCGAAGGGTCTGGCAGCTTACTTGCTCTGATTTCTACAACGGCATTTTTTATTTGCTCTGAGCTTAAGACATCACCATCTCGAAAATTTAATTTCTGTTTTAACGCAGGGTAAGAAACATTGAATTTTGATTGTTTAGACAGGAGCAACTCAACCTGCAGAATAATATAACGGCCACGAAATTGCGTTTTAAACACGCTGTCACGATACCCAAAACAACAGTCATCCGCATAAAATGTTTTACGCTCTAAAGTAAGAATGTCGAGTGCAACTAAAGAATAAAATACATCTTTTAACTCAACGCCATATGCGCCTATATTTTGTACGGGAGCCGCGCCACACGACCCAGGGATCAGCGCTAAATTTTCAACGCCAAACAACTTAGCCTCTACACACCGACATACAAGATGATGCCAGTTCTCTCCAGCCCCCACCCTCACAAGAGCCTCACCGGAACTTTTTGAGGCCACCTCAAAGCCCATGACTTTAAGATGAATGACTAAACCACTTATGGTTTTCGATAAAATAACATTCGATCCACTGCCAAGAATATGTATTTTAACACCCTCATCTTGAGCCCAAGTCACAGCCTCAATCAATTCCTCACGGCTGGATATTTCGACAAAATACTCCGCGACACTGGGCACAGCCAATGTATTGTATGAACTTAATTGTTTGTTGGTTTCAATATGCATATTCGAGAAGCACTACGACTTAGCGTTTCGAGACGGTAAACTCAGATCAGAGCGGATACGCTCTAACAACCCTTCGCTGGCATTTTCAATAAGATCTAAAACCAAATCAAAACCACGACCCCCGCCATAATAAGGGTCGGGCACATCATTCTCATCATACGCCGACGCAAAATCCAGGAACAAACCAAGGCAACCGGTATAACCTGACGGCTTTAGTTTTTTTAATTCCGCTAGATTGTCGGCATCCATCGCCAAGATATAATCAAAACGTTCAAAATCGTCGCGAGAAACCTGCCGCCCGCGTAAGCTCGAAAGGTCGTAACCTCTATTTTTAGCCGCCGTTACCGTGCGAGAGTCTGGCGACGCTCCTATATGCCAATCCGACGTTCCAGCAGAATCAATAGCTATTTTATCTGCCAAACCAGCTTGCTGAACACAATACTCAAATACGCCTTCGGCAGTTGGAGAGCGACAAATATTTCCCAAACAAACAAATAACACGCGCGCTTTCGACACTCTTAATTCCCTCCAGAGAAAAGAGATTGCACAGCAATGAGATCCTCTTGCGTATCAACACCACCCGGCACAGCGGCACATGCTTCAGCAACATGAATTTTGTGCCCATTTGAGAGAATTCTTAATTGCTCTAGTTTTTCGGCCGCCTCCAATTTGGAGACTGGCCACGTAACAAACTTATTGAGCAAGCTAACCCGGTAAGCATAAATACCAATATGCCGCTGCATCATTTCACCAGATGGCAGACTTGGCGACTCGGCATCAAAATTATCACGCACCCAAGGAATCGGGGCACGGGAAAAGTACAGAGCATAGCCATTATTATCCGATACAACTTTTACAGCGTTTGAATCAAAGGCCGCATCAATGCTGCTCACAGGCTCACTTAAAGTCGATGCACTAGCAGCTGCGTTTTCAGATAAATTCTTCGCAACCTGATTAATAACCTCTGCAGGAATAAGCGGCTCATCGCCCTGAACATTCACAACAATATCTTCAGGAGCCAACGCTAAATTTGAAACAACCTCGTGCAATCGGTCAGTACCCGATACATGATCAGGTGACGTCATAACCACCTCACCACCAAAGCCTTCAACCGCCTCGACGATACGCTGATCATCTGTCGCCACAATAACCCGGCTAGCGTCACTCGTCTTAGCGCAGTTATAAACTCGCTCGATCATTGTGCAGCCAGCGATATCTTTTAAAGGCTTCCCGGGCAAACGTTGAGACGCGTAACGCGCTGGAATAATAACGATAAAACTCATATGTTTTTTACTATCTTATTTTAACTATTGACTGGACGTCGATTGCCTCTATCTTTTCCATCAACTGCCCTCTTCAACCTTCTCCGTCAATCAAACGACGAACGGACTGGTAAAAATTTTCAAGAAAAGCATCTGGTAAGCTCAAAGTAATCCGAAGAAAGTATGCACCATCACCCACTAAGCCCTTACACTTCACGGCATCTTTTTCTGTCATCACAATAGATTGAGCAGCAAGATTGTTAAAGTCCTCACTCGTATAGACATAATGATCTTTAAATGGCTTTTCTACAAAACTCGCACCTAGATTGCTCAAGGTAGTAAAAAACTTATTAGGATTTCCTAATCCGGCAACCGCCGTAATATTTTTCAGGTTTTGAAGGTGCGATAAAGGGTAACAATTTCCACTTGTTAATTGAACCAGCTCGACCGGCAAAACAACTGCACGGTATGCCTGCCGATGACGAACAGGAAGTTCACCATCTGGGCTATCCGCCGGCATATTCACCAACACCCAATCCGCATCATCAAGTCGCGCAGGAACCTCCCTCAGAGGGCCAACCGGCAATAAATACTGATTACCAAATAAACGCTCACCATCTACAACTACAATTTCCCTATCACGGTGCATACGATAGTGCTGCAAACCATCATCGGCCAAGATCAGATCACAACCGCATTCATTAATCAGAGCTTCAATTGCAAGACTTCGATCGCTGCAAACCGCCACTGCACATTCGGATTGCTGGTAAATAAGGAAAGGCTCATCACCCAGATCAGCTGGCTTACTCATAGAGTTTGCGACAACTAAACGATCAGAGTCACGCCCATAACCGCGAGACACCACCCCCACTTTTAATCCCTTACCGCTAAGAAAGCCAACCAAAGCAATTATTGTGGGTGTTTTGCCTGTGCCGCCAACAGAGATATTACCAACAACAATTACAGGGACATCGTAAGGGGACGACTTTCGGCACTGAGATAAGCGCCGGATTTGCGACGCCATATTGAATAGCAGAGAAAAAGGGAGGAAGAACAATAAACAGCCGGGCTTACCATACCAACGTTTTTCCACCCAGGATTGAAGCGAAAAAGACTCGTCCTTCATTGCTTAATTGACCAAGGGGAATGTCATGCGCCAGGCTCTTCTACAGACTTAGTGGTCATACTGAAATTCACAAAACCCATTTCATTCGCCAAGCTCATCACTGAAATAACCGATTGATAAGAACTCTTAGAGTCGCCGGTAATAACAAAGGGTATTTTGGTATCGCCCCCAGAAACCTCCTCCAGAGCTCGACGCAGTGTATTAATTTGGCTATTAACGAGCATCGTCCCATTCACTGCATATGAACCTTGAGCATCGATCACGACATCAATTTGCGTTTTATGTATGGGCTGAATGTCGCCGGAAGCTTCCGGCAAATCGATCTTTAAATGGTTGGGCTTGGTAAGTGTAGACGACACCATAAAGAATATAAGCAGCAAAAAGACTACGTCAATCAAAGGAGTCATGTTGATCCCTTCGTCCAACGTAACCTGCCGCTTGAAACTCATTGTCATGCTATGCCACCTTTAGATCAACACGGCGATCACCGTGTAAAGCATCAACCAACTTAACTGACTCTTGTTCCATAGTGACGACCAAAGTGTCAACCCGGCGAACGAAAAAACGGTGAAAAATCATTGCAGGTATAGCTACGGTCAAACCAGCGGCAGTGGTAATAAGAGCCTCGGAAATACCACCAGCCAAGACCGATGCGTTACCACCTCCATCCAAATTAAGTGCCGTAAAAACTTTAATCATTCCGATTACGGTACCCAGTAACCCTAATAGCGGAGCAATTGCAGCAATAGTACCCAGCATACCCAGAAAACGCTCAAGCTCATGAACCACTTGGCTAGCAGCCTCCTGAATACTGTCCTTCATCACGTCACGGCCCTGGCGAGAATTACTCAAACCAGCAGCCAGAACACGACCTAACTGTGAAGAACGACGCAACTGCTTAAGACGCTCACTATCTAGTTCATTATCACGAATCCACGACCAAACTTGCCCAAGCTGCGCTTTAGGGGCAATCTTAGTGGGATTTAGGGTCCAAAATCGCTCGACAACAATGGCGATAACGGCCACGGAACACAACAAGATAGGCAGCATCAAGATCCCGCCTGAGAATACAATTTCTTGCACACTTTACTCCTAGATAGCTCTTAACAGAGTATTAATAATCGCGTTTTAACTTGTTGAATTATTGAGAGAAATCCCAATAATTACAAAAAAGTAATGATACATGATCATCAG
Organism: Agarilytica sp.; assembly: GCA_033852165.1. Taxonomy (GTDB): domain Bacteria; phylum Pseudomonadota; class Gammaproteobacteria; order Pseudomonadales; family Cellvibrionaceae; genus Agarilytica. The sequence continues at coordinate 55,394 of JAWSUZ010000038.1, read as the reverse complement.
GGGAAAATCTTATAACTAGTACCAGCCCACAAACAGAGCCTCAATAGACATCTCCTTACTTCAAATTACAAGACAGGCCCTAATTAGCCTCCCTAATCTCCGCTCGACAGACGAAACTTAGCCTTCCCTCAATTTTAGTCGTACCACAATTTAGGGTTCCTCAGTCGTTCGGAAAATACTCGAAAAGACTCATCGCTACCCCACTCGACTGTAATCGCTCCATGTTCTGCGGTACTCCAAGCTATACTGCCGCCCAAACGATACCTCTCTTCGATAACAGAAGACGGATGCTTGTATCGATTCAAATACCCGCTACTAAAAATGACATGACGCGCATTTACAGCTTGGACAAATGCTGTAGATGAAGAAGTTTTACTGCCATGGTGTGGAGCCAACAATACATCAACATTACCCGGCAAGACCCCTGACGAGATAAGTTCATCTTCAACTGCTTTTTCAATATCGCCAGTCAACAGGATCGAAACGCCCTTAGATTTCAACCAAACAACACACGAATCGTTATTCGAGTGATTATTCGTCAAGCTTTTCTCTGTTGGCCACAAAACTTGGACCTCTAAACTGTCCATTGTCCACTGCATACCTTCCAGGCATGGCTCGATAACCTCTGGCAGCAACTCTCCCCCCGCACCCTTTCTCTTTCGTTGCTTGTGCTTATCATAATTTTGACCACCTCCCTTTTGAACTTCAATTACCTTTTGATTCCTAAGTAAACGCTTTACGCGTACTAGCTTTAATACCCCATCTAAACCACCCGCATGATCATTATCACCGTGACTTATAACCAAGGCATCAATCTGCGAGAGATTACGATACCGAAGATAAGGCGCAAGAACACGACTACCAATATCGAAGCTTGGCGAGAACTTAGCCCCAACGTCATACACCATGGTTTGATTGGGCGATTCAATCACTATTGACAAGCCCTGGCCAACATCTAAAACAGTCATTCGATAATGATCAGACAATCGATCACAGCGACCGACAAATAAGGTCAGAAAGATCAATATTAAGCCTGGCAATTGAAGCTTATATAGCCGCGGCGTCAATACAAACACACAGCCTACAAAGCCAAGTATTGAAAACCACACACTGAGCGGAGAAAACCAAAAATTTAAATCAAAACTACTTAGCCAGCTTAAAAGCGACCAAAGTGCCTGCAAAGAAAAGTCCGCGACGTATAAGGCTGCTTTTGAAAGAACGGATGAACACAACGAAAACAATGCTGCTAGAAACAGAGCGGGAATTACAACAAAAGACACCAAGGGGACAGCCACAATATTTGCCATTGGGCCCAATCCGCTCAAGGGCAATGAACAAGCAAACAGCACCATCGAAAGGCCAACATACACCGCCCACTGAGCACGAAAGAGGCCTTTTATTGAACTGAACCTATGAACCCTAAAGGCAAAGCCGTACAGCAACAGAAATACCGCAGTAAAACTCAACCAAAATCCGTTTTGGGTCAGGGAAAGCGGATTAACGAGTACAACAAAAATGGCGGCGTACAACAAAACTCTAAAAGGGTTTATTTTGCGCCCAAAAAAACAGCATGTATTCGCGAAGACAACGATAAACCAAGCTCGCTGACCAGGAACTGCAAACCCTGAAATTGCCACATATAGACCGGAGAACGCCACACTAAATACGACAGGCAAAGCCCTTATAATAACTAATGGCAAAGCAAAAGGGATTACACCGATTAAACGCCGAATAACAACAAAGAACAACATGGCGACCAGGCCAATATGAAGGCCCGAAATTGCCATCAAATGCGTTGTTCCAGTCATTTGAAAAACATCCCACTGAGCAGGCGAGATAAGTGACCTATCCCCAAGAATAAGCGCTCTCATAATTCCTTCCGACTCAAAATCACCAGAGGAAAATAGCCGCCCCTCTATAAACCCCGCAATCGAAGCAAAAATATGAGATGACGAAATAGCTGGAGCTTCAAACGGCAGCATTTGATTTTTGCCACCCGGCCGAACATAGCCTGTAGCACTGAACCGTTGATTTAGCAGCCATGCCTGATAATCAAAACCGCCTGGGTTAACAAAGCCTCTCGGCGTTTTTAGCTTTACCGTAAAACTCCAGTACTGCCCAGCGCGAAGGGTTTCAGAAGCTCTCCCCCTGCGCCAAGAAAGCCTTATTTTTTTTCCTTCTAAGCCCGAACACTGATCACAATTGTTTTCACCCACCCGAGTCATTTCAATAACTTGCGCTACAAAACGCACATTGCGCCCTGTTTCCACGGGCAAGCCGAGAACAACAACCCTAACTTGAAGCTCATGCCCCTGAAGTAAGGCTGGTAGCTGGCTATCAATAACCGCGTGAAGCTGAACGGTACTAACAGAACACCCAAGGATAAAAACAGCAATAAAACGCGCCACCGGCAAACGACACAACGGAGCCACCACACAGAATGAAATAAACGATATGGATAGTGGCAGCAACTCAGAAGAGAAAACAGGCAGAATCAAGCCTAGAAGAAATAAAACTGAATAGAAAATAAGCGACAACTCCCTGTTTCACTGCATTCAGGGCTAATCCGGCCCCGGCATCTCAATTTAGAAGACCTAGCCTAATAGCCCTCACCATAAATATCCAGACGAACATAAAACATCCGCCCAAACAAATTCATACAGACACCACTCCACTTAGAAATAACAGGGCTAACTTTGTCTGGAAAAACATTGCCTTCATCGGCATAATACTGCCCCTCTAAAACAGGTAAATGAACCCCGTACATGCCTCGGAAAACCTTCAAACGCTGGCTCCCCTCTCCTCAAAAAATAAGAGAGAACCCCGCCCTACAGTTTTTAGGTACTCTCCTCCACGACCCCAATCTTTTTCATTTAAACCGACACTCCGTATCAGTGGCTTTTTTTGTCGGTCTATTTGTTGCTTTTTTACCCATGCCAATGCAAATCGCTATTGCCGCAGGCGGAGCCTTACTTTTCAGCTGTAATTTGCCAATAGCGGTAGCCCTGGTATGGGTTAGCAACCCACTGACCTTTCCCATCATATTTTATGCTTGCTACAAACTAGGCGCGCAAATACTCCAACTTCCCGAACGAAATTTTGCTTTCGAATTTAGCTTTGACTGGCTTCAAACAGAGTTTGGATCAATATGGCAGCCTCTTTTACTCGGCTGTTTGCTGTCCGGGCTATTCTTTGGCTGTATGGGCTATGTCGCCATACAGTGGACATGGCGTTGGTATGTCGTCAAAAAATGGGAAAAACGAAAACTACAGAGACTTAAGCAGCAGTCAGAGACGGAGAAAGACAAATCGATTAAATAATTCATCTCAATGTCCGTCTAAAAGAAACAAGCCCTGGGTATTTCGTGAAATCATCTTCGTGCCCGTAGTTGAAACAACATTTGAAACAACGCAGGAATACAACAGTAGAAAACAACGATTGAAGTAAAAATCAATTACGAGGGGCTGTCATCTGCACCGCCTCTTTTCTGTTTTTAATTCGTTGTTAAAATGTTGTTAAAGTGAGGCCCAAGAAGCTACCGATAATCGTTCCACTCCCAGCTTGAATACCTCTGGCTCACACTCGCCCCATCAAACTCCCCATGCCTCATTCCCAGAATCAATCACTCATACCTCAATGCTTCAGCGGGCTGAATTTTTGACGCCTTCCACGCCGGGAAGACAGTGGCCAAAAGACTCATCCCTAAAGCCGTAAGCGTTACCGATATAATGTCAGAAAATCGAATATCCGTAGGCAGGTACGTTAGCGGGTAAACGTCCGATTGTAAAAACTGCACATTAAAAATCGACTCAATAAAGATCACAAAATCTTGCACACCCAAGGCCATTAAACACCCAACAATGACTCCAGACAATGTGCCTATCACGCCAATGGCTGAGCCCATCACCATAAAGATACACATAATTTTCCGACCACTGGCACCTAGCGTCCGGAGTATGGCGATATCCCCTTGTTTATCTATCACCACCAACACCAAGGTTGAGACCACGTTGAAAGCAGCAATTGCGACGATAAGGGACATGAGTAACCCGACTAGATTTTTTGACATTTGTATCGCTTGATACAGGTTCCAATGCGTTCGAGTCCAGTTACTGCTGTAATATCCCGAACCATTAAACCCTTCTGAGTCTGCCTGAGCATTCAGATAAGACGTCACATCATAGACAACACGCGGCGCTTCAAATAAATCGACAAGCTTTAAACGTAAGCCACTCACACGTCCATTATTACCGGTAAGAATTGAAGCATGCTTCAACGACGTTAATGCCAAAGTTGAGTCCAGCTCGGTCTTCGATTCAATTATCTGCCCCACTTCAAAATAAGCTATTTTAGGTGACCGCGAGGAACCGCTTTTGTCGGGAACGACAATCATGATTTTATCTGAAACCACAACACCAAGCTTTTCAGCAACATTTTTCCCGAGTAAAACTATTTTTTCACCCGCGCTTATCCTTTGTTGAACTTCAGGCAATACATAATCATTAATAAGTGAAACACGTCGCTCTGCTTCGGGGTCAAAACCGTAGATAGAGACGAACATCGCTTCCGTTCGATGACTCACTAAGCCCTGCAACTGAACAAAGGGCGCAGCAGCTTCCACCTCGGGGAAACTTTCGATTTGATCCCGCAGCAACACCCAATCTACGATAGATTGACGGTGATATACTGCAGCTTGAGGCGCTAAACCAAGAATACGCTCGCGTAACTCTCGGTCAAAGCCGTTCATTACTGACAAGACTAAAATCAACAACGATACGCCGACAGCCAAACCGACCATAGACACACCCGCTAAAAAAGAAACCGACTGCGACTTACGTTTAGCGCCGGTGTAGCGTAACCCAATAAAAATCGGCAAACTCATTGACGATTCTTCTTCGTCAGCAGTCCATCAACCAATTCATAAACGTAATCCATGGTATCGGCCAAATGTTCATCGTGAGTCACGACAATAAAACTCGTCGACAAGGTCTCGCTTAATGTATTCATTAATGCCTGTATCGCCAACGCATTGTCCTTGTCCAAGTTCCCCGTCGGCTCATCCATCAAAACACATGCGGGATCGTTAACTAAAGCCCTTGCTATGGCAACACGTTGACGCTCTCCACCAGAAAGCTCAGATGGCTTATGTTCTGAACGGCCAGACAAGCCAACTTTATCCAAAAGCTGGGAGGCTTTTTGATAGGCACTTTTTTTAGCTATTCCTGCAATCAATAGAGGCATCGCCACATTTTCTAACGCTGAGAACTCAGACAACAAATGGTGAAATTGATAAACGAACCCCATCGTCTGGTTTCGAACCCAACCCCGCTGATTCTCGTCTAGACGCGAAAATGACTTTCCCTCTACGACAACATCTCCGCTCGACGGTTTATCTAGCCCGCCAAGCACGTTCAGCAAGGTACTTTTTCCACTACCAGAAGCGCCAACAATTGCAACGCGCTGCGCAGGAAGCAATTCAAAATCGATGCCTTTTAATACATCGACACGCTGCGGCCCCTCTTCATAACTTTTGGTAACTTGAGAACACGTCAAGACAGGTTTGGCTTGAGGGCTTGATTGAGAATCTGTTGAAAAGTTGTTTTCCATAAGTTTTAAATGTCGTAACGCAAAGCTTCTGCAGGTTCTATCGCAGCAGCACGATATGAAGGGTAAATTGTCGCTAGAAAGGAGACAACCCCAGCTAGACCACAGGTCCACAGGGTATCTTGCCATTTCCACACCGAAGGCAAATAACTAACAAAGTAGACATTTTTATCGAACACCTCAAAATCGAACAGCTGCTCAAAAAACGCCATAATTTCAGAAATATACTGGGCAACAAAAATTCCACTCAATGCTCCAATTGAGATGCCAACAAAACCCATGGCTGTTCCCTGGACCATAAAAATTTTAATAATATCTTGTCGAGTCATTCCCAGCGTACGCAATACGGCAATATCAGATCGTTTCTCCGCCACCATCATGATAAGACTGGTCACAATATTAAAAGCAGCAATCGCAATAATGACTCCCAGCATAATGCCCACTACCGTTTTTTCCATTTTCACGGCTTGGAATAAACTGCCTTGGGTTTGGCTCCAATCTTTAGCCTTATAGCCATCGCCCAAAGATGCCGACAATAATTCAATACCTTTCGGAGCCGCATAAATATCGTTAAAACGTAAGCGCAGACCGTGCACTTGAGCGGGTAATCGAAATAATTTTTGTGCATCGACGAGATGTATAAGCGCCAGAGTCTGATCGACTTGGGCACCAACCTCAAATACACCTACAACGGTAAAGCGTTTACTACGAGGAAAGACCCCTGCTGGCGTAATCGACATAACAGGTAAAGTAATTGAGACTTTATCTCCGGTAGTAACGCCCAAATGACGTGCAACCAAACTCCCCAAAACTATGCCGTACTCCCCCGGCAGGAGATATGTCAAATCACCAACCAACATATTTTGATCGATTTCAGAAATCTTTGTTTCGTAATCAGGGTCGATACCTTGGATCTCAATCCCCCGAACCGACCGACCATAGGCGATCAAGCCATTCCCTTCAATATAAGGAGCACTGGCCAACAAATTTGGCGTTTGTTTTATTTTACTCGACAGCTTCTGCCAAGATTTGAGTGGCTCCTCAGTTGTAATAAAACCATGAGGCACCACTTTTAAGATACGGCTTTTAAGCTCATGGTCAAAACCATTCATCACAGACAAAACGACGATCAACGCAAAAACGCCCAACATCATTCCCAATAACGCGAAGATACTCACAAAAGCGATAAAGCCATTGCGACGCTTAGAGCGGATATAACGGAGACCAATAAACCATGGGACGGATTGCGACATGGCGCTGATTAAACAGGAGAAACGAAAACGGGACAAGGACTATCTCGGTGATCTATGATGTAACTGACACGTGTAAAATCATTTCGACGAGACAATGAGTAAAGCATCTACTAAACCTTCAACAGGCCCAGACAAGCGCGACTTCTTCCGAGTCAGTCAAGATGTGTTTTTTGACTTCAAACCGGTTGAGAGCTATACCGCTGAAAACGAAAATTCTGACAACGAGTTTGGCGACGTCGCGTCGTTAAGCTTGATTGACGAGCTAAGACGCCTAGATCGGGACAACGTACAAACGTTGCGCATTTTGGCCGATAAAAATCACCTTCTTGGTGACTATTTACAAACCTTAAATAGCAAGATTGATCTCATTGCCCGGCACACCATGTTTGCCCATGACGCAAACGCCCACAACAAGGTCACGACACGAATAAACCTCAGTGAAGACGGTCTGGCATTTTTAAATGAACGAACACTTTACAAAGGAAGCTATATCGCCGTTCGCTTGGTGTTCTTACCCAGCTATTCCCCCGTCGTCACGTTTGCTAAAGTATTACGCTGCGACCAAAAGAACGATCGATATCAAATAGCAGCAAAATTCCATCGTTTGTCCGATACTGATAGGCAAGAGATTTCCCGGCAAATTATGAAGGTCCAAGTAAGTAGTCGTAAAAAGAACATACAGGCCAAATAACCACAATCAAGCTTCCGACAATTGAATCTATAAAACAGGAACCATCTAATGAACAAGACACTACTGGCAATAGTGACCCTTTTTGCCCTAAGTACTAGCTTGCAAGCAATGGCAGATAACGTGAGAGTCGCCGTTGGAGAAAAAACCAGTAATTACACGGGCACACTTCCTCAACGAGGACAAACAAAGGATCAAGTTGAATCCCAATTCGGCCCAGCAAACAGCACACACGGTCCGAGCGGAACTCCCCCTATTTATTACTGGGAGTACTCTGGCTTTACCGTATATTTTGAATCTGAACACGTCATCCACGCAGTACTTAAAAGGCGTTAACTCTTTATTTGTCAGCAAGTTAAAGAGAGAACCTACAGGGTAATTTAAGCCAAAAGAAGGCCGGTTATAACCAACGCCTCCATAACGGCATCCCCCCTATTCCGATTCGGCTGTTGTCGCACAAATCCACATCAAATAGACTTCATACTACGGCTTTACGCCCAGCGTCGGCATTCATTTCAATGTCTGCTGACGCGACCAATAGGGCTTTTACTACATCCCTCCTTCAGCTCTGACTTATCAATATAGCCAATAATTGCCACAACTTAACGCTACGTTAAATAGCGCACCAACACGTCAACTGCGCCAATCTCAAAGGTAAGATTATCCGCTAACGTGATAGAACCCTGCTTTCTACCTTTGCATACCAATCCATTAGTCGAATTATTATCCTTTATCTTCCATTCGCCCGCAGTGAACGAAATATCCGCGTGGTGCTTAGATATACAAGGGTTTTCGAAGCTAACATCACAGCGCTTTTCCCTACCGAAGGACCACTCTTCCTTACCATCTTTAATGATTAGTGTTTTGAAAACAGGGGGATTACCATCGGAAAAAAAGATCAGAAAGATCCCAACCTTGCCCTTTAGGCTTCTATTAAACTTTTCTATATATCGGTTGATAGCCGACTTTTTCTTATCGTCTAACTTACCAACATGGTCATCAAAGGTTCCACCATCATCCCAGCCCGGCGGCAATGCGTATACCTCGAGTAAACTCGTCGCATCAACATCTTCGTCTTCTTCGTCGTCATCATCGATTACTGTAGCGCTGACGTTTGCGCCGGCCCCTAGGGACCGCATTAGCACCGTCGCTTCAGGCTCTGACAGTGACTGAACACTAAATGCCTCATCACCAAATTTAACAACATCCCCTGGCAGCAAAGAAGCTGATGCTTCGATTCTCTTGTTGTTCACAAAAGTACCATTGGTCGAGTGTAAGTCTTGCACAAGAACAGCGCCTTCTCGCTCAGCCACCCTCGCATGCTCCCGCGAAGGGTGCCCTTGAGTAATTTGAATATCACAAGAATCACTGCGCCCGACAATCAGAGAGATCTCACTCAAGGGAAACTCGACGCCATCGCTAATACGTTTAAGTTTGAAATTACTACTCATAAGCATTGCCTTTGGTGAAAAATTCGGGCGAGGAAGAAGCCCCATATAGCAAAGAGTATAACTTTGCATTCAACCCTTCGACCACGTTAAAACGACTACAATGACAACCTTAAGCGGTGAATATGTCATAGGACAATTTCGCGCTTTACGCTTGTATGCTCTACACGATCATGCAATTCGCAACACTTTTTGTCATCTCGATTCGTTTTTAATCAACATTTACAAAGGTTTTTTCGCCAGAACCCCAACTTTACATCAAATCGTTTGACTATTTTCTACTCGATATGCACAATGCCGTCCCCTTCAAAACACACTATATAATCATAGGAAAGCTAGATGCTAATACTGACACGTCGAATTGGAGAAATTTTGCGCATTGGGGATGATGTATCTCTTATTGTGCTTGGCGTGCAAGGCAACCAAGTAAGAATAGGTGCTGATGCGCCACGAGATGTTGCCATTCACCGCGAAGAGATTTATCGCCGCATCCAGCAAGAAAAAAATATAGCAGCGACCCCAGCAACACCAGCTGAACGAGAAATTGAACAAAAGGTATCGGACGGAGTTCGCTTCTATTCTACAGAAGGCATTACAGAGTCCACAGTACAGAAAAAAACACCTAACGTTATCGTTAAAAAGAAGCGTGTTTTTGAGAACGTTTAAGTCATATTAGCTTAGCGCTATCTCTTATCAACACGGCACGTCAATTCCACTTTGCTCAATAAACTAAGACTCCATTTATATGGAGCCTTATGCACGCCAATTCAAAGTCATTAGGCTATTAAACCAAAAACAATCGGGGTAAAGAGCTTACCCCACAGAAGCGCTATGCCGTTTGAACAGGCCTAGCAAAGCGGCAGTACAGGAATGAAACTGCGTAAACGCCAAAGGACAATATCATCGCATAGGCGCTTGAAACAGCCGGATTATAAACCCCACCAAACAAATTCAGATAAAGATGTCCAAATAATCCCACAACAGCACATGTGAATATAGTAGCGACAGGGATATCTTTAGGCCCGAACACCCCAAACAGAATGGGTACCAAGCTTGCCGAAGCTAATCCGTATATCCCCTGCTGCGCAAAGATGCCAACCAGAACAGGCGGATTCCAAGCAATGACCAAAGCAATGAGTCCGATGGCAACAAGTACCAAACGCGACAACATAAGGCCTCTACGCGCGTATTCTTGGCTTGTATCCGGTTTAGCTAGCGGACGATAAATATCATTTACAGTCATTGCAGAAAGAGAAACCAATATTCCATCCAAAGTGCTTAAACCTGCAGCTAACAAGGTCACGGTTACTAGCGCAGAAATATAAGGACCAAAGAACCCGGTCGAAAACTCTTGGTTTAGATACATTGTCACAACTAAATCCTGACGCGGAGCTTCAATTCCCGATAGCTGGGCATAAAAACCAAGAAACAGAATAAGGGTATAGCCAGTTCCAATGATAACGGTGGTCCAAATAAATTTAGACACTTGCTGATCATCCTTTAAGTACAAAACCTTAGTCAAAATATGCGGTTGAAGCATTAGTGCGAACGTAACCATAAACGAAGCCACAAACACCGAGAAAAAATTGGTATAAAGAACCGAATCAGGATTGTAGACACTCGCATAGTGCTCACTAACGCTAGCTATACTTCCGAAGAAATCCCCATCGAAATACTTCCAGCCATGACAAAACAAGAAAACCGCAATGACAAACATCATTATGCCTTGGAAGGCGTTCGTATAAGCATGCGCGTAAACACCGCCCATCAACACATAAGAAAAAACGAAGAATAAACAACACACTAAGGCCGCTTTTTGAGAAATGGGGTATTGAGCCGCAAGAATGTATGAACTTCCCACCAAAATTAATACAACAAAGGTAACCATTAACAGGCTGGTGAACGCAAAGAACAAACTCAACCCACGATTTTTATACCGGTCATAAATCCAACCAGGAATCGTGATTGACCCTAATTGATCACCACTCACACGAAACTTTTTCGTTAATAACAATATCGCCGCAAAGCTACCGAAAGCAGCCGCACCAAAATGCAAATATGCCGACAATCCATGTTGATAGACAAATCCTGGATTAATAACAAATAAAGATGTGCTAGCTGTCGAAGACGCCATTGTAATACCGACCAGAATTGGGCTCATATCTTTGTTGCCAATAGCAAAACTTCTAAGACCCTTCGCTTTTTGCATGCCGACCCACGACAGCCAAAACGTCAGCCCTACAAAGGCTACAAGCAAAACATACTTAAAAATTTCTGGGCCCATAATCAGTATCCTAATTTTAATATCTGTTGTAGCTCAATGCCTCACTGAACTTTCCTATCAGTCAGGAGGAATGAACATTGCTCTTTAGGCCAAAGCCCGAGGACTGTAGTAACAAGTGCATAAGAATTACAGGGAAGGTATCGCGCGCAAAAAAATGCTCAGAAAGGCGCCTACAGAAAATTATCTGACCCCACAAAAGTCCCTGTATTAATATCTTATTGTTATTCTACTGGCGTATTTAAAACGCCAGAGCAGTATAGCCGATTCAAAATGCGATAGTGAAAATTCGATCAAATCAATTAGACTCGCGTCACAAACCCAAAAAAGATCAGTTATTGATCGACTTTACGACTCTTCGATCTTTCCCATCAAATGGAGGAGAAAACACAACAAACACAACACTTGGCTTATCATCCAAGGGTTCAGCCCAGTGATAGGTCCCTTTAGGGATAACAACAATATCGCCAGATTTCAATTCAACACGTTTGTCACTGAAATTAATCGCCGCACGCCCTGAGACCACAGTAACAGCCAAACCGTGGCGATCATGATAATGCGGTGGCTCACTTGCCTGCATCCGCATTAAAACGGAACTGGAATCATCGTCTTTAAATACCGGCCTTATAGCAAAATCCTTTGCCATCTCCTCCTCAGACCAAGAGACACTGTCGATCTCTTGCCCAGCCAGTATTAACTTTGTAGGCTCCGTTTGGCAGCCTACAAAAAAAAACAACGCAACCGTTACTATTAAAAAACGCATATATTTCCTCTGACATGAGTTTCTGTCTGATTAGTAGTTCATTGAACCTTACTTGATGTACTGGAGCTTATAAGTTTGTGAAGACCCTCTTTAAAATATCTAACCCACGATACAGCACTATTCCCCGTATACAGTCATTAACCTTAAGATCAGTTAACAATTCGTACCCCATAACTCAACACTGCAGTAGATGCCATTTTCTCTAAATAGGAGGCGAATCCTAACGAACAGAAAAATACGCTCAATTCGATGAAGATCTAATCGAGGTGTGCTACATTGCCGCCCTGAAGCTTGTCGTGGATATCAAACCAATATTCGTTTAGGCGTATGTTGACCGACACTTCGAGTCCCGCCCCGAAAAAGAGGCCGATTTTAGGTCCCGGAGCCGTACTTTCAAAAAACCCATTGTGATCCGTTTTAACAGGCAAACCCTAATGACTGAAGACACACCGACCATCCGCGACGAAGCTCGCAAGTACTTTGCAGCAAACCCTCTCAATAGCGATACTAAAACACGTATTTGCTTATTTTTACAAAGCGTTAAATCTACTAATGCTGCTATTTTATCCAAGATCGAATTTCAGCCCTGTGAATGGCTCCCTTATAAGTATCTTCACACGCAATACTACAAAGACATTGAGCATTCCACCCTCCTCGCAAAAGCCTGTGATTGGAGCTTTAACCCTATGCTTTACATGGCGGCAACTCAAATTAACCTCAATTTATGGCAAAAAGCCGAGGTGAGCAAATATGTCGGTGCCGCGTTTGAAATAGACCGCACTCTTTACGAATACTTGTCACTAAGCCATGCGTTTATGTCAGAGCTTCGAATTCTCTCTCTCTTCCCTCACGACTTTGATCTTAACGATCCGTTTATTCACTGCCTACATGAAATTGACCTTGAAAATGGCCGCCAAATTCAAACTCAAGTGCGTATGTTAAAAGACATGAGCATTGATCTTTCTGACGAACAGAAGCAAATCATCGTTGACGAAATGCGCGCTATCGTAGCCGCTTCATTTGATGAACTTTTGACATCCATCGTTCAACAATAATTATTTGCGAATATACCGGAGATTACTATGCCGACCGTAAAATACCGCGGCTACGACGTTTACTACGAATATTATGGGAAAACCTCTCAACCCACTATCGTTTTTGTCAATGGTTTATCCATGCGAACGAACCACTGGGAGCCCTTTGTTAAGCTCCTGAGCGCACAAAACATTTCCGTATTACTTTACGATATGCTCGGCCAAGGATCGTCATCAAAACCCGTTCTCGGTACTAACTTTAGCGAAAATGCCGATGCCATATCGCAAGTCATGGCTGAAATTGGCGTAGACGAAGCTTACATTGCGGGCATCTCATTTGGTGGGGTAGTCGCCGAAGAATTTGCCTTCCGCTACCCCGAAAAAACCAAAGGTTTAATACCCATAAGCACCTTTTCCGAGTTCGATGGCCAGCTCAAAATGCACAGTGAAAACCTGCACATGGCGATGACTCAAATCGGATTTGAAGGCTACTTAAACTTGTTGCTTCCTTTGAATTTCACCAGTAAATACCTGGAGAACATGGAAGAGATATTAAAAGTTTCTAAACGCCTATCTAGTTTGAGTCTAGATGTTTACGGCATTCAAAACTTGATGGAGTCACTCAAGGACTTTACTAGTATCACCGAAGATATCAAAAATATCACAGCGCCAACGCTGATATTAAACGGAGAATTCGACTTTTTCACCCCGAGGCATCTTCACGACATTATTCGAAAAAGTATCAAGAATTCAAAATTAATGATCATCCAGCATTATTCCCACGCATTTACACTGGAAATACCGGACATCTCCTGCCGAATCATTATCGAATTTATCAACCAAGTCGAAGATGGCTCCTGGGTGGGAGACCAATCGGTATGGATAGCTGAAGACGATATTGACAGCGACGTCGTTGCGTACCCCTGCGAAAACAGCTGTTTGCGCTTTATCCCTCCCCAAAAGCAAAAGAAAAGCACTCGCAAAAAGAAATCGGCTAGTAAAGACAAGGTAGACGTTAGCTAACCGAGTACCTAGAGAATTACGTGAGTTTGATTGTGGCATTTCGTCGTTAACCGTCACTCAATTCAAGCTCACGCTTATTCCATTCTCCCTGAGCGAGCTAGGACATTAGTTCGGCTAGCCCGAAGATGCAGCCCTCGCCCCCCCCCCGAGCACATCCACGCTCTAAGCCAGGCAAAATAACCATCCAACCATCACCTAGTGGCACCACAAAGCCTGCATATCACTGGAAATTTCCTCGCGTGCAGGGTCAACACCTCACAAGTAGGTCATTAATTTTGAACAAAGTAATGAACGCAAAAATGGCGTCATAACCCACCCTGCAGATGACTCGATAACCAATAATTACGATTACAAAGCAAGAGCTCAGGTATCGGCAAAAACTATTTCGTCAAAACCCTTCTTTCTGATCAAAAAACGCCCGCCGACATGGCGTAGATCACAGTCTTACTATCCAACAAAATGAACTACGCCACATAGACCCGCGCAATCATCGAGCAAGCTTTGAACACTAAACCAGTTTTTCGAACAAAATCATCACTTTGCACAGCCAATCTCATGTTATATACACTTACGGACTTAAAATCGCGGTCTATACTGAGAAATGGAGCGTACCCCTCAGGCCATAGTATGAATTAGGGTTGGGGTACGGAGCCGGTAATTGCTTGAAAATAGTAAAAGGTCGACGAATAAATGTCGTGGTTACGATCCAGTAGTATCCGAATACGGTTTTACCTGCTTGTCATCATAGCGCTGGCGACTTTACTCGTCGCGAGCGTGCTCACAATTCTAATATTGCAAGAAGCCCTATATGACTTTAAAAAGCACGGGATTAGCCAAGTCGTGGTCGCCAGTATTGGCGTCGCAGATTACTTCCATCAACAAGAGCTAGAAGGAAACCTCACCAAAGAAGAAGCCCAGAAGTATGCAATGGATGCCCTTAAGGATATGCGCTTTGATGGTGGTAATTACATCAATATTATGACGGCAGATGGCTGGGGGGTGATGCACCCGACGTTTAAGGGCTTTGCCGGCAAGGACATGAAGTATTTAAAAGATAAGGTTGGCGCCCCAATCGTCGTCAATCATGTTAAATCCATTCAAAATCCCGAAGGACAAGGCTTCAATTACTACTGGTGGCCTAAACCTGGAGAAGAAGAGCCCTCGGAAAAATTTGCCTTTAACAAACACTACCCCGCATGGGACTGGATGTTCAGCTCCGGTGACTTTACCGACTCGATAAAGGTCGTCGTTGATAAAAGTATAAAATCATCACTTGTTGTTTTAGCAATCACAGGCTTTTTTCTTGGAGCTATATCCTTTGCCGTGATGAGAAGTATCATCGGTCCATTACAAGGGACCGTAATCAGCATGAACAAAATCACTGGGGAAAAACTAGATCTCACGCAACGTATTGATGAACAAGGAAAAGATGAGCTAAGCGATCTTGCTGCGAATTTCAATCGCATGCAAATTGAAGTTCAAGAGGTAGTCAAAGAGGTCAATATTGTCAATGACAATCTCAACACCTCCGCTATCGAACTAGTCAAGATTGCAGACCGCACGAAAGAAGGAACAGACCGGCAGAGTATAGAAATGGACCAGGTGGTAACGGCTGTTAACGAAATGTCCGCCACGGTCAATGAAATCGCCAGTAATACTGCCCACGCCGCTGAAATTGCCAGTAGTACTAACCAACAGATGGATGCAGGTAAAGAAAATGTTAATCAAACAATTGTTTCGATGGACACCCTCGTCGCAAAAATATCCGAATCAAGCGACGCAATACGGCAATTATTAACACGCGCAGAAAAAATTAACAAAGTTCTCGATGTCATCAACGGAGTAGCAGAACAAACCAACCTGCTCGCACTGAATGCCGCAATCGAAGCTGCACGCGCAGGTGAACACGGCCGAGGTTTTGCTGTGGTTGCAGATGAAGTCCGTACCCTCGCCAAACGAGTCAGGGTATCTACCCATGAAATTGATGAAATTATTCAATATATACATACAGGAGCTGAAGAAGCATCAAAAAGTATGGCTGCGGTCGTATCAGTTGCAAAAATAACCAGCGAAAAGACCCAGAAAACAGGCGAGGTCTTAGAGCACATTATTCACTCTGTCTCTGAAATCAATGACCTTAATACGCAAATCGCTACGGCAGCTGAAGAGCAAGCCGCAACGACTGAAGAGATTAATCGAAATCTTATTGGCATCAACAATATTACCCACACCGCACAGGAAGATGTACACCATGTTAAATCGGCAACGGACGGACTTTATTCAATGGCCAAGCAAATGCGAGAAATCATTGACCGCTTTATCCACTAGATTTTAATTCCTAACCTTTTCCATTTTCCATTTCTGTCTTCAAGTAAGGCCATCTTACTCCTGCATTTCATTTTCAATACAGAGCCATAAAAACAATCGGATTAAAAAACATTTCAATAAAAGGGAATGCTAATGAAAATTTTACTCTTACTATTCATTTTGGTTTTATTTTTAGGCTGTCAGCACGACGAACCGGACAACATAATAGTCAACGTGAATAATTATACTTCTGAAGAAAACGAACAATGTCTTGACGAGGCTCGCAGAACAACACTCATTACGCCCGAAATCAATCTGAATGCCGGCGCCCCCGTACTTGCACGCTCGGGACGCCAATTAATAACGGAAGGCGTTAATATTGCCATAGCTCGCACTGGTTTAAAAACCGAAACCACAACAATTTTGTTCGGTGCTTATTTTGCCCTGCCACTAGCAAATGACTTTAGCACCACTGATATGGATTTTGATATAACGCTCGCAGGGCAAGGCGTGAATTTAGGTGCAGTGAGCATAAGCCTAAATGCGGCTTCTGGAGTACCCGGCTCAGTCACTACTTTTAACGATTTACGATTACTGGCTAGTGTCATCAATGCACAACTACTCTCACCCTCGGGAGGTCAGACCACGATCGATATTGCTGCCGAGGCCGTCGATGTAGGTGGCGGTAATTATGCAATAACAATAGCCTCGATCACAGGAGGTCTCTCCTCAACTATATCGCTACATAGCCTTAGTGCTAATACCACCCAATTAGGGCTTAGTGGCCCAGTTCCAACTTCAGTGTCAGGAATTCCACAGGTATCCAACCAATATCCTAGCCAAGATATTTCTATTGGAAACCCAGACGATTCAACCGCAACATACACAACAACGGCAGGAGAGGAAGCGTCATCGATCGCGAGCGGTTTAAGCTCCCTTGACGGGATCAGCGCATCGGCGGAAACATCTGTAACCGTATCTGTTTTCATCTCCGCTGTAGGAAATTTGCGACTCACAGTAAACGGAGTTGAATTAGTAGGCAGTACCTTATCAGCGATAGAAATCGAAATTAACTCACTCACCACGACAACACTCACAGGGGTTTCTGCTTTTCTTGATGTGCTCACTAGCTCGCTAACCCTATTACATTCCCAAGGCGGGGATATTCGGATCAATATCGATAGCCCTGATGATGGTGATTCACTCCGCGTAGCTGGAGCTTCAGACGCTAGTCCAGTTATTTTAGAAGCAGATCCTTTGAATGATGGCGTCACTGTAGGCGCAGAGAACGCAACCACTAACGAGGTCGTCGTTGGCGGCTCTATTGACATCTTTATTGATGACGAGTACAACCTCCTCGCTCCACAGAACACAGCCTTATTTCAGCCCGATTTTGCAACAGACTTTACAGACGTAGTGTTTAACTATTTTGACCCCCTAATAAGAATGACATACAACGATTCAGCAACAACAACAATTTACGATAGCCTTGGACTCGAACATACACTACAGTTTTATTTTGTAAAACAAGAATACGACGCACTTGACCCCACGTCGCTAGCCAACCACTGGAGGCTCTACGCTCTAATAGATAACCGTAATGTCGGCGATCCAGACACGACCTTACTCCCCCCGGCAAATACAGTGGCAACAGAGGCTTCTTACGATATCTTTTTTTATGACGATGGCAATATCAACGAGACCGCATCGGATTCAATACTCATCTCGAATTGGGTTCCTGTCGATGAAAACAATGCCGCCAATGGCGCTGCTGGCCCTCAAAATATACTCGCGGGAGGCACCATTCCAATAGCATCCCCACCGTCAAGTTCTAACTTCGTTATTGCAACATCAGAATTCACACAAATGGGCTCAGTGACTACTATTTTTGATATTGAACAAGATGGTTACACGGCAGAATCTACAGGCTCATGCGATTAAACACATACATGTAACAAGTAGGCTTGTGGCGTTTTCGAGAGGGTACTACCAACGCCCTCTCGAATTTACAGCAAGTGCTTTATAGAGAAGAATAACGCAGGTCAATGCACCATAACCCACGCGAACAACCGCTTATAAAGCTAAGTTGCTTACATGTTTTTCGTTTGAATGTTCAACCAAAAAGTCAGAGCTAAAAGGAAAATAAACCAGCAAATATTTAAACCAAACCGAAGAATAATCCAAAAGAATTACAAAGCAAAAAACCGCTTCAGTTTTTCATCGAATAAGTCTGCATCAAAAGGCTTTGTTAGATACTCCTTTACCCCTTGTTTTTTTGCACGTGAAGCCAAAATCTCATCATCGATCGCCGTTAATAGCACAAAAACGCTCGATTCCAACAAGCCCTTCTCGGTAATCTTGGCATGTACTTCCAAGCCATTCATTTTAGGCATTCGCCAATCACAAATAATTAAATCGAAATGCTCGCCCCCTGTGATTTTTTCATATGCCTGAAGCCCATCGGAAACCACTTCAATGTGCTGAAAACCCGTGTCATCGAGCATAGACGATATCAATTGAACCGAAATTTCGTCATCGTCTGCGACCAACACCCTCGCCTCACTAACACTGGGAAGCTGGTTTCCGGCTGGTGTACCAGCCCCACCTTCAAGCTTTTCTTGAATACTCGCAATCACAACTAGGGCCTGATCAAAATATGCAACGCTTACGGTATCAACGCCATCATCGGAGTCTGTAGAAACATCGGAACCGGTCAATCCATCTAGCCCCCCAGATGACTCCATCGCGTGAAACATCCAGGAACGATAGAGCTTCACTATCGATAGGAGCTGCTTGCTCTCTTCTTCGGTAAATTCCATAAGAATGACCTAGGGCTTTTCATTTGAGTATAGCGGAGGATCTTCCCTCGTCCCTAGTGACGCCACTCCAACTGCCTAGACACATAAAAACCCGTTACCTTCTTGCGATAAAAGTAAGAAACCGTAATTTAAAGAAGACGACGCTGAGCCGAATGGCACTTCCTTAAGGTATTAATATCAGATTAGGGGTTGCAGCACATTATTCTCGTTCCTCACGCTCTCGGCTTTGTCTCTCCTGAGTCGCGCGTGGGAATGTATACGGTACTCAGTATTTAATTATTTCCCTCGTTTGATATGCATTCCCACGCGGAGAGACTGTGAAAGTATTCCCAAACTTGAACGTTCTCGTTCCCTCGGTCTCCGTGGGAATGCAGACCGAAGTATATTTATTGCACTTAATTCGAATATTGTTTGTTCATATTCCAGTAAATCTGATAATTCTGATCGGTTTTCACTTCACGTATGCGTTCCCACGGAGACGATTACACGGATGTAATCGGTAGAACGACTCATTAGCGCAGGACGCGCGTCAGTAGAATAACGCAGGAGCAGTTATCGAGGAGACAAAGTCGAACGTGGGAACGAGGGTATTTGAGTTCAGAATACTTTCACTGTCTCAGAGCGTGAGAAACGAGGGGTCGGTATCTCGCTGTAAGCCTTACAACAATTGGATTTGACTCTTAAGGAAGTGCCATTCGACACTGAGCCTATTTTTAACAAAAAGTGCCTGTAGGTAGTGTTGATTTCAGACCCTATACGATTCACGCCAACCCCATCTTCGGTACATCGACCCTACGCATATCAACCGTCTACCTTAATAAGTCCCAATATAAATCTTAGATTACTCGAATTAGTGGAAATCAGCACCTATACTGACTATTATTTGATCAGCCTGGAGGCGATGTTATGCAACCTCTCCAACACCCAACTTCTAATAACCAAACTGCATCTCAAAAGCAGAATAAAGGCTTAAGCAACTCAAAAAATAGTACTTTAAGGACCTCTAGTAACCAAAATAGGCCGCTAGAACCAACAGATTCTGCGCGTACCCGCAAAGCAAAAACCAATGCAGCAACTCTTCAAGCTCACATAGACGTCAGCATCGGCTCCAAGTACAACCCGATGTCATTGATCTACAAAACCGCCCTTGAAGGCATTAACGAAGCCCTTAAACCCAGTTTTGGAACCAATGCAGCTCAAAAAATTCAGGAACGTGGCGTTGATGTCTCACCGGAGGCAACCGCAGGCCGTATCGTTAGCCTCTCCACTGCGTTTTTTGCAGCCTACCAAGAACAGAACCAGGATATGGATTTAGAAGAGCAAATTGATAGCTTCCTTTCGGTGATTGGCGGCGGTGTTAACCAAGGCTTTTCCGAAGCCAGGAAAATACTCGATGGGTTTGGCGTACTTGAAGGCAACCTAGCTGAGAATATAAACCGTACCTATGACCTTGTATTCGATGGCTTTGCCAAGTTTCGAGAGTCGATACTAAACGCTACAACGTCCGAAAATGGAAACGAAACAACCACTCAGAACATCCCGCCGACACCCGACCCAGATTAATATATCGTAAATTTTACTAATGCCGTTTCCCCCAACGGTTCTAAATACTGTAACAACAATTGATTGCTAAACTAGAAGTAATCATCAAAGAAAGAGACCCAGCCTTAACAATGCCCTCTCATCGCCGCGTTCAAACAACAATAATTCGAACAATTACAATTCGCGCATTAATCACAGTACTCTGCCTTTTGGGTCTAAATGCCTGTAACCCACCCAATCAAGATACACTTATCAATATGACGTCCCAAAATACGATTATTTTTATTCCTGGTTATTACGGCAGCGAATTACAGACACCATCAAACAACAAAAAAGTATGGCTTACAGCCAGACAGGCCATATTAGGCAAAAAGACAATGGCCTTGGACGAATTGGAGCTCGATATACCCAGTACAGAGTCATACCAAGTGGGCGGAATACTTAAAAGTGTAAGCCTGTTATTCGGTCTGTTTAAAATCGATGCCTACGGTGATTTTTTAACAGAACTAAAATCACTTCCGGGTTATGACGTCATTCCATTTTCATACGACTGGCGCCGCGACAACATTATTGCCGTTCAAAAACTATCCCAACTCGTCGATAAACTTAAGCGAGAAAAACCCAAGCATAAAATCACTATCGTTGCCCACAGCATGGGCGGTTTAATTACCAGTTACTATTTACGTTACGGCAACCAAGGCTATGATACAGCTATCGAAAATTGGGCAGGAGCTAACAATATAGACAAAGTGATAATGGCCGCAGTCCCTTTTCGTGGAGTTATGCTGGTATTTCGCAATATGGAAACAGGCGTAAAGTTTGGGTTTAACACACAGCTCATGAAGCCTCATGCTGTGGCATCCTTTGAGTCTAGCTATCAAACCTTGTTTCTCGATGAGCGCTACCTACTGAATAGCCAACTCAAACCCTTTGTTGGAATCCATAATGCAGAAATGTGGAAAGCTCACCAGTGGGGCCTACTTAAAAATTTCACCAATGCCTCACAAAAGGCGATGAACAATCGCTTTCAATTTATTAACAGCGCACTAATCGACAGTAGAAAATTCCTCAATTTGATTAACGCACCAAAAACAGAAAACGCCACAGAAGCCATCAAAGAAAGCACTAGTAAAAACACAAGGAACGAGTCATCGCTGGACATACCTCTTTTCTACATTCACTCCAATGGGCATAAAACATTGGAAAAAATGATCGTTAATGAAATCGGAGAAAAACCTCGCCTAATTTATAACAATGAACAACTGAATAAGTACCACCCCAACAGCAACATTAGTTTGTTTACCGAAGGTGATAGCACCGTAACAACAGCCTCATCAACCCTACCATTAGCCTTTCAAACCAATTCAAACTCGACAACGATAAGTTTGACAACCGCCGAACACAGTAAGATTTATAACGACAAAAAAACACTTGGCGCGTTACAACGCTTTCTGCAGAGCCAAGAATAAAAGCCTCCACCTAAGAGTAAAACGTTGAGCCTCATCGAAACGTAGTAGTTAGACGCCGTTAATGCCCCCTATCAGCACTGTTTAACATCCAAAGGAGGATATTCATCGGTCGAGAAACGCTGTAATTACCTCCCTACACACTAAACCGTCGCATCCGTACGGCAGACGGTCTTATCCAACGTGTATCCTTCCTTTTCATTCGATTTCCGCCCCAACAGTAAAATCATCATCGCGTTTATCTTCTCAGCAACTCGCATTATCGGTTCAAACCACCCCAAGAAAAAAAACTCCAACATGTAACGCTACACGACATAAGTAAACACGATAAACTTCATCACCGTTCCCCCCTCAACCAGAATAAGAACAAAGAAATTTCGATAACAACTGGAGCTAAATTTGAGTATATTTAAAAACCGGTGTACAGAGCACTCGGCGGAATTAGAACCCTATTCAGGATCAATACCTCAAGATCTATCAGGTATCTATGTGAAAAATGGACCAGGTGAATTTGAGGTAGGTAATAGCGCTTTAGACCACTGGTTTGATGGTTCCGCATTTCTGCACGCCTTTAGCTTCAAAAACAACACCCTCCATTATCGATCACAATTTTTAAAAACTAAGCACTACTTGGAGGGGCACACCCACACAAGGCTAGCCTACCCCCTATTCGCAACGGTCCCCAAATTTAAATGGTGGGAATATATTCGAGAAGTCATCACAGGCCGAAAACCGGGAAATAACTCTGCTATATCGACTCAATCAATCGCTGGTCGTTATTTTGCACTTACCGAATCGACAGGTATGACCGAATTCGACCTAGACACTCTGGAAACCATTCAGCATTTTGAATTCGACGACGATTTAAATAACGAAGGGAAGACCACTACCGCCCACCCAGTCTACGATAAAAATACTAAAGAATTTATTAACGTCGACGCTGTACCCGGACCAACTTGCTGGCACAATTATTACCGCATAGACAATAAAACACTAAAACGACGTATCATAGGGAAAGTCGGCAGTCGCTTCCCAAGTTACACCCATTCTTTCGGTTTAACACCCAGCTATATCATACATACTGAATACCCCCTCGTCGTTCATCCGGTTTCTCTAATTCTACGATTCGGATTTATTAGTTATATTAAAGCTTTTAGATGGAAACCTGAGTTCAACACTAAGATTTCCCTTATCAATCGTAGCACCGGGGCTATTGATCACGAATTTACGGTAGAGCCCTGTTTCTCTTTTCACCATGTAAATGCACGTGAAGAAGATGGGAGTATTGTATTTGACATTTGTGAGTGGCCAAGTAACAAGATCATTAATGACCTTTATCTGGACAATCTACGAAGATCTGACGGAAGACCTATTGAGGAAGAAAGCTTATTAACGCGCTACACACTAAATTTAAATGATAACACCACCAGTAAAAAAGTCATTTCGAACAAATACATAGAAGTCCCCACCTACAACCAAGACTATACCTTTGGTAATTATAAATATTGTTACGGTTTGAGTTATGACCGTGCTGACTTTGACAATAGCATTATCAAAATTAATATTGAAAACGGTAGCTATCTCGAGTGGAGTGAGGAAGATTATTACGCAGGGGAACCCTTATTCATAGCCAGAGCAAGTGGTTTAGCTGAAGATGATGGCTACATTCTTACCGTCGTGGCTCACTGCGAGATTGATGAGTCTTTTCTCCTGTGCCTAAACGCCGTAGATTTTAGTGAAGTATTTAGAGCCAAAATTCCGGGTTATGTTCTACCCTCTGTCCACGGAACATTTTATTCTCAATAATTCAGTAGAGCGGAGCGGCGACGTTACAATACAAAACAGTCTTAGCTGAGGATAAATAGTCTGTAATATTTGCCTCATACCGGGCTCTGACTTTCTCGACTTCTGTTCCTTGCGAAATGATTTCACTCCACGTACCTGTAATTATGTTTCGCCCGAATAAAGATCTCCCCGTAGGTATCCCTCAGGGAATAAAATAAAGTTCGTCCAGAGAGTAAATACGGCAGACGATATCACTCAAAGAATAACCTTACCGCCCCTCCCCCTTGAAAGATAGTAAGCATAAAATTTTAAATCGTCTTGTAAGCCATACAAAACTGGCGCCTGTCAGCAATATCTCACAGCGATAGCGGCTTTTCTCGCCTGTTCCCTTCTCTCCGGCCATGACATCATAGCCATATAGTCACTGGTCGCCGACTAATGCTTCAGCAATTAAGCAATTGCTCGATTAAGACCTACAAATTTAAGAGCTTAGACATTGTTTTTGTGCAATATATAAAAGTAATGATGCGCCCGACAAGTCAAACCTTAACAACCGAATAATAGAAGATGCGACATGAAACAGTGCATAATCGCTATACGAACCAACTATCAGTATCCCAAGCATTCGATATACAGTTCGATAATCTGCCATTATGATCAATACTCCGACATAGGTTACGTTCTAAGAAAACGCTACAATTCGATAACGGCAATAAAAGAGCTGTTGTCTGTGGGCGATATGAATTACCAAGAGGAAACTCAGCTTAACGCTTTTCATAACGAGTGGGGATATGCTTGGAATGAAACAGCTTCCATTATCCACCTAAGCTTAACCGCCCTAATATCTTACAGCGACAACATGTGCGCAGATCGACTTCATATCTTTGAAGACAATGCTTGGGAAAGTTTACTTCTCCGAGAACCTGAAGAAGCGCTAATGACGGCCTAATTAGTGCCCGTCCATAAACAGGGTCGTAGCGAGAGCGATTTTAAAACGTCAGTTTTACTGCCCTCCCCCATTCCTTAGCCTTCGGCCTTTGCCGCCCTCAAAATAATCCTATCCAGCAACCACGTCGGGAATATAGGTTTTATCGCACGAAATAAATGCGTTGGAAAGGTCACTCGATAACGTGCTTTAGGGTTGTCAGATTCAAGTGCATGAATGAGCTTACGCACCACCGCTTCAGGGGGCAATGTAAAACTCGAAGTTGCCCCCACTTTTTTTAAGCGTTTTAGTGCACCGTCGTAACGGATTTTATGACGGCTCGCGGTAATATCAATATTATCTTCTAACGCAATCAGACAGTTTTTTCGAAAATCGGTTTTAATTGGCCCAGGTTGAATAATGCTAACTTTTGTATTTGTTTCGCTAAGTTCAATTCGAAGGGTATCTGTTAAACCTTCTAAGGCATGTTTACTTGCATTATAAGCGCCGCGCATGGGCATACTGATAAAACCAAGAATCGAACCACACTGAACAATACGTGCGCTGTCTTTACGCATAAATGGTAATATTTTTACGGTGAGCTCATGTGTTCCAAAGACATTCGTTTCAAATTGCTTTCGTAGAGCATCGCGTGACAAGTCTTCTACTGCGCCAGGCTGTCCGTATGCACCATTATTAAATAAAGCATATAAATCCCCTCCGGTAATCGCCAAGGTTTCCTCTATAGCCTCAAGAATGGATTCGCTGGAGTTTAAATCAAGATGAATAACATGATCGACACCCTCTTGTTTAAGCCCTGCTATATCTTTAGGATTCCTAACAGAGGCAATAACTTGATAGCCACGCTTTTGTAGGATAATCGCAGCACTACGACCAATCCCACTGGAACAGCCAGTAATAAGTATGGATTTATTCTGAGACATTACGAGTTTTTCTTTTATAGTGCAGTTTTAAATAATTGGTAAGTCGTGATACAGCCAAACCAACACGATCATTCGCTATTACCTGAGAACGGTCAAAATAGTCTGGGCAGCTCATATCGTAAACATCACGATAATATCGTTGATTCTCTTGATTCCATAACGCAGGAAGAAATTCAGTCTTAGCTCCCATGAAAATGTCAGTTACAGGCGCTGGAAACTTTCTTTCAAACACATCAAAGCCAGAATCCCAAAGGGCATGCAAATTGGTTTTGCATCTCCCCAGGAACCCCATGCGGTAGCATGTTTTATTTCCACCCAAGTCTGACTTGCAGTTATCGGACAAATTCGTAAAAGAATGTAAAGGCTGATGAATGTCTTGAATAAGGTGTATTTGAAAGCTTATAAGCAGGGCTTCTTGTTTTTTAGTGAGCGGGGCACCCAGCGCCTTATCAATTTCATCTAATATAGTGAGTAATTCACCACGATTTTGAAATCGACAATGCGAATTACCCGGCGTACGCGCTACTTCGTTGTGATAATGCCAGGTGGCAGTATTATTATCAGCCCTATCAGCAAACGCTTCTGGCAATATCGTTTCATTCTTTAAAAATAATTGTCCAAAGGGAATATCCCGAACACGATCAGGATATGTTGCAATTAATGGTAAGTGTTTTCGGTTAGTATTAAGGGAACCCTCCGCTTTCTCTACTCCTATTAAGTCAACTAATTCCTGATAATACTGAACCTCCCTTTCACTTAGTCTTGTGAAAGCCTTCTCTGCAATCCACTCATGACCTTTTGCACTCCAGGCAAAACAATCCAAAGAAAGCGATAGGAATAAAAAACCAACTTTAAGCCTTGCGGCTTTTTTTAACCAATTCATAAGCAGATTGCACTTCTTGAGAGCGTTCAGTAGCAAGTTTTACCATGTCATCGGGAACGCCTTTTCCTGAAAGTTTATCTGGATGATACTCACTCATTAACTTGCGATAAGCGTATTTAATTTCTTTGTCGCTCATATCTTTGGTAACGCCCAGTGCCTGATACGCAAGTTCTAGCTCATTAGTCTGCGGACCAGAAGTTTTTCCCCAGCCACTATTCCGATAACCTGCCCGCTCTTGCTGACCTTGATAAAAGTGAGCCTGAGCCTTCACCATGCCCAGAAGATGATTAAATGCGAAACGAGAATAGCCCAATGTATTAGCGACATCCTGCATCAGGGCTTCTTCTTTCTCATGCAGAACTCCATCCGCATACGCAATGGTAATCAAGTAAACGAGTAATATTTGCTTCATATTATTGTGTTTACCGCACACAGATAGAAACGCACTGAGAGCCGCTTCGACATCATAATCGGGGTCAGCTCCCCGCTTGAAATTTTCGATCGCCTCAGCCCGCGCACTCGTCGATAAGCCCATTTTAGTCATTAACTGTTCGGTCGTTTTGACCTCGTCTTCGGAGATCCGACCATCGGATTTCGCCAATTTCCCTAACAACGGAAATACCACGTCAAAGAAGGCTTTTTCGATATCCTGACGATCTTCAGGACTCACACCTTGCTTGATACCAGACAGCCCCTTGTCAAAAAAATGGCCAACAGCAAAGCCAATCACACCACCGAAAATGCCGAATACCGAATAGCCGATAAAAGCGCCTATTAATCTGCCTAAAAACATAATGTGCTCATTTTGATCAATTGAAATACAGACGGTGCCAGTACTACTGGTTTTCCCGCTGTTGTAGACTGGCAATATTATCGTAAGTGCAGAAGAAGGTCAGTTGATTATTGGCAATAAGATAAACAAGAACCGGAGTACAAGAAAGAACCATTAACTCAGGAAGAGAATCACTGCGGGCCGATTTCAAATCAGGCATTTAGGTTGCCTAGTATTTCGCGTAACTTACGGCCTATTAAGGCATCGAATGAGCTATCTCAAGTCCCCAAAATCATCATCGAGTTTGGCAAGATTTACACTAATAGGAATTAATACTTTAAAGGTCGAACCCGTGCCCAAAGAGGACTCAAAAAATACAGCGCCATTATGGAGGGAGCTAATTTCACGAATAAGATATAGACCCAGCCCCATCCCCTTTTCTATACCACCATGTTCGTCCATCTGGGTAAACTGCCTGTATATACGGTGTTTTTCTTCCTGGGTCAGTCCAGTGCCAGTATCTGTTACAGAAAAGGCCACCGCACTGTGGTCAGCTAATTCTGCCAACTCAGCCTTCATGGTGACACTGCCTTCTTTTGTCGCTTGTACGGCGTTGGCAAGTAAATGTAATAGTATTTGAATGATTTTTTGCCTATCGGCATACACCCTGACGTCATCTTTTAAGGGCAAAATTTCAAAATTCAAATTTGCATCAGCTATCTGGCCAGCCATTTGACTGCTAGCATCATCCAATAGCATATTGGTGCTTTCCCAATCGAATTTAAGCTTAACCTTTCCGGCTTCAAGCTCAGACACTTCAATAATATCGCCAATTAATGCCAACAAATGGTGGGCGCTACGCTGTACTCCCACGAGGGTCTTATAGTTTTGCTCCTCTAAATCCCCTCCAAGCTTAACAATAAGCCTCCGATTAAAGCCAATAATGGAATTGATAGGAGTCCTGAGTTCCTGCGACATAGCGGTTAGGAAGTCAGTTTTTGCACGGTTGGCGCGCTTGGCTGTTTGAATCGCTTTTTCCAGCTGCTCAGTTCGGAAGTTAAACCAATACGCTAACAAACCCAGCTCATCATTCTTGTCGTATTCAAGCTTTAGGCTCTTACCATCTTGTAATTGCGCCGCTTCTGACAATAAGCTAACCATACGCGTTATTCGGTCTATCACACCAACTTTAAGAAATATCAGGGCAAGAATACCAAAAATGACAGATGAAACGAGTATCGCGCCAAACAACTTTTGACTCACCAATTCAGATATAGCGCCATAGGCTTTACGCTCAAATACAGTGACAATTCGCCAATTAGTCGAGGACATCTGATAGATAAATCCCGTCGAGTCCCCCCCCAACAATAAATCGTCATAAATCTCAAACGTCTGCAAAGGCTTGTCGTACACAGTCACACTCTTTTCGTTGAGCCAGTGGTGGGCAACCAAACGCTCAGCCTCTTCTTGATCGATCTGATAACTACCTTGCTCCAGACGACTCACCAAGTTGAGATATTCCGGCTTTTGAATAGACATATCACTGAAAAGGGAAGCATCCATACGGTTTAGACCATCCAATATCGCCTTAAACGTTGGATAGCCTCTAACCAAATCATCAAGATACTCGAAGGCATTGTTGCCTCCATACGCCTGCGTACGCGATACATCAAACCCGAGTATAGGAAAAACGATAAAACGGTTGTTTCTGTCAACGACAAACGCATAAGCATTCAAGCCATTGATGATTTCATTCAGGATCTGAGCGACTCCATCGAGCTTGAGGTCAACAGTGGCGACACCTATAAACTTACCTTCCCGCTTCATTGGAGCCGTACATGTCACCATAGGTTGTAGAGAGTATGGGTCGGTGTAGGATTTTGACCAATAAACTTCCTGGCCTAAAATTCTAGCCGGAACATACCATTCCTCCCCATGGTAGCCAGGCCCCTGAGGTAGGTTGTAGTCGTTCAAAAATTCGAGTTCACCAGCTTTGTTTTGCGCCCAAAAGTAACTATTTCGGCCCAAACCTGGATCAAATTCGTAGGGCTCGGGCCAAACGCCCCCCCCGGCATAAATTTCAGTTGCCCCCTCAGGCTGCAACATCACAGGTACTGTTTTGGTTAATATCTTTTCAAGAGAATCTCTAGGCAATGCGGCAGCACTAGAAGCAATACTGCGAGACACGCCACGCACTTCTTGCATCTCACGTTCGAGTGCGAGTGAAATATTTTGACCCAACTTGATCTGGCTATCGAGTGACATAGCAATAAGCTGAGGACGGCCTTCCAGCCAAATAACAGAAAAACTGGCCGCGATAATTAACGCGATCAGCAACACCAAGCCAAGCACAAGGTTTCGGCTTATGCTGTAGCGAAAATCGGATGTAGCTATGGGGAGAGTTTTGGGTCCCATCGACAAGATCAATAGTTGATTTAGTTTGAAGCGAAGCGCTCCATCCTCACTTAATATAATAGCCGCTTTTAGCGAATAGGTTAACGTTTCACAGCAATAGAACGATCGTTTTAAAGAAGAGTTTACCGAAAATCACGTTTTAAGCGTTCGTAAGCCTTTCGAATTTGAATAAACACTTTAGAATCTCCGCCCTTATCCGGATGAGACCTAGAGGCTAGCTCCCGATAGCGTGCTCGAATCTCTGGCCAATTTGTATTACTCGACAGGCCTAACACATCAAGCGCAGGCTGAAGTTCTAACTCAGATTGATATCTCAACCAAAAACCATCGAGTAGACCCTGTACTTTATTTTCTGTAACAGAGAAAAAATTGGTTTGATCACAAAAAAAATCGATATTTGGAGTCACGCTCTCTTCCAACTCCGAGGGTAAAGACTGTAGCCCAGTTACCAGTAAACCGTCCCTTTTACGGATATAAGCAGAGACAGTCGTCACAATAACTATTTCGTCGCCAGACTCTTCATAATTAAAATACAGCTCACACAAACCGGCTTGAGTAAGAAATAATTTTTGATAAAGCGAAATTAACGAAGAAGACGACCAAGGGTATAATTTGGCGTCGACAAGTATTTGGACTAGTTCGTAAATTTTAGCCTCGCGCTCAGTTAAGCGGCCTTTAAGCAGAACCACAACCCGGCGAATAATCTCACTCAATGCTGAATCGGTAATAACCTTTCACCTCTGATTTTTACTTCTGATTTTCGCCACGTTCATGCAGTGAAAGCCACTCATTCCGCAGAGCTAGCTTTCATACCCGACCACAAAATGTGATCATCTTGCGTTTCACTGCACTGACATATTTAAGAGTTCCAGCCTCCATTCAACATTCACTCAACTCACCGAACGTCAATCGATGAAAGCTCGAATAGAGTAGCCATTTAATACACGTTTAGAATGCCTAACATCAATTAGTAAAGAACCAATTTTTGGGGTGCCACATCCACTATAAGGCAGAAGCCAAACATTTCTTACTTACACTTATTTTTTGTATCATCTGCTTCAGCTCTTCAATATCTCCGCGTAAACCGTCGATCTCACTCTCGGCTTTTTGACCCCCTCTAGCTTCCAGCTCTTTCTCTTGATCCAAACACTTCTGTTCCTTTTCTAGAGAATTAACCACAATACCTATCACCATATTAAGAAACGCAAATGCAGTGAAGAATATAAAGGATAGGTAATAGATCCAGCTCAGTGAATATACGGTCATAGTTTCGTACATGACATCGGTCCAATCTTCAAACGTCATAATTCGAAATAGCGTCAACATACTAACCGCGATATCACCCCATAAATCAGCGTTAATCGTCGCAAAAAAGGTACTTCCTACCGCAGCGTAAATATAAAAAATGATGAACAACAACAGCATGACGTAACCCAGCTGTGGCAACGCCTTTAACAACGAGTTCAACAGCACCCGAAGTTCAGGAATTATCGAAATCATTCGCAGAACACGAAATATTCTGACAAGACGCCCAACAATTGCCAACTCGCTATTATCCACTGGGATAATACTGATCAATACAATTAACGTATCGAAGACATTCCAACCATTTAAAAAAAAGCGTCGTTTGTTTTTATCTCCTAAAAACCGAACAGCTATCTCCACCAAAAAGATAGCCGTAATTAACCAATCAAGAAAAATCACTGCCCTGGATAGCTGGGGTGGCATCTCGTAAGTTTTAACGCCTACCACCAAGGCCGAAAATATAATAATACTAACAACAAATGTTTCGAACATTTTGTTTGAACGAATACGTTCAAAGGTATGTTCTATTTTTTCATAATTCAAACTGTACTAATCCTTGCGCCAAGAGGTGCCGTCCTTGCTATCGAGCAAGGTAATGCCTTTATCTTCCAATTCTGTACGGATCTCATCCGCCCGCGCATAATTTTTGTCGACCTTGGCTTGATTGCGTTCAGCGATCAAAGCTTCAACCCACTCACCGTCATCGCCGTCCCCCTGAAACCACACACCTACATCCTGCTGCAAAATCCCAATTAAATCAGCCAGTGCAATCAGTTCACTTTTGGCTTGCGCATTTTTAGGGTCTTTATTTAACTCGCGCGCTAACTGATGAATTTCCGCCAACACAAGTGGCGTATTTAAATCATCTAACAAGGCTTGATAACCTTTACTGGCTTGCAATTGATCTTGGCTCAATGCAGACGCTTCAGCATCGCTATTCTTCAGCGCACCATACAAACTGTCCAAACTCGATTTTGCTTGATCAAGCAGATCGGCAGAAAAATCCAACTCGGAACGGTATTGCCCCGATAGCAATGCAAAGCGTAAGGTTTCACCGTGGTATTTACCCAGCAAATCACGAACGGTTTTAAAATTGCCTAACGATTTAGACATTTTTTCGCCGCCAATATTAATAAACCCATTATGCATCCAGTATTTAACGTACTGTTCGCCGCCATGGGCGCACTGGCTTTGCGCTCGCTCATTTTCATGGTGTGGAAAAATCAGATCACGGCCGCCACCATGAATATCGATGGTATTACCGAGATGTTTTTCAATCATGGCTGAACACTCCAAGTGCCAACCTGGACGCCCTCTTCCCCAAGCACTATCCCAACCGGGCTCATCTTCCGATGATGGTTTCCACAAAACAAAGTCACCGGAATAGCGTTTATAATCAGCTACTTCGACTCGCTCACTGGCACCAGCCAACATATCATCAAGCGAACGATTGGAAAGCTTGCCGTAATCGGCCATGGATTTTACGTCGAATAAAACATGACCTTGGGATTCATAGGCATTTCCTTTTTCGATCAGCGTCGCCACCATATTAATCATCTGATCGATGTGATCAGTCGCATAAGGCACAATCGTTGGCGGTAAGGTATTGAGTTGCGCCATGTCTTTTTCAAACTCGCTGGCAAAACGTTGCGATAGGCTTGCTATCGTTTCACCTGCTTCGCGCGCGGTTTTCATGATTTTATCGTCGATATCAGTAATATTACGCGCGTAAGTGACTTTTGGGTAAAGGCTTTGCAATACACGAAATAATGTATCGAACACTACGACCGGACGTGCATTACCAATATGCACAAAGTTATAAACCGTGGGACCACAAACATACATGGTGACGGAGTTTTTATCGATTGGCTCAAACGCTTCTTTTTTGCGTGTGGCCGAGTTATATACTGTTAAACCCATTTTAAGGTCTCGTTTTTCATTGTCTTGATTGATTTCGTTTCATTTCATTTCATTTCTTGCGATTGTTTTTTGAAACGAATATTAATTTTGGCTTTCTTGTTCCGTATCGGTTGCCAGGGAGAACCGTGGGAACGCATGCCGAACTTAATTAAAGTCCATCAATTTGTGCCGTGGCACAAACCGAAAACCGTATGAAATCAAAGCTTTGTATGGGTTACCACAGGAAACCAGGAAGCGCTCTCTGTTTCGGTCGAACATTCAGCTTAATGCCCGCATGTAGCTATAGTGGTTCGGGAAGTGTTTTCAAGACCTTGCTCCGCCATGGATGGCGGTGCAGAGCCTACACGGACGTACTTGTGGCGTGTCTTGAAAATACTTACCGGAGCGCTATAGCGGGCTACCAGCAGCTAAATAACCCCAAAGAAAATACCGTAGTAATATCAATTAATTTTGATTAGCCTTCGCCCAACTATCACGCAAGCCAATCGTACGATTAAATACTAATTTATCTTTAGTTTCTGCCGAGGTATCACGACAAAAATACCCTTCTCGCTCGAACTGGAATCTATCCCCAGGCTGAGCATCGGCCAAACCTTTTTCACCAATACAGTTTTCTAACACAAGCAAACTATCGGGGTTTAATTGGCTGGTAAGATCTTCGCCACCTCGTCCAGGCGCTTCCACGGTAAACAAACGATCGTAAAGCCTAACTTCAAACTTTGCATGATCAGAAGCGTCGACCCACTGAATAACGCCCTTCGGTTTAATTCCATCTTCCGGGTTATTGCCAATGGTGTTTTCAATAATACGCGCACGCACTTCGATAATATTACCCGCATCGTCTTTAATCGCTTCATCAGCCTCAATCACATAGGCATTGCGCAATCTCACACGCTTGCCAATCACCAAACGCTTGTACTTTTTATTCGCTTCTTCACGGAAATCTTCCTGATCGACAAAAACTTCACGACTGAAACTCATTTTTCGTGATGGCATATCATCGCGATTCGGATGTCCTGGCGCCGTCAGCTCTTCAACCTTGCCTTCTTCATAATTGGTCAAAACCACTTTCAAAGGCCGTAATACACACATCGCACGCGGTGCATTTTTATCTAAATCATCACGAATCGCATGTTCGAGCATGGCAACATCAACAACACCATCGGATTTGGTCACACCGATCATTTCACAGAATTTACGCAGTGATCCCGGCGTGTAACCGCGTCGTCGAAAACCAGCAATCGTGGGCATACGGGGGTCATCCCAACCATCAACATGCTTTTCATCCACCAAGGTTTTTAGTTTTCGCTTTGATGTAATGGTGTAATTTAAATTTAAACGTCCAAACTCGTACTGGCGAGGCTTATTCGGCACAGGTAAATTTTCAGTAAACCACTCATACAGCGGGCGATGATCAGCAAACTCTAGCGTACAAATAGAATGCGTAACCCCTTCGATGGCATCTTCTTGGCCATGAGCAAAATCGTAGGTGGGGTAAATACACCACTTGTTACCGGTTTGATGGTGCTCTTGCTTGCGAATACGGTACAAAATCGGATCACGCATATTGATATTGCCGCTCGACATATCAATCTTTGCTCGCAGGACTCGACTGCCTTCGTCATGCTTGCCTAGACGCATTTCATCAAGCAAAGTGAGGCTTTCTTCTGCTGAGCGATCTCGAAAAGGCGAGTTTTTACCCGGCTCTTTTAAGCTGCCACGATAAGTGCGTGCTTCTTCAGCAGAAAGATCGCATACGTAGGCATTCCCGGTATTAATAAGATGCTGGGCCCACTCGTATAAGGTATCAAAGTAGCTGGATGCGTATTTGACCTCCCCACTCCACTCATAACCTAGCCAACTGACGTCCTGCTTAATCGCC
Organism: Agarilytica sp.; assembly: GCA_033852165.1. Classification (GTDB taxonomy): domain Bacteria; phylum Pseudomonadota; class Gammaproteobacteria; order Pseudomonadales; family Cellvibrionaceae; genus Agarilytica. The sequence continues at coordinate 20,335 of JAWSUZ010000038.1, read as the reverse complement.
TCGACATACTGCATTTCTTCTTTTTCGGGATTAGTATCATCAAAACGCAAATTGCATTGGCCACCAAAAGTTTCGGCAAGACCAAAATTCAAGCAAATGGCTTTTGCATGGCCGATATGAAGATAGCCATTTGGCTCAGGCGGAAAACGCGTCACCAAGGACTCGACTTTGCCGCTTTCGAGATCTGACTTAATCAACTGCTCTAAAAAATTCAGGGGTTTGTCTTCTGTACTCATAAATACGCCATGTCTGAGGTCGAGCTCCAGTTGAATCACATCGGCATTGACCGGGTGTTTCAGATTCTGGACGAAACGCGTATTATAGCCGCCTCGCGTGGTCTGCACAGAGATGTTTCAGTCACCCTTCTTATATTCTCGCAAAAAAGGTTTTCAAATGATCACTTTGCATACAAATTTCGGTGATATCAAAATCGAACTCGATTTTGATAAGGCACCTAACACTGCTGCCAACTTCAAACAGTACGTTGAAGACGGTTTTTACAACGGTACAATCTTTCACCGCGTCATTAAGAACTTCATGATTCAAGGCGGTGGCTTTGATAAGGACATGAAAGAACAAAGCACACGCGAATCCATCAAAAACGAAGCCGATAATGGCTTGAAGAATGATAATGGCACATTGGCAATGGCAAGAACTGGCGACCCGCACAGTGCTAGCGCCCAGTTTTTCATCAACATTAAAGACAACGACTTTTTAAACCACAAAAGTAAAGACAGCCAAGGCTGGGGTTATTGTGTATTTGGTAAAATTACTGAAGGCATGGACATAGTCGACAAAATTAAAGCCGTTAGTACAGGCAACAGTGGCGGCCACCAAGACGTGCCTACAGAGCCCGTTATCATCGAAACTGCTACCGTCGCTTAATATTAGGTTGGCAAAGGATTTACTCGCTTACATTATGTCTACAGATCTCGCGCCAACCTATTTTATTTCAGACCTTCATTTAGAAGCCTCGCGCCCTGCAATTAGCGAGGCTTTTCGTCATTTTCTTTTTGAAACCTCCCAAGATGCCAAGGCTATCTACATTCTTGGCGACTTTGTCGATGCCTGGATTGGCGACGACAATAATTCAGCCTTCACTCTGCAAATTCAAAGCTGGCTAAAGCGACGAAGCGATCAAGGCACGGCCATTTTCTTTCTTCATGGCAATCGAGATTTTTTGATTGGCGAAGACTTCGCCAAGAATACCGGCGTAACCCTGCTTCCTGAATCAAAAGTTATCGATATGTACGGAAGCCCCCTGCTTCTTTTGCATGGCGACCAATTGTGCAGCGATGATATCGACTATCAAGCATTTAGACGCAAGGTTCGCCAACCGGAATGGCAAGCCAAAATGCTAGCGTACCCTTTATGGGTAAGAAAACTTCTTGCTGCTTATATGCGGCGTAAAAGTCGAAAAGCCCACAAAAATAAATCTGACGAAATTATGGATGTCAGCGCCGCAACTGTAGGTGCATACTTTAAAGAATTCGGCGTGATCAATATGATCCACGGCCATACACATCGACCGGCTCGACATATAGAGACGCATAACGGCTCAGAATGCGCACGTATCGTATTAGGAGACTGGGGAAAAACGGGCTGGTATTACAAGGTCGATGCGGACACGGACGAGCTAGTGGAATTTCCTATAAACTAAACAATCACGTAACAAGAGCTGCTATTAACCCTTCTGCTCAGCTGCCTCTGCCCGAACACCGGAATGAAAGTGAAATTCCGCATCTTCAGATTGAACCAACATTTTATCTCTCTGCAAAAAGATATCGATACGATCTTGAATGCACTCACCACCTGCCGCTTTCTCGGCCAGACTTAGATAATCTTGGTAGTGGCGCGCCTCTGACTTTAACAAAGACGTATAGAACTTTTCTAACTCGGCATCCAGGTGAGGGGCCAACTTTTCGAAACGCTCACATGAACGCGCCTCGATAATAGCACCAACAATCATTGTATCAATAAGCCGTGCCGGCTCGAACGTTCGCACCGGCTTACGTAAATCTGCGGCATAACGGCTGGCATTAATTTGCGTGTACTCAATCCCGCGCTCTTCCATTATCGCGATAACTTGCTCGAAGTGTCGCAACTCTTCACGGGCCAGGCGCGACATTTTATTGAGCAAGTCAAAATTTTCAACGTAACGGTACATCAAGTTAAGCGCTGTACCCGCGGCTTTTTTTTCGCAATTTGCGTGATCGATAAGCAGTGTTTCGGGATGCTTTAACGCCTCTGCAATCCAAGCGTCCGGGGTTTCGCACAGTAAAAATTCACTAATCGTTTTCATGAGGGTTTTTCAGTCATTTCAAAATATCGTTGGTAGTGCACACTCGATAGGACGTAATAATCAGCATCAATACTATCGCGCAACTCAGTTAAGCTCATCGACTCATATCCTCTTTTGACCGAACAACCATAATTTTCAAGTGCAACTATTTGGCTAGCGCCTACTTTAAGCAATTCAAACACCCATGCATAAGGATGAGACTCTGGATTGTGGTAGATATTTTGAAGCTTTAACTGCTTTAGCAATAGCGCCTCATCCACAATCGTCAATTTAGCTTGCACAACTTGGGATAACAAAGCACCCAAACGATCGAGAACAGCACGCTTCTCATTGGCGTTGTAGGCATTCCAATTGATGATTTCGTGAGTATAGCGCTTACACCCTCTGCATACAGAGTCGCCAATTCCAGTGGAACAGACGCCAATACAGGGCGATTTTAATGCAGCATCAACAGACAAGGGATAGTTTCATGTAGTTGTAGATTCAATGTTAGAGCAAGCCGTAAACTAAGCTTTTGACTTTACAGTCAACGCTCAATGAGCGGCATTGTAACAGTTTTACCTGTAATCTCGTGCCATAACCCAGGTTTATACCGATTATATGTAGGCCAAACTTAACAGCATAGGCGCATTACTGTAGAATATGTCCGCCTTGATGAGGTCGTACCCAGCTTACAAAGCGCAATGGTCGACTCTCTATTGTTTTATTGGCTAGATTGCCAATTGTCCCACCACCATATTAGAGGAAATTACTGTGCTTGCAGCTTATCGCGAACATGTAGCAGAACGTGAAGCCATGGGTATTCCACCCAAACCCCTCAGCGCTGACGAAGTCGCTGGACTGGTTGAATTACTGAAAACACCACCCACTGGTGAAGAAGAAGTAATCTTAGACCTCATCACGAATCGCGTTCCTCCCGGTGTGGACGAAGCGGCATACGTTAAAGCCGCTTTTTTGTCAGCCTTAGTTAAAGGTGACGTTAGCAGCCCTATCATCACCAAAGAAGTCGCCATTAAGCTTTTAGGCAATATGCACGGCGGCTACAACATAGAAACGCTAGTCGCTGCTCTTGACTGCTCAGAACTCGGCGCACTTGCCGCTGCAGAGCTCAAGCACACGACTCTCGTATTTGACGCCTTCCATGACATTGAAGAGAAGGCCAAAGCGGGCAATGAGCTTGCTAAAGACGTTATCCAATCATGGGCTGACGCAGAATGGTTCACTAATCGCGATAGCGTTGCTGAATCCATCAAAGTTACCGTATTTAAAGTAACCGGCGAAACGAACACTGATGACCTTTCTCCTGCTCAGGATGCATGGTCTCGCCCAGACATTCCTCTTCACTCACTTGCCATGTTTAAAATGACTCGTGATGGCTTAACACCTGAAGAGCACGCAGTTAAAGGCCCTATCGCTCAAATCGAAGAGATTAAAGCGAAAGGCCACCCCGTTGCCTTCGTTGGCGACGTTGTAGGTACTGGCTCTTCACGTAAATCTGCAACCAACTCTGTACTTTGGTTCTTCGGTGATGACGTCTCTGGTGTACCGAATAAGCGTGCTGGCGGTATCTGTATCGGCACTAACGTTGCCCCCATCTTCTACAACACGATGGAAGATGCTGGCGCACTTGTTTTCGAAGCTCCTGTTGAAAAATTATCGATGGGCGATGTGATTGAAATTCGCCCATACGACGGCAAAATCTTAAGTGAATCCGGCGAAGTCCTTTCTGAATTCGCTTTGAAATCAGACGTACTTCTCGATGAAGTACAAGCTGGCGGCCGCATTAACCTCATTATTGGTCGAGGCTTAACAGCTCGCGCTCGTGAATCTCTTGGCTTAGCAGCATCTGAGAGTTTCCGCCATCCTGTAACACCTGTAGACACTGGCAAAGGCTATACGCTTGCACAAAAAATGGTCGGTCGTGCATGCGGTCTTCCAGAAGGCAAGGGCATTCGTCCAGGCACATACTGTGAGCCACGCATGACAACAGTAGGGTCGCAAGATACTACTGGCCCAATGACGCGTGATGAGTTGAAAGACTTGGCGTGTTTAGGCTTTTCTGCAGACTTGGTTATGCAGTCTTTCTGCCATACAGCGGCTTACCCTAAGCCTGTTGATATCAGCACTCAACATACGCTTCCAGACTTCATTATGAACCGTGGCGGTGTTTCTCTTCGCCCAGGCGACGGCATCATCCATTCATGGTTGAACCGCATGTTGCTTCCAGACACTGTCGGTACTGGTGGTGATTCGCATACACGCTTCCCAATGGGCATTTCATTCCCAGCCGGTTCCGGCCTTGTCGCGTTCGCCGCGGCAACAGGTGTTATGCCTCTGGATATGCCTGAATCAGTATTGGTTCGCTTTAAAGGTAAAATGCAACCCGGCATCACTCTTCGTGACCTCGTTCATGCAATTCCACTTTACGGCATCAAAGAAGGTTTACTGACCGTTGAGAAGAAAGGCAAAATCAACTTCTTCTCTGGTCGCGTACTAGAAATTGAAGGTCTAAATGACCTTACTGTTGAGCAAGCATTTGAATTGTCGGATGCATCTGCTGAACGTTCTGCAGCGGGCTGTACGATCAAACTTCCTGAAAAGGCCATGGCAGAGTACATGCGCTCCAATATCACACTACTTCGCTGGATGGTCAGCGAAGGCTACGGCGATAAACGCACACTAGAACGTCGCGCCAGCAAAATGGAAGAGTGGTTGGCTAACCCATCATCTCTTGCTGCTGATGCTGACGCTGAGTACGCTGCAATTATCGAAATAGATCTTGCTGACATTAAAGAGCCAATCGTTTGCTGTCCAAACGATCCAGATGATGCACGCCTACTTTCAGACGTTGCTGGTAACTCTATCGATGAAGTATTTATCGGTTCTTGTATGACTAACATCGGTCACTTCCGTGCCGCTGGCAAGTTATTCGAAACGGTTCCTGGCGCTCTAAAAACTCGCTTCTGGATGTCTCCTCCCACCAAGATGGACCAACACGTCCTAATGGAAGAAGGTTACTACAATATCTTTGGTGCCAAAGGCGTTCGTATGGAAATGCCCGGCTGTTCTCTTTGTATGGGCAACCAAGCACGTGTAGCAGACAACTCAACGGTTATCTCTACTTCTACTCGTAACTTCCCTAACCGTTTGGGCGCAGGCGCAAACGTATACCTTGCTTCTGCAGAGCTTGCAGCTGTTGGTGGCATTTTGGGCAAGTTGCCAACACCAGAAGAGTACTTTGAGTACGTAGCGAAAATCGACACCATGTCCGATGAGATTTTCCGCTACCTAAGCTTCGATCAAATGGCTTCGTTTAAAGACGGCGCAGAAGAAGGCAAGCGTATCGCCGCTACCGAGATCGAAGAAGTTAAAGTTTAAGTTTTTCACTTAACATGATTAAAGAGCCCCGCTAATGCGGGGCTTTTTTTGTCTACAATTTGGATAAAACATCACAAAACGTTAAGAGACGACACATTACTGACCAGGATAATTTCATGAGACAAAAAGACATTATTTTACTCTTACGTTTTATTCTCGACATTAACTGGTACCCGTCGAAATGCTTCAACAATATTGAGCTGCAATCCACCCCAACCCTCTCATTCCCACAATCTCGGCGGAAATGTGCACCTCCATATTAGCCCCCACGAGGGACCGCAGGAGCTAGAACATTCAAAGCCACACCATTTTCAGGGCCAGCAAAGGCTATAAATACATGTCTAGAGAGGCTATATGAGTTTTCAATGTCTTGATTGTGGCCACAAAGGCAAACAACTAAAACAAGGCCGCTGCCCTGCTTGCGGTTCCGCACTGATTAAAAGTTTGAATAAAATGGAAGCTGAAAAAACAAAAGAGACGCAACCCCTGCGTCTCTTTTTGATGGTAATCCTATGGGGAGTGTTGCTGTACAAAGGCTATACAACGTTTTTTTATGAAACTCTTTTATAGAAGAGCATAAGGCCGAAGCTAAGACAGCTAAAGGCCCCCAAAGCAACTACAGGTCTCTATGCAAATGCATATTCCGCCAAAGGGAACTCTTGATGACCAATGTCTTGCCAAGGTGCCACGACCAATTTTGCAGTGTGCTGATCCATCACAGTGGAAAGTACATTGACCATGGCCTTTTTACCAATGCTCACGCGATCACAAATTACATGGCCGTATGAGTTTCGAAGATTATTGAGCACTTCCCCCTTTTTAAAATGGTTCGCACTTTGGTATTCAAAAACAATACATTTTCCACTGCCAATATACGCTGCCGCAATTCGACTTGCTGGATTTACAAAAACAATTTTGCCTTTCACTGATTGTCTTCTCATCACTAGTAATATCGCTCTTTGTTTTAGTCTTTTATGGAGGAGAACAGTTGTGCTTTCTGTTTTTTGCTCTGTTCTGTATTCGTATTTCTATACTTAAGGAGAATACACCATAGAAGCAAAGGCGATTTGCACCCCTTCACAGACTGACAGTTTTTCTAAAAAAATAACGAGAAATGTCGAGAGCGTCACACGAACGGCGTCGTTAAGTCGATATCTTCTCTGAGGATAGAGCCTCAACAATTGTCGCGGAAATCACCATAAAACAGCCCAACCACTCCCAGCCACCTAAACGTTCACCACCGATTAAAGTAGCGGAAATAACGGCTGCAACCAACTGCACAATAATAATGATCGAAGAGCGCCCCGCTTCCATTCTTTCCACCGCCCACTGCGAACCCACATTAGCTAAAAGCACTCCAGTAATGGTATAGAGAAGCAAATAAAACCAGCTATTAAATTCAATCGATTTCGGGAAGCTTTCCAACCCGCAAATAATTAATCCGCCCGTAATGAAGGAGCAACCCACAAACATCGCAAACAACTTCATCGAAAGCCTGAGCTGACCAACCCCTCGAAATAAAATATTGTTTGCTGCGAAACTAATCCCAGAAATAAGGGCAAGCAAGTCAATCCAAGACGGGGGAGCAGAAAATATCTCCAGACCACCTAGTATCAAAAATGCGCCCGGCAAAGCGATCAAAACGCAAAGCCACCTACGCAGACTTACCCGCTCCCCCAAAAACACTCGTCCACCAATTACACCCCAAATAGGTAGCAGGTAAAACAGCACCATAACTCTGACGACATCGCCATGGATCAAAGCATAGGTAAAGCTGAATATTCCCATACCGCCTGCAACAGCAATACCCAGCAAATACTTTAAATTTAGTTGTGAACACCTCGATACAAGAACAGAAGGTAGAAATATACAGCAGAGAACGGAATGAACAACAAAGATTAGAGCTAGGCCATCAATTCCCAGGCCACTAAAAAACCGAAGAGGTATCCAGCTTAGCCCCCAAAACGTGCTGGTCGCAGTCAGAACAAAAATCGGAATTAGGTGTTTTTTTACCATATAAATAAAGTATTTAGCTGACGTTTAACAACAAGAGAAGCCTATAGAATGGATAAGTTCTAGCTAAAGGATACCCTAGAGATAAAAAACCTTATTTAAAAACCCTGCAAATCGTTCCCAGGAATCTTCATCTGCGGCTTGATCATAGCGAATAAAATCCAACTCTGCCTTTCCTCCAAGATGATCTGAGTTCAAATCCGAAAACCCATGCATTGCATCTGGATAATCAACAATTTCGTAAGGCACTTCCGCAAAGGTCATTTCCCGTTCAAAAATATCACGCTGTTCGCTTATAGAAAACGGATCCTTCACGCCATTAAAAACAATAGTTGGCGAGAAAGACGTATTATCGATTAATGCTAGACCACCAAAACCGCCATAGAAACTAGCAACACCGATAAGGTTTTTCCCCCGGCGCGCCATATTCATGACGATAGGCCCACCAACACTAAAACCAACGGCTGCTATTCTAGAAGAGTCGACTGCGCGATGATTTTGCAATTGTTCTACCGCAGCATCAAATAGTTCAACAGTAAGCGTGGAATTTTCGCCAACCTCGTCCATAAGGTTAATAGCCTCCTCCATATCATCACTGGTGATACCATCACCGTAAAGATCAAGCGCCAATGCGGCATACCCTAACCCCGCCAACATCCTCGCTCTTTTTTGCTCATGCTCTGTTTGCCCCCATATGCCATGAACAATGACAACCCCAGGCACAGGATCCAAACTATTAACTGGGTAGGCTAAATACCCCAAAAACTCTTTTCCGTTGACAGAATAACGAATATTCTCCGCTACGACCGGTTCCAGGTTTTCAGCCAAGTCTTTTAGCGATAACAAACCTTCTTCGTATATCGGCCCTAAAATTGAATCCATAAAAAGACCAAAATATTTCTCCATAATATTACGATTTTCACTGTCGAAACCCCAAACAACACGGCTCCCGCCTCCCTCAAGCGCTTCGATATCATAGGTTGACGATCCACCACCCATATCGCCAAAGTCCAACAGCGTCACGACACGTTTATTAGTCTGATATTCAGAATATAGTGATGTGCCTCGACCAACACTATCATTGCCGGACCAAGACATCGCCGAACCAACACCTACAGCCGGGCCAGAATATTGAAGGGTCATATTTGGATCGAGTTTAAACCAGGGAGACCAGCGCTGAAACTGCCGATGCTGACTGACAAGGTAAAAAACTGCGCTTTGGCTCGCAGCAATATCAATACGCCTTTCTATATGGGTACTTTTTGGAAGGAACTGTCCAGCCACAAAAAACAAAACTGGTAAACCAATTACAATGGCGATAATAATTTTAAATGCTTTCATAATCCCCCCGGATAAATAAGCGATGATGAAACTAAACAAAGTGAAATGGTCGGGGTAACACCGACGACGGTACGCGACACATTGTTATTGATGATGGTAGTAAGACTAAGGATTACCTATCCCTTCAGATAATCCCCTGATAACACTCTATTCCGCTCAGAGATTATCCGAATTGCGAGGAGAGAAAAACGATTCTACTTTTTCTCTTTCCCACATGGCATCTTGGTAGCCAAGCTCCATTAACTCGTTACAATATTCGTGGGAGAATAGCAGATAACTAGCCGTCGCAGAACCACCGCCCTTAGCCGTAGCCCCGGTCCGACGCATAAAATAACGCATACTGGGAGGCATATTACGAATATTTCGCCCCGCTATTTTGTCCAGGGCTTTTGACGGGGAAATGATCAAAGTTTCAACAGGACGTAAGTGGTGCGTATTATCACATCGTTCCTCATCCACAATATTGAGCAAGTCGTTTACACGCTCTAAATGCTCGATATCGCCTTCAAGGGAATCGATAAAAGCACTGTTAAATAATTGCCCAGCAATCTGAGCGATAGATGGCGAATGCTTAGGCATTGGAGTCTTTTTATATTTCCAATTGCCCGCCGCATGCCGGTTCCCACTGACACCAATAATAAACACACGATCAGCGCCTAGGTGTAAAGCTGAGCTTATTGGAGCCATTTGACGCATCGCTCCATCACCAAAATACTCGCGGCTCAATTTTACAGTAGGAAATATGGCGGGTATTGCCGATGAAGCTAATAGATGATCGACATTAATCTGTGAAGGCGTTCCAACCCTTCGATAACGTCGCCAGCCGCGTAATTCTGGGGCACCCTGAAAAAAGCTAACCGACTCTCCTGAGCTATACCCTAACGCTGTAATACTGAGCGCTTTTAAATCGCCACTATCGACACGGTTTTGAATATTAGCAAAAGGAATCACTTCTTGTAGCAGTTCCCTCAGAGGTGAATTATCAAATAAAGCAACCGGCTTACCACGCCCAACGCCGTCATTGAATAGCGATGCAGCTACCTTAAGCGCTCCACCTATCTGCGCCCTCCAGCCCACTTTAAACACGTTTTCCATTTCTAACGAGTGCCAAGTACGACTCAAATCCCGAACAGCATGTCGAAATTCGCCAGGATGAGCAGCCATCGCAGCTGCATTGATTGCGCCCGCAGATGTACCGCAAATAATAGGAAAGGGATTATGAAGGTGAGGCAATATGTCCGACAACGCTCGTAAAACGCCTACCTGATATGAGGCCCGTGCGCCGCCACCAGATAAAATAAGCGCATTTGTCGACATATAGTGATATCCAGCTGTTATTGATTTTTGAATGCTGTATTTTTATCAGCGATATACGCTAAGTATGGCGCTAGTAATCTATTTCTGCCATTTTACTAATAAAAATTGTAACTCTAAACCGCCGAAGCACTATTCGATTCACGTAACTCTCTGCGTAAAATCTTGCCAACATTTGTTTTTGGCAAGCTTTCACGAAATTCGATCACCTTAGGTCTCTTATATCCCGTTAAATTCGCCCGACAAAATTCTTTTATTTCGTCTTTAGTCGTAGAGCTATCGGTTGGCACAACAAATAGCTTCACCACCTCTCCGGAATGATCATCCGGCACTCCTATGGCCGCGGCCTCAATAACTCCTGCGTGCTGACTAACAACATCCTCTATTTCATTGGGATACACATTAAAGCCAGAAACAATGATCATATCTTTTTTGCGGTCCACCAACTTATATACACCACCATCACACAATTTAGCGATATCGCCGGTTTTGAACCAACCATCATCAGTCAAAGAATTAGCCGTTTCATCCGGGCGATTCCAATATCCCAACATTAGCTGAGGACCACGAACACAAAGTTCACCAGCTTCTCCATCAGGAACGACGCAACCATCATCGTCAACGATCTTAATTTCTGTTTCATTCAAAGGAACCCCAACCGTACCAGGATGAATATCATCCACTTTATTTCCACAAACTACTGGTGACGTCTCTGTTAATCCGTAGCCTTCACACACATCACATCCGGTAAGAGCTTTCCATTCACGCATAGCGTCTTCGGTCATAGCCATACCACCGGCAGAGGAAATGTGTAACGTCGAAAAGTCGATTTTCCTAAAGGGTTCGTATCGGCACAACGCTACATACAAGGTATTTATTCCAATAAAAACCGTGAATTTCACCTGACTTAGCGCGTGAGTCAATGATTTTAAATCTCGAGGGTTAGGGATTAAAATATTGTGCTCCCCATAAGAAAACGCACTAAGCCCATGTAAATTAAAACCATAGATATGATAAAGAGGCAGGCATGCCACAAAGACTTCCTTCTCAGCTTTAAAAGCTTCTGGCATGAGGCTAATCATTTGCCACACATTGCTTGCTAAATTAAAATGAGAGAGCATTGCCCCCTTTGAAACGCCCGTAGTGCCTCCTGTATATTGCAACGCAAATAAAGTCTCCGGCAAACACTCAAAGCTTTTTAACGGCTTAGCAGGCTCTGCGATTGTATCGCGAAATTTCACCATTTTATCAAAATGAAACGCAGGCACCATTTTCTTTATATGTTTGACGGCAAAATTCATTATTTGACGCTTTGGAGAAGCATGCAAATCCGCAATATCCGTTACAACAATATGCTCAACATCCGTTTCTTTCACAACACTAGCGGCGACACTCGCAACATTTGAAAGTACAACGATTGCTTTCGCGCCAGAATCTATTAACTGGTGCTTTAACTCCCGAGCGGTATATAAAGGATTCGTATTAACGATAACCAAACCCGCACGAGCAGCCCCATACATGACCACCGGGTACTGTAAAATATTAGGCATTTGCAGTGATATACGATCACCCGGTTCCAAACCTAGCTCATTGTGCAAATAACTGGCAAAACGCATACTGAGAGTATCGATTTCTTGAAAAGAAAGAGTATGACCTAAGCAAGTGAAGGCAGGCTGTGAGGTATAGGTTGAAAAGGTGTAATCCAACAACTCTAGTATTGTGTTATATCGAGGTACCAATTTTTAAACTCCGTATCACATGGCTTTATGAGTATGCGCCGAATCCGGTTATACCATTATTAACCAATAATTAGTATTTAACTGTCAATTCAAACTGCTTACCTCTGCACGCCAGAGCATATCGTTCACTCCTTGCGTAATCGTTAGTTACCGTGCTTAACATCATTACACTAACGACAAATACAGGAACCAGTTTAAACCGTCCTTAGACTTACTTTACCACCGCCCAATAAATATAATATTGACTAGAACTAAAAAGCCGATGATAGGCATCGGCTTAATTACTCTTTCTTACATTTCGTTTAATTCAAAATCCATTAAGTTTCCAGCCCCAGACTTCATCGTTACCACCAACGATTCGATACGAGGTAATATTCTCTGGTAATAAAAGCGCGCAGTCTTAATTTTTCCTTTATAAAATGGAGCTTCCGTAGAATTTACCTGCGCCTGAGCAACAAGTGCAGCTCGCGCCCAAAAATACGCTAGGGTTACATAACCCGAGAACATTAAGTAATCCACGCTCGCAGCACTGACTTCTTCTGGTTTTTCCACTGCGGCAAGCCCAATATGCATCGTCAACTCACCCCACTGTTTATTTGCGGCGGCAAGCGGCTCTAAATACTCTGTCATTTCTGCGTTATTCGCATTTTCTTGACAAAACTTGTGAATAATTTTAGTGAAACGCTTAAGTGTTTCACCTTGCTTCATTAAAATTTTTCGACCCAATAAATCGAGGGCCTGTATTCCAGTAGTCCCCTCATACAACATCGCTATTCGACAATCTCGGACGTTTTGCTCAACCCCCCACTCTCTAATATAGCCATGACCACCGAAACACTGCATGCCAAGATTTGCCGATTCATACCCTGTTTCCGTTAAAAACGCCTTGGCTATTGGCGTTAATAATGCCAACAACTCTACAGCCTCTTCTTTTTCCTCATCACTTTGCGCGCAATGTTCGATATCCACTAGTTGCGAAGCAAAATAAATCAGCATGCGACCGCCTTCAGCAAACGCTTTTTGAGTCAGAATCATACGACGAACATCTGCGTGCCAGATAATGGGGTCGGCGGGGCCATCTGGGTTTTTAGGACCAGAAAGGGAGCGAAATTGCGTTCGATCTTTTGCGTATTCTAGTGATTTTTGATACCCCACTTCAGCATGAGCTAAGCCTTGAATTGCTGTGCCGATACGCGCGGTATTCATAAAGGTAAACATACAATAGAGGCCACGGTTAGGAGGTCCAATCAAAAAACCCGTCGCGCCATCAAAATTCATTACGCATGTAGCGTTACCATGAATACCCATTTTATGTTCAAGAGAACCACAGCTAACGCCATTTCGTTCACCCAACTCGCCATTGGCATCAGGTAAAAACTTTGGCACCACAAATAACGAAATTCCTTTTGTCCCTTCAGGCGCATCCGGTAACCTAGCCAAGACAATATGAATAATGTTCTCCGCCATATCGTGCTCACCGGCAGAAATAAATATTTTTGTGCCGCTAATTCGATAGGAGCCATCAACATGGGACTCGGCTTTCGTTCGCAGCATTCCCAAGTCACTGCCACAGTGGGCTTCAGTTAAGCACATGGTGCCAGTCCAACTGCCTTCAACTAATTTTGTTAAATAGATATCTTTTTGATCTTGCGTACCATGCAGCTCAATCGTTTTCATACAACCATGGGACAAGCCGGGGTACATACCCCATGACCAGTTGGCAGAACCGTGCATTTCGCTAAGAATAGTCCCTAAAGATTCGGGCAAACCTTGCCCGCCCACTTCGGGATTGTGAGTCATTGAGGGCCAACCCGCCTCAACATACTGTTGATATGCCTCCTTAAATCCATCTGGCGTCGTAACTTCGCCATCATCCCAAGTACAACCCTGCGCATCACCAGAAGCATTAAGAGGGCCAATAACATTTTCAGAAAACTTGGAACACTCCTCCATGATCGCTGCAACAAGATCAGGAGACGCGTCGTCGCCTTTTCCTATACGGTCATAATGGGAATCGAAATCCAAGATTTCGTTCATGACGAATTGCATATCCCGCATAGGTACTTTGTAATCAACCATACAGCTATCCTCAGTCGTGTTGCAGCCTATTCGGCCTTCCTTTAATTTTAGATTCAATTACCAAAAACGTCATGTTGATTAACAAAGAACCCGCATATCGAAAGGATATACAAACTATTACGCTTATTGGTTGATACTAACGAAAGGAAAAAGAAAGGCTCTTTTTCCTTTCGTCCGGCTATTAGAGCACTATACTAAAATTAGGCGCCACTTAAATAGGTGTTTCCGCGACAGTTTCTGTCAATAAATCACACTAGAGTATAGACCTACACCGTGTCACTGCGTGACTTAGGCATCCTGACCAATCCTTGAACGATATTCCCCTGGGGTTTGACCCGTCCACTTCTTAAAAGAGCGGAAAAAGGCACTAGGCTCATCAAAGCCCAACATTTCAGCAATGACATTATTCGAAAGATCCAGACAGCCTAAATAGTGAAATGCTGCTGCCATTCGGCATTCATCCTTTAATTTTTGATACGACGTATCATCCTTCTGAAGCTGACGCCGCAATGTTGTAACTGAGATATTAAGTTGCGACGCCACCATTTCAGCAGATGGCATGTTACCACTCACATCCTTATTCAAAAGATTTCTAACTTTATCAGAAGTACTAACGTGATTCGGATCTTCCGTCACCAAGTGGGAAGGAGCAGTACGTAAATAGGCCATCAAATTCGCCTGATTTTGCACAACGGGATAATCGAGATATTTCATATCATAACTATATGAATTTTCCGCCTCGCCATACTTAACCGTTGCCGCCTTAGGAAAAGCAAAAGTTGGCCCGTGCTGCTCACGAGAAAAAGTCACAGAGATATTTTCAAGCGGTATATCCATGCCAATCAACCACTCAGCCAAACGATGCTGCATAATTAATGAAGCCATAATGCTATCCGGTGAAGCCGCTGCCACTTTGAGATCAAACTCAGCCACAGGCATTGATCGCGAGGGTTTTAGAGTCAGGACTGCCATATCACCTTCATTCGTTAATAAATAACGAACCATTAATCCACGGCAAATTTCAGCAAACTCACTGCCCCGAAAAATTGTCTGCCGAAGATCGCTGCAACTCAATAAGGTCAAACACATTATTCGAAAAGCGCCGAGAGGAACTTTGCCTTCAGCAAAAACACCAAACCACTCATTTTGCGTATGCCTCATAACTAACTGGCATATTTCGCCGTACTTTAGGGCTGGTATTTTATTATTATTCGAAAAATAATTTTCATCGATATCGAGCTGGGACAAAAGCTCTTCGTAGTTACCAAGCGATTTCTTGGCAAGTTCAAGCATTCGATGAACATATTGAACAGGAACAAAGAATTGTGGCATTAGCTTAGCTCGTTTTTATCTATTATAGGTGTCTGCTCCGGTCTTTTCCGACCCGGCTTTTCCCGCTCTTCCAGATCGTTAAAGAAATCTTTCTCAGAACGGTCTGAGAGCCAGCGGCTAATAAAAGCTACTGGCGCAGCAACACAAATAATAGCGACTAGAAAACCCACGCAAATCCAGACAATTTGCACCACATCCTCTTCAGGAAAACCAAAACGTTTAACTAACATAAGAATAGAGGACGCACAGGCAATAATCGTAATAAATACGCTATAACGTCGCTGAAACCGAATTTTAAACTTCATTCAAAGATGCCATTAGTTAGTAAAGGCCATGTCATAGCCCTATAGTCTTTTATTAATTGTAGATTACATACCTCAACGCGAAATCGTATCACGCCCCAAACAACAGGTTGTAATCGGCAAAGATACACTTGGAGAAATTGAAACACCTAAAATTTTCTCCAAGGGCAATATCCTAATAACTTAACCCGCGCTTACTCTGCCATAGATATTGCAATATTCACTTTGCCGTCAAAAAAACAACGTCAATATCGAAAAAAACCACCTTAAGAGTATTATTGGGCAATAGCCTCGCCATTCAACCTTTTAATCTCAATTGAAATCATAACAATCTAAAATATTTTTTCTTGCGTCCATTCGCAATGAATAGTTTGGCGCCCCGCTCCCGGAACATGGCCATTTGTCATGCTTTCCCAAGTAAAAGTATGCACGCCAGACAGCTCTGTTTCCAAATGCACAACAGCTGACACCCAGTACAAACTATCCAGTAAACCTTCAAAACGCTTCATCCATTCAGTCCATTCATATTCAATCGCCCTATACGAAGCGCCAAAATGCATAACCTCGGTTAAATAACTGTCCACACCAACCTCAACACGCGGTAAAGCAAACATTTCCCGGCAAAGGTGCGGCCACTCTTCGGCACTAGGCAAGCCCAACATAGCCTGCCGATTATTTTGGCGTCGGCCTGCATCAAGCTGTTCACTGGCGACATCTTTGATGCAACCATACACAATAGATTCTTGATCCTTCATCGCTACGCCCTCACTTAGGCTTCAGGTTGTTTCAAATTAAAATGGCCACCACCAAGATGATCCTAAACGATTTTCACATTTTTTTAGCTGAGCATCATAACGACGTGCTCTTTTTGCAACATTTAAAGCGACCTTTTTTAACCAGGGTTTTTTGTTATAAGTGCCGCGAGCGTATCCACCATGACCCTCGTGATATGCCAAATAAAGCGCATAAGGGTCTGTCACTGGAATTTTTCGCTTCGTTACACTGATGTGGTTGTACCACGCAACAAAGTCGATAGCATCATCAAAGTCATTTCGGTCAGCGCCTCGATGCCCAGATGATTTCTTATACCATTGCCAGGTTTCTTTTTTCGCCTGAGAATAGCCATAAGCACTGCTTGTTCGAGGCCCAGGAATAAAACCGAAGATCTTAGTCCGAGGCGGTTTTGCCTTTGCTACAAAACGAGACTCTTGATGCATAAACGCCATATTGGTCCCAATCGGAATACCCCATTTCTTTGACGCTTGTCGGGCATCTTTATACCAACCGTTTTTTTCATCAAAGATATCGCACAGGTTATCAAGGTGCTTCGGCGGTGAACTGACACACGCTCCCAAAAGCAAAGTAAAGAGCAATATGAAACCCAACCGGTAATAACTCACCCTCCATACTCCGCAAGTAATTCGACAAATGCACCTTCATCTAGGATTTCTATATTTAACGATTCAGCTTTTGCTAACTTTGAACCGGCACCAGGCCCGGCAATAAGGCAATGTGTTTTTGACGAAACACTGCCCGACACTTTAGCGCCCAAACTCTGAAGCTTTTCCTTACCTTCATCTCTCGTCATTGTCTCTAAAGTGCCCGTCAGTACATAGGTCTTTCCAAGTAGAGGCTGAACCTCAATAGCCGGAACAACAACATCATCCCAGCAAATACCCTCGGCCAATAACGTATCAACAATTATATTGTTCTTTTCTTGGGCAAAAAATTCAACGACGTAATTTGCAGCAATAGGACCAATATCGTTAACAGCTTGTAAGTCTTCTAAGCTCGCGCCTCTAATTTTATTCAGCGATCCGAAAGCCTGCGCCAAATTTCGGCCCGTGGTTTGCCCAACCTCTCTTATGCCGAGAGCAAAGAGAAAGCGCGCCAAGGTCGTACTTTTACTGCTGTCGATTGCAGTCAACAAATTTTCAACTGATTTTTGCCCCATGCGCTCTAAACCAACAAGTGCATCTTTCTGAAGTGAATATAAATCGGCAATGGAATGTATGAATTTTTCGTCAACAAGCTGCTCAACAATTTTGTCGCCAAGGCCATCGATATCCATAGCGTTGCGAGAAGCAAAGTGCTTAATGGCTTCTTTACCTTGAGCCTCGCAAACAATACCGCCACTACAACGATAGATAACCTCGCCCTCCTTAGTTGAAATTGGGGAGCCACAAACGGGACAACAGTCGGGAAAACTAACCGGAATCGCGCCGTCTACACGCTTAGATTCAACAACAGAGACAATTTGAGGAATAACATCTCCAGCCCGCCTGACGATCACGGTATCCCCTACATGTAAATCAAGGCGCTCAATTTCATCTCGATTATGTAAAGTGACATTTGAAACCGTAACACCGCCAACAAACACAGGCTCTACTTTTGCGACTGGCGTAATCGCACCTGTGCGCCCCACCTGGTACTTCACGTCATTAAGTAGGGTCATTTCTTCTTGAGCGGGAAACTTGTAAGCCATAGCCCATCGAGGGGCACGAGAAATAAAGCCTAGAGTTTGCTGAATTTCAATATCGTTAACCTTAAAAACAATACCGTCAATATCAAACGGCATGCTCATCCGCTCACGACCTAAATAATCGATATATTCTATGCATTCGGCGATCCCTTGCGCGTTACGCCGAAAATTACTGACCAGAAAACCCCAATCGCCTAACCGAGATAAAATTTCCAAATGCGTGGGGGGTAATTCTCCATCGTCATACCAACCCACATTGTAGGCACACATCTCCAGAGGGCGCGTCGCCGTGACAGCAGAATCTTTTTGTCGCAAGCTCCCTGCCGCAGCATTGCGCGGATTCACAAAGGTTTTTTCTTCTCTCTCGATAGCTTTTTTATTCAAGGCATTAAAGCCGTCGCGAGGCATATAGATTTCGCCACGCACTTCTAATGTTTTGGGGTATCCAGAGCCAAGCAAACGCATCGGTATAGAACCAATCGTACGCACATTCTGCGTAATATCTTCGCCTGTTTGTCCATCACCGCGCGTGGCACCTCGCTCTAAAAGACCGTTTTTATACAAAAGGCTGACGGCAATTCCATCATATTTTGGTTCACAGGCATATTCGATTTCGCTGTCTGATTTAAGCCTATCCTTCACTCGTTCATCGAATGTAATTAGTTCATCTGCATCAAAAACATTGCCCAATGACAGCATAGGAATTTCGTGTTTTATCGATGCAAAATCACTGACAGGGACTCCGCCCACACGCTGTGTCGGAGAATCGGATGAGATCAAATCAGGATAGGTTTCTTCAAGCGCCTTTAATTCGTGAAAGAGGCGATCGTATTCCGCGTCGGGAACTTCTGGAGCGTCAAGAACATAGTAACGATGCCCATGATAATTTAACTCGGATTTAAGGGCTTCTAGACGCTCCTTGGCTTTATCTAACGCCGCATCTATAGACGCCATTTACATTTCCTCTTTGTATGTAGGCTGCAAATCAACCAGCCTCGCACTATAAAGATCAATAGAGTTAACGCATCGAAGCGTATCTCAAATTACTGACCGTGATTACCCTGCGTGAGAGCGTTGCTTACACCCAAATTCACGCACGAGCAAGCTTACGCTTTCTTTCGTATTCAATAACACGTTGACGACCATGTTCAATGGTTTGGCTCGTCATAACACTACGGTTTTCATCCTTTAAATCCGCGTTTAGTTGAGCCGCTAGATTTTGTGCTGTTGTGGCCATATCGTTGTATACCGCGAGGCTATCATCAGCCACAGGCAGACCTAAGAAAATACTAATACCTGGAGTTTTAAAATCATCCATCGCAGCAAGACTAAAAGTCCCCGGAACAACCATGTTGGCGAGACTATACAAAATAGGACCATCTCCATCGTTATCTTTGTGCCGATGAAAAATATCCATATCGCCAAATTTTAAACCTTCGGTCATAAGCGCTGACAAGAGTTCGCTACCATTAATACGCTGACCGGGTTTAGCCATAACATTCATAATTAGAACTTCATCAGGCTCTTCGTATTGCTCCGCCACCTCATCTGATTCACCAGACTCGCGACTGTTTTTACGACTACTGCGATCGTCCTTAACACTCTGCACCGGCTCAACAGCTTCTATCGGGCGATCTAACGACTCAATATTTTCATTTGAAATAGGGGGAGAATCCGTATTCGAATCAGCATCCTGCAAATCTTCTAGATTGCCGATTGTCGGCTCTCTAGAATCACTATAATCATCTTCACCGGTAATTTCTTCTACCTCTCCAACAGAATCCATAAGCATCGGAACAGATTCTTCTAGATTGAGAGACACCTGCTCTGGTATACGCCGAGGAGCACCAGCCGTAACACGTTTGGATTCAAAACCTTTTTTAACGCTATCATTGAAATCACCAGCATCTTTTTCATTCCGCACACTGACAACCCTGGCTCCCCCAGAAGGAAATTCGCTTGAACTAACGTGAAATTCACTTTCTTTTTTATCCGCTTTTTTAGCGTTTCTAGACAATGAAATACTTTCTCGTTTTGCCAACCGCATCCGGCG
>JAWSUZ010000116.1:555-729 GCA_033852165.1 Agarilytica sp. | reverse complement strand
GAATTTCGTAAAGGCTTGAAATATTGGTGTCACCAACGGTTAAAAACCCTGTGTCATTGAGAACAGCTTTACTCACGACAGCGCCCATCACCGATGCAAGTATTACGGGCATAAAGCCAACGATAGTGTACTCCAGTGCGAGTATCTCCATCGCAAAGATAACGCCAGTCATTG
>JAWSUZ010000116.1:218-482 GCA_033852165.1 Agarilytica sp. | reverse complement strand
GTGTCTGAATGCTATTGTTGGGGAGGCGTAGCCATTGAGCAAATTGACTGGCAGCTCCCGCGCCTAAGTGGACCACTGGGCCTTCTCTACCTACCGGTTGACCGCTTGCTAGGGATATGGCGGCACCAACAAACTGAACACACCAATTTTTAAACGGGAGTTTTGCTTGGTGGTTATGTATTCTATCGAGGACGTGGCTGATGCTGGTGCTTCTGTCTTTGGGAGAAAAGAAAGATAGAAAAGTAATCAATAAAACCGACCCTC
>JAWSUZ010000116.1:0-200 GCA_033852165.1 Agarilytica sp. | reverse complement strand
AGAATGCGAAATGTCACCGACAATGATTCAAAGTTCTCGTCGTGATCGGGCAAAAATAGAGCAAGTGGGAGGTCGATAATCAACCGGAATGCGACAATAATCGCTCCGGTCAACAGGCCCACAAAAAGCCCGAGTAAGGTTAATTGTGGTAGCGCATCAATATAAGATAAGGAATGCCTAAATTCTGTGAGCTTTGACGT
>JAWSUZ010000115.1:0-3372 GCA_033852165.1 Agarilytica sp. | reverse complement strand
GTAGCGGCTTCGTTCAACAAAAAGCTCAATTCGACGCCAAAAAGCGGCGCGAATTAGCTTGGCGTTAGGCTTCCGAGTGTAGACTAGTTGTAAAAAATACTTTTATATAAAAAGGCAAAATCATGAAATATTTTATTTTGACTATGATGACAATTTTCGCCCTTACTGGGTGTACTTATTCAGCCATATCGAAAAACCAATCTTTTGATTCGAGTTCGCCAAGCGCCATATTGGTTATCGGGGTTTCTGGGGAACTTGCTTTAGAGGGCTGGTTTGCAAAATATGATAGCGAAACAAAGAAATTAAAAGCGAACTCTTTTTCCGGCCATGAAGGATTTGTCCACAATGGAGGTGGAAAATTCAAGTTTAAAGTTATCAGCATGGATCCTGGGTTTTATGTGTTAAAAAATATTGCATTCCATCCTGGCTGGGGTGCACCAAAGAAAAATATTTGCATGAGCAAACAAACGTATGCTTTCGAAATCAAGGCTGGGGAAATATTATATTTTGGAGATATATTGCTTAAAAAACCAGATAATCTAGGCTTTTCAGTTAATGGTGATAGCAAGAAAGCTATGGCTGCGCTCGATCAATATCCGAATGTATCAGGTGATCTTGCTAATGCGGATCTAAAAACGGTTTCTTTTGAAAATGGTGAAGATATAGCTTGGCTTGGTTTTGCTGCAGATCCAATCGGATATATTATAAAAGACAACAGTGTATGTGGTGGATACTATAAGGATTAAGCAATAATCTTCTAGAGCTTTGTTCGATTTGCAAAACTACAAGCCTAACAAAAACAGCCAAGGCGACGCTCAAAATCGGCGCGCTTGCTGTTGGCGTTAAGAGCTAGCGTTATAATAAGGAACAAAAATGAAAAAACTGACTTTACTGGTAATTCTATTTTCTCTTAGCTGTTTATCCTTTTCCGAAGAAAGGATTATTGCCGTTGAAGGGTCTGGTGCGGTAGAGGCTACTCCAGATATCATCCTAATAAGCTACAACGTATCCAAGCTCGACAAGAAGGACCCTTCTCGGGCTAAAGCCGTAGTGGATAATATTTCATCAAACTCTGTTAAAGCCCTAATCAAGCTCGGATTTTCAGAAATGGATATAACTTCATCCTCTTTGCAAGTTGAATCAGTCGAAGATTATGATGATAACGGCAACTCTTCCATTATCGGTCACGTAGTGCGTAGAGAGATTGATATTATTGTTCGAGATATAAGCTTGTACGGTGAAGTGATTCAAGTTTTGGTAGATAGTCATGTATCTGAAATTGATAATGTTAAACCCGACGTATCCAACTACGAAGAGCTAAAGAAAGAAGCGCTGGCTCAAGCCGCAAAAAACGCTAGGGAAAGTGCTGAATTTCTTGCTAAGCAATTCGGGGCGAAACTAGGTAAGGTTTATCAAATTGGCAAGCAAAACATTCGGCGCCGATTCGACCTAGAGGAAATCTTGGTAGTATCGGCACGTAGAAGAGACGAATCCAATATCAAGAGCACACCCTACGAGTTTAAACCGGGCAATGTGATAGTGTCGTCGGAGGTTTACGTTGAATTTCTGCTTAAATAGTGCGTTTAATAATGTCATCATTGTTCGCCCTTCTGGCTAGACCTCACTTCGTTCGGCCCAATATGGCGGTCGTTATGTGTATTGTCATATGAAATTTTTTGTCCTCCTTGTGATATTGTTAGCTGGCTGCGCCGAATCAAAAATCGATTCCTGCTTGGATAGTGGTGGTAGCTTCAATTACGACAAATGTGAGTGTGATTTTAATGAAAGTCATAAATTTGAAGAAATTCATATCTGCTAAAAAATTACCCCTATGTACTAGTTTGCTATTTTCGTTAGTGGCTGGCTGCTTAGTTATGTGTAGTTAGTGAAATGTGTTTCGATTCTGGTGGTATGAGTTCGAATCTGACTCCATCTGAGAGTTGTGAACGATGTGGGTTGCATTACCCTAAAGGTAAAGATCAATGCCCTTATTGTGTAGGTATGAGTGATAGTCAGGAAAAAGAACACGGGAAAAATGTTTTAGCTACTGTCTGTAAACAAAATTCAGCTTTGGCAAAAATATTTATTTATGGCGCAGTCCTTTCTCTGATTATTCTGCTACTCTCTTTTAGCTAAGTTTAAACACATAACCATGCCAGCCACAATCGCCAGCTGGCGGGCGTTAAGCATTCGAGTTACCCATAAAGGCAAGTAAGCTAATGATTAGAATAATCTTAATAATTTCAATGGTCCTAACTATCTGTTCATGCGCGTCTGCGCCAAATGGACCTCTGTTTTCTGTTAATACTAATTATGCGGAAGACCTCGGTGTTGTTTACGTATATAGGCCTCCCGTAAATTATGCAAAAGCAATTACTTTCCCAGTGTTTTTGGATGGTGTGAAAATAGCTGACATAGCTCAAAAAGGCTATGTCAGAATCCCCCTCAAACCTGGGGCGTATAAGCTTGAGACAAAGACTTCAGCTATAGATGAGCCAATTAACCTAAATATCACTCGTGGTGAATCGAAGTATCTCAGACTTAGTATTAATAAGCATGACCCTCTAGGGTTTTCTGCGACTTATTTCTTTCAAGAAAAAAAGTATGTTGAAGCGGAACCTGAAATACTAAAGACTAAATTAGAGGTTGACCGTTATTATGGTCCAAAATAATTACTATATTATAAATTGTAACAAACCAATGCCCGCGACAAGCACGTGTATGCAGCGTTAAGGTGAAAATGGATCAGCTAGATAAAGCAATCAGTAATCTCGGAATAATAAGACTGATTAAGTTAAAGGACTTAGAGGTTCGCCTGGCGATTCTATTGGAAGGGGAAAAGTGGAAGAACTTGTCAGCCCCTTGGTGGAAAGGTAAATCGGCTTCGATAGTTGGTGTGGACATAGACGGAAATTTCATCCTGTCTAAAAGTGGCGGCGAGATTGTACTGTGGATTCATAATCAACAGAAAGAAAAACACATTTCAAGCAAACTAAGCAACATGCTGGCAATGTTGGAGTTAGACCATACCAATGTACCTTAACAATACCTGCAATGTACGCCCTCGGGCTGGTCCGCTAAAAGCGCTGCTCCACAGCAACGCGGCCCGCTTACTCTGCGTTATGAGTAAAGGATGAAAAAACTAGTAATAATAGCTGCAAGCGTGTTGGCTCTATATATAGTTGGTTTTTTTGCATCCGCACCATTACATATAATATCAACTAGTACTCAGATATGTAAGCGCCGAACCAACCCAACCTAGGCAAGTTTAATGTTCCAAGGTAGCAACGCTTCGACATCCTCAAGGCTCTCCGCATTAGGAAGCTGAGTAAACACCGATTTCAAATAGTCGTAAGGATTAAGCTTATTGGC
>JAWSUZ010000037.1:0-70400 GCA_033852165.1 Agarilytica sp. | reverse complement strand
ACTACCCTGACACAGGGGGGTATTGAGTTATCTCGCATGTGGTTCATGGTCCTGTTTTTTTTATCTTCGGTGATTCCTGGATTTTTATTTATGGGCTGGGCAAATCATACTTATTTCTGCAGGCATTCAGAACTCGTTCTCAAGTTATTTTCACCCGTCTGTGAAGATGATGAGCGCTTAATTAGCTTCTCCATAGGAAAACCCAACGCGCCAGTCCCGCTACACCAAAATCGCTGGTATTTTTTGTTTAGCACAAAACGTATTTATGTGATTTATTTTACACCCGACATTGTAGATCCCTGGCACATTGAAAACGCAGTTCTCGACGGTTCGATTGTCGATAAAATTGGCGCTATTTACATGTGTGGATATGGAAACACTGACTCAATATATGGAGGTAGACTTTTGGGCACCCCTATACCACATATAAACTATACAAGGTTAGTTGTGAACATCCCAGACCTCGACCCCAAACTAGAATGCATGCTGGAGCATCGTTACGCAAAAAATGGCCAACTTATTCGAAGAATATTTGACGCAGCTAAAAACAAAAGTACAGGAGCAAGGAAAGCCTTCTAGCTTACCTTGTAACCCTAGCTTTACGGCATTCATCAGCGTCATCTTTTCTCTTTTTCTCTGCCGCTTTATTATCCCTTGAAATCACATCGCCAAAATCATCATAGGTGTCAGGGTCATCGATAAAACGTATAACCCTCTTCACCAACTCCGAACGGTCTTGCTCATGCCCAGCCCTGCTGCACACATAACGGCCTAAGCATCTAAGCCTTTCGTCCATTGAATTAATCCACTTCTTTGCCCAACTTAAACTTGCTATACTTAAGGAAGCCAAGCGAGCATTGACAAACCACACACTTCCGACAAATAGTTTTGCCGAGAAAATCGTTCTCCAACCCTGAAAGACCCTAAAAATGAATCTGTCAGAAATAGAAGCGCGTTCCATTGATAACAACGGTGTTGATCTTGACCAACTAAACCTCCTTGAGCCGGTACAGGAAAAATATAAACTAAATAGACATTTCTCTCTTTTGGCAATCGTTTACCTTGCGGTCAGTATGGTCGCGTTTATTACAATTCTTGCATGGCTTGACATAGAGCTATCTTTCATACCATTCGCCATAATAGGAACACTGCTCATAATGCTCCCGACATTTTTGTTTGGATGCTGGGCAAATCATACCCACCTTTATAGATACTCTGAACGTGTCTTGGCACTATTCACACCTCTATGCGATGAAGGTGAACGCTTAATTAGCTTCTCCGTAGGAAAGCTCGGCATCTCCAGCCAATTAGCAACTAAACGCTCGTATTTTTTATTTAGCACTAAACGTATTTTTGTGGTTCACTTTAACTGCAGCATACAACATAAGGCATATATTGAAGATGCCGTAGTCGACGGTAGCATCATCAATAAAATTGAAGATATTTATATGTGTGGATACGGACAAAACGATTCGAAATATGGAGGTTTAGTTCGACACGCACGAGAGATTTTAAACTATACAAAACTCACAGTCCCCTCCCACAACACAGGGCAACGAATAGAATACTTACTTGAGCACAAATATTCAAAAAACGGCCGACTTATTCGAAGAATATTTGACGCAGCTAAAAACAAAAGTTCAGATGTAAGAAAAATGTTCTAGCCAGTATTACACCCTTAGTGTTGCAATACTCACCAGTATCATATTTTTTATTTTTCTCTAGCGCCTTATTTTTTGTTGCAATCACTCGAAATGTAATTAGAGGATGTTTTTTAGCTATTGAAGCACGACTGGACTTTCAAAACATCTTAACCCGCGTATAAATACGACAAAATTCAGCTCTCACTTGGCTGAAATATTTTTCAAGCAAGGTAAGTCACACTCTTTTTTACAAGCATTCGTAACTCGATCGTATACTATTTTCATCTACGCGTGACGAAGGTAATTACCTAACCGTCCTCTCCATAGGGAAACCTAGCCATACCAAGGTCTCAGCTACTTTACTTGCCACAAAACTTATTTTTGTTGTTTGTTTTACTCCCGGCATCGTAGCTACCTGGCACGCTGAAAACTCAGTTCTCGACGGTTCCATTGTCGATAAAATTGACGCTATTTACATCTGTGGATACGGAAGAACAGGCTCAAAATATGGAGGTAGACTTCATACCCCCTATACCACATACAAACTACACTCGGCTCATTGTAAATTCGATCCCAAATTAGAATGCATGCTGGAGCATCGATATGCAAAAACGGCCAACTGATTCGTAAAATATTCAATGCAGTCAGTTAAAAAATAAAGTCCCATATTCATGTTTGATTTTTTGACTAAAGCCCTAGCCTTTTCTTCGAGTCTTCACGTTCTTTTTCACGCTCTTCTTTCCGTCTTTTCTGTGAATCTTCACGCTTCGCCTCACAGGCCTCAACTTCTTTATTTTTTTCAGCCTCTGCTTTTTTTCTCTCTTTAGTAATCACGTTCCCAAAATCATCATAGGTGTCCGGATCATCAATAAAACGTATAACCCTCTCCAGCAACTCTGAACGGTCTTTCTCATGGTCAGCCCTAACGGTAGGAAGAAGCCCCTCTTCGTATTCATTCAAAAAATGTTTAAATTGATCCATGCCGTTTTTATCAAGAGGATCCGTTAAAAGCGAGCGAGCAAAATCTTCCATCTCACTGGAAAAGACCCTAAAACTTTTCAGTAGTTGCGCAGCAATCACAACGCCAAGTAGAACAATAACCACTGGAGCGGCAGCCACGGAACCTGCCAGAAGGATCCCACCTCCAATTGCAGCCCCCACGCCTGCCGCGATACCACTTACCACATTTAAGGCCGCATCTTTTTCATTTCCATTCTGTACATCCTGATATCCATCCCATAAGAACCATAACGCACCAACTCCCCCAGCAAAAGCCCCCATGAACTTTACCCCCTTCGCAGCCATCTTGATTGAGCTAGTCGCGTTTATCGCCTCCGCTCTCGCAGCAATCCCATAATAAGTTCCCACTGCACCAACCACATCACTCCCCATAGAAAGGCTCGTCGAGGCAAACCGCAGCATATCCATATCGTAATTATCTGCGTCGGCATCCTCCGGTAGGTTGGCATAGGCAACAGCCGTTAGAGCGGCACTAATTAATGCAAGTGCAGCACTTCCCCCTACTTGACGTTGATTTTTATAGCTTGCGGCAATTTTATCTTGTGGAATTTTGTTATATAAATCGTTTTTAACATCCTCAGTAAAATCAGATATTTTTTGCAATTTCTCAGCGGTTATATGACTGCGATTCATTCCTACTGTATCACTCGACCTTTCTCCAAAAATCCGTTTTATCTCTTCTGCTACCTTCACCTGCGCTTTGTATAGATCGCCAGCAAGTGCCGCGCCACCCGGATTAACCCCCAATAACTGCGACGATATTCGTGTAAAATGCGGGTCGGGAATAACCACTCGACCTGCCGATCCACCGTTGTATAGGCCATCCACAGAACCTGCCACCCCTGAGAGGGATGGTCCTGAAGAAGAGATGCCATGCGTCTGCACAAAAACTTTTTGGTGGGCTATCTCTAATTCACCTGCACGCAAAGGATAAAACTCTGCCAGCGTCTTCATCAAAAGACTGGCGGCGCCACTGGATGGCCCGCCAACAAACAACATTTTTTTTCGTTGATCTTCTATTTCGCTACTATCATCCGCCCTAAATTCCGCTTCAAACACCTGCGGCTTCAGCACTTTTTGGTAAAAACTATTTCGTGTTTCTGGGCTAGAACCCAGCACGTCCACCAACCTAGCAAGCATTAGGTTGGTGCCGTAGTCATCGGTATTAAATTGCCACAACTCTTCTTTGCATATCGCGCTAGTATCCGATACAAAATTATTGAGAAGCGCGTATAGAACGACAACCGAATCCATTTTCCGAGTTTTATTTCGCCCGAAAATTTCTTCGCCATGAATAATTCCAGAAAATGCATTTTGGAGCTTGACGATATCTGCTGAGCCTCGCAATAACTGCTGGGCATGTCTTTCTGTGTTGTCACCCCACCATCCTTCACGATCATCGACTTCACCGGTCCAATCCGACTTATCATCACGGCTATACCACATAAGCGCCAGCTTATGTTTATTCTCAGCGGTTAATTGTGATAAGGGGCCATTCTCGATTAATTTTTTATTTAACGCCCCTAACGCGCCGACATATAAATAGTAAGGCTCCACCAGCTTTAAACTCTCTTGTTCTAGCTTGGCGATTTTTTCTATCAGCTGCGTATAAAACAAAAACAGCGTGTAGTGGCTCGGTTTTAATTTTTGCCTAAAGTGTCTGTCATCGGTATTCAATTGCGGTGTGAATTTTGTTGATAACTTTGTGACTATACTCATATCTCCAAAATTAAAGAATGGGTAAAAACTTGAGCTTTCACCACCATCAAAACACGCCACCTGCCACGGCTCTCTATAACAGCAATACGGGAAGGCCCAATCGAGAGAGGCAGTATATGTTCGACCTGCAATGAATTGCATTTGATGGCGTAAAACCTCGGCCTTAAGCTCAGCATTGTCTTCGGCCACTTGTCCCTCTTCGAAACCTAGAGCTGTCGGGAAAAACCAATTAAAAAATGACTTATAATCATCACTTGCTTGAAATGCCCGTAATAATCCTGCACGACCCTCAACAGAATCTCGAGTCATATCCACAAAAGTGCCACAATCTATCTGAACCCGATTAGCCGGTGCATTTCTTAAAAATGTTTGCCACGCTTCCCGCATGGCCGTAATGTACTCTGTAATAATTTCCCTTTGCCTTTCCTCCCGGTCGCACTTTAAGAGTCCTGGCGCTACAGGAATTTCAATCATGACGTTGTCTTTTCCTACGCCACTAGAATCAAAACTTAACATTACGCCATATCGAATTTCCTTTAAGGTAGCACCGCTTGATCCGTGACTATTTCGCTCCGCTGGACTCAACTGGCTATGGACTTCAACTCGCACTAACAAGTCTGACATGCCGAACTGGAAAGCATCTATTTCCATGCCAGCACAGTCAACATTAAACAGCCTTTCAGCCCGAAACTGAGGATTACTCATTACTCTAACCTTCCATTTTCATCGGATATTTTTAAACGTTTTCTTTACCGCTATATTTAACGGCGCTTTTTTTGGTTTCAGCACTACACATTTTGTATTAGTCGCTCGCTTATTTTTACATTCATAGGCTAGTTCTTAACGTAAAACGGTTCCTACAGCGGCGACTCTTATTCTTAATTTTGATCTTAATTTATTACTCTGCAACCGCCATATCAATCGTCACACGCAACTGCTGAAAAACCACAATGCTTTTATCTTGACCCTGATCGATGACACAAGCGTATATTTCACCCACCAGCACGTCTTCAAATTTCACTTTGATGCAGTTATCTTGCACGGTAACTTTTGAAGTATCGTTCAACGTTACTTCTTGCGTATAGATTCCGCCGTCGTCATTTACCGTCCACATTTTACATTTGTCAGCCCAGTCTGCTGGAATATCATCGTGGTAATATATTTCGAGTTCGATAGTGATGGGCACATCATCATATTCGATGTCCCAGGGTTCTGGCTCTTCCACGCGTATCATTGTCGGTGATGTCATACTGCCCAACACCATTCCTATGGTGTTCATTTTGTTCATGGTGGTCATGTCCATGTTGCGAACAACACCTTTTCCTTCGGCTTTGACATCAAAAGAATAACTGGTGAATTCGGTTTTATCTTTTGTACTGCCGGAGGCCACGCCTTTTGCTGTGCCTGGTTCATCTCCACTACACTTTGTATGCGAGGAATTGGCTATCGCGGTCGAGCTACCATCAATTTTAACCGAGCTTGTACCGCCACCTAGGTCGCTGACCTGGCTGACGATGGCGTACGGAATGGGGGGAGTGGAATTACCTATCGGTGTTTTGCACACGTCCGGTGCTGAGCATAGGGATTTGTCACCACTACCGCTGTGGCTAAAATTTCGATTGTTTGCAAATACTGTTCTTGCCATTGCTTTTAGCCTTTACATTAAATCCATTTTGATTGTGGTGGTTTCAGTTTGTTAATCGTTTGTTTTTTACTTTCACGTTTAACTTATATATTCGTACGTGGTTATTTATATCCGACCAAGGCATATCGCTGATCTCTGACCTGAATCGGATGAGCAACACACCATGCTAACGCCGTTGTTATTAGCATCTGTATACGCCAGCCCTAAGGCTATTGGGCCAAATGCGGACCCCAAGTCTCCCATAAATTCTGCAGGACGAATAACGTCAAACTTTGCGTCCATCATTTTTTTGTTCCGCGTCAGCGCTATGCTAAGTTCTTTCGCGTAATACATTTCACCATTTTCGCAGCTGAATACTGTATTTACGGGAATACCGGTCTGCTGGCCCGCCTGCTTAACAGCGCGGGATAACGCTTCACCGGTATACTCTTCATCGCCCCCCATTAAATGACCGCTTTCATGGGTGAAGCCAGGCCGGGCGAGCCATGCACTCGCTTGCTGTACGATCTCTTCCGGAGCCTCAGGTGAAATTAAAAGCATGAAACCTGCACCCTCACCCGGAATAAATCCGTCTAGTGTATCCAGCCGCAATATGCGATATTGGCTATTGAGGTACTCAAGAACTTCGGCATCATAAAAACTATCGACGCCACCCACTAATGCGTAATGCGTGTCGCTGACGGAAAAATATCTGAAAGCGGTTTCAATTACATCAAGTGCGCCAGCTCTTCCCGTATTTAGAATTCGGCTACTCGCGATATCAATATCAACGCCTGCGCCCGTGGCGATGTTTTCAATAAAAGTTTGGCTGACGGCGGCTGTCCCCATATAAGGTTCTGGCCCGGCCATAAATAAGGGAATGGGTTCGCCCGGAAGTTTAGGCGCAATATTTTGCAGCGCCAGGACGGCTAAACTGGTTAATCTGACTTCCAGTGGCGATAAACCCGATTTATTTTCTTTATCAAGCGCTTCCAGTATGGCTTGATTGGGGACGAGGGCCATGCGTGCAGGGTTGTCATCGTCGCCTAGTAGGTCGATTTCACTGTAGCGACATATTCCGGCATTTAGAGATGCTGAGGTCATTTGGGCGTCGTTGCCAATCGGTGTAATCATTTCCACCGCACCGACAAATAATTGATTAATTTCGCGCACTAGAGGTTTCCCTTTTTTGTTTTGGGATCTGTTGTTGTCTCTCTGTCGCTGGCCATACGTTTCATTGTGTTTTCTGTTTTTTCTGCGTTATGTTTTATTTCATCAAGCTCAAATCGACTGAGCGTATTTTGGATGCCCGGCTTCCGCACACGAATGCCGATTTCCAGACCATGTGCAGCTTTAGCTCGTTGGGTTTCAGAATCAAGGTTTCCATATTAAATTGCAGTTTTTGCAAATCGTAAAACGGGCTTTTAAGCCGTCCTTTTATATTTATACGAGGCAACTCAAAATTAATGGTGCCTTGTTCATGCATATTGACGATCTTCACAGGTTCGCCACCAACTAAATATTCTGGGTATATTAAACCGGGTGATGCAGAGTTCTGAAAACGCGAGTCGTAATCCTTGGGTAGGTACGGCGCCCTCTCTTCCTGCCAGACTTCATCGTATGTCCCGCCATAGTTTGATCTCGGCGACCAATGCGAGGCAATCACGCCGAAACCTGCGGGGTCTGGCTCATCCAACATGTCGCCGATGAGTTGACGCGGGTTTTCGATATTGGGTAAGGAGCGCCCGTCCATTTCACTGCGGGAACGTTTGCCTTTGAAGCCTTTGCCAACGGGATTACGTTGTTCTGCGCTTTTGACTTTGTCGTCAACTATTTGCGTGCCGCCAAATGCGTTTTCATAGATGATTGGCATACGATCGAAGCTTTCTGGTCTGCGTATATATCCGTTACTCCATGTCCTATCGCCATATATTCGCAATACCTTGTGAACTGAACCAACATCCAGTTCCGTTACGGGGCCGGACGCTGGCGCACAGGCATCCCCCAATACGATTATGTCGCTGGAGGGTTTTCCACAGTGGTAGTCCACTGGGTATTTAATACTGGTGTCGTTGGGGTCGCCCCAACATTCGTCGTCCGTCTGGGGAGCGATCTGCTCTTCTGACAACGTCCACTTTTTACCGATATTGAATGATGCTTTGACGATGGTGTATAGCGTATCTACCCCTTGCTCGTTAGGTAGCAACATCATCTCTGCCGCAAAAGGCGTTTTATTATTCAGTAACATCATTGCAGTTGTATCAACTTCTTTGTTTTTCTTTTGTTGTTATTGACGGACTTTTTCGGTTTTTTAAGTTTTCTCGTTTCCATGGGGTTACCGTCTCCATGGTTTCCGAGGGAATGCTTACCCAAGCTTATTTCAACATCTAATTCATTTGGACTGAGCCGCCCATTATCCGATTAACGCCAGTTGAGCGGTTTAATATGTATTTACCGCGAATCATTATTTTTCCATCGCTGGTCAAGGTAATGCTGGATAACCCGCATTTAAATGTCACTTTTTCTTTGCCGACAATTTCGATTTCTTCTCCATCAACTAATACCTTTTTCTCATTAGCCGTGGAGTTGTCGTCTTTTGCTTCTGTTAGCTCTTGAGGTTCTTCCGTCTCTTGAAGCTCCTCATCTGAATAAACTTCGAAAGATTCCAGTATTTCGTTTAGCCGACTTTTTATCAAACCTATCACAATAGGTTTTTCTGGGTCGCCATTAATAAACATCAACGCCACTTGACGCCCCACATGCTCTAACTCCAGGTTTACTGTCGCGATAGCTGGGTTTGTTTTCTCTTGGCAATTTTGCTCGTCGGAGATGCTGTATTTAACACTGGGACTACCATCGTCATATCCCACTAAAACACCAAGCACTAGCTCATTAGAGGGGACAGGCGTAAAAGCTCTTGATGGAGAGTCTAGAACATCCATAGCATCTACTGAAAAAGATTTTTCCTTCATACAAAACCTAAGCACATGTTACACAGTTGATAAATTTGACTAACTTTTGAAATCAATAACGCTGATTTAGCGCGACGAATGAAAGCACTAAAACAAAACACTGAAATCCCAACATTTACTTTCATTTTAGGTTTACCTACCCGAAACCTTAGACTTGATATTAATCAGCGCTTCTTCAGGTCGAAGCAAAGCCATTTGCAGCGCCGCTCCACGTCGCTGCCGCTGACTACCAACTAAAACGATCTTCTGTAGGTAAGACATTTCAATGACCTTACCCATGAAGTAACGCTGCCCAGCGATAAACTGTTGTCCATACTGAAGCCAAACAGCCGCTATTTTTTCTGAATTGGGCCAAGGTAAATTTTCATCTTCTTGGATATCATCTATATCCAAACGCTCATCTAGCGTTAATTGATCATCTAAATTGGGAATGTCATTTATTAGCTTGTTTTGTTCTAAATCAATTCCCGTTATCGTGCTAAATGTTTCGCCTGCCAATCGAGCCAATTCAGGCTCTTTCATTTTTTGCAAAACCCAACCGATAGCATGCGGGTCGCCAAGCGCCATAATAGCCCTCAGCACTATTCTAGACTGCCCTTCGACTTGAGACATTTCACCAATCCACTGTCTCGCCTCACCAATTGTTAGCACTCTAAAGGCTAGATCTACTGCGCGTATTTGAAACTGTCCTGGCGTTATAACGTAAGGCTTAATCTGGCCAAGAACAGCTCTATTACCTAACATTAAAGACGACCATATAGCCCAAAACGCAACATCCTCCTCTTCAGAAGAAAATGACTCCTCAAGTACTGGAGCAAGGTCAGCACGCTTGATTTCACCAATAAGTCGCAACGCTCGAGCATGTAAGGCTTGATGCCCCGTACAGTCTTCTCGCTGAAAAAGTGTAGTGAGGATATCTCCAGGGTCAACTCGCAATATGCTATATGCTGCAATTGCAAGGTGCTTATGATCAAGGTTTTTACTGAAAACAAATTTTTTCAACCAACCTAGACTTACATTTTGTTCCAGCCAACCCAGCGCGGAGACCAAGCCCTTAAACGTTTTTCCATTCGTGAGGCCCATCTCAACCGCAACTTGAATTTTTTTCACTTCCAAACTGCGAAACGCAACAACAGCCAGAGAGAAAGACTCCCCCGCCTCTTGAAATTCCATCGATTTTTGACAAAGCGTCCAAGCCAAATCAGGGTGAAGTAACAATGCATTAATATGCTTGTCAATCCGCTCCTCAATAGCTGCCACTTCAGGTGAAGAGTATTGGGGCTGATCAACAGCAACCGAGCGAAGGAGCCAGAGAAAGGCCACTTCATCGACATGCATTTCTACCACGTCGTCAAAGTAGCTTACATTGTTATCTTTTTTGAGAAGCATCATATTCGGCCAAACTAATACACCAAAGGCTCGCCTTATGACGCATTATTTTATTGGTTTCCTTTTTTATCAGAGGTTAAGCGGCATCAAAGTACCTTAAGTGCAAGAAAAAGGAGATCTCCGTCAACCTCCTCCTTTGACTTAATTTGCTTTAACATTACTACCTCTTATAACAACATCTCCAGAACCACGAACATTTATATTAGCCCCACTGATTGTGATATCGCCGTTACTCTTCATCAAAATTTGAGCTGAGCCAGTCTTAAACAATATTTCACTATTTGCTTCTATAGCTATATTTTCTGCAGTTAAGCGGTAATCACCTGTAACAGCTTCCCGATGACGCCCATCAATTGTTTCAGACAAATCATTCGAGACACTTAAGGTCATATTATTGCCGATATTCTCAGTGTGATTTTCCGCAATATTTATAGATATATGTTTGCCAGCACTAAAGTTTTGTGTTTCACCTACATCGATAGTCGCATTTTTACCAATGCTTTCAACGTGATCTTCACCGACTGTAATATTGACATTTTTCCCTATCGATTCAGTGTGGTTTTCACCAACATCGATCGTTTTATTTTTGACAACATTTTCACTCTGGTTATTACCAACAGTTTTATTGCGATCATTATCTATGTTGGAATTTTCATCGTGTTTAATATGTTTGGTACGGTCATTATCGACAGTAAGCGTTTCGTCATTTTCAACTTCGGTATCCATGTTGTGTTCGGCATGGATAAAAATTTGCTCTGCGTCTTTACGGTCATCAAAAATCAATTCGTTACAGTTGGCTGCCGTTCCGTTTTGTGTTGAACGGGTTCGAATACCACTTTTGGTTTTCGAGTCAAATGGAGGGCGATTTCTGCCGTTATAAACAGTACCGGTAATAATCGGTCGATCAGGATCACCATCGATAAAATCGACGATAACTTCGTGGCCAATACGGGGAATAAATGAAGTTCCCCATTGGGCACCCGCCCATGCTTGCATGACACGAATAAAGCAGGTGGTGTTTTCGTCGTTGTTACCTTCACGGTCCCAATAAAATTGCACTTTAACGCGACCGAGATCATCAACGTAGATTTCTTCGCCCGCTGGTCCGGTTACGATAGCTGACTGTGGTCCACGCATTATTGGACGCTTATGGACTTGGTCTGGCCGAAAGTGAACATTTGAAGGAATACAAACAAAGTTATTCCCATAGCCGGTGCTACCACTTTGACCTGCGAGGTGGCTATTATCGAATGCGTTATGGTGGATGCTAACAACGATGTATTCGCCTATTTCGTTGGCGTTATCGTGTTTCTCAACCGTAAATCTTCCGCCCGCATAGAATGTGGTGCAATCACTGCTCGCCGACACCATATTAATGCTAGCTTCTTCGGCATCTAAACGAATTCTTACGAGATCATTACCGGCAGAAAAATCGTGCATGCCTGGGTATTCGTAGTGTTCGTAGCTGGCATTGTTATCGAACGTGCTCGTCGTGCGAGTATTGGAATACAGTCTTCGCGTTGGATCGTTAAAGTTGTAATCACTGAAAGACCATTGGCCTTTTTTGAAGTTGTAAAGATGCTCCCAACGGCTAATCTGTTCTTTAGGGGAGCTGCCTTGGGAATATTCTAATCCGGTCTGGGTGAATTCATCGTAGGCATTTTGCTGATCAACAATGATGAGTTGATGAGCGCCTGCTTCATGTTTGAAATAGTATGCGATACCCTCTTCTTCTAAGAGGCGTGATACGAAGTGAAAGTCACTTTCGTTGTGCTGAATGCAGTACTCGCGTCGCGACCCACCTTGCGCGCGAAAATCAAAATCGGTAAAGCCCAACTCTTGGAAGATGTCGGTTACGATTTCTTGCACGTTTTTATCTTGGAAGATGCGGTAATTGTTCGTTTTGGTCAAAAACCAAAGCCAAGGCACCATTGTCATACGATATTTACGTACATTGCTCGCTGTTATTTCACCGTAGGTAAAAGAGCGGATGTAACCGTGAAAAACTCGTTGATGCTCGTCTTGAATAGTAATAGTTGTGGTTTTACCCACGATAGAATCTGGCTGTACTTCTATGTTTTCAGAAATAACGTCGATTTGAAATTCAAATAGGTCTGATATGAATTCACTTCCTACGAATCCTGTCAGCAAAAAGGTATCGGTTCCCAGCGAGAAATCGCTAATGGCAATGAATCGCGTGTCTTGGGTAATACTCATGATGCAGTGTTCCGTTTGTAAATTTCCGTTGAAGAAGACAGTCTAGCCTTGCTTGTTACAAAATTGAAATACTTAAAGGGTGATTAGTTCTAATTTTCACAAAAAATAAAGGGGCGCTTAGTTAAACTAAGCCCCCCCTCTAACTAACATCAGCTTGGTATAAATTAACCAGCTACGCCAGTTGCCAAGTCGTAGAACGCACGATCTAGGCCGATATCTGCATTGTCTTTATCAAAGTCAGTGTATGCAACTTCGATTTTTGAGTAGCTCAAAGATACAGTTTCGATAGGATCGTTGTCGCCATCTGCAGAGATTGAATAACCACTAACTAGAACATCAGTAAGGATGTAAGTCATGTACTCAACCAAGCTGCTTGCACCAGTTTGAACAAACTTGATGATAACTTCTTTACCGCTTGAACCGCTAACAGCTTCGTTAAACAATTTAGTAGCAGAGTTATCTGTTTTGTGAGTG
The DNA here is from genome assembly GCA_033852165.1 of Agarilytica sp. Taxonomy (GTDB): domain Bacteria; phylum Pseudomonadota; class Gammaproteobacteria; order Pseudomonadales; family Cellvibrionaceae; genus Agarilytica. The sequence continues at coordinate 57,342 of JAWSUZ010000037.1, read as the reverse complement.
AAAGTAACTTCGCTCAAGCTTGGACGTGTAGCTTCACGGTTAGACAAGTTGCCTGGCTCCATGCTGATGCCACGACCACAGCTAAACTGCAAAGACTCTGCACGAATGTGATCTTCGTAGCCAAGAGCAGTAGCGTTGCCTTTAATAGCTTCATCAGTTGAAAAATTACCGTATTGAATAAAAATCATCTTCTTAGTTCCTTTAGTTTAAAACTTAACTACGTTAGCGGAATTCACATTCCAAATTAATTTTTTGTTTCAAAGGTCTTAAATTTGTCATTCTCTGTTTAAGAGTTTCTCATCCGTTTGAAAAAGTAGACTCCGTGTTTGGCTCATTTTCGACCTTACAACGTTGACTCAATGTTTTGTTTTCAATTCACTGTGTCTCTGTAGTGGGTTGTATTAAAGCAGCTTTTTTAGAAATTAAAACAGGTAAATCACGACAAAATGTCTAATGAATCACACTTTTTGGTTCATTTTTCCAAATAATTTTTGTTTTTCCATAATCGAGGTCGAATCGTTCAAATAACGACCAGGACTCCGCTAAGCTATTGAAGTGAAAAGAAATTCGACACACGTAGATATGCATGCAACGGGCTACACCTAAAACAAAAAGTGGCTTTACACACCAATAGCCACGCGGCTTTCAACATTACGTTTCAAAACTCGACTTTGACGTTGCTTTCTGACTTTACCTGTATATAATTACATTTACTGTATATCTATCCAATCATCCATCAAGGCATGACTACATGATAAAACTCACCGCTCGACAACAGGAAGTGCTGGAGCTGATCAAAGATCACATCAGCGATACCGGTTATCCACCCACTCGCGCTGAAATTGCGCAAAGCCTCGGGTTCCGATCCGCCAACGCCGCTGAAGAGCATCTTAAAGCACTTGCCAGAAAAGGTGCGATTGAAATGGTCCCTGGAGCTTCACGTGGTATTCGCTTACCAGAAGCGCAAAGTGGTATTCCTTTAGTGGGTCGTGTTGCGGCTGGCAGCCCTATTTTGGCCCAGGAGCATATAGAGGACTATTGCAATATTCCTAAGGACTTCTTTCACCCAAGAGCCGACTATCTTCTTACCGTTCACGGAATGAGCATGAAAGATGCCGGCATTCTGGACGGTGACCTTTTGGCCGTGCACAGTACTGACCAAGCCAGAAACGGCGACATTGTCGTTGCACGTATAGAAGACGAAGTTACCGTGAAGCGCTTTAAGCGTGAACGAAACAATGCTTTGGTGGAGTTATGGCCAGAGAACCCTGATTTCGATGTTATTAAAGTTGATCTACGAGACGATGCCTTCTCTATAGAAGGGCTTAGTGTTGGCGTTATACGACGGGAGATATAAAGCTCATGGCTCAGTACGCAATCCCCCCCTCTATTCAAACTGCAAAACCGTGTAACAGTGGCATCACTGAAATATTGATGCCTTACGGAGAAGACCTCAACATGTTGCTGCCTATGCTTGCGTCACTGAGCAAGCAGAACCCAGAAAAATGGTTTACCTGGGTTGTTCCCAAGTCTTTTTGTAAGCAGGCGCTGAAGTCTTACGACTTTGCCGCCGAGAATCTTCGTTTTATTGAGGGGGATTGCGATGATGATCGCCTGTGGATGCTTTGGGAAACCCTAGCCAATGGCAATAGCGGCTATGTTGTTGCGTTTTTGGATGATTTAACGGAAGCAAACCGTATAAAGCTAGAAGACTCTTCCCGTGCTGGGCAAACTCGCGGCATGGTACTAAGGAATAGGAAATAACGGGGTACGGGGTACGGGGTACGGGGTACGGGGTACGGGGTACGGGGTACGGGGTACGGGGTACGGGGTACGGGGTACGGCAAATGGTTATGCTTGGCTGGCGTTATAGCAAGGGCTATCGAGCAAATTTTTGATAGGAAAAAGCTTAAAAGCTAGTGGACGGTGTGTTCTACGTTGGACGCTGAAGGATCTTCTTCTCTCACTTCTTGGATATCGCCTGCGGCTTCTAAACCGGCTTCTATCATCGCTTTGGCAATGTCGATTTTGGCATCGTTCAAAAAGTAGAGGGATTCGGATGAGAAACGAATAGACACCAGCGGCTCGCCTGACTCGTCGTCATCAGCTCGGCAAAGTGCTATTTCTCCGTTAGGGAGTTCGACTATTTCAAAGAGTGTGGACATGTTGAATAACAATTCTGGTCAAAAACAATTTGAGTCTAACACCAGATTCGCAAGAATGCTTGCCGGTCTCTGTAAAAAAGTGGTGTTTTGCGAAACTAGTTGGAAGCGGTGAAGTACGATCAATATTCCTGACTTGACGAAGTGTGTCTTTCCAGTAGCTCTTCAATGTTACCCTGCCATTCAAGCAGTACGGCCTTATCAAGCTGGGTCCAATGCTCTCGACCACCCGAATCGGAACTGGAAGCAATTATTTGAGGCGATGCCTGAGGCTTGCTGCCCCACTGCTTTGGAAGAAAAGGCAGGGAATCGACGGTATCGGAAAAAGCCCTCAACCAAGCACCCTCGTCCATCAAGACATTAAACTCCTGTTGTAACGCACTGCCTTCAGAGCTTACATTTTGGTTTGTGAGTTGACTTAAACCCACTGCACCCGAACTGGAGAGCGAGACCGAAAACAAAGAAGAGAAGTACTGAGACAAACCCAAATTGAGCCCAGACAGTACACCCTGAAGGATTGCTCGCTTTGCCGGTATGGCTTCTTCTTGACCGAGGCGGTCGAGAAGAAGCTTGGCATAGCTGAGTTGCTGTCGAAGAAACTGCTGGGATTCAGCAGTTGTCATCATGCCGTTTTCTTTTTAGCGCTGGCTTTCGTTTCCTTTTTCACTTTCGTTACTTTCACTTTCGTTACTTTCACTTTTGTCACTTTCGGCTTTGGTACTGTGATCTGCCATTTTTTGCCGTCATAAAACGCTTTCCAGCCTGTCGCCTTTCCTTCTTCTTCCGTTTGAACGTACTGCTCTTTGGTTTTACGACTGTAACGAATAACGGTGTCGCGACCATCAGCATCTTCGCTGGGGGCTTTTAGCAAGTGAGCGTATTTTGGATCAAGAACGTCTTTTACGGTGAGAATTTCTTTCACCTTAGGCGCACGCGTTTCACGGTTTTTCGGGAATTGGCTGGCGGCCAGAAATAAGCCTGCTGCGCCATCTCGTAATACGTAGTGATCATCTACTTTCAAACACTCTAGTTCAGGCATCTGAATGGGGTCCATTTTGGGGGGAGCCGCTTCGCCGCTTCTGAGCAGTTTACGGGTGTTTTTGCAGGTTTCGGTTGTACAGCCAAAGTACTTGCCGAATCGGCCTGTTAGGAGCTGCATATCTGCGCTGCATTTATCACACTCGATGATCGGGCCTTCGTAGCCTTTGATCTTAAAAGTACCCATTTCGACTTCGTAGCCAGAACAGTCTGGGTTGCGACCACAGATGTGAAGCTTGCGCGTTTCGTCAACGAGGTAGCTGTCCATTGAGGTATTACAAATCGAACATCGACGCTTTTGTATGAGCAGTTTGGATTCTGCTTCATCATCATCATCAACGTTAACGGCTTCGTCGCCAGAAACTAAGTTCATTGTGCTCTTGCAGCGCTCTTTGGGCGGCAGTGCATAGCCTGAGCACCCCATAAATACGCCGGTGCTGCCTGTGCGAATCTGCATGTTTCTTTCGCACTTGCCGCAAGAAATATCTGTTTCTACGGGTTCATTGCGGCGCATGCCGGTTTCGGGATCTTTCGCTTTGAGAAGGGTTTCGGAAAAACCTTCATAAAACTCATTGAGCAATTCAATCCAGTCTTTTTTACCGTCTGCCACCACATCGAGAGAAAGCTCCATATTGGCGGTAAAACCAAAATCCATTAGCTCTTCAAAGCTTTCAACAAGCCGCTCGGTAATGATATCGCCCATTTTATTGGAGTAAAAACGTTTGTTATCGATGTGTACGTAACCACGATCTTGAATCGTCGAGATAATAGCGGCGTATGTCGATGGTCGGCCAATTCCGCGTTTTTCGAGCTCTTTCACCAACGAGGCTTCGGTAAAGCGCGCAACAGGCTTGGTAAAGTGCTGGATTGGCTGAACTTCGTTGAGCTTTAAGACTTCCCCGATTTTTACATCCGGCAATATCGCCTCTTCTTCTTTTTTCGCGGGTGGCGGCATGACTTTTTGATAGCCGTCGAAGCGAATAACGCGCCCTTTTGCTCTTAGCTCATAGTCACCTGCGGTAACGGTAATCGATGTGCTGGTGAATTTAGCTGGCATCATTTGGCAGGCTATAAATTGCTGCCAAATCAGGGTGTACAAGCGCTCGGCGTCGCGTTCCATTTTTGCAAGATGGGCTGGCTGACAGGTTACGTCTGAGGGTCTAATCGCCTCATGCGCTTCTTGTGCGCCTTCTTTGCTGGAATAGATGTTGGCCGTTTCTGGTAGGTATTTTTTACCGTACTCTTCTTCGATAAAACCACGGCAGTTTTCAACGGCGTCTTTGCTTAAGTTGGTCGAATCCGTACGCATGTAGGTGATGTAACCGGCTTCGTACAAACGCTGGGCCATCATCATGGTTTTTTTAACGCCAAACCCCAGTCGTGTGGATGCAGCTTGCTGCAAGGTAGAGGTAATAAACGGGGCGTTTGGTTTTGAGGAAGTCGGTTTATCTTCGCGTTTTGAAACCTTGTAGGTCGCAGAGTCTAAGCTCTTAACAGCTGCACTGGCTTGCTCTTCGTTGGTTGGCCGGAAGCTCTCACCATTGAATTTCTTAACTTCGTATTTAGCTCGCTCACTGTTTTGCGAATCGAGCAAGGTGTTAATGTTCCAGAACTCTTCTGGAATAAACGCCCGAATCTCGCCTTCTCTATCGGAGACCAGTCTTACGGCTACGGATTGCACTCGGCCAGCGGATAAGCCTTTGGCAACCTTTTCCCACAATAACGGGGAAACCATGTAGCCAACCACGCGATCGAGAAAACGTCGTGCCTGCTGGGCATGTACGCGGTCAAGGTCGATATAGCCAGGTGATTCGAAAGCTTCTTGAATGGCTGTTTTGGTAATCTCGTTAAAGACTACGCGTCGGTATCGTTTATCGTCACCCCCGATTGCTTCGCGTAGGTGCCACGCGATCGCTTCTCCCTCTCTATCCAAATCCGTCGCGAGATAGATAGTGTCGGCATCGTCGGCCAGTTTTTTGAGTTCGTTAACAACTTTTTCTTTGTTGGGGAGTATTTCGTAGGTTGCTGCCCAGTCATTGTCGGGGTCGATCCCCATGCGGCTGATGAGCTGCTCTTTAGATTTGCGTTTTTTGTACTTGGCTTTTTCGTCGGGCGACATTTTCCGCGTAATCGCCGCTTTGCGAGCCGCTTCTTTGCGATCAACCTTCTGTTTGCCAGACCCGCTTGTGGGCAAATCACGTATGTGACCAACGCTGGACTTCACAATAAAATCTTTGCCGAGGTATTTATTTATCGTTTTTGCCTTGGCAGGTGACTCCACTATGACGAGTGATTTCCCCATAAACCGCTTCTCTCATTGTTAAGTTGTTTAAACTGCGTGTAACGCTCTTTTTCTCGCTACACGAATGTAATGCAGCGCATATATAAGGCCTTGTTCGTTCAAGGTCAAGTGCCACGGCAAAACTTGTACTTTTTCTGAACAGATCCATTTTCCTCTACCGACACACTCGGCTGACCAAATATATCCCCCTCTAAGCCTTTGTTTTTATTCGTTTTTATCTGCTTTAAAAAGACTGCTAAAACAAATCGCCTAATGAGGTGAAAATCTTCTAATATTAAAGGAAGTACCCTCTTGCGTAGAGGCCCGTTTTTGAGTCTCGGATACGGTCTCAAAATCTCGGCAATCCCCCGAAAGATGGGCCTGTGGACGGCAAACACAACAGCGAAAAAGGACCCTGTTGTTGGTCGACCCCATTCGGAAATTAAGCCCGCTAGCAACAATCATTACAAAGTGTCCACTTACTGGTAGCTTTGATCTCATTATTTAACCGATCAAATGATGAGTTCAATGCTGTTAACTAAAGACGGCCTTTGATGATATGTCTAGTATCACAACGATTTTAATATTTCTTATTCTCACGTCGATCTCACTTTTTTTCGTGAGTATGATTAATCGTCGCCAGCTGAGAACTCGCCTGGTTAAGCAAAAGCTCGGGCAAATGAAGCGTCGATCTACCGAACTGGAAGAGCTTGCCGCTCAGCTCGAAACATTAGTTGAAAACCCCAAAGTTTCGATTACCATCAATGACGAGACCGCCGATTTATTGAAAAAAATGATTAGCTTGTCTCCACTCAATGCCTACTACGCAATGAGCTTGGAGGGTGTCCTCCAGCGTGCAGAGGAGTTATCGATACCGGGGCGAAAAATCGAGCTTTTTAGATTAATGGAAAGCGATGCTGCAATTGCGAGAAGCCAGTACGCTCTTACCGAAGCCGCACATATTATTCGCAAGCGGCAAGCCGGCGGACACATTCAAGTCGCAGAAATGGATGTGATGCTAAGGGACCTCAGTTGGGCAAACTTTATGATTAAAATCTCCAGTAACGTGGGCCAAGGGCACAAAGCCGTTAATCGTGGCGACATACTGCGCGCTTTAGCGTATTACCGTAAAGCCATCGAGGTCGCAACAGAGGCCGGTCATAAAGACGATCGTCAGAATCAAATTATTTTTGAATTAGGGGAAATCCTGAACAATAAACGCAAAGCGCTATCGACTAATATCATGCCTGAAACACTGTACAACCCTGAAGAAAAATCAGGCTCGCCGGGGTTTTTCCGTCATAATATTAATAACGACGCGAAGCAAGCCTAAGCTCTCCTTAAGCAAACAAACCCAACGCATAGTCAGTAAACGGTTACGCGGACTCCAGAGCCTCTATTATGGACTTTAGCAGCGTATGTATCGCATCAACGACAGCGTCTGGCTCGGCTCCACGACATCGCTCATCCCAAAGCACCCCCACTCCTGTGATGTTGAACTCTAGCATTTCGATACTTTCTGGCAGTTCATCCAGCTGTAGGATAATGGCTGGTTTAAGCGCATCGGATATTTTCCCATTGCCCTCCCAATCCCATCGTTTATGAAAATGAATCTCGTGATCATGGCTCTGACGCTTTAGGCACCAGGCTCCAAGCCCCTCGCTCTGCTTACGTAATACTGGGGTCAGCGCTAATGAGTATATCGCCCCTGCAAGCCCTGGCCCCTGAGTCCCCGGCACGTGTTTTTCTCGGCTGGGCATCCTCACGCTGATGCCTTTCTGGCTTGCGCGAGTTCTCATGTTTGCCAGCTTGCTGACACTCGGCGAAGGGCGAAGCATCATTATAGGCCCGACAACCATCGCTATAACAAAAAAAACGAATAACCAGGTCACCCACATATGTAAAACCCCCAAATTACGACTATTGATTAAGCCGAGTTAACACTCGATAACACTCGCGACTGCAATATTTTGGAATCCCGTTTTGAGATTGATCATTCAAAAATAAAGTAGCCGAGAGTAGTGTCACTCTACCACGACGAAATAAGTCTCTTTGGCCTTAAAACTCTTAGCTCTCGTTTTTTAGCTCTCAACTCCTACCTAGAGCTATGCTTATGGCTATAATCCATTAGACATTGTTTTTCTATGAGTACATACCGCTATGAGCACATATTCGCACATACTTGTTGGTTTGGATTTGTCTGATGAATGCGATGCAATTTTGAGTAAGTCTGCTGCGCTGGCCAGTGTCTGTGGCGCAAAATTGAGTGTTGCTCATGTGTTTGAACCGCTCACTTTTGCTTTTGGTGGGGATTTGCCCGTCGACTTGTCTGAGGCGCAAAAGGTCATGGAGGCAAAGGTCAAAAGACGACTCGATCAAATCGCCACACCTTTAAATATCCCCGAAGAGAATCAAATAATATGCATTGGCTTAACGGCTGACGAGCTGCACGCCGTAGCACTTGAACGAAAGGCCGATCTTATTATTGTCGGGAGTCATGGAAGACATGGTTTGGCGGCTTTGTTTGGCAACACAGCTAACGGAGTCATTCGCGGTGCGCATTGTGACGTGCTGGCGATTAGGGTTTAGAAAGGACGGGTTACGGGTTACGGGTTACGGGTTACGGGTTACGGGTTACGGGTTACGGGTTACGGGTTACTCAAAGTTTAATGGCTCCCCCCTGATACTCAAGGGGGAATCCAAAATGTTACGTTATTCGTTTTGCATGCTATCTAGACTTTCCCAGCGTTCGAACTTTTCGCTTAACAATTCTTCTTTGTGAGCCATTTTTGCGAGTGTTTTATCGACCTTTTTTTGATCTTGCTGATAGAATTCTGGGGACGATACCGTTTCTTGTAGCGTGCTAAGTTCTTTTTCCAGTTTATCTAATTCGGCTGGTAAACTTTCGAGTTCACGCTGCAGTTTGTAGCTGAGTTTTTTCTCTTTTTTATCGGTGACTGCTGACGCTATGCCGTCATCTTTAGTGGATGCTTGCGTCTCACCATTATCAGCTGCGCCCTTTTTAAGCGTACTCGAAGGCCAATGACCGCCTTGTCGCTTCCAATCACTGTAGCCGCCCATATATTCGCGTAGCTTACCGTCACCCTCAAAGGCTATCGTGCTGGCCACGACGTTGTCGAGAAAGCTTCTGTCATGGCTCACGAGCAGCAAGGTGCCGTCAAATTGCACTAGTAACTCTTCGAGCAGTTCCAATGTTTCGGCGTCTAGGTCGTTTGTCGGCTCATCCATAATCAGCAAGTTGCTGGGTTTGCTGAAAAGCTTGGCTAATAAAATACGGTTTCGTTCTCCGCCAGATAGGGACTTAATCGGCGTTCGGGCACGCTCTCCGGAAAAGAGGAAGTCTTGCAGGTAGCTCATGATGTGCTTGGAACGCCCGTTTATCTCGATAAAATCGCCGCCTTCGGAGACGTTATCGATGGCGCTTTTTTCCAGATCCAACTGATCCCGAAGCTGGTCAAAATAGGCAACTGAAAGCTTGGTTCCCTGCCGCACGGTGCCTTGTTGCGGCTCAAGTTTACCAATAATAAGCTTCAGTAAGGTGCTTTTACCGACACCATTCGGCCCCAATAAGCCTATCTTATCGCCACGCATAATGGTGGTACTGAAGCTATCTACAATAACTTTGTCACCCCATGAGAAATGCACATTCGAGAGTTCAGCTACCAGTTTGCCAGAAGCGACTTCTCCACCGTGTTCCATCTTGACGTTTTTGGGTCTCTCGCGTCGATCGGAACGCTGTTTACGCATTTTTTCAAGCGCTCTTACCCGACCTTCATTGCGGGTACGCCGCGCTTTGATACCTTGGCGTATCCAGACTTCTTCTTGCGCTAAACGCTTATCGAATAGGGCCGCGTGCTTGGCCTCAGTTTCCAGTTGCTGCTCTTTAAACTCTAAAAAGCTAATGTAACCGCCATCCCAAAGCGTGAGTTGACCACGATCCAGCTCGGCAATTCTATTAGCTACGTTTTGTAAAAATGCTCGGTCATGGGTAATAAAAACGATGGCGCCAGGAAAAGCCTTAAGCTGTTCTTCAAGCCATTGAATCGCGGCAATATCGAGGTGGTTGGTGGGTTCGTCTAAGAGCAGAACATCAGGTTCAACAACGAGGGCTTGGGCCAGGGAAACTCTTCGCCGCCAACCGCCGGAAAGTTCGCTTAAGCGCGCATTCGCATCAAGATCTAAACGCGTAAGAACCTGTTCAATTCGGTTGTTGAGGTTCCAGCCATCGTTGCTCTCAATTCGGTGCTGAATGGCTTCAAGGCGATCCAGTTCGTTGTTCTCAACCGCTAAATCATATGCGGCAAGATCCTTTACGACCTCGGGTACACCGGCAGCCACGAAATCGTATACCGAAATATCACTTTGCTCAGGTAAATCCTGTGAAAGGCTGGCGACAGCCACCGTTGGCCCCTTCCAAACCTCTCCGCTATCGGGGTTTGCTTCACCCAATATGATTTTAAGCAGGGTGGACTTTCCCGTGCCATTGCGACCAATTATGCAAAGACGATCACCTGGGTCTAACTGAAAAGCGACATTGTCGAATAAAATTTGTTCTCCGTAATGGAGGTTGAGGCTGGAAACTTTAATTAAGGGCATTGCTTACTCGGGGTATATTTGGGGGGTTAAATAGAGTGTTAATAAAAGAGTTCAATAATTACTTTTGACTTGGCCCGCAGCATTCTTAGCCCGAGCATAAGTACAACTTAATTGAATATGTTCTCACATATCGTTATAAATAATCGACGCCTATAAAATCTTACTCATATTGAAATGAAATAGAATGAGAAAAGCGTGGCTTATACCGCCTACTTGGTGGCATTTGTCGAAATTATCGTCAACAATGAATAGACACGATCATATTGAGTTTAACGCTGTCCACTATGATACTTGCATGATGATATTTTCTCGTCCTACTACACGGAGAATTCGGAGATTAAGGTTCCATCTCCGCTTGATGATCGCTGTATCGATATGCGGCTGCGCTGGTTTAGCGCACGCGCTCTCTCCAGACGCTCAATGGTTTACACCAAAACCGAACGATTCCTCACTTTCTGAGCAGAGGTATCATTACGAATTAGCGAAAAGCGCATTAAAGCAGGATGATACTGCAAAATTCAAAGCGCATTATGCCTTATTAGGTGACTACCCCCTCACTCCGTACCTTGATTACTCCCAGATTAAACAAAACCTCTACCAATTCGATTTTGCTGAAATAAATCGATTTATCGAAACCAATAAAGATACCTTTCTCGAATACCGCTTGCGTGAGCAACTGCTGCACAGTTTGGCAATGAAGCGCCGATGGGACGACTACCTAACGTATGACAGGCCTGACATACAACAAAAAGGGCTACGCTGTCACCGACTGTTTGCTCGGTTAGCGACAGGGGACAAAACGGCTATGGATGACGTCGCTGAACTTTGGGTAGGCGGCAAGTCACACCCGAAGACATGTGACCCGCTGTTTAAAAAATGGCGCAAACAAGGTGGCCTAAACGATGAAATTGCCTGGACACGTTTTCACAATGCGATGACCAACGGCAAACGCAGTTTAGCGCGATATATAGCCGGCCTGATGGGAAAACAATATAAGGCGTATGCGAATGAGTATCTTGGTGTACATGCCTACCCTGGCCGTATTAAGCAGCATCGACGATTTTCAGAACAGTCGCTTAAATCTCAACAAATTATTTCCCATGGCATTAAGCGCTTCTCTCGCATTGATCCAAAGCAGGCCCTAAAGCACTGGGAACGCTACGAAGCTCAGCAGCTGTTTCCGAAGGAAATTAGCACGGAAACTAAGATTTATTTGGTCAAGCAGCTCACGTCTAAAGGTTTTACTGAAAAAGCTGAGTCTTTAATCAACAATTCCCAGGAATTACGGCAACAAGACGTTGTGGAGCGTTTGTTAAGAGAGGCTCTTAGAAACGAGCAGTTTGGAAAGGTCATACAGTGGCTTTCCTATTTGAATGATGAGGCACGTGCGATCGATCGCTGGCAGTATTGGAAAGCTAGAGCCCAAGATGAGATTGGTCATACTGAAGATAAACAAAGCAGTATTAACATTTATCAAACACTGTCAAAACAACGCAGCTTTTACGGCTTTCTGGCATCCGACAAGCTGGATATTGCTTACTCCCTCGGGCACAAGCCAAGCATGATTACGCTCAGCACTCGGCTAGTTGTTCAGAACAAACCCGCTATACGACGAGCAAAAGAACTCTGGCTCAAAGGCAATGTGGAAGAAGCCCACGCAGAATGGCAATTCGCAACCAACCATATGTCGAGCCGTGAGCTGGCCGCTGCAGGAAATATCGCCCGCCAATGGGGCTGGTATAACAAAGGTATCCACGCGATGATTCGCGGCAATATGTGGGATGACCTCGATGTTCGCTTTCCTCTGGCATATCGGGACACCGTTGAAAAGGCTTCAAGTATTTCCACTGTCGAGACCACTCTGATCTATGCCATCGCCCGCCAGGAAAGCGCCTTCTCGGCTAATGCACGCTCTTCTGCAGGCGCTAGAGGTTTGATGCAGCTTATGCCGAGCACCGCTCGCCAGACGGCCCGTAAAAACGGTATCAAACACCGAGATAGCTTCCTCTATGACCCGGAATACAATATTCAGTTGGGCAGCCGCTATTTAAACGAACTTCTCAGTAAATATAACGGTAATCGCATTCTTGCCGCTGCAGCTTATAACGCTGGCCCACACCGCGTGAACAAATGGATCAAGCGAACTTCTCTCTCTCTGCCTTTCGACGTCTGGATTGAGACCATTCCCTTTAAAGAAACCCGAGGTTATGTTCAAAACATTTTGGCATTTTCGGTTATATACGCGCACCAACTCGGACAGAAACGTGATTTTATTACCGCCAATGAGCTAACTCAACTTGGGGGTAATCGATGATTATAAAAACTCAACCTCAGTCAGCGAGGGGCATGGAGTTGTGCCATACTAAAAACGAGCTAATAAGCAGCCCGTATCTCTTTGATAGGAAAGCTACATGAGTGATCAAGGTACCCGTCAGGGCGATCCATCTCCAAACAACTGGTCGCACATTTCTGAAACCGTCAACATGCTCTATTTAGCTGTATGCCAAATAGAGACAACAATGTCGGAAGCCAATACCTCTGTTGATACGTTAACCAGTAGCTTTACCCATTTGGCCAATCATACGCGTGATGTTGCTTCACACGTTCAGAGTTTGACGGACACGCAAGAGCTGGGCGAACTTAAACAAGAAGTTACGCAGACGGCAGATGAGATCCAAGTTAATATTTCGAAAGCCATTGAAGCCTTTCAATTTTATGACCGTGTGTGTCAGCGCGTTGATCACGTCGCACGTAGCCTCGAAAAAGTTTCGCTACTGCTAGAAGACAAGTCACATGTAACAAAGCAAGACTCGTGGAAATCCGTACAGGAGGAAATCAAAGCCAGCTATACCATGGAAGCAGAACGCATTATGTTCGAATATTTGATGCGCGGCGCTAGCGTAAAAGAAGCTTTAGAAGTCTACAATCATCATTTCGAACAAGCACTGGAAGACAGTGACGGAGACGAAGTAGAGCTTTTTTAAGATATAAAACCGCCCGATGATGGCTCGCCTCAACGAATCATCACCCTTTCCTATTTTGCTGCACCAACCACGCCATAAATTCATCCGCCGTAAATGGCCAACCTATTTCATTACCTGAGTTCTCGTGCTTTACAACGGGTATTCTAATTCCGTATGCCTCCACCAATGTATCTTCTTCAGCAATATCGACGATGGTGCAAGTCTCATCCGCTTTTAGTAGAGGATGAATAATCGCAACGGCCTCGTCACAAAGGTGACAGCCAAGTGTACTGTATAAAATAATCATTGTATTGAGTGGTTTTTAGTTGGGCAATATAAGGGTAGCTAAAAGCTTCTGTGAAAACCATAAGTAAGATTGATCATGGCATTTATTTTGACATAAATCGCGGTGTTAATGACGAATAAATAGCACCTTCAAAAATGTGCTTTAATCCCAGCGCAGAGAAACTATTACCCTATCAAACTCATCGTTAATCCCCATCGATGAGTACGCGTAGCAGCGCGTTCCCATACGCTTTAATGCGCCCTACACGTAATTATTGAAGAAACAATAGAGCCCTTTTGGCTGGGGCCCTGTTTTAAGAAAAATTCCTTAACATTTTACTAACAAAAGATTCCAGTTTTTTGCCGTCTTGATCTGCAGCTGAATTTGCATCCGTAACTCCACCTACGACACGAGCAATATCCGAACGTTTAACGCCCATTTCATCCGCATGATAAACAAGCTCTTGCAACATTTTCACAAAATTCATTAATCGCGAAATGCTGCTGTCTTTCTGTGCGAGATCATAGTTTTCTTTAAACGATCCCAGCTTGCCTTCGTGGGGCTTAAATTCATCTTGAATATCAGAATATGTCGATTGGACCACGGTTGTGAGTTCTTGTTGGAGGTTTAGGGAAAAACTGGCGATTTCTGTTTCATCAAACCCTATCTCCAACGCCATTTCAAACGCCTCTTCGATATTCCACTCGAAAAACGACTCCGATAAAGACCCGACCTGGTCCAGCAAGTGGTTGATTGCTTTCAATTCATCCTCGTCTAACTCGCCATCGACTTGAACGTCAAAACCACTACTGCCATAGCGCTCGGTTTCTCCCCGACTACCACGCTCTCCCCTAACGGAGGAAGCACTTATATTGACGGTATCACCATCTTTTGTGACAAGGGAAAAAGAAAAATCTCGTTTTTCCAACGCTTCATAATTAATCGTGGTTGAATTCAGCAAGGTTTCTAACTCGGCTCCTGGCTTGACCAGTTGGTTGGCGAATTTTGCAAAAGTCGCATGAGGATCAAGACTTACAGGTGCTGACGTATTCAACACGTGCACAACGGTTTCTCCATTGCCCCCTGCATTATTTTCCTTTCCCGCCGCCCCAGCAATAGGAGATTCAATTCCGTATTCTTCTGCCAGAGACTCGATACCCGCCAAAACTAGCTCTTTGGTTCGCTCAATGACACTCTCCACTTCAGGCGACAATAACCCCGTGCCCACTAATTGCTCGTACGCTTCGCCATAGCCTTTCAAAAAACCTTCATAGCCAGCCTGTAAGCGGGAGATTAATTCTTCTCCTGTGGCGCCATCGGCAACATCTTGCTGTAAACGCAGAGAAATAAAACTCAGGATATTATTCGCTGCTTGCGATTTCGGTGGCGCGTCAGCGATTGCTTGATATTTAGCAACTCCGTTAGGTGCATAGGCCAAGTTTCGCTCTATCTGCCCAGTAATCGTTACTGATTGGGAAGCTGATACGGAGACTCGGCTTTGCTCTCCGCTATCCGTATTAACGGCTATAAATTCAGCTGAACGTTCTTGATGATAAGAGTAAGTGAAGCTCGTCGCGAGTCCATTTTGAGGGATAGAAACCATGACAGCGGTCCCGAAGTTGATCTATTTAATGAATCATCGGCGTACGGTAGAAAAACTTAAATACGAATTACTTATATGGAAGGAATTTTGAGGAAATAAAACAGCGACTGTGTTGTGCAGCCGCCATTACATTGCTATCGGTGACAAATGCTCGCTTTGTCACAATTACGTACATATATTATTTTAGAAAAAACCACGCCGCTGCCGCACCAATCAATATGGCTATCCCAACAAAGGCGACACCACGACCTTTAGTTTCCTCCACTTTATCAACCACTGGGGCCGCTTTAGGTGCAACCTTAACTGGTTTTTTAGATGGCTTTGTTCCTGGACGGGTTTTAACCTTTGGCTTTCCATGAACGGCACCGTTGGAGTTATGTGCCTCGGGTATATTAAGCGCTGGACGAATAGTCGTAAGATCACCATCGCTAGAAGGTCGAACGGTGGTTTTATCTTCATCGATAATTGGGCCAATCACGCGAAAACGAAGCGTATCAAAACTAATTTCGTCTCCTGCTATCGCAACCGCTGAATCAATTTTTTTGCTATTCACGTAGGTTCCGTTGGAGGAGTTTAAATCTTCTATCTTTAACCCTGCATCGGTAACCGAAATTTTTGCGTGTTTGCGTGAAAGATGAACAACACCCAAGCTGATCTCACACTCTTGGGATCGACCAATTGTGTGTATACCACTTAAGGGAAAATGTTTATCGGCTAGCGCGGTATTCAACGCTTTCAATGCCCACCCTCGATTAATATTTTCCGAAACTTTTTTTCCCGACTTCGACGCTTTAGGGTCCAAGAGTTCTAGCTCTTCTCCGCCCAGTTTTAATACATCTCCAGGTTTTAGCTGCGCTTTTTTGTTGACTGCCTGCCCATTAATACTCAATTCTGTGCCGCCAACTAAGTTAAGCACTTGCACGACATCACCGCTAATGTGCAACTCGGCATGCCGAGCTTCGACCCCTGCGCTCATTATTTTTACTTCACAGGTACTACCACTACCCAGCGTGTATTTTTTTTCGACTAGCCATAGTGGGCCTTTCGCCGAAGTTTTGTTTCGCAATTGCAGCATATGTCGCTACCTTGTTAAAAATAAATCGAAGATAATTTTGAACGATAGTGGTTTTTATAAACAATGTCACCTTAATCGCAATGGTACGACGCAAAATGGTGATTAGTACCAAGAAAGTTGTACCGAATTCGCGACTTATCGTAGATTTTAGTTTAGTCTAAGTTATGTAATCGATCGATTGATACCCAGGCATATGCACTTTTGGCGATATAGCGCTGCTACAGATGTAGGCTTACAAAGAAACAACAACGAAGATAGTTATCTGAGCCGCCCCGATCTCGGGCTTTGGGTTGTTGCCGACGGTATGGGTGGCCACGCTGCCGGGGAAGTTGCGAGCGCTATCGTCGCGGAAACGATCAGCAATGAAGTGAATAACGGCTCAGATCTCTCTGAAGCTGTTCAATCGAGCCACCGGGAAGTATTAACAGCCGCCGCAAATGGTCGCGGCGGACAAGGAATGGGTTCCACTGTTGTAGCATTGCAAACTGATGGCCACGACTACGAAATTGCCTGGGTTGGCGATAGCCGAGCCTATTTATGGTCCCCTTTTGCCGATCAGCCTCTTAAACAAATTACTGTCGACCACTCCTATGTGCAGATGCTCTACCAGACCGGAGCCATCAGTGCCGAAGAGCTTGAGACCCACCCCGAAAAAAATATTATCACTCAGTGCTTGGGCTCTATAGAGCTCGAATCTGTCTCGGTCGATACTGCCGATGGGCAATGGCAGAAAGGCGAGTGGATTATTCTTTGCAGCGATGGTCTCAGCGATGCTGTCCGCGACAACGACATTGCGGATATTTTAGCCCAATCTACTAATACTCAAACAGCAACTGATGCCCTCATCAAAAGCGCCCTCGCCCACGGCGGCAAAGACAACATCACGGTTTCCATCGTGGAATGCCCCAACGCTTATGCAAAGTATTTACATTCTTTTAAGCATTCCCTCTCAAAATTCTTTAAATAATTCTATATCATTCGCCTCCAGCTAAAAGCAGCTGGTCTTCGACGATATATCGTAGGCCGGCCCCATGATGTTTCAGGATTTCACAAGGCTATTTAATGAACAGAATTTGCGCCGCCGCGCTATTGGCAACCCTCACATGCTCTGCAATTGCAGTCGAAAAGAAGCCACTCGCCACAGAATTAGAACTCGGCATCATAAGCACTACAGGCAACACCAAAACTCAGTCATTCAAAAGTAAAATCGACGTTAAGCAAGAACTCACCCACTGGCGTAATCATTACTTATTAGAAGGTCTATATAAACGCGACGAGATCGAAGTGGATAACGGCATTAAAGAGGAGCGCACAACTGCTGAAAAGTATTTCGGCTCTGCTAAAGGGGATTATATTCTCAACAAGGAATATGCTGCTTTATTCATCTACGGTGAATACGATAAAAACCGCTTCAGTGGTTTTGACTATCAATACACCATCGCACTGGGTTTCTCAAATAGGCTTTTCACCCGAGACAAGTCTTACCTTGCCTACAATATTGGCCCGGGTATGACGTCGGAGAAACAAGAAGGTACTGATCCCAACGGTAACACCTACGAAAGCGATGAAACCTTCGTTATTCGAATCTCTGCAGAATACCTCTATCAATTGAGTGAAAATGCAAAATTTACTCAAACGATTAGTAGCAACTTTGCCACAAGTACCGACAATAATACAAAAACAAAATTGGTCACCTCCATTACGGCTCAACTTATTGCCTCGCTGGCCCTCAGAGCCTCTTATACTGTTGATTACAACTCTGAAATTCCTGAAGACAGAGAGCACAGCGATACCGAAACCGCACTGACTTTAGTGTACAGTTTTTAGACATGCCACCGTGATGTCACGGTTTTAGAGACAGTAGCTTTATGCCGCGAGGAATATACCTGAACGGCTAATACCACTAAACCACCCTAAGATTAACCGACAACATTGGCGGCTAATCGAAGTAACTCATTAAAGACACCACACAAACTATGAATGAATTTGTACAAGGGCAACGCTGGGTTGTTGATTCCGAACCTGAATTGGGCCTCGGGCTCGTACTGGAAATTGAAGGGCGCCGCGTCAAAATATTTTTCGAGCAGGCTGAATGTGAACGTACGTACGCAATTGACCAAGCTCCATTGACGAGAATTGTATTTGCCGTTGATGACGAAATAAAAACAAACGATGGCGAAAGTTCAACCATTGTTACGGTCCATAATCAGAACGGGTTGAATTTTTACGAACTGACCGATTCGCGCATCGTTCCTGAGACCGCCCTTTCTTCTGAAATTCAGCTCAACCAACCCTTTATGCGCTTGATGACCGGCCAGCTCGACAAACCTCGCTGGTTTCACTTTAAGCGCGAACTAAGTGAGGCAGTCTCTCAATTATGGCAATCCCGTCTCAATGGTTTGTTAGGCATTCGCGCTACACTTATTCCTCACCAGCTCTATGTGGCATGGAATGCCTGCGAGCACCAAAATGTACGTGTGTTACTCGCGGATGAAGTCGGGCTGGGCAAAACCATTGAAGCCGGTATGATTTTATCGCGCTTAATTAAACAAGAACGTATTGAGCGCGTATTAGTCGCTGTCCCTAATGCGCTGCAAGTGCAGTGGCTCATTGAGCTGGTCCGCCGTTTTTCGCTGACGGCAGACTTATATAAAGGGGACGATCATGATTTTGAAAGTGGACAGATTCATATTGTTCCTCACGACATATTCGGTAAAAACCTTGAGTCGATTAGCCAAGCTAATTTTGACTTAATTATTATCGACGAAGCCCATCACCTAACCCCAGGGAGCGATGAGTTCACCAGCCTGTCTGAACTTGCCAACACGATAAAACACTTAGTTTTACTCAGCGCCACCCCTGAACAACTGGGGGTTGAAAGTCACTTTGCTCGCCTGAACTTACTAGACCCGGCAAAATTTTCCGACTTTGATCAGTTTATTGCCCAAGAAGAGCGCTACATTCAACTCAACCAAGACATTAAGCAACTACCCGATAGCCGCCATAAAATCATCGATGAATATCAGCTTGATCTCACTGACGATGACACTGACGATACACTGATTTCTCAGTTGCTGGATAGCCACGGCGTGGGGCGAGTGGTATTCCGAAATGTACGATCGGCTACGCAAGGGTTCCCTGCTAGGCGCGTTGTGCCCTCTCTTATTGAAAAAGACGACTGGGAAAGCAAATACGAGTGGCTAGCCCAATGGCTCAAAAACCACGGTGAAGAAAAAGTATTAGTGATTTGTCACAACATCGATAATGTATTTGATTGTGAAAATTATCTATGGAAAAAACACGGGTTTGATCCTGCTGTATTTCATGAGCAGCAGGACCTTATTGAACGTGATCGTGCCGCTGCGTATTTTTCAGAGGAAGATGATGGCGCTCGTTTACTGATCTGCTCTGAAATTGGAAGTGAAGGTCGAAACTTTCAGTTTTGCTCTCATTTGGTCTGCCTAGATTTGCCCGAGCACCCTGACCTACTCGAACAGCGCATTGGGCGACTTGACCGTATCGGCCAAGCTAACGATGTGCAAATTCATATTCCATTTGCTGACGGGTCCGCCACCCACATTCAGTTTCAATGGTTCCACACCACTTTAGAATGTATTGAGCAGCAGAACCCTGCAGCGAGTAACATTCACGACGAGTATTGGCATCAACTTCAAGGGTCTTTGGCAAATACTGCCATTGTTACTAAGGCCCGTGAGCGCTTAGTAGAGCTTAGGGAAGACATTAAACACGGACGGGATGCTCTCCTCGAAATGAACAGTTGTCGGCAACCAGCAGCCAATAACCTGCGAGATAAAATCGACGCATTTGAAAGTTCCTCGCCCTTAAAACTTATTGAAACCGCAAGTGAACTCTTACAGTTTCACTTTGAGGAAACGCAAAATGATGTCTACAGCGTTATTCCATCCGATAAAATGCTCATTTCAGCTCTCCCCGGGTTGCCGTCTGAAGGCGCAGAAATAACCTTTAGCCGTGATGCCGCGAATCAACGCGAGGACATTAAGTTTATCGGCTGGGACTCCCCTCTTATTATCGGGCTTTGGGATTTATTACATTATTCTGAATTGGGTTCTGCCGCCGTCGCCATGCTACCCAGCAGGCAACTTCCTGCTGGCCACTGCCTGCTCGAAGCTTGCTTTGACTTACTCGTTCAGTCTGCACACGGTGCGGCCTGCCGCCCTTTCTTGAGCTCTATGAGCGTTCGATCTCTGGCCCTCGACATCAGTGATAACGACTTCACTGAATTACTGCCCGAGGAATCTCTGCAAAATGCGCTTCAAGATGTAAAACGGCACATCGGCAGGGAGATCATTCAGTCCCAGAAAGATGAAATACCCCAATGGTTTAAAAAATGTGAGGATTTTGCTGAAGTTAAGAAAGTCAATATTATCGAAGACGCGAAAACGAAAGCTCTGCGTTATTATGACCTTGAGATACAGCGCCTGCAGCAACTCAATAAACGAAACAAACAATCCGACACATCCGAAATTGAGCTGATTCAAGAAATGTCTGACAAGGTCGTGGAAGCCCTCACAAAGCATAGCCAATTGCATCTGTCAGCGATGCGACTCATCGTCATCACTGACGGCTCTTAATATCACGACAAATACTGACGACTTGCCCATTATTTGACGGGCAAGTCGTCAGAGATGTCGCTCCACAGTGATGAATTGAGAGAACGATTCGATCTTTAGGCGCCATTCGGAGCCTCGGTAAAGCGCTTTCCCCCAGAATTTTCAAATTTCCGGCTCCCTCTGGGCTCAAAATAAGAGTCCGCGAGTTGAAAAGAGGCCCGACCAAAGTTCCTAAAACCTCAAATTTCACGAAATAGGCGACATTTGGGCAAACATATACGCAGAAATGAAATTAACTCACCTAAAACCGATCGAGTTAATTGATTTCAGAGATTTTGGGCAGTTATAATGCATGCGCAGGAAACTGCAAACATTTGAATATTTAAGTTTAAAGAGGGTAGTATGAGTAAAGGCACAGTAAAGTGGTTCAACGCGGACAAAGGTTTCGGATTCATTACACCAGAAGACGGTGGAAAAGATCTGTTCGTTCACCACTCTGAAATCAAAAATGGTGGCGGATACGCTACACTTAATGACGGTCAAGCAGTAGAGTTTGAAGTAGGCCAAGGCCAGAAAGGCCCATGTGCAACAAACGTAATTCCTAGTTAAGTTTGCTGTTCTAGATTAAGTACCATTGAAAAGGATACGTTATGCGTCACTAGTATCCAGAGCCTGTCCCTCAGGGGGCATGTTCAAGAAATAACTGGCATATAGTGTATCCTTTTCAACTTTAGTTTTTCCTCTCTACTTTAGCCCCCCCCTGAAATACCCAATTCCAGATGGTTTCTCTCGCCCGCCTGTGAATTCTCTCCCCAATAAACAAGCAGCACCCCCGCGCTCAAACCGCCCCTCCCCTTACGCATTCAGCAAGCTTTACGTGCGTACAAAATAAATAAATACGATTTCGGAACTACGTCGAGTATGGCGCCATACAACCCTGTAATAACAAGCTTTTCGGGTTATAATCAAAAATACACTAAAAGCATCAACAAGGAGCCCATTTATGTCGGATCCAGAACATCCTTCCGGCAGAGAGTTAGATCTAGAGAGCACTGACTTCAAGGAAATAGAAAAACACTACCATCGCATTATTACCCATCACATTGATCGAGCCAAATTGCCAATGGTGTACGGCTGGACAAGTAAGGTTATGATGTCCCTAATATGGCGCCTAGGCAAAACATCGTTAGAGATCGGCACCATCGCAGAAGAGCTTGGCGTACCGACTCGAACACTTCAAAATCATCTTTCACAAGAAGGCACCAGTTTCACCTATCTACGAGACCAAGTCCGTCAACATTACGCTATTCAGTTACTGATAGACGGGAAAAAAGTAGAGGACATGTTCTCTATGCTGGATTTCAGCGATAGGACCGGTTTAATCAACGCATTTAAGAGATGGACTGGGCTTCCGCCCCACCACTTTCGCAAACTATACAATGTCTATGTGAGAGGAAAAGGGAAGCTCTAGAACGGATGACTAACCTTATATTCCGTCGTACGGATATAAGGTCATATCGAACAGCTTCTGATTTCTGCAGAAGCTTGTTTATTGCCAAGTTTTATAACCTCCCTTAAGAAGGTAAAAACTCGATAGGAAAGGTCACCGTCACAGGCTCAACTTCTTTCGGCTTAAACTTAAACTGTTTGACTCTTGCCACAATACGTCGCTCCAACGAGGGATCATTCAGTTCACTTGAGGCAATTCTCACTTTCGTTACTCTACCTTTAGGAGAGATCGTAACTTCAAGAACCAACAGACCTTTTAAGCCTGGCTTTTTACGACGTTCTCGATTGTATATGGAATACAGTTTGCCCTTGTTTTGATCAAAAACAATAGTAACTTCTTCCTCGGTACGAACGTTGCCTCTACGCTCCTTAGTTGAAGGGGCATCACTCTCAACATCATCGCCTTTCAGGAGTGACTGATTCACTAGAGCCACTTCACGCTGAGACAACTTAGTCGAACCCACACTGCCGACGTAATCGGAGGTATTGACTCCCCCGCTCCCCTGGTTTGCTCCAGACGTAAGAATCTCGTTGCTCACGCTCGCTGTTTTCAAAGCGCTTGCCGATCTCTTCTTCGTTTTTGCTCCTAGCAGAGCGCTAACATCGCTTGTATCCATTAAATCAGCAAGTTCACTCGTTAACGCGAGTAAACCACTTTTCTCAGCTTTATCCCGCGCTTTTTTTTCCGTTTTTGTCAGAGGTTTTTTCTTCTCCGATTCCTTTTCTTTCTTCCGAATCACTTTAGGTTTCGGTGTAGGGATCGGTTTTGGTGTTGCTTTAGGTGTGGGAACTGGTGTAGGAGGTGCGATTTTTTTCTTTTTTGTTATAAATTTTGCAACGCGCTCTGGAACAGCCGTACGTGATTGTCGTTCTTTAGGCGGAACTTCCACAGACGAAGCAAACAGAGCAACCAGTAACGCTAAAGATAGAACTATCGCAACAATAATATAGAACGGTTTTTTTTCCTGACTATCAGGAACCCAAGCCGTTGCGAGCGAGGTGTAATTGCGTGCGGTCATAAATCAAATACCACTACGGAGCCTTGTTTGCCACTTGCGTAGCCGCAAATGCAATGTTGGTATAATTAGCTTGTTGGCATGTTGTGAGTATTTTACGCACTAAGTCATAGGGGATATTTTCATCTCCCATAATTGTGATGCGTCTTCCTCCCTGCCTTTTCGGTTGGGAACTCGACAAAAACTCAAGCTCCTTTTTCAAGCTAGGTATATCGTCTTTACCATCGCCAATGAGATCTTTCACTTCTGCCACTTTCCGACCTTGCACCAAAACATCATTTTTCGTGATGGCGATCACTAACATTTCTTCTGGTGCTTTTTTTGTTGTCGATATGGGCAGTGTAAGATCCTTATTGCTCGGTAACTGCTGAGAGCTTGACGAGTTTACTAATAAAAAGAATACAAGAATCGTAAAAATATCCATCAAAGACACAAGATTGAGGGACGCCCCCTTGGTCATTTTATGATGTCTTTGCATGCGTCGAGCACGACGTGAAACCTCTAACATTACTGTCCCTCCACTGATGGAAGTTCAGATTTATTTTCAGGAGCCGCCTCATCAACGTCTCCTACAGAAACTTGAGGAAAAAGCTCTACCGTTTCTAAAGTCGCTACTATTACGATATCCGTAGCCCGAACGTGGTCCATGACTTCGATCATCATTTTATAGCTCACGTCACGCTCCAATAACAATGCAATGCTCTGTTCTTCAGGAAATCGAGTTTTCAATTCAATAAGTATTTCACTTAAGGGCTTCCAAACTTTTCGCTGAAAATCTTCGACTCTTCCACCATTTTCAGTCAATGCAATACGCCTAAACTCGCCCAAGTTCGCATCTCGTATTATCAGCAGATCTTGCGATATCACGGCTTGCAATTGCAGTTTTATTTCCTGATTAGGATTCTCTTTTGCTTTAGCGTCTAATGCGGGTAAATTCAACTCCAGTACGGTCATACGTGAAAAAACAGCTGTTATGAGAAGAAAAGGAACCAGTATCACCATCAAATTCAAGAAAGCCGTGATATTGAGCTCCACGGTCTCTTCCATTTTGTTGCGTTTGCGCCCAAGTTTCATTGCGCTAATTTACTCGTCACAAATCAAGTTGAGACATTTGACCGCGGCCATTTCTAAGTTATCAACCAAGCGAGCCGTTTTAGTCGCTAGGTAGGAATGAATGAGTATCAAAGGGATTGCAGCCGTCAAACCGAATGCAGTGGTGTTCATTGCAACGGAAATACTTGCCGATAACAAATCTGCTTTTTCGGCAGGGTCCGCTGAGGCAACGGCGGTAAACGCCTGAATTAGACCAATGATCGTGCCCAGTAGTCCAAGTAATGTAGCAATGTTAGCCAATGTTGCCAGGTAGTGAGTACGCTCCTCGAGTTCAGGTGTTACCTCCATGATTCCCTCTTCCATGGAAGCATCGATCAAATCTCTTTTCGCTTGCGCCTTGTGTCGAGCAAACCCGTATTGCAGAACAGTCGCGAGCGGTGATTTAATTGTTTGAACAGCCGAATACGCACGCTCATAATCGCGAGCTTGCAACATTGGGGCTAGCTTTTTCCACATTTTGTTCGTTCGCCCTTGGGTGCGCGTAATATACAAAAAACGTTCAAGCGCGATCGCTAAGCCCACAGCCATAACTGTCATTATGGCGTACATAAACGGCCCGCCTGATTGGAAAAACTCTATAAGAACCATACCTTTGCCTCGTTACCTTTTAACTGTCTATCTTTTAAATATTTTTTAACTGTTTGTCTTTTAACTGTGCTACGTCACTCAACTAAATACCGCTTTAAAGTTGATTTTCATTATGAGCTACAACTACAAAGGCACAAACTTTAACGGTAAGCGCCTTACTATTTGAAAGCTTACTTATCTCATACCAACGAATGATATTGTCATATTTTATTTTTTAATTCATCAGCAATATTGATGGCGGGCATCGTTAAAGTATCACCTAAACGCAAATCATTAATTTCTGACATTCTATTCCTAACAGTATTATCCTCTGAGTCATCTATTGGTGAAGTTTCAACTGCTGATCGCAGGTTAAATGAGCGATCAACTTTATTCAGTATTTCCCGACGTTTAGCCCGGTAATCTTCAAAACTTATTTGATGATTGTAATGGGATTTTGAGAGGTCTCTTAGTAAAATAGAATAACTTTTTGCAGTCATGGTGGTCTATCAGTCCCTTAAGTCAATTTCCCTGAGTACCCGGTACCCGGTGTATTTATCCGCTTTACCGCTATGATCAACACTTTTGGTAACGACACACTCCTCAATCGCGGTTTCATACGACCCTCCTAATACAAAATACTCATCTCGATCGTACACCAGTTCCCGAGCATTACCCAAGGAATTAATAAGGCCCCACGCATTTTGCTGACCACTCGATGCCTTAATCAAAACACCGCCCTTCTTGATACCTCTCGAATCGAGCCGACAGTTCCGGTTAGAATCTAACTTTGAACTGTTCGCTCTAGCCGCATACACCCATTCAGATTTTGTTGGTAGGCGATAGGTTCGCTTACTTTTGCGGCTGAGCCATTCCAAATATTGATTGAACAGCCCTATATCCACCTTGGTAATTGGCATTTTCACAATGCGGCCTTCTCGAACGCTGCATTTTTCACTGTGATCACAAAACCGGTTAAAATCACCAACAGTTATTTCATATTTCCCAATAGCAAAAGTCTTAAGACTCCCCTTCTCAGGAATCACAACTAGCGCTGGGCCTTTACCGAAGGACTCGCCCTCACTTTTGAGGATGTCTCGACAAATAGCGCGACTACCCCGCGCACCAAGCCCTGCTAGTGATTTATCACACGGGTCCTTCGGTTCGATTTTGATTCTTGCGACCGTTTTATTTCCAGGAAATATACGTAAAGCTCGCTTTTTAAACTCTTCGGCCCGCTCAGGAAAAGAACGACCAATTTTACTAATGCACTTAGAGAGAGACTTAACAATTGTATTCTCTGCCTTCCGGTAACGGCCAGGGTTGAGAGAGCGCAGCTTTGTAATTGCAATATTCACGTCCCGAATATTCATGCTGCTGCGGCATTTGAGCTGTTTGGTAACCGTCTTTAGTGCAACATCAAATGCCACGTCCTTTTCTTTTTGAATTTTCTTTTTCTTGGCAATTTCTTGCTTTTGACTGGCTGTTTTTTGTTTTGCTTTTCTCTCTGTCTCTTTACGTAGAGCTACAATTTTCTGAGCCTTATCAATCTGTTTTAAAATCGCGGCTAGTTTGACTTCCTCTTGTGAATACTTACCCGCGCCTTTCAAAATCACCCGCGCACGATCAAACTCCTCACTCGCTATAAGCGAAATTATCTGATCAAAATACACATTAAATATCCGTAGCCTTTGTTCTGGCAACCACCGATCGTCTTTCCCCAGCAGCTTTTCAAGATTGCTAACGGTATAGGTTAATTTTCGCTCCCACGACTCTGTAAATTCGAGGGATGAAAGCAGCTCTTCAAGCTCTCTTTTGTTTTGCTCTATGAAAACTTTACGTTCTATTTCGCTCCGAATATCATCTTCAGAGAAGGTATTTTCTTTTGGCCCAAAATAGTTTTGATAGGTTAGGATGGAAACAGCTGTCAGCAAGACCATCACGACCCCAGCAATTAACACTCCGGAGCTTTTCTTATGGGTGAGCTGTCGCCAGAATTCTGCAACTGATTCAATGCGGTCTTCACGTTTAAAGGCCAGGGCCTTTTCTATCACCTTCCACTGACGCTTACTTATATTAGGAATGCGCTTAGGTCTGATTTTTTGCCGCATGGCTTCATCGGCATGCACACGATTATACGGGTGGACTCCCGTAAACATTTCATAGGCTATACAACCTAAAGCAAATATATCGTCACGCACATCTGGAATTTTGCCCTCCAGCATCTCCAAGCTCGCGTATGCTGGCGTTAGCGCGCCTAAATTCCCTGCATCGAAAACCGTTTTATCATCAACACTTTCTTCTAACACTTCAGCTTTTGCCACCGCTCTCGCAATACCAAAGTCAAAAACTTTACCGACATTATTTTCGACGACAAAGATATTTCCAGGCTTGAAATCAGAGTGTATAATTTTTTTCTCATGCGCATATATCAGTGCCGCACTAATACCTTCCAGTACTTTCCAAGCGTCTTCCTCTGGTAAGCCAGTCGTTTTATAGCGGCTAATCAACACATCGAGTGGAGACCCGTCAAGGTATTCCATTGTCATAAAGACCGTTTCACCATCACGGTCAAAATCGTACACGTTCACAATATTGGGGTGAGCAATACTTTGTGTTTTTCTAGATTCACGTTGGAGCGCTATAAACGCTTCTGGGTGAGTTTTGAAGTCATCGCTCAAAACTTTAATCGCAACGTAGGGGTCTTTGTCTTGAGCCTCAACTTTCAGTAAGTCTTTTGCTTTATACACTACCCCCATACCGCCAGCGCCGAGCACTTCCTCGAAGACAAATCGATTTTTAAGAAGTTCGTGTCCGTCCTTTAGGTATTGAGATCGATCCAGTTCACTTCCCTGCCCAGTTTTGGGGGGCGATATGGGTAATTCACTTATCGCTGTTTCATCAGAGGAAACGAAATCTTTCCCTGTAGGTAGTTTCGGTTTAAAGGTTGTTTTATCGCTAGGTTCGCTCTGAGATTCAAAGGAGTCGACGATGTCGAGACTATCGCTTCGAGATTGAATTTTCGTTTTATCACTTGCCGTCGGGGATATAGGCTTGCTTTGTATACGTGTTTTATCGACCTCGCTCGCCGGCGAACGCCCAATTCTCGCCCTTGGATCAAACTGAGTTTTATCTGAGTTTAGCGGCGCAACAGAGTCAGGCTTTTGAAGTTTTGACTTTTTCTTTGCGGAAATAGCGGCAAGTCTTTTTTCTAGTTCGTGCGCCTTTTTTTGAGCGTCAAGCCTGCGTTTTTCCTCACCACTGGACATCCGTGTTTTATCACCATCGCCACTTGGAGGTTGGCTATTATTTTTACTATCGAGTTTTTTACCAGGCAAATTAATGCGTGTTTTATCGTCGTCAGACATATTTATAACTTCTTATTATGGTCTGTAGTAGCATCAAAGAAAAATATAACCTCAGTCATTGATTTATTTTCCCTGGCTCTCCTTTTACGACGATCAGTGATACATTGTCATCGGCACCATTTTCCAGCGATGTTTTCATCAAATCCAATGCGCAAGCCTCAGCATCTCTGTGGCTGAGCATATATTCAACGTCCTCTTTAGAAACAGAATTATACAAACCATCACTGCATAACAAAAACGTGTCGCCCACCTGCGTACTGAATACATTGATATCAACAAACAAATCCGCTTCAACACCCACTGCACGCGTAATGACATTTTTGTTCGGATGAACCTCCGCTTCTTCCGAGGTAATTAACCCCATCTGAACCATTTCTTCTACTTGGCTATGGTCACGAGTAAGTTGCTGAAGTTGATGATTACGATAACGATACAATCGAGAATCACCAACCCACATTGCGACACCAACATTTTCTTTTATCACCAAGCAAACAGCTGTGCTACCCATAGTTTGAGAATCAAACATCTCTTTTGCACAATCGATGAGTGATTGATTGGCATTGAGTAAAGCATCTTCCACTTCATCAATATAGTCACTTAAATTTCGATAACCATGAATACCTTCAAGAAACTCTATAACTTTTTTACTCGCGACGTCACCCACTTGATGGCCGCCCATTCCATCGGCAACTGCCCACATTTGTTTGATTGGCGATTCAATAAGAGAATCTTCGTTAACTTCACGCACACAGCCCACATCAGAAAGCGAAAAGCTATTCCACGCAACTGGGCGCCTATAAGTAGTATCTGTCACTATAAATTCTGCTTCTATTCAGCCTTCAAGTTAAAGGGGAGTTGCCACCGCCAGTCTTGCCAACGACCATCCAGCATGGCAGCTACACTACTTAAGGAAGGAAGCCCCTTATTCACAAACACACACGGATCAACAATTTCAGAGCCTGTCGTGCTCCAAACACTATAACTTTGGAGAGCATTGGATAAGCAAGCATCTAACATAAAGGGTAATACTGTGTTGGTGGGCTGCACCGCGTCCGTGGTTTTAATCAACATTCTAGACGGCGTATCGATATTTACGCCTCGAACATAGGTATCGTTTTTCATTGGAAAGCTATCATTAAGCTCTTCTACTAGTTCATCAATACCAAGCTGTCCATCTAGCGCGTTAAGTGCAACGTCTTCCATAGATTTGTACCAATTACGTCGTGTCGTAATGAAGTCTACAGGGTTTGTTGCTGCTGGTAGTTTAGTCACCACTGAAAACGGGAAATATCGGCCCACTCTATCCACACTAGGAAGCATTATTCCAGCCCAAACATTACCGTCAATGACTCCCTCGGAAAAAGCAAACCGCCAGATAGGACTGATCAAATAAAGTTCTAACCAATTCTCGCCCAACTGTTCTCGTCCGCTTGATACGTAGCCTTGCAGCCACTCATCCCAAACATTAATAAAACTCGTCGGTAAATCTCGGTAGATAAAATCACCATGAGCAGGCAATTTACCAAATAAACCCGTCAGGTTTTGGTTCATTAAAGAGACTCCGGCGCTTTAAACGATGTCAGCAAGCTATTGCTCAACGGATGGTTAATACTTTTCGTCTTGCCTTCATAAATAATCGAGTGCTCACTTCCACCATCTCCAGTGGAGAAAGTGATGCGATAAACATTGGATTTACTAGTTCTCTGAATATTGGACGCGTCCATCAAACGAAACCACGCCCATGGACCTGTAAAGGATTGCTGGTGAAGGCTCCCATTAATATCTTCGATTGCTACACGAATTCGTTTACCTTCATCATCGCCAGACCAAGACACCGGCTTCCAAAATTTAGGACCGTGATTGTAGGTCAGACGAGTCTCAGCAACATCCAATGTGAACCTCGCATGCGTTGAGTTCATACTGAAGGGCCTTAACTCTACCCCAATAACAGGTGATTCTGGATTCGATCTGAAATAGGCATTCTTGATTTGCAGCGCTTTACGCACTTGCTTCATTGATGATGAAGAGAATCCAATACTGTAATTATCAACAACACGGTTGGACCAATTTTTATTGGAGTCAATAAACGCTTTTATATACTCTTCATAAAATGTATCAACGGTGCCAGAAGGCTTAAAAAACTCAATAAAATCATATAAGGCAAGTTCATCAGAAGTACGACGATTCAAAGGGTACCGCCCGGCTAAAGCTTCCTTGTAAGGGGCATATACTTGACTCTCCCACTGCGCGTTCACATGCTGATGCGCCGTAATCATCACTACCCGCCATGTTTCATCAGCAATATCAGTCAACCATCGCTCAAGGGGGTCCGGCGCATTTTTAGCGTAGTTTTTTAATGACGCAATAGGGTTCGCTGAGCTGTCTTTATATCGGCTTCTAGCAATTTCAAAAGCTTTTTTACCTGGGTCAGGAGACATTGATATTTCAGCCAAGAAATCTTGCATTTGCTGAATGCGTTTTACCCAAGTATCAAACGAAGAGGCCCCCGATGACGACTCGCGCATTAGCACGTGCAGGTCTTTAAATCGCTTATCTACTTTAGTCGTCGCTTTCGCGCCTACAGCCATAGCCATATTAGCGAATCGTCCTACACGCTTTAAACTACCTCGACCTTTTTCCGCAGCAAAGTCAGATATAGCAGATACTGCTGGCGGGGTTAACTGGGTGTTCGCTACTCCCAGCTCAAGTACGGTACGTAATGGCGAATATACAGGGTCAGTAATGCTCATTAACACATCGTTTGCATGAAGTAGATTTTTGAATGGAGCCACTTCAAGGCTCTTAAACACGCCCACCCATTCGCTGATGTAATCGACATAGTAGTATTCTTTTACACGCTTACTGAGGTCATCTAAATCATCCGTAATAAAATCCACACGCTTTGAATCGTCGTCATCAAGAACCCAGCGCTCATTCACCACGTCAGATAATAGTTCTGACCCTTCAGAAAAATCTACTCTGTCGTACCCACTTATCGTAAACAGGTGCGGAATAGAAAGTGCTTTTTTCACAGAGGAATTTATTTTAAATGTTGTCGTAGAGGACTCACCCAATAAGTTCAGTAAATTCACCTCTCTCATATATTTTGGGTTGGTCTTAATCCGCGCATAAATACGCTCTGCTACCGGCACCTGTAGCAATAACTTACGCGTTTGACTCACAATTCGAGGGTTTAACTCAACAGGGTCCAACGTCAACGCAAGTAAAGAATCCAGATGCTTTGCAAGCTCTTGCCTACGCGTCGCCTCACCTTGATATTTAACATCCCACCGGTCCGTAAACCAGCTACTGAGCAGCTCTTTATCTAACTTGTCACGTTTTTTCAACATCATGTACATGCGAAAAGTATTGTAGAGATCACCTCCTCCATGGCCTTTTTCCAACTCACCCTCAAGGATTTGAATAATCCGAGGTAAGAAAAGTTTTTCGAGGTAGATGTCATAAGCCATGTTAGCTTCTTGATCAACACGACCATCGTACAGACCAATACCCGACAACCATGGATGCTCTTCTTGGTCGTAAACAATACTCGCTTTTGCTAAGGCATTAAGTGGCGGTAGAACAGTACGAATATCTTTATTCCAAGGGCTAACACGAGCATTACCGGTGTTAAATTCGGCAACAAACTCACTAACTTGCGTCATAAACTTTTTATGTTGGCTTAGACTACCGCTCCATGCAAGAACCACTAATATGGTTACTGCTGCAAGGCCAATAATGGCCCCCCGCTGCCCCCACCGTATAAATGCTTCATAACGCGTGTTGCTGCCCACTAATTCCGATTCGGGAAAAATTACATCCTGAAATAGTCGAGTCAGAAAGTAACTGCGGCCCTGCTGAAACGGAGCCTGACTGCTCTCGCGAGAAAAGCCGAAGTTTGCTGAAATCTCGCTCATCAATCGATCGATAGGTGTCCCATCTTGCGTTCCACTCGAAAAGTAAACACCGCGTAAATAGGGTTGGAATTTGTAGCGGTTTTTGACAAATGTTTGCCTAACGAAAGAATCAGCAATACCCTTTAGGTTTTCCATCTGTTGAGGGAAATCGTAAATACTGGCTCGTCGCTGTACGTTTCGCTCTTGATGCACTCGCCACAAAACACGACTATATAAACGATCAATTAGCTGACCAAATTCGCTGGTAAAGTAATTAAAATCTGGCCCCTGCATTGGCTTGGGAGCGTTAGGCAAGGAGACGCCCCAAACTTGATCCCGCTCTTCTTTGCCTAGATCTTCAAAAAACTCACGAAAACCCGAAACTAGATCAACCTTGGTAAACATAAGATAAACAGGAAAGCGTATTTCAAGCTTTTCCATTAACTCATCTAAGCGCAAGCGGATCGTTTTAGCGTGCTGCACTCGCTCTTCTTCCGTTTGCGTCAGAAGATCCTGCAAACTAATCGAAACGATGGCCCCATTGATTGGGCGACGACGACGATTTTTCTTTAATAAACTTAAAAAACCTTCCCATGCAGAGCTATCCACTACGCGATGACTGTCTTGTGTCGTATATCGTCCGGCGGTATCAATTAAAACTGCTGAGTTGGTAAACCACCAATCACAATTACGCGTTCCACCAACACCCTGCAAAGCGCCTTTACCAAATTGCTCAGCCAACGGGAACTCTAACCCAGAGTTCACAAGAGCCGTTGTTTTTCCAGACCCAGGAGGCCCAACAATAATGTACCAAGGCAATTCGTATAAGGCCTTTTTACGGCCTGAACCACTGAACTTTAAGTTTTTTAACGTTGATAACGCTTGGTTAAACCGCTCGTTAAGCTGTTGAATTTCTTCTGACGCTTTACCCGTTTCGGCATTTTGTTCTAATGAAGCTTGGCTTTCTTCTAAGCCTTCGACGAGGTCTTTGTTGCTTTTATTCGCTTTGAGTTGAATACGTAAATTATTCAAGCCCCACAGAACTAGAATGACCATAATGACCACAAGGCGAACAGTCGCATCCGCCAAAGGCGCAGTGTTTTCTTCGCCAAACTTTATGTGTGGTCCGCCGTACCACACAAGCAGGGAAATCAAAATAAGCCCAAACACAGAGATGGTGATGGGGTGCAGTAAAAAGCCCAAGATTTTTTTCATAAGTTAGCTCGTATCAATCCCTGTTTATTCTTTCTTGTCGTCGTCTTCGCCTTGCATTTCTTCTTCTGCAAGTAACGTAATCGCATTAAGCTCCTCGGCAACTGGAGTTGAGGTTTTATACAACCACCAACGAAACCCAGAAAAGCTGAAGAACAGCAGAGCTACAACCACCACCACAATGACCCACATAGGAATATATTGCGCAAGAGAGTTACGTGATCCACCTAGACCTTGCCACTTATTCGCCAAGCTGCGTTCATAATCCCCTCGATGACTGCGAATGATGGAAAATAATTCGTCTCTAACCTGTTCAATCGCATCTCGACCTCGCTCCATAAGGCGGTACTTTCCTTCAAACCCCAGACTCAAACAAATGTACATCAATTCAATCATATTGATGTTTGCAGAAGGAGATTGACGCATCCGATCTAATATAAGAAAGAACTTCTCACCACCGGAAGTCTCGTTATGGAAAACGCTCAACAAAGTTCGTTGAGCCCAGGCACTCTCACTCCCCCAAGGCGTATTTAACACGGTTTCGTCAAGAACAGAACACATGACATATCGTGCTGATAATACAATTTCAGGAGCAATACCTTGATCACGTAAACGGCTTTCAAATTCACGTATTTCACTGGTTAATCGTTGATGTAAGCCACCGATATCAGGATGGCTCATAGATCCCCGTGTTTTTTCAAATACAGCGATGAGTGAAGATGATGCGTTAACCAAAGGGTTGAGGCCACGTGTAACTCTAAAATATGAGGCCTCAGTATCCACAGCGGGCATCGCCTGAGAAGATCGGGCTCTTGTATGATCCGCGCCCGCTCTCATAGCCCCAGGCTGAGGCCTAGCGCCAGCCCCCGGTCCACGACCTCCAGGCATGGGCCTCATGGAACCTTGATCTAGGCCTCCACGTGATGCAGGCTGAAATACTGTTTTATCTGATTCATCCGAAGACATATGCTACTCCAGTCTGTATCCGTTATTGGCGGATAGCCCAAAATTCAAGTTCCAACCCCGGAAAATCACCGCCGACATGCAAAGCGAATCCACCTGAGTTTTGTAGTTCCTTCCAAAAAGTACTATTTTTTTCGAGTTCAAAATAGCTATACCCTGACCGGAAAGGGATTTGACGAGGAGCAACTGGTAGGGGCTTGAGCTGAATACCAGGCATTGCAGCATTAACCAACTGCCGTATACGTTCCACTGGGCCAATTTTAATTTGAGCAGGAAATCGACTGCGTATAACCTCTTCCGCAACATCTGCACGAACCGCCAGAACAAACATGCCACTTGCCAGCATACTGCGATCTGTAATTTCTGAAACACGAATACCAAATTTTTTCTCGACCAAGGGCATAGACACCGCAGTTTGCTCGTAAACCATTGCCAAGCACTTGCGTAAGCCCGCCATCATCGGCACAAACGTTTTCGTTAAGTCATCGTGCAAATACTGTGCAAACTCGGGAGGTCTCTTATTTTTTGCAACGAAGGTGGATAACTCTCCCACCATTTGAATCGTCTCAGCATACATTTCAAGTGGGTGTAGGCCTTTGATTGTCGACAAATGATTCGCGTAGGGCTCAATACGGTTAATTAACTGTAACATCATATAATCGGCGATCTCCGCCGTGCCACCACGATTCGCATCAGCAAGACGTCCAGCTATAGAGTCAGCACGATGCCTTAACAATCCCACCAATTCGGTCATAAAGCCCGATAAGCGACTGGACACATTAATATCTATACAGGTGGGAATATATTGATCATCGAGAATGATGTCTTTGTCTTCTCGTGTTTCCGAGATTTTAAGAACACCTACGCAGGTATAGCCGCTCACGTCATCGGTATCTAAAAGTAATTTAGTTCTTAATTTCGCAATATCAACTTTGAGATTTTCGCTGCCTTCTTCAGTGACATCACGTATTTGCATTTCAGATAGATAATAACGCGCTAAGCCTTGCGAATTTTCCTCACTTAAAACATCGACAGCGCCTGGACGACGAACAGGGATCGCTATAGACACAACAACGTCATGTAAATTATTGCCTAACTCAAGAACCGGCGGGGGATCATTCAGATCAGGAACACTGAAAGGCGTTCCGTCG
This sequence comes from Agarilytica sp., assembly GCA_033852165.1. GTDB lineage: Bacteria > Pseudomonadota > Gammaproteobacteria > Pseudomonadales > Cellvibrionaceae > Agarilytica. Next base: position 21,930 of record JAWSUZ010000037.1, on the reverse strand, counting down.
GGGAAAACTCCTTTCGCGCTAATGACAGACAGCTTGCCCAATTTCAAAAGCTGTTTATCTATTTCGAACTCACTAACCCCCCAACCATAAGCACCGTAGGCATCACATTTCCCCGCCACATAACGTTCGATATAACGTTCCTGCTGCTGAAAATGCTGCGGGCTTAAAAACATGCCCTCCGACCATACGACTTTACTATCTAATGACATAGAGAAAATTCCTGTTGTCTCCCTTGACGGGGTATCTGCCTTTCAATGGCAACGGTTTGTCGGCTAAACGAAACGTGACTTATTTTCCTGATTTCCAAGAAATTGTATTATCAGAAATGTTTATGCGAATGGAGTTTCGCACGACATTGCTAGAAGTGACGGGGAAAAATATCTTCGCCTTAGCATCTTTATAGCGATAAAACTCCGCAAATAAAGCGATGTAACGCGTATCTTTGGAAAGAACAAAACGTTCAATTCTAGCAGTAGAGGGAATGACCCGTTTTAACTCTTGCTTGGCAACAAAAGTATCGCCCAATATTTCCTCATCCCGCTCGTAGAGATCGATAAAGTCTGAATTTTCAAACACTTTGGCACTGGTCAATTCATAGAGGCGAATATAGACAGGCGAAGATTGATCCTGCTCATCCGGATTAATATGCTTATCTGCATATATTTCCAACTTCAAATCGGTATCCAGACTTAGAAAGTCCCCCAACTTGTGGTTTACCGTCTCGCAGCCAGCGATCATCACAATAACGCCGATAACCGACAGTGCTTTTAATAAAAATCCACCATTTAACATTCTAACCCCCTTAGCTTAATCTGTTTTTTGTTTTTGTTTTCGTTCAAAGGCCAATCGTCTTAATTGATCTTCGTAAGCTTGAACAAACTCATCTCCAAACAAGTATTGAAACGAGTTTTCCATGTTATCGACAAAACCAGTGTAGTATTCGTTATAGCTTTTCCAGTATTTATTTCTTTGCATTCCCGGCAGTACAACGCCTTTATTCTGCTTATCAAACTGACGCTCTAATTGCTCCGGATCAAAACGATCCATCATACTCTTAAATGCCGCTCGAATGCCTGCGATTATCGCCACCTGATGCTCGCCAACCCCATCAAACCCTTCTTGAAAGGCTTGCTTAGGGCCCATATACGCATCGCTATTGCGCAAAAACATGTTATCTATCGCTTCTTGAGCATTAGCTGAGAACTTTAACGGATTATTTTCGATTGGCTGAATGGTCGTCACATTCATGCGAAACTCATTCTTTATGCTGGCTCTAGAACGCAAAACTTGCATCATTCCGTTAATGATGACAGGCATAAGCTCTCCAAGAACAACGTATATATTATCAGTTTCAGCTCGACTCAATTCTCGATCACCTAAACCAAGGCCTTCCAATAATGCTTTTCCAACGGCTCCGGAGACATCGTCCCGAGGAGGTTGAGGAGGTGTTTGCGGGGCTGGCTCGGGGGGGCGACGAGGCCGAGGCGTTGCGTTTCCTCGAGCAGGCTCTTGAGCAGGAGTAGAAGCAAAGGCATCAACGTGCTCAGACTGACGCTCCTCCAAAAGAGGTGAATCTGTGACGAGAGGCCTCTTGGGTGGATCAGTTAACGGCATCGAACGGTGAGCGCCACCTAGATCCTGGCCGCGGCTGGCTCGTGGCAGGGGGATAGGCGCTGGAGCTGGCGTAGGGACTGCAGGTTCAAGGGAATTACCGCCAAGTAAATCATCATCCCAATCATCAGGGATCAGATTCTCATTGTTACTCTCAGGCCAATCAACAGCCTGGCCGATGACCCCTGCTCCGTCCCCCATACTCGGGCTATCAAAAATATCGCCCCCCCCCCCCTCTCCTGGAGTAGAAAATATATCATTGGAAGGTGTTGCTGCCCCAAAATCATCACCAAAACCTTGATTTTGTATATTGCCAGCAGGCTCTTGAAATTCTGGGCCTCCGGCTTGATCGAGGGCAGCCAAAGGGTCTACAGATACGGAATCGGGATTCAACGAAATGCCTGGAGAGGTCTCGAAACCTTGACTACCAAAGGGATCGCTAGCGGGAGAAGAACTCGACTCTAGCGCCGCAAATGGGTCGCCATTTGAAAAGATATCTGCAGGGGCAGCTGCTGGTTCAGGAGCTGGTTCAGGAGCTGCAAAAGGGTCGTTCGGCATCGCAATATCGGGTTCCAAACCAATACGAAACTGGTAGTCACCTAGCTCAATACTGTCGCCATCGTTAACAGGTATTTTCCCCCCTTTGCCTATTGGCTCAGGAGCGCCATTTATAAATGTGCCGTTCGTACTTGTATCGGTCAAGTAATATTGACCGTCTTCAAACCCAAAACAGCAATGACGAGACGACAAAAATCGATCAGGATCACTTAACACCCAATCATTACCATCACCACGACCAATCGTCCCTCCTTGCTCGCTAAATATTTTCTGCGAGGAGGCCAGCGTTACGCCTGCTGGAGATTTAACAATCGATAAGTTCAGTGCCATTTTAGCAATCATCCTGATGGTTTAATAATGTCTTTCTGTCATGCAAAAACACCTTTAGGCGAGATCGCTGCTGAGGCCGTAGTATATTCTCGCAACGATGCCGGTTCAAAGGTATCTTACGCACAATTTACCCAGTCATGAACCACGTCAAAGAAATATCATCTCTTTTTAAAGTAACCTATCATCAAATCGCGGCGGGCAATTGAAAAAAAAGAAGTTTTTATAAAAAAATCGTATTCGGAGAGTTACACTACACAAAAAGTTATGCTAATTTTGTGAGAAATTAGAACAAGGTCACACTCGTGCCTACAACTGAGGCTGAAAAGCGTGAAGTGACGCGTAAAACAACAAAAATATTGCGTTAGTATACACTCCGGAAATGTAAGCGATTTGCGATTCTGGTTTCAAGGAATAAACAGTAGTCACAGCAAGGGTAGAAAACAATGACGAGTCTCGATTTAACTGATATCGACAGCATGCTACAGCCGATTGCTGGAGAATTACCTGCGGGCCTCGACACGCGTGAAGATCAATCAACAAGCTCTCTGTATCAAACCATAAAAAATGAAAGAAACCTCGCGCGAGCTGCAGAGCGTCAAAGCATTCATGACGGCGATAGCCAGCAAGCAATGGAGCATTGGAAGCGCGTCACAGAAATCGCACCCGAAATCATTCAAAGCCAATCAAAAGACTTAGAGGTTGCTAGCTGGTACGCAGAGGCCATGCTACGACGACATGGCTTTCGCGGATTACGCAAATCTTTCCTTTTGATTCAAGGCTTAATTGAAAAGTATTGGAGTGACTTACACCCAATGCCTGACGAATACGGAATGGAAACACGCGTATCTTGCATCGCAGGATTAAATGGCGAAGGGTCTGAGGGTGTGCTTATCGCTCCAATCCGCAAAATCCACCTTACAGAAGGACAAGATCCAGGCCCCTTCAGCCTGTGGCAGTACCAGCAATCCTTAGACATTCAAAAAGCTAAAGATCAAAAAGCAAAAAAAGCAAAAATAGCTAGCCTAGGGTTTGACTTCGAAGGTATAGAAAAATCAGTTGAAGCCTCAAGCGAAGAATTCTACGTCAATCTTCGCGACGACATTACAGAATGTATTAGCCTATTTAAAAAAATAGGCCTAAAACTGGATGAACTTTGCGGCTTAGATGAAGCCCCTCCCACACGAACAATTATCTCGACACTTGATGTCTGCCTTGGCACGGTTCAACACATAGGGAAACACAAATTCCCGATTATTGAGTCAATAAATCAATCAAATGACTCGGCAGATGAAGAACAAGGAGAGACATTGTCAACGCCAGAAAAACAACAAGGCCCAATCGCAACCAGGGAAGACGCATTTAAACAACTGATAGAAATCTCTGATTATTTCAAAAAGACAGAGCCACACTCTCCCGTCTCATACGTACTTGAAAAGGCAGTAAGATGGGGAGGCATGGATCTAGGGGAATTAATCGCCGAACTTATTACTGACCCCACATCTAGAGATCGATATAGCGACCTTACGGGAATAGAAAAAATAGAGAAAGGGAAAAAGTAGTACTTTACCCCTTTGCTTTAACCAAACAAAATCAAAAAGTAACGAACAAAAATTATTAATATTTAATACACAATGAGGAAGGGACAATGTCCGAGAGTATCCATGACAAACTAAAGCGCGTGCGAAAACCTCGCGTTCACATCACCTACGATTTAGAAGCCAACGGGTTGTCCGTTGAGAAAGAATTACCCTTTGTTATGGGCGTTCTAGGGGATTATTCTGGAGACAACACGGAAGGTAAAAAAGCACTCAAGGATAGAAAGTTTGCACAAATTGACAGTGACAATTTCAATGAATTAATGGGAAATATAAACCCAAAACTCACAGTCAAAGTAAAAAACTCACTCCTAGACAACGGTTCTGAAATGGCCGTTGATTTAGACTTTAAAAACATGGAAAGTTTTGAACCGCACAAATTAGTTGATCAAATTGAGCCATTGAAAAAGCTTATGGAAACACGTAACAAGTTACGTGATTTGTTAACCAAAGCCGATCGTTCTGAAGACCTCGAAATACTCTTAGAGAAAATACTCAGCGATACAGACACGCTTTCAAGTTTATCTTCTGAGCTAGGAGTAGACGGCGGAGAAACTAACTCAGACGGCAAAGACGGAGAAGCTAAAGATGAGTAACGAACAAGAACAACAAGCAGGCACCCAAGAAGCTGAAGCACAAGAATCCAGTTTTCTCGATCAGGTGATTGGAGCAACCAAACAAACTCCAAGAGATGAAACTGAAGACTTGCTCAAAACGCTTACTGCAGAAGCATTGAAGGGCACCATCACATGGAATAGTAATCTTGCGCATACAATAAACGACGCAATAGACGCAATTGATAATGCTTTATCTGTACAGTTAAAAGCGATAATGCATCATGAGAAATTTCAAAAGCTAGAAGGTTCTTGGAGAGGGCTTCACCACTTGGTGTCGAATTCCAACACCGGGGCTGGATTAAAAATTCGCATGATGAATATTTCCAAAAAAGAGCTAACGCGCGACTTGGAAAAAGCAGTCGAGTTTGATCAAAGTCAAATTTTCAAAAAAATCTATGAAAGCGAATTTGGTATAGCCGGTGGCGAACCTTATGCCGCTCTCATTGGAGACTTTGAATTCTCTGCTCGACCAGACGACATTTCGCTTCTATCAAAAATATCAAACGTTGCCGCCGCTGGCTTCTGCCCTTTTATAGCAGCTGCCGCGCCTACGATGTTTGGGTTTGACAGTTATACAGAGCTTTCTAAGCCTCGTGATTTAGAAAAGATTTTTGACTCCGCTGAGTACTCTCAATGGCGTGGCTTTCGAGACAGCGACGACTCACGTTTTGTTACCTTAACCATGCCTCGGACACTAGCACGAGTGCCGTACGGCTCAGCGACAAAGCCCATTGACGCGTTTAATTACGAAGAAGCCGACCAAGGCGCAGATGGCCAACATATAGAAAACGACCACGATTCATATTGTTGGATGAACGCAGCGTATTCTATGGGTACCGTTTTAACCAGAGCTTATACTGAGTATGGCTGGTGCACCAGTATCCGAGGTGCAGAAGGCGGTGGTAAAGTCGAAGGGTTACCTAGCCACTCATTTGTGAGTGACGATGGCGATATAGATCAAAAATGTCCTACAGAAATAGGCATCACAGATCGACGTGAAGCTGAGCTTAGCAACTTAGGGTTTTTACCTCTTTGTCACTATAAAAATACAGATTACGCTGTGTTTTTTGGCGCACAGACAACACAAAAACCGAAGTCATTTCATGATCTTGATGCGTCGGCCAACGCCGCCATTTCAGCTCGCCTACCCTACATAATGGCAACATCTCGCATAGCTCACTTCCTGAAGGTGATGGCCCGCGATAAAATTGGCTCATTCTTAGAAGCTAAAGATGCAGAGGAATGGCTAAACACTTGGATTAAGCAATACGTTAACGGGTCTTCTACTGCAAATGCGGAAATGAAAGCGCGCTACCCTCTTGCTGAAGCTAAAGTGGAAGTGAAAGAGGTTCCAGGACAACCTGGCGTGTATAACGCAATTGCTTGGATGCGTCCTTGGCTGCAAATGGAAGAACTTTCTGCCTCATTACGATTAGTGGCAAGCATACCTAAGGCTGGTTAACACTCTAGCCCTTCTGGATATAAAGGGACTTTACTCCCTTTATATCCATCTTATTTTTCGTTTTTGGAATACCCGGTGACATCAACTCAGACTCATTCCAATATGCGGCTCGGATCGACTTCCTTATCCGCAGGCCTAGATTCTCTCTGTGAAACTACGCCATATATCACCGACTTATCAGAGTTTTTAAAAGAGAAGGATGATGAAAAAGCCCTCAAGTACTGGCTTGAAGAGCATGAAAACATCGACCTTATAAACTCTTCTGAAGATGCCATGCATGCCATTGACCGCAGCATCAGTGAGATTGATAATATTATCAATGACCAACTGAACGAGGTCATCCACCATCCCCGATTTCAAAAACTTGAGTCCTCATGGCGAGGGCTTTGGTATCTTGCGGTGCAAGCAGAAGGCGTTCGAAACCTTAAAATCAAGCTTTTAGATATTTCATGGGCAGAAGTTGTAAGGGATATTGACCGAGCCATGGAATTCGACCAAAGCCAGCTCTTTATAAAAGTTTATAACGATGAATTTGGCATTGCCGGTGGAGAACCGTTCGGAGTTTTAATAGGTGATTATGAAATTCGCCACCGACCATCAAAAGATCACCCTTATGATGACATAGCAACGTTAAAAGGTTTATGTAATGTAGCTGCGGCTTCATTTGCACCGTTCATTGCAGGTGCTTCGAGTCAGCTATTCGGACTTGATAACTTCTCCATGCTTGGTACACCAATCAATCTAAAAACGATCTTCCCCCAGGATGAATACATAGCTTGGAGGTCTCTACGAGACAGAGCTGATTCACGCTTTATCGGCCTTACCGTGCCTCGTATACTGATGCGAAAGCCTTACCGTACAAAACCGGGAATATATAAAGGGCTATTCTTTTACGAGAAAAGCAATCACAAAGACAATTCCAATATGCTGTGGGGAAATGCCGCATTTGGTTTTGGCGCGATATTAATACGCGAGTTTGCTAGCGTCGGTTGGTTTGGCCATATAAGAGGCGTACCAAGAGACCAAATTGGCGGCGGCCTGCTAACAAATCTACCTGTTGACGCATTTGAAACAGATGCTGATGATATTGCCTACAAACCATCAACAGACGTTGTTATTACCGACACGACAGAACGAGAGTTAAGTGATCTTGGATTTACACCACTCTGCCAGTGTTATGACACTCCATATGCGGCTTTTTACAACAATCAATCTATACAAAAACCAAAAAACCAAAACACCCACAAAAACGCAGCTAAAAATTCTAGCGTAGTCAATGCAAAATTATCGTCGATGCTTCAACACGTACTGTGCGGCTCACGTATTGCTCATTACGTAAAAGTAATGGTTCGGGATAAAGTCGGCTCTTTTGCAAGCGCAGGAGATTGCGAAACTTTACTCCGGAAATGGCTCACGAAATATACCTCAGGACGAAAAGATCTATTATGGGAGGATCAAGCACGCTACCCCATTCTGGAATCACTTGTCGAAGTGAAAGAACACCCTGAAAAAACCGGGCACTTTCTTTGCTCCATTCGTATTGTTCCACATTATCAGATTGACCAAATGGTATCCGAGCTAGAACTATCAACTGAATTGGTGCAATCGAGATAACTATGGCTAAAATTGAAAAAAAGAAAAACCTGCGGCCATCAATTCTCGACCGGCTACTCGATAATGAACCCCACCTCAATATCGAAGCGGAACCGAAACGCCATCAGCAATTAAGAGGCATACGAATGAGTGTTCGACGAGATTTAGAAAACTTGTTGAATACACGATATCGAATGATATCCCCTCCCAGTAATTTTAGTGCTTTAGAAAGCTCATTACTGAATTACGGTTTGCCTGATCTAGCAACAATCAATATGGGAGATAGTGATAGCCAAACAGAGTTTATTCGCCTGCTTGAAAAAACGATTCGTGATTTCGAACCTAGATTTAAATCTGTGCGTGTAACATTTGTCAAAAATATAGATAGCGTAGACAAAACCTTACGATTTCGTGTAACCGCAACACTATATGCAGATCCCGCTCCCGAAGTCGTCGTATTTGACTCCGTATTAGAACCCGTTTCACGAACTGTGAATGTAGAAGATTCCCAAAATGGCTGATGAATTACTCCCTTACTATGAAAAAGAGCTGGCATTTATTCGCCAAATGGGCTCAGAATTTGCTAAAGAGCACCCTAAGATTGCAGGGCGTCTTGGTATTAATACTGATACGATTGAGGACCCTCATGTCTCTCGCCTTATTGAAGGATTTTCTTATCTAAATGCTCGTATTCAGCATAAACTCGATGATGATTTTCCTGAATTAAGTGATGCAATACTCAACGTCGTATTTCCTCACTATCAACGCCCAATTCCGTCAATGGCGATCACACAATTTACAGCAGATAAAGAGCAGCTGGACTCAAAATATTGTATTGAACGGGGCTCCTTACTAGAAACTGAACATTTTCAGGGTGAACATTGCCGCTTCGCTCTATCTAGTGATGTCGATTTATACCCGATAACAGTATCCCACGCTCAACTCATGGGCAGACCGTTTACAACGCCTGGTTCTGCAAAAATGAAAGGCGCTGGAAGCGTCTTAAAAATATCGTTGGAGACTTTTTCCCCAGACATAACCTTTCCAGAACTCGAAATTGATAGCCTGCGCTTTTATCTACGCGGGCAATCTCAACATGTTCACCCGCTGTATCAATTTCTACTGAGTCAATGCACGGGGATTGTATTGTCTGCCCCAGACCAAGGCTCTAAACCTGTCCACTTGGGGGCAGATACTATTCAAGCTGTCGGTTTTAAATTAGAAGATGGGCTTCTTCCCTACCCTCCTTCTTCCTTTATCGGGTATAGATTACTGACTGAATATTTCATATTTCCAGAAAAGTTTATGTTCGTTGATTTCAACAATTTGATGCAGCACATTCCAGAAGACACTGAAGGAAAACTCGATATCTACGTGTATCTCGAGCCAGCTGATGTCGAATTAGAACACAATATAAACGAAGATCATTTTGCTCTAGGCTGTGCGCCGGTCATTAATTTATTTAAACATCGCGCTGATCCTATTCGGCTTGACCACACAGAACTGGAATACCAAATAGTTCCCGATGCAAGAAGGCCAGCCGGTTTTGAAGTCTACTCCATAGACAAGGTTAATGCTTCAACGCCTTCTGGGTCCAATAAAGAGTACTTACCTTTTTATGGACTAACACATGAGCATCAAGACAGCGAAAACCATGCTTTTTGGATGGGTACCCGCCGCAGCGCAAAACTTGGATACCAGGAACGTGATGAAGGTACCGACGTATTTTTAAGCCTTGTCGACTTAGAGTTTAATCCAAACTCTCCAGATGACCGAACACTTAGCTTAAGTCTCACCTGCAGTAATAGAGATCAACCCGCGAAACTGCCCTATAACCAAGAACACCCTAAACTGCAGTGTGTGGAAAATGCGCCTCCGTGTGAGAAGATTCGCTTTATTACTCAACCCTCAAGAACTGTACGCCCATCGCTACGCAACAACGCTAGATGGCGCCTGATATCTCACTTAAATTTGAATCATCTTTCTCTCACAGGTGGAGAAAGTGCCACGACGTCTCTAAAAGAAATGCTTCGCTTATATGATTTTAAAGATTCGTCTGTAACGAAGGGGCTTGTTGAGTCAATATTATCCGTTAACGCCCGACAAATTAGCGCTCCTCTTACCATCGATGGCCACGCCACTATGTGCCGTGGTATCGAAGTTGAGATCACTCTCGACGAAACTATGCTTTCAGGTAGTAGCAGCTTTTTATACGCAGGAATTTTAGAGCACTTTTTTGCACTTTATTGCTCTATTAATTCATTCACCCGCGTATTAGTTAAAATCAACAATAAAGAAGGTTATTTGAAAAAATGCCCACCTCGATCCGGCGAACGCGTACTACTATAATTGAGCGACTAGTCGCCAATCCAGAGAATTTTTCTTTCGTTCAAGCAGTACGCCTGCTTGAACGTTCTGCTGTGTTTTCCGCAAGACAGAATCAACAAGGAGAAATGAATAGTTCAGTAGACCACCCTGTTGCACGTTTTTCGCCACCATCACGAGAGATCATCCGCTTTACCTCTGACACAACATTGAGCTACCCATCGTCTGAAATTAGCAGTATCACATTCAATGAGAAGCATCAACAATGGACGTTGAAGGTAAACTTTTTAGGCTTGACCGGTTCAATGGGCGTAATGCCCTTTCATTACACGGAATTAATTCTACAACGTTTAAAATTAAAAGACTCGGCTCTTTTAAATTTTTTAAACTTATTTAATCATAGAACAATATCCCTTTTTTTTCAGGCTTCAGCTAAATACCGCCTACCTCTTGAATATGAACGTAGCAAACTTCATAAAACAAATAAAACCAAAAACTGTACGCACACGCAAGCATTATTAAGTTTGCTGGGCTTGGGAAATCAAAGTTTACAAAACCGTCAAACCTTACGAGATGAATCACTCATTTTTTTTAGCGGTTTGTTTACACAGCAAATTAAGACTGCCGCAGGTCTTGAACAAATGATCGCCCATTATTTTGATGTCCCCGTCAAACTCGAAGGCTTTATTGGACAGTGGCAAGAACTAATTGATGATGTACGGACACGCCTCCCCTGGAAAGGAAATCGAAAAGGTCAAAATTCCAGTTTGGGGAAAACGGCTATGCTAGGCCGTAAAGGCTGGTTTGCTCAGAGTAAATCACGGGTGAAAATTGGGCCGCTCAACAAAGAGCAATTTCATAAGTTTGCACCTGGATCAGGTGCATTAGGGGCCCTGAGTGAAATGGTCGATAGTTATATGGGGATGGAAAATGATTTTGACTTTTTGATTGAAGTCGATCGCAATGATGTGCCAGACAAAATCAATCTCGACAAAGAAAACCCACCCACTCTAGCGTGGAATACATGGCTATCCGGAAAGCCAAAAACAAACACCGAAAAAGATGATCGCCTTGAGATCTTGGTTTCATCGAAAAAACTTAACACTACCAACAAAAATAAGGACCCGTTATGATCAATATTGATCTTAAATCTCTAGTAGGAAGATTAAATGAACCCTGTCGCCTTGCGCTAGAAGGCGCTGCGGGCTTGTGTGTTTCACGCACCCACTATAACGTGGAAATCGAACATTGGATCTTAAAGATTTTTGAAATCCAAGACAGCGACCTTCAAGCGGTTCTGGAAAAGTTCGATATTGATCTGGGTAAATTTGCACAAGAAATTAATCGCGAATTAGATGGTATAAAATCCGGCAATTCTCGTGCGCCATCACTTTCTCCCACTATTGTCGATATTGCAAAAAATGCTTGGATGTTGGCCTCTGTAGAATACGGTCATAACACTGCGACTTCAGCCCACCTATTAGCCGCATTATTGCTCGACGAAAACCTCAGTCGCTCTACAGGCATTACCTCAGGCGAACTCAGTAAAATACCCCCAGAATCTTTACGTGACGTCGTACGTTCAGTTGTGGGTACAACAGCAGAATCGTCAAGCCCAGGCGGTGGTAGTAGCATTGAGGGCGAGTCAGGGCAAGCCGCTCCCGGCGCTCCCAGCAAATGTCCTTCGCTCGACAAATACACTATCAATTTAACCGAGGCAGCCAAGCAAGGGAAAATCGATGCGGTTCTTGGAAGAGACGAAGAGATTCGACAAATTATCGACATTCTTATTCGTCGCCGACAAAACAACCCCATCCTTACGGGCGAAGCCGGAGTGGGCAAAACTGCTGTTGTCGAAGGCTTTGCCCTTCGTATCGTTTCAGGCGACGTACCCGAACCATTACGCGGTGTCATCATTCGTAGCTTAGACCTTGGGCTACTACAAGCCGGTGCTAGCGTGAAAGGCGAATTTGAAAGCCGACTTAAATCAGTTATCGCCGAGGTAAAAGCCTCTCCAGATCCGATTATCATGTTTATCGATGAAGCACATACGCTTATCGGTGCTGGCGGTAAAGAAGGCCAAGGCGATGCCGCTAACTTATTGAAACCCGCACTAGCCCGCGGCGAATTACGCACCATTGCTGCCACTACATGGGCCGAGTACAAAAAATATTTCGAACGCGACCCCGCTCTTACCCGCCGCTTCCAAGTGGTGAAAATAGAAGAACCTAGCATTGAAAAAGGCATCGAGATGATGCGCGCAATTTCAGTCATGCTGCAATCCCATCATCGGGTTCGCATTATGGATGAAGCCATCGTCGATTCAGTTAAATTATCCAGCCGCTACATTACAGCCCGTCAATTGCCGGATAAATCCGTAAGTTTGCTCGATACGGCGTGTGCCCGAGTATCCCTAAGCCAAAGCGCGACACCAGCGCAAGTTGAAGACACCCGTCGACGTATTACACAGTGCGAAACTACCATTACTTCACTCGAACGAGAAAATGCAACTCTGGGCACCTGCGAAGATCGAATTGCTGAATTAATCGAAGAAAAAGCCTCCCTCGAAGCACATCTGGTTACACAAGAAGCCCAATGGGACGAAGAGAAGGTCTTAGTTAAAAAGATCCATGACTTACAAGGTCAAATTGAAGACGATTTTCATGCACAAAGAATGTCTGAAGAAGAGCTCGCAAAAGACGACGCGCCCGCAACCCTAGACGATGAAGCAAGAGAAAGCATCAAAACTCAATTACACGGTTTGATGAAAGAACTTGAGGGTGTGCAGAAAGAAACATCCATGATCCAAGTCAATGTCGACAGCCAAGCAATAGCAGAAGTCGTCGCAAACTGGACAGGTATTCCTGTCGGTAAAATGATATCCGATGAAATCGATTCAATTTTAAAGCTACAGGATCGAATGGGTGAGCGCATTATTGGTCAACCTCACGCCTTAGAAGCTATTGCGCAAAGTATACGAACTTCACGAGCTGGCTTAACCGACCCACGCAAACCCATTGGTGTGTTTTTTATGGTGGGCTCCAGTGGTGTCGGTAAAACAGAAACAGCATTGGCTCTGGCCGATATTTTATATGGCGGTGAGCAGAATATTACTGTTATTAATATGTCAGAATTTAAAGAAGAACATAAAGTCTCGATGTTGCTCGGTTCGCCTCCCGGTTACGTAGGCTTCGGAGAAGGCGGCGTACTCACCGAAGCGGTACGACGTAAGCCATACAGCGTTATCCTATTGGACGAAATGGAAAAAGCTCACCCGGGTGTACAAGATATCTTCTACAACCTATTCGATAAGGGCACGATAAAAGACGGAGAAGGCAGAGATATCGACTTCAAAAATACCGTTATTATCATGACCTCGAATGCTGCCGAAGAACATCTTCGTGCAATGATTGCAGCTTCAGATGAATTGCCTGACCCTGAGACCTTGCTAGAAAACTTTAAGCCTCATCTTCTGAATTACTTCAAGCCGGCCTTCCTTGGCCGCACCACTGTCATCCCGTTTTACCCATTGGATGATGAGAACTTGATGAAAATTTGTCAGCTTAATATGAACAAAATCGAGAAGCGAGTGAAGGAACATTACGGAGCAGAATTTTCTTACGATGAAGATGTCCTTCTGCATATCGTTGGTCGCAGCCAAGCGGTTGAAACTGGCGCTCGAAATATTGAAAACATCCTAACTCGCACCGTGCTACCAGCTCTCGCCACTGAGTGCTTAGCTAAAATGGCGAGCAGTGAGGAAATCAATAAAATTCACATCGCTGTTGATGAAGAAGGCGTGTTTAGCTATAACTTCAGCTAGTTCATTTTTTATTCGTGACAAAGTCGAGTACCGTGCCACATGGACAGGCCCGGTACTCGATGTTACATTACCCGCACCTCAATCTTTGACCATTTATTAAGCATAAGCTCGGCGTACCCATTAATGACTAAGCGACCCAACTCGCATTGGCCAAAATCGATTTTATCCATCGCATTGCTGATCCTGACCTTTAGCACATTCTCACAAGCCAATACAAAAAAAAATACAGAATTCGATGCACTTCACCGTGAAACTTCTGCGCTCGCCCATGTGTACTACAAGGAAGCCGCTAGAGAGCTAAAAGGCACCTTTTATATAAAGCGTTCCGTTTCTGAATTAAAAAAATCCGTGATAAAACTGGCGAAAAATGAGCAACACGCCCTAGCCAACGCCGTTATTCTGGCGAATTTCCCTCTGATTAAAAAACATATCGATAGCCGAGAGATGCCGATTTTCTTGGCTCAGCTACTCAATCATAACATTTGGAAAAGTGCACAGGAACTCGCCAACGAAGCGTTAAATAATGGGCGTTACTACACCCAGTCAAAAACTAATTATCTACTGGCAGAATACCATTTTTCGCACGACAACATAGAGAAGTCGATTAAGCACCTGACCGCAATCGAATCAAGCAAACCCCTTACCCAAAAAGAACAGGACTACGCAACGCTCATTTTTGGTATTTCATTGCAGCGTAAAAAGCAGCACCGAAAAGCCTTGAAAATTTACGAAAAAATTGAAAAGGCTTCTGTCTACTACGGGCATAGTCGTTTAAATATGGCAATTGGTTATATTCGGCAAGGCTGGTGGACCGATGCAGAAATTGCCATAAACGACGCCCTATTGCAAAGACCACCCAAAGAATTAAAAGAAATTAATAACCGACTACTTTTAGTGCTCGGGTACTCGCAACTTCAGCATGAATTTTATCGGAATGCGCGAAAAACTTTTCGTAAGGTAGGTTTAGACAGTTTGTATATGAACCGCGCCTTACACGGTATTGGCTTATGTGCGATTTCCCAAAAAGATTACCTTGGAGCCATCAACGCATTTAAACATTTACAAAGTAATGAACAAGAAGATGTTTCGTCGTTAGAGTCGTATTTACTCGTTCCATACACTCAAAACCGTATGGGAGAACTTGACCAAGCGGCAGCAGGTTATTCTGAAGCCGTCATTTTCTATGAAATAAAAGCGCGCGAGTTAGAGGCATCCGTATCAATACGAGAAGCAAACCCCAGTTTTCCGCTAAGTGATGCGGAACTGGCAGGGCTTTCGGACATTGCAAAAAAAACACATCGTATGCTGCACGAGCTTGACGCTCAAAGCAGCCGCGTGAGTACCCAGAAAAAAATACAGGCCTTAAAATTAAAGCTCAATCGAGCCCTGTCTACCGAGTGGGTTCGCAGTACCCAAGAAAAAGCAGACAATTTAAAAAGCTATTTAAGCCAATCACAATATGGATTAGCTAAACTCTATGATGCACCTTAAAACTCTTATAAAAAACAGCGTCGTATCGCACACGCTTATAACACTGCTTGCGCTGAGCGGCGTTCTTATTTCGTGCAGTTCCACGGATGAGGTCTCTTCTGGACCAACCTTAGCCGACATCGACTACTCATCAAAAGAAAAAAATCGGAAGAAAACAGCTACTGAAAAAAAGAAGATTGAAAAACGTACTCAAGAGGAGGTCAGGAAAGCCTATCGCAGCTACGTTGAAAGCGCGTCCTCAAATGATACCTCTCGCCAAAAGGCGCTGACGCGTCTTGCTCAGCTCGAACTCGAATTAAGTGACTCACTGGATGCCGATACAGAAGAAAATTCCAACGTTTCTCAAGATGCTCAAATCAAGCAGTCACTGCAGCGCACAATCACCCTGCTAGAAACCACCTTACGAGACTACCCCAAAGCCAAAAGCAATGACAAAGTCTTGTACCAACTTGCACAAGCCTATGACCGAGCCGGTAAGTATGAAACCGCTATCAATACACTCGCAAAACTTGCCAAACGTTATAAACGCTCTCTTTACTACCCCGAAGCGCAATTTCGCATAGCCGAAAGATCCTTCGTTCGGGGGGATTATATTACCGCAGAAGATGCCTATACAGAGGTTGTCCTAACACCCGGCAGTGAAAAGTTTTATGAGAAGTCTCTATTTAAACGCGGCTGGACACGCTATAAACAACAATTATATTTAGAAGCCGTCGATGACTATGTCAACTCTATCGAATTCCACGAATTTGAAGCGTATAGCGTGTTAACACCCTCGGATAAATCCCAATTCGATGAATATTTTCGTGCACTCGGCCTCGCATTCACACATCAGCTCGATCAAGTCTCGATTCAGCAGTATTTCGCGGACAATAAAAAATTCCCTTACATTTATGAAACCTACACCACTGTTAGCGATATTTTCATAAAACAAGAACGATATTCCGATGCCGCCTCAGTATTACAAGAATACACAACAGCACACCCATCATCGAAAAATACACCCATCGCAGAACAAAAAATTATAGCCGCGTGGAGAACCGGGGGATTCACCTCTCGACTCTATGGCGCAATTGAAAACTACTACGCACGCTATCAACCTAAAGCCGCTTATTGGAAAAATACCGAAAAGGGCGAAACCTATAAAGTTGCGCAACAGCACTTACGTGCATACCTAACCCAAGTCAGTTCATACTTCCACGCTCGTTACCAGAAAAAATATAAAGCTAGCGATTTCGAACAAGCCAACCAATGGTACTCGCGCTATCTTACGCACTTCAGCGCATACTCCAACAAAGACAATGTATATTCGCTTTATGCAGAATTACTATTAAGCGCAAAGAAAAAACAGAACGCGCTTAAGTACTTCTCTTTAGCTGCATTCGACGACCAAATTATTCTCGACAAAAAAGCCGCCTACACTAGCATCGTATTAACGAGCGAGTTAATGGATAGCGCCAAGTCGGCTAAAGAAGCCACGCAATGGCTCGACAAGCATCTCGCGTATTCACAACTTTTTGTCGAACTATACCCCACAGACAAACGTTCTGCGCCAATCGCTACCAATGCAGCGCAACGCGCATTTATTGCCAAGCGGTACTCCAAAGCCATCGATATTGCCAACTTTATTCCCGATACGGCTAGCGCCCTTACCCACTTCAATGCAGATAAACTTAAAGCACGTGCCTACCTTGCACAAAAACAATACGCGGACGCAGAAGCGGTTTACTTAGAGCTTTTAGAATCAAGTTATACCAAGCGTAAAGCGGCCAATGACATTAAAGAAAGCTTAGCTCTCGCCATATACCGCCAAGGTGAACTCGCACAAAAAGATAACGCGCTAGATGTTGCACTCAATCACTTTACGCGCATTGTTCGTATTGCTCCTAAATCAAAACTCGCCGCTACCGGTTTATATGACGCGATTGCGATGTCCATGCAAGGACAATCCTGGAATCAAGCGGTCGTATTGATTAAACAATTTCAGGCACTCTACCCCAAGCATAAACGTAAGAATGACATATCGAAAAAGCTCTCTGTTGCCTACCTAAATTCAGATCAAAAAGGCAAAGCCGCCCAAGAGTTTGAGAAAATTGCCAAGCTTGAAAATAACCTCGAAGTTAAAATGGCTGCATTGTGGCAAGCCGCTCAACTCTATCGAAACAAAAACAATATAGATGCGGCAATAAGAGCCTACCGTGATTATGCGCACGCCTATAAAACACCTTATGCACAAAACCTCGAGGCGATGTTTGCACTAACAGAATTGTATAAACAAAAAGGCGAGAATCAAAAACGTTATTTTTGGCAAACGCGGATTCGCACCGTCGACCAAAAAGCCACGAAGCGCGCAAAAACAGACCGTACATACTTTATCGCATCAACGACTACGCTTGAACTCGCTCACCAGAAAAATGCTGAGTTTACACGTCGTAAACTCGTAGAACCCATTGCAAAAAACTTGAGGCTCAAAAAGACCGCTATGCAAGCATCCGTTAAGCTTTACGGACAAGCCTCGTCCTACGGCGTACAAGAAATCACGACAGAAGCCACCAATGCCATCGGTGAAATTTACCTTCAGTTTAGTGAATCCTTACTCAGTTCAGAACGCCCCAAATCGCTCAGCAATGACGAACTCGAACAATATGAAATCTTGTTAGAAGATCAAGCCTACCCATTTGAAGAAAAAGCCATTGAGTTTTATGAAACTAACATGGCAAGAACGCGAGACAACACCCACGACCAGTGGATCGATCGCAGCTTTAAACAACTCGAAAATTTATTCCCCGTGAGATACAAACGACGTGGAAAACTGAGCGCTTACAGAGGTTAATTCAGTGATAAGACTCACCTACAAAAACATTTCTTTAACCTGCGTACTGCTCATTAGCGCAGTACTCTTTTCCGGTTGTGAAAGCCCCGGTAAACAGCCTACAACAACAGATACAAAACCGTCACGAACGAAAAGTGTCGGGTTGTCCGATCTCGACCAAAATTATTATCGCAAAGCCCTCGAGCTCATCGATAAAGGCGATTTTAAAAAGGCCCTCAAGCCCCTGCAAAAGCTAGATAAAAAATACCCGTTTAATGTCGGCGTCAAAATCAATTTAGCGTCAAGCTACCTTTCCTTAGGCCGACTCGACAACGCAGCATCGGTAGCAGAACAGGCCCTTAAATCTAATAATACGGTAGCTGAACTTCATAACGTACTGGGCTTAATTGCAATAGAGCAAAAACGGTTCCGTAAAGCTGAAACAGAATACCTACTGGCTGTGACACTCAATAAGAACTTGGCCAATGCACACTATAATACCGCCCTGCTTTACGATATATACTTCCAAGACATTCCAAAGGCCTATACCTACTATTCGAATTACCTGGCCCTTGTTCCCGATGACCAAGACGTAAAAGACTGGCTAGACCAGCTCAAATACTCCCTAGACCAGGACTAAGGTGAAACCAAAGATGAGCCCTACAAAAGCCCTAGCCTACTGCTCAGCCCTCCCTATGCTAGCGCTAATCACCTCGATTAGCGCAGTAGCGGAAGATACGATTGAACTCGAAACCACTATCATCAAGGGGAATACCGAGTTGCCCAAAATCCTTTACGTCGTCCCTTGGCAAGACGTAACAGAAGATAAGAAAACCCAACAAAAACTTACCCTTCACAGCCTATTTGGCGATATTTTTGAACCAGTAACGCCTAATGCCCCGAGCTATTTAGACAAATGAGCTATAACCCGCAATAACGACCGCAAATCGCTGTAAATAGCAAAAGACACTCCAATCGTCTCAAGCCGTTGATGATCAAGCATATTTTGAAACAACTGTAGAAACTTATAACAGTAAGCTCAAAATCAGCCTTTGCTGCTAACCAAATCGTCCGTCACCTAAACACGCAGGCTGCTATGTTTATATTAACGCAGGCGACCTGGTGTTCACGCAGATGAACAACTTCAAAAAACCTCTAACCAAAAAAGTTACGACACTAGAAGCATGGACTGACATTTGCCAGTCGTTGTTCCCCGAGCGTAACACCAACGCCTCCGTTCACCCCATTCACTCTTGTATTATTGACGATATTCGACACTACATCCACTGCCCTAAATTAGCAGAGCGGGATCCAAGTTATTTTGAACAGCTCAAATCATTTGCAAAGAAGCACAGATTTCAGCTTAAACCAGACAGACGAAGCCCCAATGACAAAAGTAATCACGAGCGTAGAAAAAAGTTACTGCCCATTATCTTTTTAGCATTAGGGGTAAATGCAACATCGGTGTTTGCGGACAATACAGATGTTATAGCCCAAGAAATGACGCTCAACATGGTTCCCAAAATCAACTTACTCGATACCAAAATTACTCATAAACCAACTCACGATTATCTTTCGAATAACGCCACAGTTTATAACAAAGCAGAAAGCAAGCGTATCCAGTCAATACTGTCCTATCACTTCGAAGGGCAATCCGACGATCCAAGCTCAATTTCTGCCGACTTAAAATCACTTGCAGACTATTACTCCAGTCACCTAGAAGCGATCAACTTAATTGAGTCAATATCGCAAACGAACTGGACGCTAAAATACGCCCCACACACATTCCAAACTGACGTTAAAGGATCGCGTATGCAGGTAAATGAAGTCGTCGTGTATTTTGACCCTCGATCAGGTGCCAAACTGAAATTTTATGATAAGTGCGCAGCGAAAGTTCCTTTCTGTGTCGCGTCTCCCGCCGACGCCCTACTACATGAATTACTGCATGTGCATTCGGTATTAAAAGATACGTCATCATTTATAGCAGACGGAGGTTTGAATCAACACATCTATCCTGCTGCTCACGAACGAAAAACGATTTTAAAAGAAAATATTTTGTATAAATCGATGAGTCGACGAGATAAACAGCCCCGCCCAATTCGTAGTGAACATACCGGACGGCATGTACTTGTTTCTTGCGTAACCTGCGTTCAGTAAGCCGATTTTTTTTGCTCTTACACCACGTCAATCGTAACAGATTCGAGCAAGCATTTACGCTTGTTATCTTGAGCTATACCGAGTAAAAAAATCTGAATTTCATCTTTAACTTCGCCAAAATTCTTGCGTGTAATTTTCACACCCTCGAGAATTTTTCTGATGTGATAACCATCGGGAGTTTCAATGGGATTACTAATCTCCATGATTAAGCGAAAAATCGACCTCACTAAACTTTCCATGAATACAGCCTTCAACCACCACCCCCCAAACCCCCACCTTTTTCAGCCGAAACACCGCCTTCAGAATATAGGTCAGCCACTTTAGCGAACGCCATGCCCGCTAGTAGATTTGAATAAGCCTCCTGCGCGGCAATTAATATCACACGGCGCTAGGAGCCTCCCATATTGCCATTTAGGCGAAACAAAACATGCGATATGGAACTTTTTGTATTCGAACTGCTTAATATTATTATGGTAATAACGAGTTACAGTTTCATCTGTTATTTCTTCTTTTATAAAGTGGCAGATTCAACACCGAAGTGCATAACAGTTTAAGCTGCAATTTCAGCCATATGATTCGCCATTAATTTAGCGGGTGTTTTAAAGTCTAGCTTCTTTCTGGGGCGGTTATTTAGCTGAAGAATAACCGCATTCACTTCTCTTGCCGATATTTTTTTGAAGTCCGTTTTTTTCGGCCAGTACTGCCGTAGTAAACCGTTAGTGTTTTCGTTCAAACCTCTCTGCCATGAACTATAGGGATCGGCAAAATACACATTTGCACCCAGCGCTTCGGTCATTTTCTCATGGTAGGCAAACTCTTTAGCGTTATCTGCTGTAATCGTAAACACCGCGCCTTTGAAAGGCTTCAGTAGCTCAATAGTCGCTTCGGTAACTGTCTGAGCCGTTTTATTATTTATTCGTTTTGACACGGTGAAGCTTGTCGCTCTGTCAACGATAGTGACCAGTGCGCCGCTGTGACCCTTGCCGATAACGAGATCTATCTCCCAGTCACCTACACGCTTCTTCGCTTCAACTATCTTTGGACGTTCGTCAATGCTGACGCGGTTGTTGATGTGGCCGCGTCCGGCCTAGCTTTTTCCTCGCGACACATAAACCTTACCCCTGCGGCGTAGTTCGCCATATAAATCACCTCCAGCGGCTTTATCTGTCCAAATGTGCCGATAGATTGTTTCATGACTAAGCAGTTCTTCTTTTTCCTCCAGAAGCCAGCCAGAGACTTGCTCATAGGTCAGTTGCTTGTAGTTGCTCATCGGTGTATCTCTTGCCGGAGAGAAACGATTAGCCTACAGGTAGCTGACCGCTTCTTCTAGCCATTCAGGTTATGCACTTCAGAGTTGAATCCAAGTATCGATAAGCTCACTTAAACTGGCCTTGAGCACATCAATTTTCTGCCTTTTCTGCTGCCGCCATCTTTACTGGTTATATCGCCGCATGCACGTATCCCAACGTTCACACTCTCACCTGACTGTAAGTTTCCGTCGTACACAGAGTCTCAACGCCTCAGAATCACCAAGAAGTTAACTTACCTCCGGCAAA
>JAWSUZ010000036.1:12749-39258 GCA_033852165.1 Agarilytica sp. | reverse complement strand
GGCGCACCGGCTTTAACAAACTCATTCAAGACCTTACGACCCAAAAAGCGTTTGTCTTTCACCTGGCTATACAGCTTCCCATCGGAAAAGGTACCTGCACCGCCTTCACCAAACTGTACGTTAGATTCGGTATTCAACTTGCCATCACGCCACAAGCCCCACGTGTCTTTCGTACGCTGCCGTACATCCTGGCCCCGCTCCAAAACAATCGGCTTTAAGCCCATTTGAGCTAAAACCAATGCCGCCAAAATACCGCAAGGGCCAAAGCCAATGACGATAGGTCGATGCTGGCTCTCACTTGGGAAATCAGCGTCTGCCGTTGCAACCTGCTGGTAGGACGTATCCGGGCTAGGCATCACTGGAGGGCGCTGCTGTTTTTTGGGGTTTTTAGACGCCGCTACAGCAACCTTGTCCAATACCTTAGCTTCAATTTCAGAAGACATAACAGCATCGATTTGATAGATCAGGGTGATATTGCCCTTACTGCGCGCGTCGTAGCTGCGTTTAAACACGCTAAAACTGTCCAGCTCACCATCTAAAATGGCTAAAAGGCCAAGGATAGCGTTGCGTAGGTCGGCATCGCTATGGTCTAGCGGAAGAATAATTTCGTTGATGCGTAGCATGGGTATGGTCTTAATCGTATATGAAGGAGTCTGAGCGGGGGAATGATACGCGAAAAGCCCTTGGAGAGCGCGCTACGATTGATGATTCTTGCTTTGGTAACACGCGTGAACAGCTGGGGGAAGGTGAATGAGAGCTGGTGAAAAATACTTGCGATGAGGTGACTGAATGAGGGCTGGGCGGACTTCGACTGCGGCCCCTCACCCAATGGACAACACCATCGCCAACCTAAACACCCCATACTCAACATCAATAGGTTTGAGCTGTATGGGCATCAATACTCTAAAGATAAAATTGAGTTTCAAAAAACATGATTTTGTAAGTTTCTGAGGGAATTTTTTATTTTAAGCTTTCTGCTCTCCCGCACCGATCAGAGTTTGAGGGTGTTTAAGGTATTCCCCTTCCTATTGCGCTGTATTTCAGTCTATCATTAGCCCACAAGAATAATGCCGTTTCTGGGTATATGAAGTACCCCCCAAACATCCATGAAGGGATTTCAAATAACGCTAACGATTATTACCGTCCCATTTTCAGGTTTTCTTCAAAATTTGTTACCCAGCACCTCGTCGGTATACCCATCAAGTTGAGTCCGAACAAGGCTGAAGTATTTTTCAATATAGAGAATAATAATATGAAGTTGTGTTGTCGAATTTTAGCTGTCATAGCTACTTTAGTTTTTTTTCAATCACACTCGTCATTTGCAGACGAGACGAGCGCCCAGAAACATATTGCCAGCTTCCTCCATGGAAGTTCCGCTCTTAAAAAACATGTTGCGCATATTTTATTAGATGAAAAATCAGATGACTTTACCGTCCTTGACGTCGTAGCGGAAACAATGCTTAGAGACTATCAAACAACTGACGACCTTGTTGCCGATTACGTTGGCTGGGGGCTTATGGCTTTGAGCGCGTCAAGAAAATCTCGATACCGCAACATTTTAAGAGAAATGGAAAAAACAGCCCAACACAAAAAAGTGTCCAGCTATGCCGGTAGAGCATTAAAACGCTTATACAAAAGAAGAATTGATCAATACGTCAAGGGAAGCGTCTCGCTTGAAGAATTGAAGCCACAATACAAACCGGTTGAAAATACGTTATTTAGTTCGGCTAACATTCAGACACAAGACGCGCCCAACATTCGCAACTACATCAGCAGCCTAGCGCACGGCGATGCAGCCCTCGTAACGTATACCGCTAAAGCCCTCTATAACAACCCCGAAAGTGACACACTACTTCTCGATGTTTTAGCCGAAATAATCCTACGAGACCACCAAAGCCCGAACAACCAAATAATCCATTCGATAGCCTGGGCATGCAAAGCATTAGGCGCATCACAAAAATCACGTTATCGCTCAATACTGCAAGACGTTAAAAAACAAGCGAGCAGCAAACAAATAGCTAAACATGCAAAAAAGGCTTTGAAAAGACTGGCAAAGTCTGACGATCAACAATACACAAAGGGACAGGTAATACTGGCTAAAATAAAACACGAATATGCCGCGTCAGAAAAAATAATCACCCCCGAAAGCAGATACTGGGGACCTATAGCCAAACCAAAATTAGTAACCCCCGACTATTCAACCTTAGTCATTTATCGCCCAGAGCTGATACCACCATTTACACACAAACCAATGATAAGCATTAATGGACGAGAAGCATTCTATTTAAAGCGTGGTTGCCGTATGGATGTAAAATTACTGCCTGGCGAGTATCGGGTAGAAACAAACTGGGGGAAATGGCATAACCTACACAGCCAAACAGGTGTTTCAGTACAACTGAACGCTGGGGAAACCGTATTCGTCAGAAATGGCACATCGATTAACAGCGACACATCCAAGCTCAAACGTTGTAACGGGTGGAGCCCAAGCTGGCTAGTCCAGAACCCTTCAATTCCACAAGCGGCTCAAAGCGCTCAAAAGAATTTCAATGAACACGAAATAGCCAAGGACATTCACGGCGGAAATGCAAAAATGAAATCAACAGTCGCCAATTTTATTGTGCGAAACGGTGCATACACAGACCTTATTTTGGAGGCACTGAAGGATGAAATTTCACTGCATTATAAAGATCCGTTTACAAACAAACTCAATAGAAAAGCAATATTACATCTTTCCAAGGCTCTCGCCAAAAGTGAACGACTGGAATATCAAGACTTCCTCATCCGCGTTGGAAATGACGCACACAATCGAAAATTCAGGGCGCACGTAAAAAGCTATGTCGCGGCTTACATGAATTTATAGAGGATGTAGATTGGCATTTATTGTCAAATACCAATCTACAGTTGAAAGCGTATTCTTAATGCGCTTTTAGCTCCCGCCAAGACTCTCATTCAATCATTGCAAATACCCGATCAGAGCAACTGTGCAATTCAGCTTAGTAACCCACCAAAAAAACATCCAGACCGACTAATGCAATACCGCATTACTATTTCTTAAGTGTGAATTCAACACGACAAACATCTTCAAAGTCTTGTTCCAGCTCGGCCCATATTTTTTCATAGGCCCGCTTAGTCCCTTCTGCAATAACAAAATTGAAAGTATGCGTGGTAATAATCTCTTTACGCTCAACATTGGTATCCGACGGCTTATATTTAAACTTTTTCATAGTTCTAACGGATATGTTTTCAAAATGCGCATTTTCTTCAGGGAAAATAGCTGCGACCGACGGCTTAAGTACATTCCCTTTTTTGTCAATTGTAAACATAACCGTTACGCAAGCTGATTTTTTTAATTTAAGCTCTAAAGCCGGATATTTAGGGTCCAGTTCCCTAAGCTTCAACCAATACTTGTCTCGGCTATCTTCGTTAACATACAGGTGCTTTGATGTTTGCACCTCCCCTTCCACGGAATATACGTCACCAGAAATCAAACTGGAAAATGCGATAAGTACTGCTGATATAAGATTGTTGCGATTCATGCTGTTTTTCCCCAATAACAAGCCCCGCATACTAAGAGAATGAGGATGAGATTGCAAAAACAAACACCACTCCACCACGCACGCTTACAGGTAAAAATAGTGTAACCACAAGCGGAAAGACACCACACTCATGGCTTACACCAAACAGATCGCAAAGATTCTATTCGTAGATTTTTTAACAGTATATTGCTAACGACCTAAGATATACCTTTCTATGCCCCCCCTCCCGGCACAACACCACCTCAATCTTTAAAAAAATTAATAGCGACCTAAACGAGCCAGTGCGAAGTAATCGCTTCAGATTAAAAACGAAAAAGCCGCGAAACTCGCGGCTTTTTTGTGGGTTTAGTCATTATTCAACAGCTAACAATACGATATCCCCAAACAAGGGTCTAATCAGAAACTGTATCGCACGGATGCAGAGATCATTCGTGGATCTCCGTAATACGCTGAAAACGCCCCCTGGCCCCCAGTAAATACCCGGTATCCACCCACAATATATTTTTTATTACTGAGATTAGTACCGTGCAGGCCAAACATCCAATGCTCATTGTCGGCTAGCCACGTCGCAGAAAAATTTATCAAACTGTAACCTGACTGATCCACGCCATAGTAGGCATCGACGGAATGTTGAACTTTACTCGTGTAATTTACCGCGCCGACTAATGACAGCACGCCCGATAAAACCTCCTGATCAAAACGTAAACCTAAACTTGCTGTCCGTGCTGGCGTATTCGGAATACTACGCTCACCCGATACATCGCCAAAAATCATAGCGTATTGCGTATATTGAGCATTAATGTAGCCTAGCGAAAGATCGACACCTAACGAAGTCGTCAACTGCGCCACTAATTCTAGCTCAGCACCGCGCATTTTCGTTTCCCCGCCATTTGTCTTTGTACCGGCATAATCATCCGCAAACCCATCACCATCGGTATCGATTGCTATGCTACCCGCGATTTGAGCATCTTGAGATTTATTTTCAAATACAACGATATTTGACGTAACACGCCCATCAAAGATATCGGACTTAAGCCCCACTTCAAGCCCACGGACCTCCTCAGGCGCCAAACCACTTGAAAGTGCTCCCGAGTTATAGTTGGCAGTCGGATCAAACCCTCCCCCCTGAAACCCTTCCTGATACGCACCATAAACTAAGTGTGACCCACCACCAGGGCGCCAGCTAAGGCTAACGCTGGGTGTAAAAGTTGAGTCATCACGGCTACCGTCAAACAAATTGGCTGAACCGGAATCTACGTCACCACTGTTAAAATACGAGGAAACGTCTGCGAAATATGCAGCTTGTACAATATGAGCGTCTCGCTCATCTTCTGTAAAACGCCCGCCTACAGCCAAAACCGTATTTTTAGTTAAGTGAATATTTGTATCAAGAAACACAGCCCACGTTGTCGTATCAACATCCTCCAACGTAAATATTGATAACGCTCCCCGTCCCCCGAAACTGGTTACCTGATCAAATGCATCGAATGCGCTTGCCTCTAGATAATGAAGTCCAAAAGTAGCATCAAACCGATCCCCCTCAAGTATTAACCTTAGGTCTTGGCTTAACTGTTCGTTTTCAAATACACCATGTTCATGTAACCCAAGCCCCGGTAAGTTATCAAAATCGATAACACGTTCTCCGTCATACTCTCGTATTGCCGTAACCGATTTAAACGATAATTGATCGTTGATTTCGTAATGAATAGACAATGACACATTCGTAGAAGTGTACTCATTATCATCAATAGGGTGATCAGTTTGCGTCACACCTGCGCGCGTATCGAATACGTTACTAAATGGCTGATAAAGTTCACCTTCTTCATCGAAGTCAGAAATGCTAGTAATAAAACGGTGACCATGGCGAGGGCTAGACTCGTCGGTGATCTGATCAGCTGACAGCCGAATAAAAAGACTGTCCAATGGCGTTAACTCTAGCGTTACCCGAGCACTCAATGCTTGCTTATCAAAATGCTCCTCTCCCGTTTCTTTGTTCTCGCCAAAACCATCACGGCTAACATAAGCCAAAGCACCACCAAGCTTTATCGTATCGCCTGCGAATGGAACACTGCCAATAACAGCCACATCTGTTCGCTTATACGCGCCCAAAGTACCCTTAATACTGAGTTCGGCTTCATCCGCTAAACGTTTCGTTACCAACTTAACAACACCCCCAGCCGTATTGCGCCCATATAAAACACCTTGGGGGCCACGCAAAATTTCAACGCGCTCTATATCATACAAATCGAATACGGAACCTTGAGGGCGATGCATCAAGACATCATCAATATATACGCCTACACCCTGCTCAGACCCTGCCAGAGTATTGTTTTGCCCGATACCCCGCATAAAAGAGATCAATGTTGCATTACTACCATTCGCTAGCTTGAAAGTTGTATTGGGCAGGTATGCGCTCATATCCACTAAATTTAATACGCCGGTCTTATCCATCCTTTCCCGGTCAAATACAGAAACTGACGCAGGAATATCTTGGATGCTTTCCTCCCGGTAGCGAACGGAAACAACGTCCGCCTTTTCTGCCTTTTCTTCGCCCGACTCCTGAGCGTTCACGGGTGCAATTCCCGAAAGTAGAGCGATATTTAATACCGCAAACGTAACCCCCTTACTTAACAAAATATTTCTTTCCCTTTTCATGTAAAACTCTTATCTCAGTAATGTAAATTTGATGGCGAGATTTAAAATCACGCCTTAATAATATTTTAAAAATTGCAGCCTCTCGTACCAGGAATTTTGTGCACGAAAAACAAATGTACGTTCATGCACCTGCCCGATCAAAAAACGCCAAACCGAATCGCACCCCCTAATAAGTAACACTCAATAATAAGACCCACGATAGGCTTTGCCTTGCTCATACAAAGCCAATCGATCATGAATCAATGAGATCGTCCAACTTAGCTTCTTCGCCATTTTGATGGCTTTCTTCTGAAACTTAACTGCTTTTTTAAACTTCCCTAACTCTGCATAGGCCGCAGCTTTTGTTTCCAGGATCCTAAGATCGTCGAAATAATTATCATTCTTTTCTTTAATTAGCGTAAGTGCTTCATCACCATTACGATAGCCTTCCTCGGCAGAAGTGGCGAGTTCCCAGGCTAGCAATATTTTGGCCGGAAAACTGTTGGACATAGTAGCGCTGCGTAACCAGCTAATTGCTGCGAGCGATTTTTTTTGCGATAGCTCTTTTTCACCAAGTGTGAACTGCGCAAGAGAACGTTGCGCCGGAGAGTAACCTCCAACAGCTGCTGCATTAATCCACTTATGACCGTTAACCCTATCGACCTCACAACCCCGACCAACCAACATGTTACGTCCAATTTCAAATTGCGCGTGGGGAAGTCCGCTTTTGGCAGACTTAGTAAACCATTCGTTTGCAGTGCTATATTCTAAGTCAATTTCCCTAATGTACGATCTAAAGTATCTGAAAGAATTGAGTTTATACCCGTATTTATATTGAGCAACCATATCACCACTATTTGCGGCGACTTCTAGCCCATCTAGCTCTCTTTCCAAAACCTCAGTTTTGACTTCAATATAGTTCTTACTAACCTGGAAAATAAAATTAACTCTATGTTCATATATCGGAGCATTATTGACAGTAGGGGCATATGTAGACTTTTTGATAGACGTGATCGAACTTCTTGAAAATTCACGACTTGTCGAGTTTGTTATAATTATGTCACGAGGATAGCCTTCAGGAGAGATCGTAAACTCTGTTCGAGTTAAGCCCATATGTCCGTTTCTAGCTTCATGCTTTGGATATACCGCAGGGACTTTCTTTAGCGGTACGTATTTAGGTTCGCAATCCTCATCACTAAGTGGTTTAGGAAATATATTTTCGCGAATATTTTTTATGCTGTAAAAGGTGACAAGTTCTGCATAAACAACTTCCGAATGTATTTTTTGCTCTTCCGTCAATTTACGAAAAACAGCTTTCGTCGTTTTTGTGAACGCTTCATCTTCAAGCCCCTCATTCGAAATTTTCATCAAAACGTAAGCGGTCACAGCATCTTTCTCACCAATTTCGCCTCGATAATACATAACACCTAGGTTAAATAAAGAAGAACG
The DNA here is from genome assembly GCA_033852165.1 of Agarilytica sp. GTDB lineage: Bacteria > Pseudomonadota > Gammaproteobacteria > Pseudomonadales > Cellvibrionaceae > Agarilytica. The sequence goes on along the minus strand of JAWSUZ010000036.1, from coordinate 31,639 downwards.
ATCACCTATTGCGGCCATTGCCTCGAAAGCACTTTTTGCTTCTACAAGCTTACCCGACTCGTATATATCCATGGCTTTTTCGAAGCTTGCATAACTTGACGGCGACAGTACAAAAAACAACGAAAGAGTGAGCCCAATTACTTTATTCAGAATTCCAGCCTTTAATACATACTTCAATGTTTTCAATATGATTCCTTATATTCTATAATTTTATAGTTAGCGATCTAACGTAAGAAGTTTGTTTTAATTTTACATTTTTATTAGATCAGAAGCCGAAAGTTTACCGCCACATAAAGAAAGGGGCTGATTTTAGTAGTCAAAAGAGAAGCATTCAAATCCCACAACCCTTAGCGTACATAGCCGCTAATTTGGAACGGCGCTAAAGATACCTGCCCCGGCTATTTTTCCTAGACGTTACAAACACAATGACACACGACACAGCCGCATCATCCACTACCGTCGATCAGCCACTGCATAGTTAAAAAAGGCTTCCATATATAAAGATGGAACAGCTTTGCCATCAACATAGGCAGGAATATACTTTGCCAGAGAAAACTTGTAAGCAAGGTTCTTAGTACAACGCTTGCCACCTTCACTGGTAATAACCTCTACGTCCTGCGCCTTCCCGAACTCATCGATAGTCGCTTTGATCCAGACCTTTGTGTACAGCTGACGACATCGATTAAACAGGAATCGGACCCCTTTACTGTAACGCTGAGGAGAAGTGTAGTGCACGCCATACTTTTCCATCTCTAATCCATAGTTGGGATAAATAGCGATTCGCTTTTCTTTTCCCTTCTTCGAAAAATTCACAAAATACTGAAACCAAACGCTTTTCTTGACGCCATCCACCGTTGCCGGGGTTATCAAAGCGTTTTTGGCTGCTTTATGAACCGCTGTATCAAAAGGCGCATATTTATCACCCGTAGAAAAACAAATATTCTCTAAAATCTTTCCGTAACGAGACACTCGCGCATCACAACGTACCGATACGGATACATCGCCATCCCATGCGGGGAATTTTATTTTACTGTGTATTGTTTTTTCACCATCATAAAAATCAGCAGGCGTAAATACCGGAGTAGACGTTTTCTCAGAATAGGACCAAGGACTGGCGACACATAACAGCACAACGTACGCGCAAAACTTTAACAATTTAGGCATTTAAGATTAACCACACTGTATTTTTAAGATTATTGTAAGATTACGGAAGACAAAAGATTTTCATCCATTGACTAAAGCCATCCAAGCGCTCCACAAAGGGACAAGCGCGCCCTAAAATGACGATATTTCACTCACCGCCCAGACAGTACTTGCTTAAGGTAAAAGACAAGACCTGCTCCATCATATCTATTCGCCAGAAATCCATTAGAAAACTCGATAAGTACTGCTGACATAAGGTTTAAGCGGTTTAACCGGCTCGACCTCAATAACAATCGCGCATACTAAGAGAATGCGGGCTGGATTGCAAAAACACCCAATTCCCCAACACGATTTAAGCAATTAATTGACGGTATTCTTTTTTTGTAACGTTGATTTCCATATAAAACCAAGTGCGGTTAAATAATTGACGCAGTATAAGCTATGCCGAGCATAGTTACCGCAAAAGACTAGGCCTACCACTACTGCAACAGCCGTTACTACCACTCAACATTCGATTAAGCGTATTCCCCCCTTCCAACACGAGCCTTCCAACATTTCGGCTAGCCATTACCTAAACCCCATACTCACGCCGAGACCTAAAAAACCAAAAAGGAAACGAGCAACATCGCAATTTTGCTGCTCGCTTCTGGTCGTACTGCCCTTAACACATATCCAACATCTACTTCTTAAGGGACAGCTTAGGCCTCAGCGTTATACAGTCCTTTGTCGCTTCGACAGTTAACTCTTCATCCACCGGGAACCCCATATGGCTTAACCAATACCCTCGCAATTGAATCCACGGCACCGGTGGGTGCAGTTGGATTCGTCCATTGACGGTTGTGCTGTTGCTTTTTGATTGATAACTGCCCCGATAAACCTTGCTCGCAAAAACTTTCTTTACACGTGCTTGATTCTTCGGTTTCACAACAGGTGCGGCCACTGACCGCCTCTTGCCTCGGTTAATCACGATCATCTCCGCAATTCACTTCGGCCAGCACTTCGCTTTTGTCGTCGCTCTTGCTTCCGTTCTGGTCTCCATTTTCGTTTCCATTCTTGCCTCCGTTCTTGTGTCCTTTCCTGCGTTTGACCTCGCTTCCGTTTTCACTTCCATTCTTGCGTCCTTTTTCGCTTCCTTTTTCGCTTCCTTGCGCACCCCCATTCCGGTCTCCCCCGCCGCCTTGTTTTTTGTCGTCGTATTCCGCCTTGATTACGTCTATCTCCTCCTTTAAATCGTCAAACAACAAAATATCATCCTCATCTTCTTCATCGTCACACAATAGATAGCGCGTATGCATAGACACTTTTGCCCGCTCCACTTGCAATAAATTGTGCTTGGCAGTAACCCGGATGGGTTGACCTATTTTAAATCCCATCTTCCGCACCCACTCACCCTGCAATAGTATGCTGGGTTCGTACTCTCGTGGAATAACGGACATGGCAAGGCTGCCAATACCTGTAGGGGCAGCGACAAAGATTTCTTGGACGATTAGGTCGATAATTTGGGGAGAATTTTCTTGGGCCGAGCTGGACTCTAGCGTATGATCTACATCAGCCATTTTGGACTCCTACTTAGTCTATTAGGGTTAGCGGCCTCTGAGTGTTAGAGCACTTCAGGGGTTGCGATTTTTTAAAACGTTAACTTAATATTTGGGGATGAACCTCCTCGTTGATTAAACGAAATCGTTTGTTTTGGTTAATGCTGTTTAGCTATCTGCTTAGCTAGCAATTTGGCTATCTATTTAATTACCTATCTAACGATTAATTTAGTTACCAACTCGATTACCCTTTCAATAATCAGATTAGCAATCAAACCACTTAGATAATTACCGATAAAACAGCGAGTTCAATTTCGATAGGCTGTGTTTATGCGGTTAAACAGCAGCGCAATTCAAACCCAACCACTCAATTAAATCAACCAGTAATTGGGGGTTTTGAGTGGTTATGATGTTAATTGAGTTATTTTGTCACCTGACTCTTTGGGTGCTATGTGGCGGCATCGCCTCTTTCATTTTTTTCATCAAAAATATTTTGAACGACAGCGGGATATTATCGTATCGCGTGCATCGGTCTGATTAATGAGCGAGTGGACAGGCTTTTCTATTTCGGTGGGTGTCTTGGTTATACCGTTTTTCCTATATCGGTCGGCGCCGTGGTTTTCTCATGTTGGTTTTTCTCAACCACCTGCCGAACCAGCATTACTTCCCTCTTTAACAGCAGCATTAATTATTGCGGCCTGTTGAGATGTGATTTCAGAGGCGATAATACAATGACTGTGCCCCAAGCCTGCTAGTGAGTTTTTCCATTGACTATGATCCGTTTTGGAGTCAAGACAAAACAAATGGCCATTTGCATAGGCATAGACAAATTTATTATCGAAGTAGATATTCGTAACGCTAGCCATGCTTCTTAATTTTATTCGCTATATTTCGTTTTCGGTTTCTTTGTCCACACCAACTTCATGACCTTTGATTCCGATAAATAATTCATTCACGCTTTCATTCCTTTACAGTAAAAATATTTTTGTAAGCAGAGCTTTGGGGGATTTTGACCTTCCCCCAAAGCTCATCCGATTAAAAATAGCCTGCCACTAGCTAAAAACAACCAAAGGCAACACATAAGCCGCCAAAAACCCGATCGACCACATCGCTCCGGAAAACCAGATAAACCTCTGGTTCCAGATATTGGCTCGTTCGCAGGCTTCTGCAAGTTCTGCATCTGCAGGGCAGCTACGGCCGGGGCGATATACCGCCCATGCCGATAGGGCGATTAATAAACCTGAAATACTAAACATCCAGACTTTGTACTGGCTTAATACGATTAACCACGGTGCACTTGAGGCCATGGAGGCAAGGGTCGCCCCTAAGCCTAACGACACTAGGGTGATGGGGATGGCGCAACATAATAAAGTACCGGAGGTGGTAAATAAGAGTAACCAACTCCAAGAACGGGGTTTGCTCGTCATACAATTTCTCTCAAATTAGTTAACATGATAGTAGGATCTATTAGCGGGGCTAATAGACTATTCCTATGCCGAAGCTAAAGAAGTCACCCTTCCAGTCATCGTCGTTGTCGTAGGCGGAAAATTTGTATTCGGCACGCAACACGAGGTTGCGCTTGAAATACACCACGACTGGGCCGGTTAATATTCGCTGGCCGGAATCAGAATCGAAAGCGGAGACGTCCCACAGGGTAAACCACGATGAGCCTTTCCCATTGGCGTGAACGGAACCGATATTGATATCCAACCCTCGACCGTCGCCTAGGGCATAGACGTCATATAGCTGATAAAAATCTCGTGTCTCGGAGCTGTAACTCACGCTTAAACCCGCATCCCAATCACTGCCGCCACCGGTTGGCATTCGCACGGAGGGTGTGATGCCCCAGTTTGATGTGAAAGCGCCCTTGTTGACGTAGCGCTTGAGTGGCACTGCAAGAATTGCATCGCCAGTCTCGCCATCAACGGTTGGGATTTTTAAGGTCATTCGGACGGAGGGTTTGAAGGTGTAAACGCCTTCTAGCCACGTGGTTGTTTCTGAGTTTGCGTGTTCGACTCGGGTTTGAATGCCGTAGCCGTTGCTCCAGCGTGGGGCCATGTCCATTATGGGTTGGTGGGCATGGGCTGTATTGCCCGCGCCCAAAACCAAGCCCAGCGTCAGACACACAGACGAGCCGATGGAAAAAATGCGCTTTGGACGCTTGGAAAAAAGACCCATTACTTCAGCTCCGTTTTCTCGCCAGCGTCATTGATGGACCAGATTTTTACGGGTTTGTAACCTCCGGATTCTATGGCTTCGAATAACACGTCTTGCTTGAGCGCTGCATCTTTACGTACGGCGACGTAAACCATTTGATTATCGATATCGACTTTAACCCCGTCTTCGAATTGGGTTTTGTCGATAAAGTCGAGTTTCCGCACGTTTTTAGCAACGCCGTAGGTGCAGAACTCGCACACGATTCCATGAACGTTGACGACGTAGTTTTGTGAGAATGCGGGGCTTGATAGCAGCATGATGAGTAACGCTGCAGCAGTAATTTTAGTAAACATAATTGACCTTTTGTTCGTAGTCTTACAAATTTAGTGGTTTGCCCTATGGGCATGTAAAGCCAGCTTCTTTGGACCTAGGTTCTTTGAAAACCCAGACTTTTGAAAACCAGTCCTTTGAAAATTAAGCCCGCTGAAAACCAATTTTATAGAAACATGTGCGGAGACGTATGGCCTCACACCGGGAAAATAGGATTCAGCAGTGGATGAATTTAGGAGAAGGTTGTAATGGGAGGCCGAAAAGGCGGGGCGATATTACGGGGGATAAATATGGCGATAGCTGTTGGTACACCGCTATCAGCGAGTGTTGCCTGGGATGCTATAACCTCTGGTGTTAGCACTACGGTTATGCAGGCCGAGCAACACTTGTCAGAATCCATCGATGGGCTTCCATCGGCATCATCGTGACAGGGCATTTTTACTTCTGACTGAGAATCGGAACCCATACCTTCACAACAGTCGGCAAATGCCGCATAGCCGATGGTGCTATTCAAGGTAAAAATGATCACGAAGATCTTGAGTAGCAGCGTTATATGTTGAGTTAGGGGAGCCATAGCTGTATTTGACACGGAAACCGGGTAAAGTTCAACCATAATAGAAGCCCCCAACACAAACACAAGAGCCTCAATAAAACTCACATGCAAAACGTCTTACTTTTAGTCGATGTACAAAACATTTACTACACCACTAAACAAGCCTTTAATTGTAATTTTGACTATAACCGCTTTTGGGCTGAGGCAACGGCTGGCCGGAGAGTTGTTAAGGCTATCGCTTACGCGGTTGATCGCGGCGATGAAAAACAGCGTCAGTTTCAGAATATTCTGAGGGCCATTGGTTTTGAGGTGAAGTTAAAGCCGTATATTCAGCGGGCAGACGGTTCTGCAAAAGGCGATTGGGATGTGGGGATTGCTTTGGATGGAATTGAATACGCTGAGGATGCGGATGTGGTGGTGCTGGCTTCGGGTGATGGGGACTTTGATTTGTTGGTGAAAAAAATACGAAACCGCCATCAGGCTTCTGTCGAGGTATACGGTGTTAGGCAACTAACCGCTGCGTCTCTCATTGAGGCTGCAACGAAGTATGTTCCTATCGAAAAGGAGTTGTTATTAAAGTCTGGAAGAAGGTAGTGCCGCTGTAAATTAATATTGCTGGACTAAGACTCCTAAGCTAGCTCAACAACCCACTTTTCTGTGTTGTTGCGGCCTCCGGCTTTGGCTCGGTATAGCGCTCTGTCCGAATTTTTAATAATATCTTCGGCGCCGCCACTGCTTTCGGCGATGCCAACGCTCACGGATAAAAAGCCAAATCGGCTTTTTTCATGGGGAAGTCGGCAAAGCTCTATGGTTTTGCGTATGCGCTCGCAAACAAAATACGCCTGCCGCACATTTGTATTGGGCATTAACAATAAGAATTCTTCACCGCCATAGCGATATATACGATCGGCTTCACGCATGTTGGTTTTAATCAGTTCTACGACTTTAATCAGTGCTTCGTCGCCGCGCTGGTGGCCGTAACAATCGTTGTAGAGTTTAAAGTAGTCAACATCGAACATTGCCACGGAATAGATTTTTCCATACCGCTTGGCAGATGCTTCGGTATGAGACAAGTCCACATTTAAGGCCCGGCGATTTCCCGCTGCCAGCATGGAGTCTTCTAGGGTCAGTAGCTTCAACGCTTCGTAATCGGCTTTAAGTTTGGAGTTTACCTCGATCGAATTCAGGTAGGCGCTGATGGCATCGTTTTGCGTGATGACTCCCACCAGTTTTTCATTCGCGTCGAGCACTGCTAGGTGGCGAACTTTGCGGCTGCGCGCGATCACCAAGGCATCGTCCACTGAGCTGTTCTCATCAATACAGATTGGCTCGTAGGTCATGATGTTTTCGACGGGGAGATTTGGCTGTGTGGAAGCTCCCATCTGAGAGGCATAAACTCGCACTATATCGTGCTCGGTAATAATGCCCACGGGTATTTTGTTTTCACAGATAAATACGCACGATAAACGTTTTTCGCTCATCAAGGTCAAGGCAGCGGAAAGCGGGTCTCCTTGCTTTAGACTGGCATTCACTGGTGACATGATATCTTTGACGGTCATCTGCGGCTGCTTTGCAAGATCCGACATCGCCGATAATTTGGGGGTTAGACGATCCATATGCATATACACCCTAATTGGTAAATTCTATAATTATTATTTTTTACATAGTGAATTCGACAGCCGTAGAACTGGCTATCCTTAACATACACTAAACGTGCGAGGGCTTTGAAATCCAAGCACGCTTAACAGAGTCTAGACTATAGCGCGTGACGACGAATTGCGCGCATGGGAGCCAGGCATAATCCAAGCCCAGCAACCAATGCTAAGGCCAAACCGCTGATAAAAAACAGTTGGCCCACGTCTACCACACTCAAAATAGTGCCGTAGAGAGCTGCTGCGACCGGCGCTAAGCCCATAAAGGTGAATAGCATGATGGACATCATTCGCCCGAGCATTTTAGGTGAAGATTGCTTCTGAACCCAGGTAAAAATACCCAACTGAACGTAGCCTCCTAACAATCCGACTAGGAAGAGTACGGTATAGGCTTGATAGATTGACTCGACCCTGCCCAAACTTGCGAACAGCAGGCCGCATAGCCCATCCAGAACCAGAAATGTAACCCCGAGACTCAGTGAGCCAATTTGTGGTCTCTTTACCGCGATCAAGACGCCTATGATGGTGCCGAGACCTCCCACCGCCACCAGGTAACCGTAGCTATCGGCTCCGGAAGACAGCTGCTGTTCGACCAGTATGGGCAATCCTACTTGCACCAAGCCTCCCAATACACAGCTGGCTGCAGCCATATAAAGAATCACAGCTCGCAACTGAATGTCTGCCCAGAAGTAGCAGAGGCCTTCATACACGCTCCGAAAAACACTGAGGTGCTCGACGTTGGTTTTAAGCGGCTTATAGCTCACCTGAAATAACGTTAATGCAGACAACGCAAACGTCAGGCTGTCTAAGCCAAAAACAATCGCTAAATTATGACTGCTCGACTCGTCCGAATGTGCGTCAGCTCCCAACAGCACTCCGGCTATCAAAGGGCCGACGAACATGGCCACCTGGCGTAGCAACATAATAAATCCGTTGGCTTTTTCTAGCCCTTTACGCCCAACAACTTCGGGGATAATCGAGGAAGCCGCAGGCATGGCAAAGGCACTGGACACACCAATCAGCAAAGCAAAGCCGCATAACATGGGTATGGTGAGCTGCTGCGTGTAGATTAAAAAGCTCAGCGCCGACAATAAGACAACGCTCATGTATTTTGAGGCCAGCAACACCGATTTTGGGGATAGTCGATCGACTATCGCTCCACCCAATAAAATAAAAACGGCTCGCGGTAATCCGATCAGTGCCAGTGCCATGCCTAATACCCAGGGCTCCTTGGTTAACGAGAGTACCAGCCACGGAAATGCCACTAAGCTTAATTGGTCGCCCAACATAGATGTGACGGACCCCATCCATAACCATCTAAAATTACGGCGTCGTTGAACATCTTGGTTTTCTTCGAATTGTGTTTCTGCGGTTAATTCTGTCATTTTACTTCTCCCTAATAACGCCTCATTGGTGTGGCAATCATTTGAATTACCTTTGTATTTTCTCGCTGCACTTTTTTCTTAACGCTTTTATTTTGCTACTTTCCTTTTTCCTCTCACTTATTTCTCCCGTCTCCCGTCTCCCGTCTCCCGTCTCCAGTTTCCAGTTTCCAGTTTCCCGTCTCCAGTTTCCCGTTCCCCGTTCCCCTCTTCCATTTTCTACCGGCAATAAAAAACCCGGTTGGCTTTCGCCTTCCGGGTTCTTGAACGTTTTAACTCAAGGAGGAAGGCGTTAAGCGCCTCCCAACAGTAGAGACGTTACATGACCATAATCGAAAACACACAATAGCCCTGCCAATAAGAGCAGTGCTTGGTATGCTTAGCCATCAATTGATTCATGTAACGGTTCATAATTTTTCTCATTAGGATGCAGACAATCCTAAACGGATATTGAGTATTGTCAACGGATATTTTATTCGAGCCCTACAAACGCTGATCCGTCTTTAGAAAATTAGCCCTCTAAAAACCCTCTAATCTTTTCAAAGGCTGATACGAATTCTAGGCGATACGCTTCTAGTGTCGCGCCTTCTGCTTCACCGTGATTGACAAATTCCATTTCGAGTTCGCCTGCAATCTTTTGAAGGGTTACCGCTCCAACAGCTGCGGCTAGGCTTTTTATTGTGTGGGCTGAACGGCGAGCATTGTCTGTATCGTTTTTTTCAATCGCATCTGGAACTTCATTAATGCTGTCCTTTTTGTTGTTATAGAACAGTTTTAACGACTTCATGTAACGCTCTGTACTTCCCCGAAAACGCTTGATACTTGCCTGACAGTCGAACCCTTCGATATGTACTCCATAATCTTCGGGCTCTTCCTGTTTATATTTTATTTTGTCTACTTCAGATTTCATGGCCTCAAATAAATGGGCCTGTAGATAACGAAAGTCGTTGATATCGCTCTCAAGACTTTCAAGCGAAACATCTTCCTTCTCAAGCCCTGCCTTAACCTCAAAAAGTTTTGACTGAAGCGGAGGCAGAGCTAAACAGAGATTTCCTGCGTCCAGATCATCACAGATTTTCTTTAAGTCTTCCCGGTTAGTTTCTTTTAGCTGAGGAATCGCTTGGTAGGACGAAATAAACAATTCCAAGGATTTATTGAGGTTTTCATCTGTCCCCAATATTGCCTTCACAATACTGAAATCGACTACCTGGTTTTGGTAGGGATTCTCCACTACCTCTTCGGTAGATTCTTGACTCTCGATAGGTTGTAACCAACGTGCCATTTTCTGATATAGGATCACATCGTCGATGGGCTTACTGACGTAATCGTTCATACCTGCGTCAAGACAAAGCTCTATATCACCGCTTAACGCATTTGCGGTTACGGCAATAATCGGAATGTGGTTCCAGTCCGGATTTTGGCGGATGCTTTTCGAGGCTGTTAGGCCATCCATAACCGGCATTTGCATGTCCATTAGGACGATATCAAAGCGCTCAGCCGCCATCATATTTAAAGCTTCTTGCCCATGATTCGCAATTGCAAATTTTGCTCCGGCATATTCCATCAATTCTTTGTCTAGAGCTTGGTTTACCGGATCATCTTCCACGATTAGAATTCGGTAATTTGAGATAATCTGAATAGCTTCCTGCTCGGTGCGGCCAAATGAATCACCTCCAAGAGATTTTGCACTTTTTCGCCATGCATCCCCCACATAACCGTCTTCAGGACCAATTAGTCCGCCGCTTTCAGGATATTCTATGATTTTTATCAGCTCGGCCAACAAGAATGGCTTATCCAGTTTGCCATCAAAAACCGAATCCAATTGAAACTCCCAAGATTCTTGATTGCTTTCAAACAGGAGGACTTTAGTACTATTTGTCCACTCCGAAACATCACCAATAGCTTTCGCACTACCAAGTAAGTCGTCGAGCCGGTTCGCATTGTAAACCACGATACTGTATTGATCGCCACGACTTACCATATTCGAGATATCGTCAACCTTACAAAATGAGCATGAATAGCAATGCTGATTAAAGGCATTTAGAAAATAACTTTTTGAATATTCATAATTATCCACAATTAAAATATTAGTCTTATCGTCGCAACTAAATTTGTCAGGCTGGTCTTCCTCAACCTGACCATTCTCATTCGTAGAAATGGGAATTGAAAAGTAAAATTCGCTCCCCCGTCCAAGTTCAGTGGAAACGTTAATCTCTCCCCCCATTAGTTTAACCAAACGCTGAGAGATACTTAAACCAAGACCTGTACCACCATATTTACGCGTAGTAGAATTATCCGATTGCGTAAAAGCGTCAAACAAGTTGGATATTTTATCTTTTTCGATACCAATCCCAGTATCACAAACATGAAAATAAATATGGTCATCACTGCCAGCATGGGTGATTTTTAGTGTCACAGCGCCTTCCGCAGTGAACTTAATGGCATTATTGATAAGGTTCACTAACACCTGTTTTAAACGATAAGGGTCACCATGCACTATTTTGGGTAACGCCCTGTCGCTGTGAAAGTAGAGATCAATTCCATTTTCACGACTCAATTGACTAAAGATGGTATAAAGTTCATTAACAATATTTTCCAAGCTAAAGTCTACCGATTCAACATCGAGATGATCTTCTTCTATTTTTGAAAAATCGAGAATATTATTGATTAGCTCCAAAAGTGATTTGGACGCAGTGGAAATTCGCCCCAACTGACGTCCAATCGAATCATTGATATTTTTCTTTTTTGCCAAATTGGTATAACCAATAATCGCGTTCATCGGCGTTCGTAATTCGTGGGACATGGTGGCCAAAAATCGGCTTTTTGCGTGGCTGGCAGCCTCTGCTTTTTCTTGTTCAATTTTGGCCTGCTCTTCCGCCCTCACTCGATCGGTGATATTGGCCCCGTATATATTGGCAAAATCGAACTTTGAAACACCTCGGACAATAAACTGAATCCAAGTGTCATCTATTTTCTTTAATAGCTGGACTTGCTTGTCATTCCGAATTAAATCTGAGAGAAACCCCTGAGACAGATCGTCGATATAATACGAGATATGCGTCTGCCCTAAATCTTCCTGTTCCACATGGAATATTCGCTCGGATTCTGAGTTTGACAAGCTAACATATCCGTTAATATCCACGCGCAATACTGGAGCCGGATTAAGCTCAGCAAACAAGGCCATAGCCTGTAATTCGACGGATCGCGCTTCTAAATTAGCGTTATTCTCATGCAATTCATCCAGGGCTGAAGAAAGGTTTTCCGTCATATCATTGAAGGACGTATATAAGGCTCCGTACTCATCGTGCCTCTTCTGCTTAATCCTAAATCCGTAATGACCTAACGAAAAGTTTTTGGTCGCTTCTAGCAATATTTTTATTGGAATAAGAAAAGCACGCGAGAAGAGAAATGCAACCACTAAACCAAACAGGACGCCAATACATGCGCCCAGTAAAAACTTGTTGCGCAATGAAGCCAATTTATCCGCGTAGAAATCTATGGGACGATCGACCTGAACAATACCCACGACGCTACCGTCACTTAACTTCAGCGGAGCAGATGCCGTAATCCAAAGCCCTTCCGTATCTCGATAAATTCCTGTTGTTCTAGCTTCGCCCTGCAGGACATCGTTGTGAAAAGGTTGCCTCGGTATATGTGCGCCAGTAAAGAACTTCCCTTCTTTATTGGTATCGGTCATCACGACAAATTCTAAGACACTCGCATCATAAGAAACAGCTCTTAAGGTATAAATCGGACTAAGGCCCGGGTGGCGTTTTAGTTGGTTTATGTCGCTCGTATTCGCTAACAATGCGCGTATGGCATTGAACTCTTCCTGGCCTTCTAGTCCATCCTCACTATCAAAAAATATATTCTCGTGGGCTTCTATATCGATAGCGATAGACGCAGTCTGAACAATGCCTAACAGTTCATTGGATAAACGTTGCTCTAGCTCTTGTTTTTCGTACTGATAGGGAAGATATGCCGACAACGAGGAAGTGATACCAATAACAAGAGTGGTATAGGCTAATAATTTGAATTTTACGCCTAACCGAATAGTGGGCATTGGCTGTGTATATCTGCGATTAGTGTACTTTATTAGATTAGACTATTTGGGCCATGACGCAGGCGGGGGGACGGAGGGGAGGAAGGAGGGGAGGAAGGAGGGGAGGAAGGAGGGGGAAAAGCGATATAACTATAAAGAATAGGCCGTAAGAAAATACGGCCCATCGATCGATATTATTTAGAAACGGGCAGTAATGCCGACTGTCGTCGAAAAATCTGATATATCGGCATCTTCATCATCATAATAACCATCGTCTTCAATAATCATGACTTCTGAACGAATTTTCGCATAGAAACCAATATTTTCATTAATGTCGTAACTGACTCTGGGGGTAAATACCGCGCCCGTAGCATCCACCGAATCACCGTAATAACCGTAATAACTAAGATCATGGAAATCAATCCTCAAGCCTGCACCAAATGACAGCTTAGGATTTAGGTACCAAACGACAGATCCACCGATCGAGCTTCTATCGCCCTCGCGATACAATAAATCATATTCTTCAGCTCGCTCTATTTCCACCTGCCAGGCAAGGTGACTTGAACTTCCAAGCTGAGCCACATGCTTATAGGTCGCTTTAATTGTCGACTCATCTATATCACTGTAGTAATCATCTTCAATCTCAGCAGTCTCATAAGACAGTAGAATTGCAGATGAATCTGATACATAGAGCCCAATATCAGCACTATAACCAGAGAGGTCGTAATTATCGTAGCCGGAAAAATCTATCTCTCCTTGAAAATAACCAAGCCCCAAAATGATATTGGGATTTGGTAAAACAAATCGCCCCGAAAGCCTTAGCTCAGTCCGAGAAATTTCAAAATCACGAAAAAAACCGTCACGCTCTAAGGTCTCTTCATTTCGAGATAAAATTACTGAAGATTTTTTTGATAAAAACCCCGCTTCACGAATAGGTACGCCATTTGAACTGACCTTGCCAAAGTATACTTGAGCCGAAAAATTAGTTGCTTCCGTATCATGATCCTCATCGTAACTGTAGTCTGAGTCTTCCGTAATCTCCCCAGAACCCAAACTCCCATCCACTTCAAACATATAGTCCGCACATACACCTACAGACGCAACGGATATTAAACCCGCAAGCAATAAACGATTAACCACCACAAAAAACTCCTATTTTAACTTTTGAATAACGGAGGAACACCTGTTCAGAGAACGGTGTAATAACATAGAGACTTAAGAGAAATACAAACGATTGAAAGACGACGAGGTAAACCTCAAAGATGATCCTTTAAACCCTTTCCCAAAAACGACTATCTAAACTCCAAATATATGGTCACCGCTAAAAATGCACCTTTTTCACAATATCGAAAATAGCGTTTTCAGCAGCTCCCCAATAGAATAAGGCAAAGCCAACGCTTGCCAGGCTGGCGATACTAACATACGGCACCCAATTCCTCTAGCGAAGCTCTAGCATAGCATTCAAGAGTTTTTCAGGGATTCGCCTACGAAGGCTGTCGTTTACAGCATCCCCCCGTATATCATTTCGAAACTCTTGCATCATTATTGGAATGGCTTTTACGAACGCTTCAAAATAGGTGGTATAGGATTGCTTGTGCAGTGCGGTCATGCCCTTAAAAATTAGTTGCATTTCAGTAGGCATTGTTTTGATCACATTTTTTATCGAACCCTGATCTGCAATATCCCTTTGTACAACAGAGGTCAGTGTATTCTCCGTATTATTAAGAATAAATGGAACATATTTTAGGGCACTAAATTCTTTTTTAGGAAAGGATGACTTTCCATGTTCTATTACATTTATTATTTCTTTGAGCGATGCCGAAGTCGCCAGTATAGGTTGTACTGCCTGAGGATTTTCTTCGACCACTCCGGAAAGATCTGCGCTATTCAATTCACTAAACAATTGCCGATCGCTGCGTACAACAAACTTTTCTCCCAGACTATTGGAAACTTCCAGCCCATCGATGGCCCCATCAAGATTATGGAGGTATTTTGTTAACGCCCCAGATACAGCAGTACCTTTCTCCCGCTTATCCGAATCTTTCTTCCATTCGTTCTGGCTGTAATTTTTTACGAAATCATCTATCTGAGAACGAGGGATTCGAAGGTGCCCTGCGGCAAAGGTATCGGTTAGAAAATGGTCCGCATAGGCATTGGCAAAGAGGGCCAACCTGACCATTTTATCTTTTGACATTCGGTTTAGGTATCGCTTGGTAAAAATTCGTCGAGGGAAGAGGTCGGGAAGCATGCGATATTTGCGTTTCAATTTATTCTTGTAACCCGATTTAGAAATGAGCTTACGGTTCTTATCCTGCCGTTTTTTACAATGCGATTTACGTTTTGCCCATTCCTTTTTAGTGCATTTGTTATACGCTAATTGCGCGAACCACAAAGATTTTTCATGTGATTTGATATATTGCTTCAGGTTATGCCAAGCGAAATGAGAATAGTTATCGTGAGCTAGGGTCACGTAACGCACCTTCTTCTCAATCAGCTTAAAGTCTCCGCAACCTCCGTAAAGTTTTTGGGTACGTATCGCCTCTATTTCTTTATCAACACATTTTTTAAGGGCTTTGCGATTGTTTCGATAGATATCTTTCATTGCACTTGGGTCACTGAGTGATATCTCTTCTATACTTTTATATAGATCACCGGATAACGCGACCAGCTGGCCATAACGATAGGAGACATTGACCTCCAGACTTTTAATTTTATTTGCGTAATCCTTTGCAGATTTTTCAAACGCGAGATCACCAATAAGAGCGTGCTCTCCCGCTTCAAACGAATACGATTGAAGCGCATAGAAGCTCAACAGCAACACACTTACAAGGTGTGGTAAACGAAAGGAAATGAAACGTTTCAATACATGAATCTCGAAGGTTGACGCTATTGGGGCGGTTACTTTTTATGATTATCACAAAGCCATTCTGAACATCCGCTTAAAATCAGGTCTGTCGGCTTGATATCCTGCTCAGAATGCGAGATGGGCAATAGAATAAGAATCCATCTGAGTACGGTACGATATCTTCAAAGTTCAGGGTGAATAAAGTGGCAAAAATGCACTGGTATATACAAACCAAATGACGATATGATGATCTGAACCTTAACTGCGAATAGCTTTTCGCCAATCCTCGCCTCCTATTTATTTGAAATGAAAGATCGAATATTGATATTGCGAAGAAAGAAGGACTTGATTTAGGTATTGATATGAACTCTCGACAACACTCCTCGACCGTCACCACGAGTAATGGTGTTTTACCGATGACAGAGGTTAATATCATTGACGTTGAAGCCAGCGGCCTTCACGTGGAGTCATACCCCATCGAAATCGCCATACTCATTGGCGGAGTCGTACACTCTTGGCTCATCAAACCAGCCCCCCAATGGCAATATTGGTGCCCTCGCGCCGAAGGGATTCATGGCATTTCACGCGATGAGCTGACCCACAAAGGGCTAGACCTCAGAACCGTTGCGAATGAGCTTAACGCTCTAATGAACAATACCAGTGCCATACTCTATAGCGATGCAGATCGCTGGGACGATGATTGGATCAATACGCTTTATTCACAGGCGGGGGTCAAACAAGCTTTTCACATTTTGTCGATTTATGACCTATTCGAAAAAGAGCATGACCCTGAGTTCCAAGGCCACATAAGAAGACTCTCGACTTCGGGAAAGTATAGACGTCACCGAGCCGGGGAAGATGTTCAGATGATCTATGAGGCTTATTCACAAACAGTCAACAATTAATGTTCTCCCATAAATTCGTAAATTCACACCAACGCTTCAATTAGATCTCATCAGACGATAAGGCGGCAATAGCCTTTTCTCCCATACTGTACAACTCCCACGTATCGTTCGACTCCGCGCCTAAAGATTCATAGAACTGCTTCGCCTTAATATTCGATGACAACACATCCCAACGTATTTTATGACTCCCGATTTCAGTACACACTTTTGACAGCGCGACCATTAACTTTTTTGCAAGCCCCTTCGAACGATGAGCTTCCTCGACAAACAGCTCTTTGATCATGACCCAAGGCGTTAGGTCATACGTAAACGGTAGATAATAGTAAACCAGCATGCCGGATGCCCTGCCATCAACTTCCGCGATAAGGACGCAAAAATCTTGTGCGTCAAACAAGCGTTTTTCTAACTCAGACTTGGTCACTTTGAAGCCATCGGCATAGCCCTCAAATTCCGCAAGTTGAATCATCATCGATAGTAGTTCATCACTATCTCGACGTTCAGCATGACGAATAGTCACGCCACCTGCCACCTGCTTTGCTGATCCATTCAAACTCGACTTCATTTATCTTTTTCCTTAAACGATCTATTCAATAACCTGTTCACCAATCAACATTCCTGTCTACCACTCTATCTACCTACCTACCAACATGTACACCAGCCTATCCATTAACCTGTACATTAACCAATATAAAACCTTCATCCAGCCAACCGGTTACGCCGCCAATCATTTTTTTCACAGGACGCCCGAGCTTCGCTAACCTAACGGCAGCTTTTTCAGTACCGTTGCAATGTGGCCCAGCGCAATATACGACAAATAGAGTATCGAGATGATACTGCTGTAAATTATTTTCATTTATTTGGGTATGCGGCAAGCTTATTGATCCTCTGATATGAGCCAGCGCATATAGTTGCTCACCTCTTACATCCAGAAGAACAAAATCCATTCGCTCATTGGTTATCGCATGATGGACATCCCAACAATCGGTCTCGAACTCAAACAATGTTTGAAAGTGCTTTAAAGCCTTTTCGCTATTTGCTGCGGCGGGTCTAGAAACTGCTGACGACATACTCGTCTCCTGATTCAAATGATTTGTGTTGTATATTATGGACAATCAGCAATCACTTAAGCCATTGTCCGAAAAGACATTATTCGTTAATATCAAGCCACCGAGTGTATTTAACGCTTTTGCCCACGCTGTAAAAACGATTTTGGAGGCTTACCATGCACCGCGTCGCCATATTAACCTACGATAATGCAGCCTTATTTGAACTTGGCTGTGCCGTGGAACTGTTCGGATTGGCTCGCCCAGAGTTTAACGATTGGTACGAATGTGACGTCGTATCGTTTGAGAAAGGGCCTCTTTCTTTCACATCGGGTATTCAGCTGCAAGGTAAGCACGTAACAAGCCTGAAGAGTTACGACCTTTTAGTCATCCCTAGCTGGCCAGCTCACGAGGTCACAATCCCCAAAAAAATGGCCAGTGAAATTCAGCGCTTTTACAAAAAAGGAAAACGCCTGATTTCATTTTGCTCAGGCGCGTTTCTATTGGCAGAACTCGGTATTTTTGACGGCGGTCAAGCGACAACCCATTGGCAGTACGCGGATATATTCAAGACTCGTTTTCCTGACTTGGAGTACGCGGACGACGTACTCTATTTATTTGATGGTCGTATTGGCTGTTCAGCTGGTAGCTCTGCCGCAATAGATTTGGGCATTGAAGTTATTCGGCGTGACTTCGGGTATGAAGTTGCGAACAAGGTTGCACGTCGTTTAGTGCTGTCCGCCCATCGCAAAGGCGGTCAGTCTCAATTCGCGGAGACTCCCGTACCGGATGAATCCAGTCAGTTTTCCCAAGCCTTGGATTGGGCTTTGAAAAACCTTAGCAAGCCAATCGATGTTGAGCTATTCGCGAGTAAGGCGAATATGTCCCGACGGACATTTGATCGTAAGTTTCGCGCGAACCTAAACCTTACGCCGAAGGAGTGGCTGACACATCAACGACTCAACCTTGCCAAAGTGCTGCTGGAAAAACACGATTACGGTATTGAGAAGGTCGCAGAATTATCGGGGTTTGATAATGCCACTACCATGCGGCACCACTTTCGGAAAGAACTCGGTATTTCACCCAGTCTTCACCGGCAGCAATTTAATTCATCGTTTTAGTTCACCGTTTTAATTCGTTATTTTAATTTATCTTTTTAGGTCATTTCCACAAAACCAAACTCGACTTTGCATGGTATTAACTTTCAACGGCAACTGAAAACTGACCCGCCCATGACGCTCTCGTTCCTCACGCTCTGCGTGGGAATGCATACGTGAAGTGTAAACCGATCAGAATTATCGGA
>JAWSUZ010000036.1:0-12697 GCA_033852165.1 Agarilytica sp. | reverse complement strand
TCTCGGAGCGTGAGGAACGAGGTGTGTGGGCGGGCTGGCGTTGGATTGTGGGGTGTTATTCGGGGATTTAACCGCGTTCCTTCGCGTAACAGACAACTCTTCCCGAAGTTCTATAGCGGACTACTCTCAGTTAAAAATCCAGATAATATGAATAATTCAAACAATTCAAACAATTCAAACAATTCAAACAATTCAAACAATTCAGAATAATTTATTCCGCGCAGAGGCACGTAAAAAGTATTCACGCTCTTTTAATTACAGGCACAAAAAAGCCGCATCGATATGCGGCTTAACGAAACATTTTATTCTAAAGTTTTACAGATCAACGGAAACTACCATTAATCGTTTGCAAGGTCGCATTACCGGGGCAAAGTACGTCTTCTTTCAAACTATTTAAGGGCTTGTTCGTTGTATCGATCATATCGTGCAGATCAACCGGGTCTGTATCCACATACAAAAGGCCGGTCAGCACTTCACCGCGCTCTTGATGATCTTTAATCGCACGCATTGCTGAACGGCGGTTGCAAGGATCAAAATTTGCCAACGGCTTATGCAAATGGACAACTGAACCATCGTGCAATGTTACTTCTTGCGTAGTCCCCGGATCGTAACTGGTGGTAATCTCTTTTTCCATTGGAACGAAATCAACGGTTGCTGTGGCTTCGCAATGCTCGCGCACAAAGTCATAGCTCTTTTTTGAACCCGGGTTGTTGTTAAACGTTACACAGGGCGATATCACGTCGATCAAGGCAAAGCCACGGTGAGACATAGCGGCTTTAATCAACGGCTCTAATTGCTCTTTATCGCCAGAAAAACTGCGCGCAACAAAAGTTGCGCCCAACTGCAATGCTAAGTTCACCAGATCTATCGGTTCAAAGTGGTTGGTTTTACCCGCTTTGTTAATCGAATCAATATCGGTGGTCGCTGACATTTGACCTTTGGTCAAACCGTAACAGCCGTTGTTTTCAACGATGTACAGCATATTCAGATTACGGCGGACAACATGGGCAAACTGCCCTAAGCCGATAGAAGCTGTATCACCATCACCGGAAACACCGATATACGTCAGGTCTCGATTGGCTAAATTAGCGCCCGTGGTGATGGAAGGCATACGACCGTGTACCGAGTTAAACCCGTGCGAATTCCCCAGGAAATAGGTCGGTGTTTTTGATGAGCAACCAATGCCGGATAATTTGGCGACGCGATGTGGCTCGATCGACATTTCAAAACAGGCGTTAATAATGGCCGCACTAATGGAGTCGTGGCCACAACCTGCACACAATGTAGAAAGCGCGCCTTCATAATCTTTACGCGTAAAGCCAATCGCATTCACTGGCGTTTCGGGGTGACGAATATTGGGACGAATAAAAGACATAATTTTATTGGCAGCTAATCGGGCTGCCTCCCCTGTATCTTATTAGCCTTGAGTAATTATTCACTCAAGATGAATTCAGGTCATCTCTAAAATTTCACTGCTTAGAGATGAGCTTCAGTAGTTAAACCAAGCAAACGTTTTTTAGTTTACTTTACGTTCGGCTGCGCTATCCGCTTCCAGTTTTTGGCGAACTTTTTGACAAATAAAGTCCGCAGTAATTGGTGCTCCATCATAATTGAGCACTGCGATTAACTGGCGTGGATTAACTTCCAATTCGTTAATCAACAATTTGCGCATTTGACCATCACGGTTTTGATCAATGACAAACACCTGTTCACAACTCTCGATAAAGTCGTCAACCTCTTGGGTAAACGGAAAAGCTTTAATCGAAAGACCTTTCAAGTGCAGACCATCTGCCGCCAGGTAATCCAAGGCTTCTACCGTCGCTTGCTGGCTCGTTCCGTAGAACATTATGCCAATTGAACTCGGTTTGCCTTTAGACGCTGCGGATTCAAAGAGAACGGGCTTCGGAATATAGTCTTTAGCGGTATTAAATTTACGCGTTAGACGATCCATGTTCTCGGCATAAATATCGCCGTCTTCGGTATATATCGCATAGGCATCACGAGAAGTTCCGCGCGTAAAGAACGAGCCTTTTGTCGGATGCGTACCAGGGTAGGTTCGGTAACCGATACCGTCGCCATCGACATCTAAATAACGACCATATCGGCCACCATCTTTTTCGATCTCTTCTAGGGCTTCGGCATCGTGTACCTTGCCGCGATCGTAAGCACGTGCATCATCCCATTCGAAGGGCTCGCTCAAATGATCGTTCATGCCGAGATCTAAATCGGACATAACAATAACAGGTGTTTGCAAACGTTCGGCTAGATCAAATGCTTGTGCGGTCTGATCAAAGCATTCTTTAGGGCAACTTGGGAAAAGCAATACATGCTTGGTATCGCCATGAGAGGCGTAAGCACATGCCATTACATCCGGCTGCTGGGTACGCGTCGGCATTCCGGTAGAAGGACCGGCACGCTGCACATTGACTAAGACCACGGGCACTTCAGCAAAATATGCCAAGCCCAAAAACTCACCCATCAAGGAGATGCCGGGACCACTGGTCGCGGTAAAACTACGCGCACCATTCCAAGAAGCACCGATCGTCATGCCGATAGCTGAAAGTTCGTCTTCGGCCTGTACTACGGCAAAGTTCTTTTTACCGGTGCCCGGATCAATACGCAATCGATTCGCATATTTTTCAAATGCTTCAACTACCGAGGTAGAAGGTGTAATCGGGTACCACGCCACTACCGTCGCACCCGCATAAACAGCGCCTAAGCCTGCGCCTGAGTTGCCGGTCACGAGGATTTTATCTTTAATTAAATCACGACGTTCAACACGAATAGGAAACGGGCAGGTAAAGTGCTTATGCGCATATTGATAACCCAGTTCCAATGCATGCACATTGGGAGCAACCAATTTTTCTTTACCGACAAACTGGTCGGCAACCAAATCCGTTAAGATGCTGAATTCAATATCCAGCATTGCCGCCAAGGCGCCAATATAAATAACATTTTTAAACAGCTGACGCTGACGCGGATTTTTATATTCGCGCAAACATATTTCGGTAAATGGGATACCAAAGTAATTAATGTCGTCACGAATTAAACGTATATCTAGGGGCCGTGTTGAGTCGTAAACAAAGTAGCCACCTGGCACCACTTCTTTCACATCACTGGCCATACTCTGAGAGTTGACCGAGACCATCAAGTCGATGCCTTCACGTCGCCCCATGTAGCCCTTTTCACTGATACGCACTTCGTACCAAGTGGGAAGCCCTTGAATGTTCGAAGGGAATAAATTCTTAGGGCTTACAGGAATTCCCATGCGAAAAATTGCTTTTGCAAACATCTGGTTAGCACTGGCTGAACCGGTACCATTAACGTTAGCAAACTTAACGACAATTTCGTTTAGTGCTGAAATCTGTTTTTTATCTGACATAAATTAATCCATCTCACTCGTGCCACACGCATTACTTCCGCAACTATTGTCGCTCGCTTGTGTAACGGTGAATAAAAACTTTTGCAAATCCCACGCGGCGGTAGGACAACGCTCAGCGCACAAACCACAGTGCAGGCATACATCTTCATCTTTAATCATTGCTCTGCCGGTAGGAAGATCAGCAGATATGTATAGATCCTGCTCGAGGTTTATCGCGGGTTGAAGGAGTTTTTGACGTAAAACTGCTTCGTCGTCTTCTACTGTTATTAAGGTCAAGCAGGCTGTCGGGCATACGTCTATACAAGCATCACACTCGATACAGAGTTTATCGCTGAAGACTGTTTGCACATCGCAATTTAAGCAGCGCTGAACTTCGAGCTTCGCCTGCGCAATATCAAAGCCTAACTCTACCTCGGCTTTTACGTCGGATAGGGCTTTTTCAGTATCCATTAAGGGGACAATTTCGCGATCATCGTCACTCACGGAGCTGTCGAAACTCCAATCGTGGATACCCATTTTTTGGCTAACAAAGCTTGAACCCGGCGCTGGGCGCTGATTAATATCTTCTTCACGACACATTAAGTCGATAGAAATCGCCGCTTGATGTCCGTGAGCCACTGCGGTGATGATATTTTCTGGACCGAAGGCTGCATCCCCGCCAATAAAGACGTTAGGATTGGTCGTTACAAATGTGGTTTTGTCGACAGCGGGCATATCCCATTCGTTAAACGCTATACCCAGATCACGTTCGATCCATGGGTAGCTGTTTTGCTGACCCACGGCGATGAGAACATCATCACATTCGACGGTGACCAACTCTTCCCCTGTTGGGGTCAGGGTACGCTTTCCGTTTTCATCGTATTCTGCACGCATTTTTTCAAAACGCATGGCGACCAGGCGACCATTTTCAATCACAAAATCTTTCGGCGCATGGTTTTCTAAAATAGGAATGCCTTCATGTTGGGCGTCTTCGATTTCCCAAGGTGAAGCTTTCATATCACTAAACGGGCTGCGCACGGTTACAGTCACAGACTTTCCGCCTAAACGACGTGCCGTTCGGCAACAGTCCATAGCGGTATTACCACCCCCAAGTACGATCACTCGTTTGCCAATTTCTTCTGTGTGCTCAAAGGCTACGCTAGACAACCAATCAACACCCACATGAATATTGGCTTTGCCTTCTTCACGACCAGGCAAACGTAAATCTCTACCTTTGGGAGCTCCGGTACCAATAAATACAGCATCGAACTTTTCGTCCAAGATGGACTTTAAGCTTTCCACTCGCTCACCGAAACGAGGCTTAACGCCCATATTCATGACGTAACCCACTTCTTCATCTAATACAGAATCGGGTAAACGGAAGCTTGGGATCTGACTGCGAATCATTCCGCCGCCTTTGTTTTGCTCATCGATTAACACAACGTCGTAGCCTAAAGGCATCAAATCGCGAGCAACGGTTAATGAGGCTGGACCAGCGCCAATAACGGCAATGCGCTTACCATTTTTTTCGGTTGGAATTTTCGGCAAACGTTTCGCAATATCGCCTTTGTTATCAGCCGCTACACGCTTTAAACGACAAATCGCTACAGGCTCGTCGTCTACCCGGCCACGTCGACATGCGGGTTCGCATGGGCGGTCACAAACTCGGCCTAAGATTCCCGGAAAAACATTTGATTCCCAGTTCACCATATAGGCGTCATCAAAACGGCCTGCGGCAATCAGACGAATATATTCAGGAACGGGAGTATGTGCAGGACAGGCGTACTGACAATCAACCACTTTGTGAAAGTGCTCGACCGGATTAAACTTTTTAACTTGATCCACTAGCTAAATCCTCATTGGCTTATTATTGTGCCAAGTAGAAACAAAACACGCTACAAGTATACGGCTATCTGGTGCAGTCGCAGACTGGCGCGAAACAGTATTGCTGCGGAGTATAAAGAAAAATGGCCAACAGCAACAATAGCTTTTTCCACAGCTGTATAAAGAAGAGAGATTGAGGCGATAGAAACCTCAATTTAGCGCTTATTTAGCACCTAAACAGGGCATAACTCAGAAGTTATCACGCAAAATTCGGCTCTGTAGAAATATTCTGATTAAGTGACTGAAACGACTTGGCAGGTAAAGCAATACTTTGACAGAGGAACCGAAGTTTAGGACGGGGACATATTAATCCGCCTTTTTTAAACTGAACCAAAAAATTAGTAATAATCATTCTCAATTGAAAACTAAAAAAATTCCAATGCTGAGTGCTTTATACAAAAACTCAACCTGCTAACACGCTTGACCCTTTTATATTGAGACGGTTATTCTGAGCCTATTCCAATAACAATAATGCAGATTAATGGAAGCTGAAACATGGCCATCATTAACAAACTCTTTGCAATATCCCTTTTTCTTTTCTGTTCGTTCACGTATGCCATAAACGAAAATATTGTATTTGAAAATGAAAATCGCATTTACGCCCGTCTCTTACTATCAGACGACAATAGAGATGTTATATCGGTAGCTAAAACGCTCTATCACGAGAAAAGTAAAGATCCGGCCATACTCGACCTTGTAGCCGAGGTAATGACTCAAAACATACAAGACAACGGAACGCGATAAAATAAAATTACAATATCGCCAGCGCATACAAGACATTAGGCACAGAGAAAAGCTACGTCATGGGCGATATAAATATTGGGGAATTTTCGACAGCGAAATTCGGATCAAATCACGGATTTAACCCTTCCTAATCTCTCGAGTCACAACTGTTCAAAACCCAGCACGGCGGCGTCAGAAAGCCGCTAGGCTAACATCGTTCTCGCCCGGTTATCGCCTTCCCGAGGCCATCACCAAACCTAAATCCACATTTTCGGCACGATAGACGCCGTGGACATTACCCGTGAACAACTTACCCGACACATCACTAACCGAAAAAATAAAACGGGACCGAGCATTAATGCTTATCGCTCGCTGCTCGCCAATAATTGAAACTCCAGCCAAATCTAACCGACACCCGCTTGCCAGAATCCCGACCTTGCCATGAATAATAGAATTCGTCGCAATCAAAGTCGACTGCGACATAAACAACGCCGTTTCCACTGATTCGATACGGGTATTCAAAAAGGAAACGTCTGAGTTTTTGAGCGTTGCTTTTTGTGCACGCACATTCACAAGCCGAACACCGGAACAGTTTTCAATAAACACGTTATCGTAAACTCCCGAATAAGTGATGCCATTTCGCCCTTTGCAAACCAAATCGCCTTTGCTAACAAGCCGTTCCCGGGCCGGGGGCTTCTTCAATGTTCCGGTTATGGCACCCAACAGCAATCGGTTAAATTCTTGAGCGTGCGTCACCATCGGCATATGCTGGCTCGAAGGAATCACCGTTAACGACGCTTGAGGTAAGCGTCCAGCCAGCATGTGTCCTATTCGCAGGGGCGCAATATTATCCTGCCCTCCCCAGATAATACTCACCTCATGAGGCAAGGTTTTAATCGCTCGTGAAAAATCCTCTTGAATGAGCGCCATCGCTGCATTCAGGTTCGGACGCTTGAAAAAAACGTTATTCCAAATAATATCGCTAGCATTAATAATTTTTGAGATATCAGGCACGACGGATGTGAGTTCCACTAAAGCGCCCACAAAATTCTTCACCTTTGATGTCAGCCCCCGAATAGGATTCGGCCCCACTTGCTCATTAAGGGGTAGTTCTGCGGAGTGCTTTGCAAATGCCGTACGTTCCAAGATTCCAGCAACATCAACTAATACGACCTTACTCACCTGCTCGGGAAAATCTGATGCATACCGCAGTGCAACGGCTCCGCCCATCGAATGCCCCACCACAACCACCGGGCCGTTGGCATACTTTCTAACAAGCCAAGAAATTACTTTCGCATAATTCGTTGGCGAATAGCGCCCACTAGGAACAGAGGACCGACCAAAGCCGGGAAGATCCATTGCCAGTACATGGTATTTTTTTTCAAGTTCAGGAATGACCTTTAGCCAGTCAGTAAACCCTGCCTGGCCCAGGCCATGAATGAGCACAACGGTTTGACGATTTTCTCGCCCGGTCTCAACAATGTATAACTGTGATTTAAATACGGGCTCGCTATCGATAAGTACCCGCCAATGACTCGGCAAATTTAAGGGGGGAGAATTTGTTGTGGGGGTATTCGTAGGGGTGTTGCTAGGCGCCGTTTGGCTTGATTTTGTGGGGTCCAACTTATTTTCGATTCTTTCCTTTATCTTCGGGGGTAATTTCTCAATAATATGCCCTAGGTTTTCCTCCCACCCAGCCGACGAACCACACGAAATCGACAACAACAACAAAACACAGAGCGTCTTCAAGTAACGCTCAACGCTGTTGCTACTGACCAAGCGCATTATTTTTTTTGTGCTTAACGACATCATAAAAAGAACTATGTGATTCACCCGAGACTCCGAAGAGCAAACATTGTATTCAAATAACAGCTCTTATTACGCACTTTAACGACTGCCCATACTCGCCATTAATTATCTCGGTGGACTCGGACAAGATTTCCGCTTTTCTTTCACTTGCATCTTCCGCCTGACGCTTCACAAAAGTGATACATTCCTGAGCCTGAACATGACTATCCGCATCGCTTCGCACCGGCATCCGATGGGTAAACTCCCGCTCTTGCGTACCCGTCGCTTTTCTTTTTATCGCCTTATAGGCTTCTTTAGTCACACTCACGGTTTCAGAAACGAGCTTTTCGGGCTTCACTTCAACCCTTACACAACCGCTTAAGCACGCGCATGCCGCAATACTAAGCATTATTTTTTTACCAAACATAATCCATTTCCCAAATTATCGACGTTGTTTTTACTGCCGATGCAATACAAGACAAATGATAACGCCCGAGAAATCGTCCTTCTCAACATTAAAAACGTCCCTGGAGCACTAGACAACCAGCCCTACCATTGCGGCTAGAATTGTTCATTTCTTCAGGATTGTCAACAAACTGAAATCGGAACACAAACAAATAAAGGGGAAATAGCCTGCCCCGCAAAAACAGCTGTAGAATAACCGCTTTTACCGCCGCCTTCTAATCACCAGCCAGCAATGGATTTAACGCTATGGCAAAAGTTTACTTAGAAAAACTCAATCATCTGCTCTCAGCATTTGAGCTTGATAAAGCGCTCTCAGTCAGCCTAGAAACAAAACACTTTTTTAGCGGTGCGGCACTTTATGCCAATAACACAATATGCGCCTCTTGGTCACCTGGCGGGCTCGCTTTCAAACTCTCCAGTTCAGAAGTGGAGCGGTTAATCTCTTCAGGCAAAGCCAAGCCTCTCAAATACTTTGAGAAGGGGCACATCAAGGTTGGCTATGCCATGTTTGAAAACCCAGAAAATTCAGCGAACAGTCGTTGGAAAGGGTATTTTGAGAAGGCTATTCGCCTAGTGGGGACGGGGGACGGGGGACGGGGGACGGGGGACGGGGGACGGGGGACGGGCAAAAATAGGGCTTGACGGAAGAGAAATCAAGCCCGTCACATCAGATTAAAGCGCCGCGCTAAAGGGCGAAAATACTTTGGCTAAAATAATATTCAATGCGAGTTCCGAGTTTGACGAGGCCTCGTACTCTCCTTCGCTAGCGTCTATAAGTTCATCATTCGGTATCACAACCGAATATTCGGTATTCACAGAAAGCCTTACACTAACGTGATTCTGTACCTCAGGTGCACTCTCGGAAATTTCCAGAGAACGAGGGTTATACGTATTTGGAGTATTCTGAACATGGTACGCGTAGGTCACAAATAACATCAAACAAAAACAGAAAGCCGATTTTTCGATTACTTCAGCTTTTATCATCATCACTACCCTATCATTATCTCTACGGCTCTATCGCTCGTAACGCTTGCTGCTCTGCGTTTATCAACGCGCCAACTTTCTCGATGACTTTAGATAAACGGCTCACAAACAAGATGCTACACGAGAGCACATTATTTAGTATTTAGAACGGAAACGCCCCGATATTATTCGCGGTAACCAGCACACCCCAAAAACGCACGATGCCGCCCATACCGCTGAGTTCATAAAGTCACAAACTCTCAAACTTGCCTAACATTTTACCGCTACTGTCTAACCACTATCCTAACCGCGATCGTCCGACCACTATTCTTTTACGGCATTTAAAAAATCAGGGTCGGACATAAGTGCCAAAACTAATTTTTTAACGGCTACAGGATAATTCTTTTGCGCTGCAGGAATAGCAATGGCGCCCACAAGTGAAGACTCCCAATTGTGTTCGATGCTTTTCACTTCATTAAAAACGATTTTGTCATTGCGCAAAATTTCGAATCTTGCCGTAATATGGGCGCTTCCCGTACTCGCGATGGCACTCAGATTATTCTCTAGCAGTTCGCCTCGTAACTGAATTTCCGAGGCTGGTCTATATAGATTAGCAGGTGTCAGCTGATCAACAAGCGCCTGGGTCAGATATTCACCATAAGAATCATTATACGGTGAGATCATACGTGATCCACGTACCGAAAGGCTATTGAGTCGCGCGTCAAGCGTCACAATATTAGCAACCGCTAACGGCAACGCACCCTCGTCCTTTAACACTGCTGTAATATTTGAATCCGGCTGGTACCTAACTGAATTCATCGTGCAGCCTGATACAAAAGAGAATACCAAAGCCATCACTAGAGTTAACGTCAATGTCGTTGCACATATTTTGTACATATCATTGTCCTTTTTATTATTTGGGGTATCCCCGTTAAGCTTCGTCAATCGACATTAACGCGCCATAATCATGAGAGGGTTAGACCAGACAAAATGAACCATACGCCACCCTCAGCGGGTAATCGATTACAGAGCATTACACGACTACCGCCCCGCTTTGCCTGCCTTAACCCAACAATATAGGGTTCGAAAATTCGCGCCTCAGTTTATGAGACACCCCATGCTTCCCTAAACCTCAATGGTTCTCTTGAATAAATAGCAAACCGATTAATGGACCCCCATCAATAGGAAGGCGCAGATTAGTGCCTTCCCATAAAGTCTGCCTTAGTGAGAGCGAATTTTTAAATCGGCTTATGGATGGAAACGGTTTAATACACACCGCTTAATAGGAACGGTTTAGTAGGCGCTATTGAGTTAAAGCACCTATTTAGTAGAGCCCAGCAGTTTAGTAAAGCGCAGCAATCAACGAAGTAAGCTGATTACGCATATGAGACAGCTGGCCGATTTCATGTCGATCAATGAATTCCGCCGCGTCAAAAACCTGATCAAACATGGTGAGCACTGAATGTGTAAATTCCTGATCATGGACTTCAATATTAGCTTCGTAGTTACGGTACAAACTTCTAAAATCAAGATTAGTCGAGCCAATAATCGCAATATCATCGATCACCAGAATTTTAGAGTGGTCGAAGGTCCCTTCACTCAGCGCGCACGCAACCCCATTTTCCACGAACTCTTTAAGCACCAATGCATGAGCATTATCGACTAGCGCTGAATCGCTTTTTTTAGGAAATAGAATACGTACATCCAGGCCCATTTTAGATGCCGCAATGATGCTTCTCCGCATCGCCTGTGATGGAATAATGTACGGCATCCAGATACAAATACGGTCAGTAGCAGAGCAAAACAGATCACCTAGATAGGCGTTGTAATTGTACGACCGCTCTATCGGGTCAGAAAAAATAATACGTGCCGCCTTTTGGCCGTGTGTAGATTCTGAATGCTCGCCTGGTTTTTCTTCATGTCCCTCTTCATATCCTTCTTCCGCTTCACCATAAGCAGCCAAGTCATCGCCAGTATTAAGTTTCCACAAATCCATAAATACAGCCTCCACCTGAGTCACTACAGACCCAGTAAAGCGCAGGCTTATGTTGTGGACACTGTCTTTGTTTTTCAATAACACTTCATCACGTAGATTATGCGAACCGATAAAAGCTTCGTTATCCGCCAATACGATTTTGGAATGCAAACGCTTTTCCACAAATAAAAGCGAACGAAATAATGAGCTGTGGAAAATGGAGACCTCAAAGGGTAAGTCCAACTCAAGCGGATTGTTTCGTGGCTTTAGCAATAGACCACTGCCAACACGGTCAATAAGCAGGCAAACATCAACACCACGCTCATGGGCATCAATCAGACATTGTAAAATTCGATCTTTTACTGAGCCCGATAATATAAACGTGGTCATCCATACGCGTGATGTTGCGGACTCTATCGACTGACAAACCGCATCGACAAACTCATCGTCCTTTAAAAACTGTGAATCTTCCAGTTGAAAATAGGGTAAAAAGTTATATTCGATTCCCAAGCGTTCAACCGCGCCATGGTCACAAGGTGCGCCAGCATGCGCCTCGATTAAATGATTGATTGCCTGATCGTGCTCAACTTTACGCACACGAACAACCGTTAACATAAACATTAAGGCGCCAATAAAGGGCAATGTCCATATCGCGACACCCCATCCCAGGCTGGTAACCCGTAAATAAGGTGATGAAAGGAGCTTCAACGAAGCCGCAATAGAAAGAACAATATAAAAAATTAACCCAAAATCCATGGCGGTTTCCGCAAATTCGTCAATTATTGAGTCGATCATCATACGAGCGGCCTGGATCAGCGGCAAGCCTGGGTTGTTGTAAAAACGGGGTAGAAATAAATATGGGCAAGCAGATTTCCAATTGGACACGAACATCCCGATTGAAACCCTAAAACGTAAACATAGATTTACGACCTAGAAAGATACTCGATATTAGAATAAAAATGGCTTAGAAGATTTGACTTCTCCTCCTCCCAAAAGACCATTCAGAGAAGATATCTGTAAGCCAATTAGCTTGCCGTAGAACTGGGCTTTTGTGAGCGGCGGGCATAACCAATACCTTGGCGAATGAGGCGGGCTTGATCATCAGCATTGATGCAATCGGGAATTGTCGGGTAGATCTCACTGGGTTTTTGCCAGGTGCCACTGACGAGGGTGATTTTCGCACCATTGGTGTGTCTGAGCTTGCTCTCATCTGACAATATCCAACCCATAAGAAACTCCAATGTAGTAAAGCTGACACTTACCTGAACCAACTGTCATATAGCGTAGTCTCTCGCCTTTTGAAAGGATAGAGGTGACATCAACAACCGGTATAAAATGTGCGCAGAAGTACAATTGATGATTGTTCCAGTCCACACTTTGCAGTGTTTTCTATTAGCTTAGCAGTCACCCAAACTATCATCGTGATCTTATAGAAATATAAGTGCCAATATTTTCAACGGTCGAAAATGAGGGAGGGACGGGGGACGGGGGACGGGGGACGGGGGACGGGGGACGGGGGACGGGGGTGATGTGGCTTA
>JAWSUZ010000035.1:29102-114177 GCA_033852165.1 Agarilytica sp. | reverse complement strand
TATGTGTGGTACCAGAGGCCGGACTCGAACCGGCACAATCTTGCGATCGGGGGATTTTGAATCCCCTGTGTCTACCAATTTCACCACTCTGGCATAATTCTGTAGCGCGATATTTATGTATCGCTTTATCCATCTATCCGAGCTGCGTTTATCTGCCATCTCGAAGGGCGGCAATTATATCAGCGGTTTCTCTGGGGTCAACTGCTAAACGTGGTAAATCTGAGGCTTTTCCTTTAATCTTGCGCTCCAATTTTGATCGAACTCTAGGATTCCTTTCTTTATTTATGCGACGCGAAGATTTTCATTACAATTTACCTGAAGGCTTGATCGCAAAACAACCTATGCCTGAACGGGTGGCGAGCCGGGTTCTTCACTTGGATGGTCCGTCAGGGGAACTGTCTCATCGGCATTTTGGCGATGTTTTGGATCTCGTAAGACCGGGTGATTTGATGGTTTTTAACGATACTCGGGTGATTCCTGCTCGTGTGTTTGGCCGTAAAGCTTCAGGCGGCAAGGTCGAGGTTTTGGTTGAGCGTGTGTTGGACGAGAATCGTGTTTTGGCCCATGTTCGGGCGAGCAAGTCGCCCAAGATTGGGTCGCGTATTGTATTGGAGGGGGGCACCGAACTAGAGATGATGGCCCGCGATGGCGCCTTATTTGAGCTCCTGTTTTTGGGCGATAAGTCAGCGCTTACTGTCCTTGAATCCGTTGGACATATGCCACTTCCGCCTTATATAGATCGCCCCGATGAAGATTCGGATAGGGAGCGTTATCAGACGGTTTACAGTAATAAGCGTGGCGCAGTGGCGGCGCCGACCGCTGGTTTACACTTCGATGAAGCCTTGCTCGATCAGCTAAAGCAAAAAGGCGTGAATCAGGCATACGTTACCTTGCATGTAGGGGCCGGTACTTTTCAGCCCGTTCGAGCAGATGATATAGCCGACCACCATATGCATTCTGAAGTGATGGATGTCTCTCAAGAAGTCTGCGATTTGGTGGCCGAAACCAAAGCCCGTGGTAATCGAGTGATTGCAGTGGGGACGACCAGTGTTCGTTGTCTGGAAACAGCTGCACAGGGTGGAAAGATCAAACCGTTCCATGGCGATACCAATATTTTTATCTACCCCGGTTTTCGTTATCAGGTGGTGGATACTTTAATTACGAATTTTCATTTGCCCGAGAGCACTTTATTAATGCTGGTGAGTGCATTTGCGGGCTACGGCAATACGATGGCCGCCTATAAAGAAGCTATCGAACAGAAATATCGATTTTTTAGTTACGGTGATGCCATGTTTATCACCCAAAATAAAGACGCCTACAAAGAAATACCTGGTCAATCCTCATGATGAAATTTGAACTGAACACAACAGATGGCAGTGCCCGTCGAGGCCAATTAACCTTTGAACGTGGCACGGTGCAAACGCCAGCTTTTATGCCGGTCGGTACATACGGCACTGTTAAAGGCATGCTGCCGCGAGATATTAAAGAGATTGGTGCAGAGATTATTCTGGGGAATACTTTCCATCTCATGTTGCGCCCAGGGACGGAAGTCATTAAAGAACACGGTACTTTGCATGATTTTGCCCAGTGGCATGGCCCAATACTGACAGATTCCGGTGGTTTTCAGGTGTTTAGCCTGGGGGATATGCGCAAGATCACAGAAGATGGGGTTAAATTCCGCTCGCCGATAGACGGTAGTGAGATTTATCTATCACCCGAGAAGGCGATGGAAGTACAGCGTGATTTAGGCTCGGATATCGTGATGATCTTTGACGAATGTACGCCTTATCCAGCAACTGAAGATGAAGCGCTGATATCGATGGAGCTATCACTCCGTTGGGCCAAACGCTCTAAAGACGCGCATGAAGGTAATCCCAATGCCTTATTCGGCATTGTGCAAGGCGGCATGTATGAATCATTACGAACAAAATCACTAGATGGGCTGAAGGAGATTGGTTTCGATGGGTACGCGATCGGTGGATTATCCGTGGGTGAGCCTAAAGACGACATGGTGCGAATTCTCGATCACTTGGGCCCAATAATGCCGGAGGATCGCCCTCGCTATTTAATGGGCGTTGGTAAGCCACAGGATATCGTCGAGGCAGTATGCCGCGGTATTGATATGTTTGATTGCGTGATGCCAACGCGAAATGCACGTAATGGCCATCTATTTACCACCTATGGCGTGGTTAAAATTCGCAATGCCAAACATAAGCGTGATACCAGTCCGTTAGATTCTGAGTGTGATTGTTATACGTGCAGCAATTTTAGCCGCGGTTACTTGCATCACCTGGATAAATGCGGTGAAATTTTAGGCTCTCAGTTGAATACGATTCATAACCTACGCTATTACCAACGGTTGATGCAGGGCTTGCGAGATGCGATTGAGGCTGGAAACCTTGCCACTTTTGTAGTGGATTTTTATGAAGCTCAGGGTATTAAACGGCATGGCGCTGAGACAGCTTTAGATAAGTGAATTAGGGGCTAATTTTTGAATTAAGTGCAGAGTAAGGAAGCGGTGACTTGAAACAGGCGTCACTAAGCCCTATTTACCCTTAACGAACAGAAAGCCGGTATAATCGCGGGCTTTTGGAAATTATCAAATTTTCAACATAGAACGATAAAATAAATACGGCCACCTAGGCCTTTCTGGACCAAGATCATGAATCGCTACCCGTTGTGGAAATATCTACTCATCCTAGTCGCTGTTGTGGTTGGGACGATTTACGCATTGCCAAATATTTACCCGCCTGACCCGGCGATTCAAATATCCAGCACTCAGCCAGGAGTTAATGCAGACCAACGTGCACTCGATGCTGCTGTGAAAGCCTTGGATACCGCAGATATCGAGTACTTTGGTGTTGAGTTAGGCGAAAAGAACGGCTTGATCCGTTTTTTTAACCTAGATGATCAATTACGTGGGCGCTCAATTGCAGACAATGCTTTAAAAGACTTAGCGGCCAACGAATACATCGTCGCTGT
The DNA here is from genome assembly GCA_033852165.1 of Agarilytica sp. Classification (GTDB taxonomy): domain Bacteria; phylum Pseudomonadota; class Gammaproteobacteria; order Pseudomonadales; family Cellvibrionaceae; genus Agarilytica. The sequence goes on along the minus strand of JAWSUZ010000035.1, from coordinate 111,195 downwards.
AAACTTAGCACCAACGACACCAGCATGGCTGGTTGGTATCGGTGCAGGTTCAATGAAACTTGGTTTAGATCTGGCGGGTGGTGTGCATTTTCTATTGGAAGTGGATACGCCAAAAGTGCTCGCTGACGAAATGAAAAGCATTGAAACTCAGTTGAAAAAGTACCAGCGAAGCGAGAGTTTACGCGGTGTTTTCTTTTCCGTTAAAGGCTCAACTATTCAAGTTAAAGCGGATACTGAAGAGCTACGCGATGCGATTTCCTCTTACATTCGTAAAGATCTAAGCCAGTTGGAATATGTTCGCACAAAAAAAGCCGGTAAATATTTGGTTGAAGCGAAATTTAGCGACGCTTATATCCGTGAAAAAGAAAGCATGGCTGTCGAACAGAACTTGTCGGCGTTGCGCAAGCGGGTCAACTTATTAGGTGTGTCCGAGCCTATGGTTCACCGCCAGGGGCGTAACCGAATTGTGGTTGAGCTGCCGGGCTTACAAGATACTGCTGAAGCCAAAAAAATCATCGGCAAAACCGCCAGCTTGGAGTTTCGCCTTGAGGCTAACCCAGGTGCTCTGTCCTCTCAGAAAATCATGTTCCCCTATAAAGATGATAAAAGGCAGGCCGTAACTGGCGGCGCTTATCTAGAAAAGAAAATCGTGATTCGTGGCGATCATGTGAGCAATGCAAATTCCAGTATCGATCCTGAGACTGGCGGTTCGCAGGTCAATATTACACTCAACAGTGAAGGCGGTACTTTAATTAACCGCATCTCGCGTAAGAATGTTGGTCGTGGCCTTGGCGTTGTCTTTATCGAATACACCCCGGTTACTCGTGTGGTAAAAGACGAAAATGGAGAGGATGTTAATAAATTCGAATTTGTTGCGAGTCGAAAAATCATTAGCTTGGCGACAATTCAGTCGGCTTTGAATATGCAATTCCGCATCACTGGCTTAGACAGCCCAGCAGAAGCCTCAGAATTGGCCCTGTTACTTAAAGCGGGAGCCTTGGCTGCTCCAATGGGCTTTATCGAAGAGCGAACCATTGGGCCGTCTTTGGGAAAAGAGAATGTTGAGCTTGGTGTGAAGTCAGTTCAGTTAGGCTTAGCCTTAGTATTGATTTTTATGCTGATCTATTACCGCGTATTTGGTTTCGCAGCCAACATTGCCTTAACGGTCAACCTCACTCTATTGATTGCTGTTATGTCGATATTTGGTGCGACCCTCACTTTGCCGGGTATAGCGGGAATCGTATTGACTGTCGGTATGGCGGTGGATGCAAATGTGTTGATCTTCTCGCGAATACGGGAAGAACTGGCCAATGGGGTACCCCCGCAGTCGGCGATTAAGGCCGGTTTTGAACGAGCGTTCACAACGATTCTGGATGCAAACGTAACCACATTCATCGTGGCTATTATTCTGTACTCAGTGGGGTCCGGGCCTGTAAAAGGCTTCGCGATTACCTTGGCGATTGGTATCGTTACCTCGATGTTAACTGCCATCATAGGTACGCGCGCTATCGTGAATTTGATATACGGCAACCGCCAAGTAGAAAAAATTTCTATATAACTAACTTTCTTTATGAACGTAGTGAATAAAAAGTTGAGAAGAATATGAGCGAAAAACGCATTATCAAATTCATGAGCCACCGCAAAATCGCGGCGATTATTTCGATCGTTCTGGTTGTGGTTTCAATTGGCTCTTTAGTTGTCAATAAATTGAATTTCGGTTTGGACTTTACCGGTGGTACATCGGTAGAGCTTCGCTATGAAGAGACCGCTGATTTGAGTGCTATTCGTAGCTTACTAAAGGAGGGGGGGTACTCTTCTGCCGTAGTGACAAATTTTGGTACGGATAAGGATGTTGCTATCCGAATTCAGGCGAATGACCCGAAATTAGGCGATATCATCATCAACTTATTGAAAAATGACACCGATGGTCAGGTAGAGCTTAAGCGTGTTTCGTTTGTTGGCTCGCAAGTGGGTGAAGAACTAAGAGATGATGGTGGTCTGGGGATGTTATTTGCCTTAATTGTGGTGATGGCTTACGTCGCGATTCGCTTCCAAATTAAATTCTCTGTCGGTGCGGTAGTCGCGCTAGCCCACGACGTTATGATTGTATTGGGAGTCTTCTCGATATTGCAGTTGGATTTTGACCTTACAGTCTTAGCCGCAATATTGGCAGTAATCGGTTATTCACTTAACGATACGATTGTTGTGGCCGACCGTATTCGTGAAAATTTTCGCAAAATACGCAAGGGTACGTCGCTAGAGATCATTGATATCTCTCTGACGGAAACCTTAGGGCGTACCATAATTACTTCCTTCACTACGTTATTGGTGTTGTTTGCCTTGTTCTTTGTGGGCGGTGAGATCATCCACAACTTTGCAATTGCACTGATTATTGGTGTGTTGGTGGGTACGTATTCTTCTATCTATGTTGCTGCGAATATCCTATTAGCGATGAATATTTCGAGTGAAGATTTAATGGTAGTCGAGAAAGAAGGGGCTGATCACGACGAGATCGTTCTTTAAGAGCGTCTTACGCTGCGCTTATGCCCTTTTGGTTTAGAGCTTAATTTGGCAGTTGGAATATCGTTTAGGTGACTTCTTTCTGGAAGAGAGTAGTCACCCAACATTGAAAACAATGCCATCATCCTATCTTTCGCCCGTTCGGGTATCAAATGTCGTGTGTTCATCTAACGCTCTCTAGCACTTAGGGAATTCATTCACGTATACTCAGTATAGTCTTTGGCGTTGTGTTGCCAGTCTGATCCAGTGGTCATATGGATCTTATGTCAAAAAAATCTATAAATTCTCATTTCTATCGATAAGCGAATCAATTGCATCAATGTTAGAAAAGATTTTTGGCGGTACTAATAGAGGTACTAATACCGGTAGTAATAGCTCTACTAAAGAGGAGTTGCCGGTCGCAAAATTCACGGCAGAGATTGAAGCGGAATTTGATCGCTACGATAGAATCTTCCGTGCCAGTCGTGGATACGCTTTTCTCGATTGGGATCTCAACAGTGGCAAAATTTACTGGAAGGGTGGCTTACTGTCTTATCTGGGATACGACGGCCACACGATTCCAAAAGAAGCTTCTGCTGACGAGTTCATTCGTTTTATTTACCCTGATGATATTGACGGTTTTATCGAGAGTATTCGACACCTCGTGACCGATGAGGACCACTCCGGCAATATTATTTGTCGGGGTCTAAAGGTTGATGGCAGTCTGGTATGGGTCGAGTTACGCTTAGATGCCATCCGTGGTAAAGACGGACTTGTCACCCACCTCTCCGGCTTGATGTCCGACATCTCTCCCCTAAAAGCGGCAGAAGAGGCGCTTAAAGACAGTGAGGCACGCCATACACGTATTCTTCAGGGCGCGAATGACGGTATGTGGGAATGGTGCGTTGGTGATAAAGATAAAGTCGCGGCGGTTTCCGACGAAAGCCTTCACTGGTCTGTAAAAGCAGGGAATTTTATTCTCAGTCAACGTTGTTGGGAAATGCTCGGGTTTGAGCCAGATGATGCGATTGTTTCGGGTGGCCTGGTAGCTTGGCGGAATTTGATACACCCTGACGATGGTAAGCGTTATGATCAAACTTTGATCGAACATGCTGCCCTAGAAGAACCCTTTGATATTGAATACCGGTTACGCGCGAAAGACGGGTCATGGCGTTGGATACGAAGTCGTGGTCAGGCCTATGTCGACGATGTTGACGGTTCGTCTACCATACTAACTGGGACGAATATGGATATTACCGAGCTTAAGCGTGCAGAAGAGTATGTGAACAAGGCGAAGGAAGAGGCTGAAGCGGCAAACCAGGCGAAGTCCGATTTTCTTTCAAGTATGAGTCATGAGTTACGTACACCGCTTAACGCCATTATGGGGTTCGCCCAGATATTTGAACTCGATTTGACCATAAACTCAGAACAGCTTTCGAATATCCAGGAAATACTATCTGCGGGTCATCATCTGGTTGAGCTGGTTGGGGATGTACTGGATCTAGCTAAGATAGAAGGGGGCCAGCTTAGGCTAAGTTTGGGACCGGTATTCCCATTGCGCGTGCTGAATGAGTGCGTCATATTGTTAAAATCGCAGTACGAAAAACGTAACTTACTATTAGAAATTGAATGGAATGGCCTAGAGGCACAAATGATTTTGGCGGATTCTGTTCGCTTAAAACAAGTCCTGTTAAACCTTATGGGGAATGCCGGTAAGTACAATAAAGTTGCAGGTCATATTCGGGTGGAGTGTACTTTGGTTGATGACACAAGAATGAGAATTTGTGTTGCGGATACAGGCTTAGGAATCCCCGCTCAATTGCAGTCCCAACTTTTTCAGTCGTTTAATCGCCTGGGGGCAGAACATAGTGGCATTGAAGGAACAGGGATAGGGCTGGTTATTACCAAACAGCTGGTAGAACAAATGGGTGGCAGTATTGGCTTTTCAAGCCGAGAAAATGAAGGAAGTCAATTTTGGGTTGAGTTTCCCCTCACTGAACGTTCAGAGAGAATGGTGTTACCTAGCCATCACCAATTTCTAAGGGATGCTAATACTGAGATACCACCTTTAGAGGTTAAAGTTAGAAAGAAAGTTTTGTATGTTGAGGACAATCTTTCTAATCAAAAACTCATGCAGAAATTTATTAACCGTTACCCGATATTAGATTTATCTGTGACGGGGATGGCAGTCCAAGGTTTATTTTTAGCGCGTTCATCAATTCCTGATTTGATCATACTAGATGTGAATTTACCGGAAGTGAGCGGATATGAGCTACTCAAAATTCTAAAGTCAGACGCTGTCACTGAAAACATACCGGTGGTTGCCCTGTCTGCGAACGTGATTAGCCACGATATTGAAAAAGGAAAAAAGGCGGGTTTCGATTGTTACTTAACGAAGCCATTAAACTTCGCTCAATTAATCACAACGTTTAATAGCTTGTTTCATGAAGGGTGAATTAGATAGCGAGTACGATAAGCAAAAGAGTAATGATCGGGAACTGAGTTAAAAGCGTATATACGACTATTGAGAAAACTTATTAATTTTCATGTGCCGATTTAGTTTTTAAATGTCCACAAGGTCAACGAAGGACGGGAATGTTAGATAAATTTTTAGACGGCATTCAGATGAAGCGGCCAGCTGAAAAGCTAACGCCAGAAGCTGAGTTGGAATTTGACCGCTACGATCGTATTTTTCGCAGCAGCCGGGCCTATGCCTTCGTCGACTGGGATATGATCAGTGGAGATTTTCATTGGCGGGGTGGCCTGCTGTCCTATATGGGCTATGATGAAAAAACGATTGCTGATTCGCTACAAGCCAGCGAACTTACCGCATTTATTTATCCTGAAGATCGTGAACGTCTTGACGAAAGTTTTTTACAACTAATTAAAAATAAAGATCATCCAGGTTATATTACCTATCGTGGTATTAAGAGCGATGGTACTCCCATGTGGATGGAAATACGCTTAGAAGCTGAGCGCAGGGAAGACGGGTGGGTAACTCATCTGTCAGGTTTAATCTCAGATATTTCAGCCTTAAAAGCTGCCGAAGATGCACTCATGGTTAACGAGGCGCGCCATGCACGCATTATTCAAGCGTCTAACGACGGTTTGTGGGAATGGTCAGTTGCGAATGGAGGTAAACGATTATACCAAGGACGTGACGGGCGTTTAAATTGGTCGCACCGGGGCGGAGGTATAGCGTTTAATTCGCGTTGTTGGGAAATGTTGGGTTATGACGGAAGTGAAGAGGTTGTATTAAAGGGTTTGACTGGATGGCGTAGTCTTATGCACCCCGATGATGGCCTTCGTTTTGATAATGCAGTAATCCAGCATGTTTCCTTCAAGAGACCGTTTGATATCGAGTACCGTATACGAACTAAAAGTGGGCCATGGTGCTGGATTCGGGCACGTGGGCAAGCGAGCTATGATGACGAAGGAAAACCCAAGCTATTTTCGGGTACTAACATTGATATCACAGAGCTAAAGCGGGCTGAAGAAAATGTCGTCAGAGCAAAAGAAGAAGCCGAAAGTGCAAATTTAGCAAAATCTGAATTTCTTTCCAGTATGAGCCACGAATTACGTACACCACTGAATGCAATTCTTGGGTTTACTCAGCTCTTTGAATTGGATAATACGTTATCGGCAGAACAGCAGTCGAATATTCACGAAATTAAAACAGCCGGGAATCATTTGCTCGAATTAGTGGGGGACGTGTTGGACTTGGCTCGTATAGAGGCCGGCCATGTGGAATTGAATTTTTCAAAGGTTCTGCCGTCTCGCATAATTCATGAATGCGTTGTCCTACTAAACTCTCAGTATGAACAGCGCCATTTAAATCTAGAGTTAGAGTTTAACGGGCTTGAATCCCGAACAATAATTGCAGATGAAAGTCGATTTAGGCAAGTCTTATTAAATCTAATGGGTAATGCGGGAAAATATAATAAAAAGGGAGGGGTTGTTAAGATCGAATGCAGCCTGATTGAGGGGGCGCGAATGAGAATTTCGGTGGAAGATAGCGGTGTCGGTATTCCCGTCAAATTACAGTCAGAACTCTTTCAACCGTTTAACCGTTTAGGGGCCGAGAATTCCAGTGTAGGCGGAACGGGTATTGGACTGGTGATAACTCAGCAGTTAGTTGAGCAAATGGATGGTGAAATTAATTTTGAAAGTCAGGAAAAAGTAGGCAGTAGGTTTTGGGTTGACTTTCCTTTTTCGAAAAGTTTTGGCTCTAATGTTGGCCTAAAAAAAATCGCGAATGCACCGGTAATAATGGGGAAGTCGGATACGCCCGAACTGACGGTTAAAGGCGTGAAACGTGTTTTGTATGTTGAAGATAACCCGTCAAATCAAAAACTTATGGAGCAGGTACTGGCGAAATACCCTCAGATTGAACTGACTGTCGTGGGCTTAGCCGTTCAAGGTTTATTTCTTGCCCGCTCGACCAACCCAGATTTAATTATTCTTGATGTTTCACTGCCTGGAGTTACGGGGCACGAGATGGTTGAAATCTTAAAAAGTGATCCCCTCTCACGGCATATGCCAGTGATTGCCTTGTCGGCCAATGTGCTGCCCCATGACGTTGAAAGAGGCAAGGCGGCGGGGTTTGATCGTTATCTCACTAAACCACTTAATATCGAAGAGTTAATTTCAGCCTGCAACGAATTAATCACCTAAAATTACCCGTCACCCGTCACCCGTCACCCGTCACCTGTCATCAGTACCCAACAATTCCTGTCCGATAATTTTTAGATACAACACTCCAAGTAATTTCCTGCATAAGCTGTGCGGCCTGTTCTGAGGGAGCTTGTGCGGAATCGCCGGTCTCGTTCTTGAGTTGGTATGGTAGCCCCACAGGACTTACTTGGTACAAAACGGAATAGTGAACTAAAGCAACTAAATAAGCGCCGATATCGTTGATATGAATTGGGTCTAAGCTTCCGTCTGAATTTTGTTTAAATATATCATCGGGCTTACGGATTCCTTCAATGCCACCCAAACGAGCTACTTCTTTAAAGAATGCAGACATCACCTGACCGACAGGAATGAGATGTATTGCTTTATCGCTGTTCATTCTAATGTGGGCGGCATCCACTATTTTGTTTAGCCAATAGGGTTTGAAGTCTTGATCAAGGCGGTGAATCCAGCCTGCTTTGTCCGTGACTTTGTGCCAGGACTCATATAAATACACGCGAGCATCTGGGTTGTACTTACGTATTTCTTCTGAAAAATTTTGTAAATATAGCGCGCTATTAAAATATTGTATGGCGTCTTTGATTTCTACCATCTCAGTCAAAACAAAAGCATCGAATTGAGATTGCTTGATGGCTTCAAAAACATCTTGGTAGTTTTCGTGATCGTTTTCTTTATCGAAACCACTGATAGGCTCGTTAGGTTCCCAGTGGGCTTTTAGCGTCGTTCCCCAGCCGAGTTGGCTGCGAAAATCGTGCCCTGAACCTGCCAGCTGTTGTAACATTAGCGGCATTGTTCTACCGACTAGGCTGTGGCCGAGATGGTAAACCTTGAGCTTACCATCCGTTTTGGTTAATGGTATTGAATATAGCTTGCTGAGTGTGGCTTCCTCAATCTTGGCTTCAGAGCACCCGCTTATCATTCCTAAAAAAGGCAGTAAGGCGGCTGAAGTCGCAAGCGTTTTTTTGAGTATTTTTTTGACCAGAGTATTTTTTTGAATGTCTTGCATCTCTTGCCCTTGGATGAACTGTCACCACATTATGTTAAGGAGAGGAGTATAGTGCTTTTGGGGGGCTATGCAATATGAGAGGGATATAGGGTGGCGCCTCATTTTGAGGTGTAAGAATCCAAAATGGCTTATTTTTCTGTAGTAAATTTTAATTCATCTGCTGAGTTACGGATACGATTCCTATGAATCAATTTTTTTAGTTCCAATTTGGCGTCTGTTAGTGATATCGCTAATTCAACTAGGTTGTTGTTAGAGAAATTTGGAAGAGTTAATTTTTTTTCTGTCGCCAGCAGCCAAACACGCTCCTCACCAAGGGGGGGTGATATTTCAAGACTGAAAGTGGCATCTATCGATGGGAACGCAATAAAATCACCTGCCGAAACACGGTTGTCTGAGTAAAGTACACTGGGTATTAACTGATAAACGTTACCTTCAAAATTTTCGTAATACATATACAGCCAAGCGCTTTCGTTCAAACTGATTAAAAATCTCAGCTCATCACCAACTCGAAAACTTTGGTCGTCACCGATAAAACTGGTGATGTCAACGTGTAGCCTTTCTCTTTGCTGCGCACTGCCGCAGGCCGTCAACATTAAAGTAAAGTATAGAAGAGCTGGAAGAAGGGTTGACCGAAAATAGGAGTGAAGAGTGATAATGAGAGCAGGATTATCTCGTTGCATCATCGCCGCTAATTGTCGCCAGTGGGCGGAATTTTTAAAGGACACTAGAAGCGAAAGCCGTGGTTGAAGCCAAAGTAAAAGTTTGCAATGTTATGCTCCTGTTCATTTCCTCCGGCAAATTCGGCTGTTACCGCCTCATTTTTAAAGCCAAAACTGATCGAGGATAGTGCTGATACTCGGAAGGCTGCTCCTAATTCTAAGGACGTGGAGCTACCATCACCTATATCGTTACCGTCCTTATCTTTGATGTCCATTCCGTTAATGCCGAGAGTCCCATACAAGGTCCAGTTATCCGAGAGCGGAATAAATCCTGTGGCGCCGATACCCACGCCGATATAATCGACTTCACGATTTAAATCTTCCCAGGCTTGGCTGTGAGATTTAATGCCGCCCTGCAATGCAAAATATCGATTAAATTGGTAACCAAGACCTAAGGAAACAAAACCGGTATTAATCGTAAGATCATCTGAGCCAGTAAGGTCAAAGTCTTCGCTGATAGGATCTGGATTATATACGGGCTGTTCGTCATCAAACTCATAAATACCCGCTTGAACATTAAAAACGCCAAAAAAATTCCCTTTTCTCAATCCAACTGAAAGGCCAATGCCACGGCCTTTTTCGGATTCAATATCATTGCCAATGGAACCCTTGTTTTCACCCGTCCAGCCTCCGCTGTGCAGCTTTGCGCCCAAGGTCAAGGTCAGAGGGATACGACTTTGAGTTGTTTCAGAGTAGCTAATACTGGATATAGTGGTAAGAAGTAATGCGGTGATGAGTCGTTGTTTCATACTGGTATCGGCCCTAAAAAGATTGCACGGGTAAAATCATAGATTCTTGTTTGTCGGCTTTGTTTGCTGCGCCTTCATCTTCAGATAGGTTCAGGGATGGGAGCGTACTAATATCGGAGTATTCCTCTGTACTTGATTCTACGTTTTTTTGTGAGCTGGTATCTGAAATGACATTAACCTTAACTTTTATACGTTCTTTTGGGACGCCCGAAACTTCTAGGTTAACCCTGATAAATAAAAATTCACCCAGTTCATCTCCTGCGCCTTGTAACACGCCGATTTGTGGTTTCTGTTCAACATTATTGCTAACGGCAACTTGGACTCTACGAGAAAGGTCGCTGGCGGTAATAACGGGGTGGGGATTATTTTTCAGTTCGCTCTGTAAAAAATAGGTGAAAGGCGAATGGCCAGAAGACCGGAAATCGTCATCGACATATTCGACGCCGCCTGCGGTTAAAATTTGCACACTTTTCTTGTTGTCGACAGATTTAAGATAAGCTTCTGAACCGTCATTGGCACGTATTCCTCGGCTGACTGTTTTTAACAGGGTTCCACTAAAGCAGGAATCCGAAATCAATAAGGTGTGCTTAGCGCGTGCGGACATATCTGAAATCTCATCGCGAATGGTCGAGTTTCTCACAAAGGTGGTGTGATCGGTGCCCTGAGCATCGACAGGAACCCAATAGCCTTTGTTATTGTACTGATCCAAAAACCCGTGACCGGCGTAATACACCAGAACATTATCGTCAGTGTTGATACGTTTGGAAAAGTCACGCAGTGCGTGTAAAAGTTCACTGCGGGAGGCGTTCTCTAAGCGCTGAACATCGCTAAAACCGTAATGCTCAACAAGGAGTGTTTCGATGGCCTTTGCATCCGATACCGCACGCTTAAGTGGTTTCCACAACCCTTCGGGGTCTCGGTAGGTATCGTTGCCGATAATTAATGCGCGATATTCGCCTTTACTCGAAAGAGTGGGTGACGATAGTTGGCCCGGCGCATCCCCCACAATTTTTAGGCCGCGGTTGCCTGCGAAGCTGTTGTAGGAGTTAAACAGCAGTGTGCAGGCTAAAATGATGTTCGCGCCAACAAGGTAAAAATCGAGTTTTCTATTCATCGTGATTTCCAGTGCCCTAGCGTAAAACAAAACCGCCGGTATGGCGAAATGCAAAATTATCGAGGGTGCTACCGCTTAACGTTAGGCGGTAGAGATGTCCTGTTTGGACTTTGCTTCTATCGATCTTCCAGAAGGTGAGTGCGGTAGAGATCTGGTTAATGTTTTGACTCACATTGTTCGACATTTCGATTAATTCTACCGTATAGCGGTCGACCTTATCGATAGCGGGCCAACTCACCTCAATAAACTGTCCACTGTTGTCAGCTTTTACATTAAAACCTGCATACTCTGCTATCAAGCGATCGTCTTTGCCGCTTTGGTGAAAGAAGCCGAGACCGGGCAGTCGTTGTGGCTGGTTTAAGACCAATGTATGGCTGTCTTGAAAGCTCACTATAGCCTCTTTGGGAGAATCGCCTGATGTGAATATCATAAATGCAAATAGAAATGTTGCGGCTGCAGCCGTAGGAACGGCAATGAACGGCGTTTTCTGCCCCATTAATGCATCGAGTAAACGGGAGATAGGGCTGGGTTTCTTTTTTTGGTGTGAGCTTGATTGGGGTGTGAGTTTTTCGTCCATCGCTTGTTGCATTGCATATTGATGGGTGAGTTCGTGTAGCTGGGGCCTGAGTTGAGGGCTGGATTGCGAGTCCCCCAGCGATTGTTGAGCGTCAGAGCAAATGACCTCTGCGTGGTCTCTCACTAATTCTTCTAGGTGTTGAAGGTTCTGCAGTTTTGTTAGGCAATCGGAGCAGCTGAGCAAGTGCAGACGTGTCCCCTGTTCTGATGCGCGTTCAGGGTTCAGGGAAAAATGATGAAGCGTTTCTTCGCTAAGGTGTAATTCGTCTGTCATTGCATTGCTCGCACGTTATTTTCTGCTTTTATCGGTTTTGATTATTCTGATCGCCACAGTCAAAACTTTTCATTTTTAACTTTGCGTTAGCTTCTATTGAATAAAGGACACTACATTCTCTAATTTTTGAAAATATTCCCGTCTCCCCATTCATTATTCCATCTAACATGATCATCCTTCTAGAAAACCCTGTAATTTTTCCAGAGACTTTCGCTTAAAGTAATAAAGCTGCTGACGATTGTTGTGCTGACTGCTTTGATTTTGTTTCAGAGAAATGTCGAGTGTTGCTAACGCTTTTAAAACGACAGTAGTGTCCTGTTCTTCGATAACCAATGCTTCGATAATATACTGCTCTAATTCACTGAGCTGGTTCCAAGCGGCTTTGATTTGAGATGAGTAGGTCAAGTTTTCTGGTGAAAACTGCGTATCGCCAACCTCTAAGCTTTGGTTGTGCGGGTTTCTCTCGTCTCCATCGTAATCATTATCGCTCGTCGAAGTTATATCTGAAAAAGAAAAGGTTCGTGTTGGACTTAATAGGTGTAGGCGCTTGCGTTGCGTTAACGTAATCAAAATGGCTTCAGCAGTCGATCTGACCGTGTTTTCACTGAGCCCCAAGTTCTGGGCGATGATTCTCGTATCTCGATTTGAATGTAATTGCAGAAAAATAGATTTTGCTTGCTCGTCAATTTCGCAAATATAAGTAGGTACGTGAATGCGGCGCTCGAAGCGCCAATTTTTCCAGCGCTCATAAAAGGGAAGTGAATTGACGATGGTCTTAAAATAGCTGCCGAGTTGAGCGGTATTTTCGGCTCGAATTTTTCTCAGCCGTTGTTTCTTAGTTAATTCATCCAGCATCCAGGCGTAGCTGGCATTCGCTTTATCGCACAATATATCCTCGCTACGACCCCCTCGGAATGAACCCTGTGGTGGTGTGAGTGTGCAGCGAGCATCGCGAAAGCTATTTTGGCAGAAGCGCCGGCAAAATTTATCCGTTTGGAATTCGATAAATGGGTTCGCGACAGTATTGATTGTTTTGCGTGCGGCTTTATCCCCGTCGGTCGCATGTTTCAGTAGTCTTTGTACGTCTTGGTCTATGGTTCGATTCATATTGTTTTATTTCTTTGCGTACAAAAACCAAGATGTGATGATGTCTTTCTGGATTTTTAAAGCTAAACCATAATTGTCATAAGCTAAAAATTCCCCGGAATTAAGCGATATCTGCCGATCTGCTGGGCCCATCACGCGAATGACTCTTTCGGCGGAGTCACCTAGTTTTAGTCGTTCAACGCCTTTAAAATTGGCATCGTTGAGCCAAAGCGCAATGACCTTATTGTGTTTGTCTGAAAGCCAAACGCCACCCTTATCTCTGTGAATGTACAGAGGCTCACCGTCAAACCAAATTTTCTTTTTATCTGATCCTGTTTGAAGAAGAGGGTGGTTTAAACTTAGGTTTTGATAGCTAAGCGGGGCCTTAGGGAGGGACACGTTGGACTGTGGTTTTATTTTAGATAGTGATAACTGAAAGAGATAACCTTCTCCTTTTTTACTCATGCTTTGAGCAAAAGAAAGCCATATTTTTTTTGCTTCGTCAGGTCTATTGTGAAAGTCAGCTAATTGCGCTTGGTTTTGTACCATCGTAAAGAGGTGAGGGTAGTCATCTGACTTTGCTGATTTAAGTCGGCGCCTTATATTATTCGCAAAGTGTTTCTGTGCTTGCTGGCTCTTGCCTGATATGGCAAGGCTGAGTGCGCGTAATATATCGGACGAGGCATCTTGTCCGAAAGTCGGAATATACTGTCCCTCGATGACACCATTTGCCATGGGGCTATTCCCCATTAATAAATAACTCATTGCGCGTAAATAATGTGTATCGCGATGTTCGGGGCTGAGTCTCTGTGCTTTTTCAAAATAACTCAATGCGCGCTCGCCTAAATGATGAATATTAGCCTTAAGTTGGGCCGTCGACCCTCGTTTTTCACTGGTGTTTTCATTTCTCCATGACGGAGTCGCTTCGACAAATATGGGGAAATATAAATTGGGTTTATTGACCTGTGCGGCATATTCGGGCCATAGGGCGATTGCTTCGGCTAGGTAGCTTACGCCAATGCTATTGTGGACTGAACGCCCAGGAAAGTTACGTGCATAGGCTGTTAAATAGGCCCGTGCTTGTTCATATCGTTTCGCGACTAAGGCTTGAATACCAATTTCATATAAAACAGCTTGGTCGCTAATGGATTCTAATTGCGCTTGAGTGCGCAGGGCGCGCTCTTTGGCTTTTGTGCAGGCCTTAATGTGTGTGGAACAAGGCTTTTTCCAAATATTTTCGATCCACGAGGTGTAAAAATTATTGTCCTTAATAATTTGATAAGGATCATAGCCAACGCTGGCCATCATCACAACGGCGTCTAAATCGGCTTGAACTTCTAAAGACTCCAGTTGCGCGACCTGATTAACATTGATGGCCAGGCCTCGCTTTATTTCATCGGTGACGGCTTTGGTTTGGTTGCCGATAAGACGAAAAAATTGTTGGTGCCACAAATCATTGCTTTTTTGGTGAGCGAGTTCGTGGGCCAATATAAAGGCGAGTAAATGTTCCCCTCGCTGTTTTCCAAAACTCAAACATATGTCGATGGCAGCGCGACTTAATAAAATATTCCCGTCGGCCAGCGAGGCGGCCCAGGGACCGGAACTGTCTTTGACCACATTAAGAGTGGGTTCAATTCGGGATATATCCCAAGCGCCTAAGAGATGGGAAAAAAGGTCGTGTGTTCGTTTAACCTGGGCATCAGAACCGGGGTTGATGACTTGAGGCTTCCAGTAACGAATGGATTGGCTAGGATCGTCGGGAACGGACAGGCTCCATGCTTGAGTAGTCCAGAGCAGCATCAACACGGTAATAACGGGTTTTATGGAAAGGCATTTAGGTAAGCGTACAAAACTATTCATAGTTGTTTTTAAGCCGTTTTTTTTTGAAGCTTCAACCTATAAGTTTCAATCGATAACTTTCAAGCTATACCCTTCAACTTCTACCCACGGACTTTTACCGTGGGTCGGGTAACTATTCATTATTCTTGACTAGACACCACATTTGTTCAGATTTGAATTTATTTTCATCCTCTATTTTTACACGCTATTTTTTCAAATATCTAGGGCCTCTGCGTCTGCTCATATGTGTTCACATAACGCAGGGCTTATTGAAAATCTGTTTACTTCGGTAGAGTTGTTCCGCTGAGATTTTCTAGAGAGCCCTTATTTACTACAACACAGACAATGGTAGTCATATGAATGATACTTACATAAAGCGACCTCATATAGAAGATCGTCACATATTATCCTCGTGTTTAAAGGGGATTCACCGTTCACCACAAACATTTGTAAAGTTTTGCTTAGTAGCCGTGATAGCAGGTTTGTTGCTGTCAGGCTGTGGGGGCAGCGACGAAGAAATAGAGTCAGGGAATAACCGGAGTAATGTTAGCTTAGATTTGGATATGCCAGCCAGTATTACCGGTGGGCCTGCAAGCGCGTCAGAAAAAGCATCAACTGACTTCGCAAAAAGCTCGGGCATGCTTCTGGGAAAGCAATCAGAGTCGGGGGATCTTCCGTGCTCCTATATAGGAATCGACGACGAAGATCCTTTTGGTAATGGGTATAAGGCGACAAAGTTCATGGTTTCGGCTGTTGCTGTGTGGGGATGTGTCGCAGACTTACTCATCGCCGTTGCTGATACAGTACCCCATGATGGCAGCATCATCGAGACGGATAATGATGTGAATGCCGCTAATTATGACCGTGAAGACCCTACTCATTACTCTGTTATCGATGATAGTGATATTCAAACAACGGTTAGGCTTTACTACGGCTTTGATCGAGAACTGCCACCAACACTCGACGAGCAAGCGGGGTTTTATGTGTCATGGGCTGAAGACGAGGACGGTACTGTTAGAGGTAGGCTGCTCATTAATACTCTTGAGTTGGATCAAGACCAAGATCCAGAAGACCCAACCCAAATGCGTATGGACTTTACGCACAGTGACGAAGAGAAAGCTCACGATATGTTTATGCGCTTCTCCTCTGAAAATCCTTGGGCGGATGGTTTCCGTATCCGTGTCGCGAAGGACTTAGACGCGAGCCCCTTGCAAAAAGTTTTTGTTGCTCAAGGCATAATGGCGATGACAGCTCAATTTCTTCCGGTTGACGAAATTACGCAATTACCCGAAATTAGATTCTTTTCTGTAGCGAACCAAATGGGTGACGGCGCCTCTATTGCGCAAATCAATAATATGAGTTTGGCGATACCACTGGGCTTGGAATGGAGTCTTGGCGCTTACATAACATCAAAAGAAGACGTGTACTTTTTCGATGATGACCAAAGCTCCGCAGAACCGTGGGATTGGATCAATAAGCAATTTACCTCAGCAGTTTATAAGGGGGGAAGAACGGCTTTAGAAACGGGAGGTACTTGGATTCCTTTTAGCCCCTCATTGGATATGATCGAAACCGCTCTGGAGCTTGATCCTGGCTATTTCGCTGATGAGTGTATGAGTATTGGTGATGAGTGTGATGAACTTATCAATACGGTCTTTATGGGTGGATTTGCCGAACAAGAATCGAATCAAGGTGAAGACCCTAATGACTGGCGCAGTATGGCGTTGCAAGCTGCGACATATCTCGACACCGTCTATCCTAATGGGGTTGATTGGACTGGTGCTTTTGCGCAGAATTTTAAGCCGTAAATCGATTTAATCGGGTAAGGCTAGATCAGCTGCTCCCAAATGAATTACACCCAACAGTTTGATACTCTTGGGTGTTTTTAGTTTTCGATTGTTTGGTTTTTGTTGTTAATTTTATTGTAGGGAACCTACACATGATGGCGGTAATATTTTTTGTTTATAAGAAGAGGGTATTCAAGGCGATATTATTGCCGCTCTCTATTATATTTCTTCTATCCTGCGGTGGTGGCGGTTCAGGCTACAGTCCTGATCCAATTGAGTCGAACGATGTCACCGAGTTCTCTGATCCGATAGCGGTTACCATCGTGGATTATGAGGGTGATGCGATGGAGCCATTTATTTCTCGTGACGGGCAAATTTTATTTTTCAATAATTTGAATAGTGCGACTTTGATAAATGGGATGATCAATGACACTAATCTTCATTATGCGACTCGTATTAGCTATAACAGATTTCAGTATATGGGAGAGTTGGCGGGTGCCAATATTGATGAACTTAGTGCTCCAGAAAGCAGTGTGAATGAATTGGAAGGCGTTGCGACCATGGATGTAGAAGGGAAGTTTTATTTTGTTCGTACAATCGATTACTTGAATCAATCTAGCTCCGATTATTTGCGTTCAATATTTCACGCAGACTACGTCGACGGAGAATTGACGAACCTCGAGAGCTTGCCAAATTTACGACATGGCCGAGACTCAAGCCAAGCGATTTCCGGCGAACTTAATTTCGATGTTGAAATTGATGCTGCAGGTGAATTCCTTTATTTTGTTCAAGGAACCTTTTCTGGAAGTTCGGTGCCAGACTCGGCCGACATCGGTGTCGCAACGATTAACGGAAGTGTGGTCGAAATCGTAGAAAATTCAGAAGCGTTATTTGCGGCGATCAATACCCCTGCGTTGGAATATGCTGCGTCCATATCTACGGATGGCTTGGAAATATTTTTTACTCGGGCCGTTGAGTCTGGTGCATCGTATGAATTTGGAATCTATCGCGCAACACGTTCAACACAATCTTCGCCGTGGCAAAATGTCGAGCGACTGACTAACCTCGTCGGAGATCTTATCGAGGGACCATCCATATCTTTTGAGGGAAATTGTCTTTATTTTCATCAGCGAATAGCGGGAGTTTTTACGGTATATGTGAGCGAACGAAATTGAGGGTAGGCTTCAAGTTGCAATTCACACGTTTTGAAAAGCGCTCAATGGTTTGAGCGCTTTGCTAATAGTATTGCAGTATTAGAAAGATATATGGGTAGGGGTTGCGTCGATCTTGGCTGCATTAGCCAGACCGAAAGACTAGCGGTGATCGCTTATTTCTTTTGGCTAGGCAGATGCCCCAAATGCTTTTGCACAGTTTGAAGCAAAGGCTTGAACACTTTTGGTGTTGCCGCAACAATATGTCCGCTTTTCAGAAAATCACTGCCGCCATTAAAATCCGATACTAGAGCTCCGGCTTCTTTTAGGATAAGAACGCCTGCGGCGATATCCCAAGTTTGTAAATTCATTTCCCAAAAGCCTTCAAAGCGACCAGCAGCCACATACGCGAGATCAAGTGCGGCAGAGCCCGGGCGACGTAAACCTGCTGTTTCTCCTGCGAGTTCTTTCAGGCAGTCCATGTAGGCATCTATATGTTCCAAAGCGAAGCCGTTAAAAGGAATCCCCGTGCCGATAAGTGCGCCGTTAAGGCCTCTGTGCTTGCTTACGCGTATACGTCGGCCATTGGCGCTAGCGCCCTTGCCGCGTGATGCGCAAAATTCTTCGCGTTTCATAGGGTCCAAAATGACAGCGTGTTCTAACTGCCCTTTATAGGTGCAGGCAATAGATACGGCAAAATGCGGGATGCCGTGAAGAAAATTAGTAGTGCCGTCGAGTGGATCGATGACCCATTCATAGTCGCTGTCTGGGTTTCCAGAGGTTCCGCCCTCTTCACCGACAAAGCGGTGTTCGGGGTAGGCTTTCTGCAGGTGGTATATGATTTCAGCTTCCGCTTTGCGGTCGACTTCGCTAACGTAATCGTTGCGGCCTTTTTCTTCGATGTTGATGATATCGACCCTCTCAAAAGCGTTTACGATCACGTCCCCCGCTTTTCGAGCTGCATTGAGGGCTATGGTTTGCATGGGTTCCATGGGTGATATCTCTTGTTAGGGGGGCGAAAGGGCGGCGATTATAGCAAAAATTGAGCGACACCATATGGGGAAATAAGGGTGAAATGGTAATTTGCTGTTGGGGTTGGGGTAGTGGGAGTGGATCAGCGGTATGGGGCAGATTGCCAATACACACTAGAAGCGTCTCTTAATGCCATTTGTCGTCGGATGAGATTGTCTAGACCGTGCAGGAGGATACGGTCGTTATGGTAAATTAGATGGTCGTGGAAAGGTGCCTAGGCAGGTGATGCTTAGCGCAATGCGGCATATTCAGCTGTCTCTGTCACCGAGCTAGTTACCTGCCTAATTCATAGACTCCCCTGCAACCAACAGTTATAGTCCGCATTTTTTACGTAAAGAGCATTCTCCCCATGAAAGATCGGCTTAGTAAAGTGCATTTGGTGATGGTAAATACTACCCACCCCGGCAATATTGGCGCAGCAGCCAGAGCGATTAAAAACATGGGGCTTTCATCTCTAATCTTGGTAGACCCGAAAGAGTTTCCTTCCCCGAAGGCCGTATGGCGCTCGGCAGGCGCGGTAGATGTTCTCGATAATGTAAGGGTTGTATCAACCTTAGATGAGGCGATTGAAAACTGCGGTTTGGTTGTTGGGACCAGTGCGCGTGAGCGCCGTATTCCTTGGCCCCTACTAACGCCGCGTGAATGTGGCGACAAAGTTTGGGCTGAAACGGATAAGCATGATGTGGCGATTGTCTTTGGTCGAGAAGACCGAGGGCTGACCAACGAAGAGCTACAGAAGTGCCATTTTCATGTGCATATTCCGGCTAATACAGAATACTCAGCCCTGAACATATCAGCTGCGCTGCAAGTGATTACTTACGAAGTACGTATGTCATATTTGGCCGCTAAAGACGGAAAAGCGCCGCATTTTGATGATTGGGATGTGTTGCCTGCCAAGGTCAAAGACGTCGAAATGTACTTTGAGCACCTTGAGAAGACGCTGGAGAACTTGGGTTTTTATGACCCTAGCAACCCTCGTCAAACCATGACTCGCATTCGACGCCTCTTTAATCGCGTGCGAATGGATGAAATGGAGCTCAGTATTATGCGAGGTATGCTCACTTCTATCCAAAATTACATTTTTCAGAGCAAGAAAAAGATTAAGGAATTGTCATCCGGGGAATAACCTAGTAATTTACTAGGTTATATACTTGACATAAATACTAGGTTTTAGAATAATATCCTCAAACATAGTAGGTGATACCCCATGCGCTTAACTACCAAAGGCCGCTATGCGGTGACGGCAATGCTTGATTTGGCTCTCCACGCGAACAGTGGGCCTGTGAGTTTGGCCGACATCTCAAAGCGCCAAGAAATCTCCCTTTCATACCTTGAGCAGTTGTTTGCAAAATTGCGTCAAAACGCATTAGTGCGCAGTGTGCGTGGGCCTGGCGGTGGTTATCGCCTAAGCCGCGAGGCCAAAGAGGTCTACGTGGCTGAGATTATCGACGCGGTTAATGAGTCCATTGATGCCACCAGCTGTGGTGGAGAAGGCGATTGTCAGCATGGGGATGTGTGTTTAACGCATTACTTGTGGACCGACCTAAGTGAGCAAATTCACAACTTTTTAAGTGGCATTAGCTTGGGTGGATTGGTCGAACGACATGATGTGCAGAGCGTCGCTCAGCGCCAAGCTCAAAAAGAGCTTGCCGCCAGCAAAGATCGCATCAACGCCGCTGACGTTATTACGTCTAGCGGTTTGGTTTAGAGTTCGTACTGCAATGAAAACGCCTATCTACCTTGATTATGCCGCGACGACGCCTGTTGATCCTCGGGTGGCCGAAGCTATGTCCCAGTGTTTAACACTGGACGGCAATTTTGGTAACCCCGCTTCTCGTTCGCATGGTTATGGTTGGCGAGCGGAAGAAGCTGTAGAAAATGCCAGAGGCGTTTTAGCTGACCTGCTTCAAGCAGACCCTAGAGAGATTGTGTGGACCAGCGGGGCGACGGAATCGAACAACTTAGCCATCAAAGGTGGCGCGTTATCTCGCCAGGAGCTTGGTCGACATATCGTTACCGCGAAAACCGAGCATAAAGCCGTATTAGATAGTTGCGCTTACCTTGAAACCCAAGGTTTCGAGGTAACTTACATAACACCGCCCAGTAATGGCGTTATATCGGTAGAGCAGCTTGAAGCCGCTCTCCGCGAAGATACGATTTTAGTGTCGTTGATGCATGTAAATAACGAGATTGGCGTGATGCACGATATTGCCGGTATTGGCCAGCTGTGCCGAGCAAAGGGCATATTATTTCACGTTGATGCGGCACAAAGCGTGGGTAAGGCCGTTGTTAATGTCGACGAGTTGTCGGTAGACCTGCTATCGGTATCAGCCCACAAAATGTATGGCCCTAAGGGCATCGGAGCTCTGTATGTAAGAAGAGCGCCGGATATAAATATTGACGCACAAATACATGGCGGTGGTCACGAGCGTGGTATGCGTTCAGGCACTTTACCGACCCATCAAATTGTTGGCTTGGGTACAGCGGCCAAAATTGCATTAGAAGAAGGTGATGTTGAATCGAAACGACTATTGGCCTTGCGCCAACGGTTTTTGCTGGGTTTGAATGAATTGTCGGATATTAATGTCAATGGTGATTTAGACAAGCGTGTGGCAGGCAATGTCAATATTAGCTTTGCCTATATTGATGGTGAATCGCTATTAATGTCGCTGCGAGACCTGGCTCTGTCGACCGGATCTGCTTGTATGTCGGTCAGTGTAGAGCCGTCGTATGTGCTGACGTCAATTGGTGTTGAGCCTCAGCTCG
Source organism: Agarilytica sp. (assembly GCA_033852165.1). Taxonomy (GTDB): domain Bacteria; phylum Pseudomonadota; class Gammaproteobacteria; order Pseudomonadales; family Cellvibrionaceae; genus Agarilytica. Next base: position 89,905 of record JAWSUZ010000035.1, on the reverse strand, counting down.
CAGACAGCTCATTGCGAATTAGTTTTGGTCGTTTTACGACAGAAGAAGAAGTTGATTTTGCAGCTGAGAAAATTGTTTCGGCGGTGGAAAAATTACGTGCGGTATCACCCGCATGGCAGGCGCGCGAGAGCGCTGGTTCGGATACGTTTGGCTAAAATCCTAGATGTTAGGGCTTTAGAGAGAAAAATTTAGATTGTAAGAATTTACTGAGTTAATGGTTTTATGTCCCAAGAACAAATTGATGGCTTAATCTCCAAAGAATACGCGGCTGGTTTCGTGACAGATATCGAGTCCGATACCCTACCGCCAGGTCTCAATGAAGACGTCGTTAGGTTTATTTCCGCAAAGAAAGATGAGCCTCAATGGTTGCTGGATTGGCGATTGAAAGCCTATCGTGCGTGGAAGGAAATGAAAGAGCCTGATTGGGCGCATGTGAGTTATCCGAAAATCGATTTTAATTCGATATCGTATTATTCCGCTCCAAAAAGCATGGCTGATAAGCCGCAAAGCTTAGATGAAGTTGATCCCGAGTTAATCGCAACATACAACAAACTGGGTATCCCATTGCACGAGCAAGAAGTGCTTGCGGGCGTTGCTGTAGACGTGGTATTTGACTCGGTTTCTGTGGGAACAACTTTCCGTAAAAAATTAAAAGAAGTGGGCGTTATTTTTTGCCCTATATCTGAAGCTGTACACGAACATCCAGAGCTGGTTAAAAAATACTTGGGTAGCGTAGTTCCTCAGAAAGACAATTATTACGCTGCACTTAACTGCGCGGTATTCAGTGACGGATCTTTTGTGTACATCCCCAAAGGTGTCCGTTGCCCGATGGAGTTGTCGACGTATTTTCGTATTAACGAACTGAATACAGGGCAATTTGAGCGCACTCTAATCATTGCAGACGAAGGCAGTCATGTAAGTTATTTGGAAGGCTGTACAGCGCCAATGCGCGATGAAAACCAACTGCATGCGGCAGTGGTTGAATTGATTGTGCTAGATGATGCCAAAATAAAATATTCAACGGTTCAAAATTGGTACCCCGGTGATGCCGAAGGCAAGGGTGGAATTTACAATTTTGTGACCAAACGTGGTATTTGCCATAAGAATGCACAGTTGTCGTGGACGCAAGTTGAAACGGGCTCTGCTATTACGTGGAAATATCCAAGCTGTATTCTTAAAGGTGATAACAGTGTTGGTGAGTTTTATTCGGTTGCATTAACCAATAATTATCAACAGGCCGATACCGGCACCAAGATGATTCACATCGGTAAAAACACCAAGTCGACGATTATTTCGAAGGGTATTTCTGCTGGTAAAAGTTCGAATGCTTATCGGGGCTTGGTTCGTATGAACCCCGGTGCAGACGGTGCGCGAAATTATACTCAGTGTGATTCGCTGTTGATTGGTGATAAATGCGCGGCGCATACCTTCCCTTATATCGAAAGTAAGAATCCTTCGGCTGTGATAGAGCATGAGGCAACGACATCCAGAGTGAGCGATGATCAGTTGTATCTGTGTTTGCAGCGTGGGGTTGATACTGAAAAAGCCGTTTCGATGATTGTGAATGGATTTTGTAAAGAAGTGTTTAAAGAGTTGCCTATGGAGTTTGCTGTTGAAGCGGGCAAGTTGCTGGAAGTTAGTTTGGAAGGAAGCGTAGGGTAAGTTAGCGTCAGGGCGTGATTCGCCTTTGGAAAGCGTTTTGATGGCGTGCTATTCAATTATAGCCATTAAAACGCTTTCTAAAGACAAGTCACTCCGTGCATCCTTCGAGATTATTCTTGTGGGCGAGATTGAGCTGATTCTTTTAGCTCTAAAGTGAATTTGATATGAATATATCTGGAGAAACGTATTAATGTTGTCGATTAAAAATCTACAAGCCAAAGTTGAAGATAAGCAAATTTTAAAGGGCTTGGATTTAGAAGTTAAGCCTGGTGAAGTTCATGCCATTATGGGTCCAAATGGTGCGGGCAAGAGTACGCTTGGCCATGTTCTTGCGGGCCGTGAAGGCTATGAAGTCAACGGCGGTGGCGTCAACTTTTTAGGCAAAGATTTGTTTGAACTCGATATCGTTGATCGTGCACGCGAAGGTTTGTTTTTGGCATTTCAGTATCCGGTCGAAATACCCGGTGTTAGCAATATGGAGTTTTTGAAAGCGGCGGTCGACTCTGTGCGTGAGTACCGCGGTCTTGATACGCTGGATTCTATTTCATTTATGAAAAAAGCCCGTGAATATTGTAAAGCTGTCGATCTTGATCAGAGCTTTTTAAAGCGCGGCGTTAATGAAGGTTTCTCGGGCGGTGAGAAAAAACGCAACGAAATCATGCAAATGATGTTGTTAGAGCCAAAGCTAGCCATTTTGGATGAGACTGATTCCGGTTTGGATATTGATGCGCTTCAAATAGTTGCCGAAGGTGTCAATTCTATGCGTTCAGCCGATCGCTCATTTATTATCGTGACGCATTACCAGCGCTTGTTAGACTATATCGAACCCGATTTTGTACATGTATTGGCTGACGGAAAAATCGTTAAGTCTGGCGACAAGTCTTTGGCGCTAGAGTTAGAAGCTAAAGGCTATAGCTGGATTGATGGATTGGACGGTGAGGTAGCGTAATGTCCGACTTTGTTAAACAGGCATCGTCTTTCACCAGCGAAAATAAACTGACCTGGTTAGAAGCGTTTCAATCGCAGAATGAAGACGAGTGGAATACGGTTGCTTTTCCTCATCGCAAAACAGAGCACTGGAAATACACCAGTCTTCGCTGGCTTGAGCAGGGAGACGTTTTTAAAAGCGTTCCCAGTCTAGTCGAATCATCAAGTGCTGAAACTCTTATTGCAAAGTCTCGCATTGAAGGCCTTGATAGCTTTGATGTTGTATTTGTTAATGGCCGTTTCAACGAAGAGCTGTCTTCTCCGATGGCCACATTGCCATCGGGCATGACATTGACGCGTTTAGCGGCAGCAAGTGTTGATGAGCAAAAAGCGTTTGCAGGGCTGTTAGGTTCTGTTGCCAAAGGGCCAGAGCATATTTTTTCGACCTTAAACGCTTGTCAGTTGAATGACGGTGTAGTTATTCAGGTTGATAAAAACACAAAAATAGAAAAAGCCGTTCGTATTTTGCACCTTACGCTTGGGCAAGATGAAGGCGCAACCATTTCGCCCAGAGTCTACGTCTCACTTGAGCAAGGTTCAGAAGCCACAGTGGTTGAACACTTTGCAACGGACAGTGCCGAGCAAAAAATATTTGTTAATTCCATTACCGAGCTCGATGTTGGCGCAAATGCGCGTTTACGGCATTATCGTTTACATTTAGAAGAAGAAAGCGCGCTCCATATTGGAGGTGTACATGCCAATCTTGCGAAAAGTTCTACGCTAGAAAGTTTTCATTTGGCCTTAGGTGGCAAATTAAAACGTATCGATTGTGTGGTTAACCATTTAGGCGAAGGCGCTCATTGTGAAATGAACGGCCTGTATTTGCCTCGGCATAAACAGCACGTCGATTATCATACGGTTATTGAGCATGCGGTTCCTCACTGTACGACGGATGAAGTTTTCCGAGGCATTATTGGTGACAGTGCTAAAGCGGTCTTTAATGGGCGTATACATATTCATAGAGATGCACAAAAGACCCTTGCTAAATTGAGCAACAAAAATTTGCTCACCAGTAATAAAGCCGAAATTGACACGAAGCCAGAGTTGGAAATCTATGCTGACGATGTACTGTGTGCTCACGGGGCGACAGTCTCCCAGCTTGACGATGGTGCGATGCACTATCTTATGACGCGTGGTGTTTCTGAAAAAGAAGCTCGAATGATGTTGAGCTTTGGTTTTATTAACGAGCTGATTAATAAAATACGTGATGAATCCATCGCAGATTTTTTACGACCTCAGCTTGCGGAGTTGTTCTCTCGTGAGCCCGTATTATGTGAGTCGAAGCCGTAATGGAAGTAGTAGAAGAAATGACGAAAACGAGTTCGTATAATGTTGAGTCTGTAAGGGCCGATTTTCCGATCTTGGCGCAAGAGATTAATGGGAATCCGCTTGTCTATCTCGATAATGCTGCGACTACGCAAAAACCGAATGCTGTGATTGACTCGATCACAGATTACTATCGCTCCTACAATTCCAATGTTCATCGTGGAGCCCATTCGCTTAGTGATTTAGCCACGCAGAAGTTTGAAGAAGCGCGATCCACATTGGCGAACTTTATTAATAGTCCCAGTTCAGATCAAATCGTTTGGACGCGAGGAACTACGGAAGGTATTAACTTGGTCGCTTCCACTTGGGGGCGGGTGAACATCAGGGAAGGCGATAAAATAATTGTTTCAGAGTTGGAGCATCATTCTAATATCGTGCCTTGGCAAATGCTGACAGATGAACGTCACGCAGAGCTTGTGCCTTTACCTGTTTCTGATATTGGTGAAATAGATTTAGATGCATTTGAAATGTTGTTGGATAAAAACGTCAAGCTTATTGCGTTAAATCAAGTATCGAATTCTTTGGGGACCATAAACCCCGTTAAGAAAATAATTGAGCTAGCGCATAAAGTAGGAGCAAAAGTTCTGATTGATGGTGCCCAAGCCGTGGCACATTTTCCTGTAGATGTTCAAGACTTAGATTGTGACTTTTATGTCTTCTCCGGTCATAAACTCTATGGACCTACCGGTATCGGTGTTTTGTGGGGACGAGAAGAGTTGCTCAATGAGATGCCTCCCTACCACTTTGGTGGTGAAATGATCGAGAGGGTGAGTTTCGCAGGAACAACCTTTAACCGTTTGCCGTATAAATTTGAAGCGGGTACTCCTGATATCTGTGGGGCGATTTCTTTAGCGGCGGCAGTCGATTACGTGATGAGCTTTGATCGTGCTGAAGTGGAAAAACACGAAAATGCATTGTTGGCGTATGCGATAGAAAAGTCTGCAGAGATACCCGGTTTACGTCGTATCGGAGAATCGAAAACTGCCACAGGGGTATTGAGTTTTGTGGTCGAAGGTACGCATCCTGCAGATATCGGCATGCTACTCGATCAGCAAGGTGTTGCCGTGCGAACCGGGCATCATTGTACGCAGCCCTTAATGGATCGCTTCGATCTTCCTGGTACCGTGCGGGCATCCTTTGCCATGTATAACACCAAGCAGGATATTGATCGTTTGTTCGAAGCGTTGAAAAAAGTACTGAAATTTTTAGTGTGAACGATATTGAGTACACATTTGTTAGCGATAAATACTTAGGAGGAGAGCTATGACAGTTGAAACATTTAGTGCTAAACAGGCAATATCGGTGACGCCTGCAGCAGCAGAACATTTTGCGAACACGCTGAGTAAAAAATCTGAAAGTTCTTTGCGTATTAGCCTAAAAAAAAGTGGTTGTACGGGTTTTAAATACGTTATCGATGAAGTTGAGACACCTGTAGAGGGTGATCTTTCTCTTCCTCAAGATAATGGCATTATGATTTATTTGGACCCTCAGCATTTGTCGGCTCTTAATGGCATGGTGATCGACTATGTTCAAGAAGGCCTCAATAAAAATTTGGTACTCAACAATCCTAATGTTGAAGATATGTGTGGTTGTGGCGAGTCGTTTAGCGTCAAATCATAACCGGTGCCCGCTTTAGGGGCGAGTTAGAGAAGAGTTAGAGAGCAGTTATGTCAGAACAACGCATGGTGGCAACCGCACGAGAATGTCCAGCGCGACTAGTACCTGTTGGCGATCCTATGACGATCCCGGCCAACACTTTCGTCACGATTACCCAATCACTTGGCGGCAATTACACCGTTGTTTATCAGGGTAATATGCTGCGTGTGGACGGTACAGACGCAGATGCCTTGGGTTTAGAGAAATACGAACTTTCATTTACTGACTGCGGTGATGGCAGCATTCACGAAGCACAAGTGTGGGAGGCTTTGGAAACGATTTACGATCCAGAGATCCCCGTTAATTTGCGAAGCCTCGGTTTGATTTACTCTGTAACTATCGATCAAGCGAGTCATTCCGTTATGATTCAAATGACTTTGACCGCTCCGGCTTGTGGCATGGGGCCGGTATTAGTTGGCGACGTAGAATACCGTGTGAGATTGGTACCGAACGTCAAAAATGTGGTTGTTGATTTAGTTTTCGATCCCCCCTGGCACCGAGATATGATGTCTGAAGAAGCGCAACTTGAAACCGGAATGTTTTATTAAGTTTGCGTAATCTGTAATCTGTAACCTGTAACCTGTAACCCGTTAAAAAAATCATGACAGCACAAGAAAGCCCGTTTGGTTCAAGCATTACCAGCGAAGACATAATTGATACCCTAGGTTTTTTTGATACCTGGGAAGAGCGCTACAAGTATATTATTGACCTGGGTAAAGAGTTGCCTCTGATGGACGCCGATAAAAAGGATGATGCCCATATCGTGCGTGGCTGTCAAAGCCAGGTGTGGATCGATTCAACGATTCAAGATGGACGTATTTGGCTTGATGTTGATAGTGATGCGTTTATCGTAAAGGGTTTGCTTGGGGTTGTATTAGCCGCTTATAACGGGAAGACTCCTGCTGATATTTTGGCTTATGAAATAGAGCCGTATTTTGAAAGATTGGGACTGTTGAAACATCTTAGCCTCTCGCGTGGGAATGGGCTGAGAGCGATGGTCAGTCGAATACTCGGTATTGCATCGTCGGCGAGTTAATTCGTTGGCGAGATATTTATTTTTCTTCCTTCATTGGCTCTATCCTCTTTCGCTTTTTCTAAACCTTTCGATATGGCTTCTTCTAGTTTGGAGTTTAGCGGCTTGGCCCTGCTGTCAAAGTGGACAACCCTTTCTCCCAATACCAAATATTTATTAAAATTCCAGCTGGGCGATCTCGACTTGCCAGCTAAATAGGTGAAGGTAGGGTTTGCGTTTCCCCCCTTTACTGACGTCGGCGCTAGCATGGTAAAAGTCACCCCGTAATTTTTATAGCAAACACTGGCCGCCTCGGCTTCATCTTTGGCGGCTTGTCTAAAATCGTCGGATGCAAAGCCTATGATGGTTAAGCCTTGGTCTTTATACTTTTTATTCAGTTGCTCTAGAGGCCCAAATTGACGGGTATAACCGCAGTGGCTGGCAGTATTAACGAAGAGAATAGGTTTGCCTGTATAGAAGTCGCATAGGTTGATTAGCGTAGTGCTGTGAAGCTGGCGGTATTCATGGTTTAAAAAGTCAGGGCATTGTTTAGCTTCGTCAGCCAGAGTCGAAGGCGATAAGAGTAACGTGACTGTGCACAAGGCGATTGCCGCAAAGGACGTAATAAATGACTTCATTCTTGACACTCTGTTTTTAATGTTAAAACTTGCCCCGTACCCCGTACCCCGTACCCCGTACCCCGTACCCCGTACCCCGTACCCCGTACCCCGTTTTTAAATAATCCCTTCCGCTAGAGCAACAGCAAAGCCTTCCCCCAGCTCTTCTAGTTGATCGTGGAAGCTGTCTTTGAGCTGACCTTTACACTCGCCTTTAAGAATCAGAGTTTCCTGCGCTTTTACCCATCCCAAACCTTTAATGATACTTTCGCATGACCTGCGTGCACCGGTACCGTCTTTACCGGCTTTAACAATGAGAGCATAGGGAAGGCCGCGTTTGTCGTCGATTATTGGGTAATAACAGCGATCGAACATGTCTTTTAAGGCGCCGCTCATATAGCCAAAGTTCTCTGTGGTAAACAGTATTACGCCATCAGCGGGTAAAAAGGTTGCAGGGTTTACGTCAAAAGGACTCATTACTCGAATTTTTAAGCGATCTTCCTTGTGCGCGCTCCGGCTGAGCGTTTCGGTCAGCTCCACCGAGTTTGGGCTGGGACAATGCGCGATAATGAGAAGTTGTTTCATGTTTACCTCTAAGGACCCCGTAATTCGGGAGCAAGTGCCGATTCCGATACTATTCTAGCCTCTAAAACCTTATACTCCCAGCTTCCGCAGTTGGATCACAGATGTCTACGTAACAAGTTGTAAGGTCAGTTGTGTAGGCGCTTCTATGCGAGTTTTTGATGCTATTTAGCTCCTGATACTCTTTAGTTCTGCCAAAAACCATTTTCCGCCCAAACTTTGCTGATCGCAGGCCGTACGATGCTTTCCTGTGTATCCGAGCTCTTCGTGTGGTTATACGTGTTTTGGCCGGTTCTCATGAGTCGGGTCTGAAGTGCTATAGGCTAAGTCATACAAAGCTGTAATGCTCTTGTAGGCTGCAGCCAGCTTGGCTTGCATCTTTTTGCGCCCAGCAGCGGAATCGAGGATGATCACCGCATTTTCGTGGGCGGACACGTTAGTCCGCACTCAAATTACTATCACATTGCCCATTAGGAGAAACTAAAATGGCTGTTGAACGTACTCTATCTATTGTAAAACCAGATGCTGTTGGCAAAAACGTTATCGGTAAAATCTATAGTCGTTTTGAAGACGCTGGCTTGAAAATCGTTGCTGCAAAATTGATGCGTCTAGACGAAGCTAAAGCTGGCGGATTTTACGCAGAACACAAAGAGCGTCCTTTTTTCGGCGAGCTTGTTGAATTCATGACTTCTGGCCCAGTTATGGTTCAGGTTCTTGAAGGCGAAAACGCAGTTGCAACTAACCGTGACTTGATGGGTGCTACTAACCCAGCTGACGCGGCTGAAGGCACTATCCGTAAGGATTTCGCCGAGTCTGTAGGCTGTAACGCTGCACACGGTTCTGATTCTGCTGAATCAGCTGCTCGTGAAATTGAATACTTCTTCGAAGCTTCTGAAATCTGCGCACGCTAGTCGCGGCGTTACATTTTAAGAAGTAGAAGGTAAAAGTGTGAGTTCGGAAATGCAAGACCCTAAACAGAGTTCGTCAGAGGCTGAACCCTCCAAGGTGAAAACGCCAGAATCCCCGCAAGAGTCATCAAAAGTGAACCTAATGGGAATGAGCCAAGAAAAGCTACAAGCGTTTTTTGCCTCCTTAGGTGAAAAGCCTTTCCGAGCGGCACAGATTTTAAAGTGGATTCACCAATACGGTGTATCTGACTTTGATGAGATGAGCAACGTGAGCAAGGTCTTACGTGAAAAGCTTAAAAAGATTGCCATTATTGAAGCGCCGAAAGTAATCCAGCAATGGGATTCGGTTGATGGTACACGTAAATTCTTGATTGAAGTCGGTGGCGGAAACGCGGTTGAAGCCGTTTATATTCCAGAGTCTGGTCGTGGTACGCTTTGCGTTTCTTCGCAAGTGGGCTGCTCGCTAGATTGCAGTTTTTGTGCAACCGGTAAGCAAGGGTTTAACCGAGACTTAACGGCTGCAGAGATTATTGGGCAGGTTTGGCAGGCGGCGAAGTCGTTTGGCCAATTCGAAGAAAAAGCACCTCGAAAAATATCCAACGTTGTGATGATGGGGATGGGAGAACCGCTGTTGAATTTTGACAACGTGGTCGACTCCATGAACCTCATGATGAACGATCATTGCTATGGTTTATCAAAGCGTCGTGTAACCTTAAGTACTTCCGGGGTTGTCCCTCAGCTAGATCGTTTGGGTGACTATACGGATGTGTGTTTGGCTATATCACTTCATGCACCCAATGATGAACTTCGCAATCAATTGGTTCCAATCAACAAAAAATACCCGATTGCAAAGCTTTTAAAGTCGGCACAGAACTATATTGAAGGTCTGCCGGATAACAGACGCAAAATCACCATTGAATATACCTTGATCGATCAGCTGAATGATCGACCCGAACACGCACGTGAATTGGCAGTACTGCTACGCGACGTGCCAGTGAAAATTAATTTAATACCGTTTAATCCTTTCTCTCTCTCAAACTATAAACGTGTGAGTAACAATGCACTGCACCGGTTTCAGAAGATACTCATTGAAGAGGGTTATACAGCAACGATTCGCACTACTCGTGGCGAAGATATTGACGCAGCTTGTGGGCAATTGGCCGGTCAGGTGAAGGATCGAACTAAGCGAAGTGAACGTTACAAGATCGATATGGCTAAGTTCGAGAAGTCAGATTCCGACACCATACCGGTAAAAATGATACCTTAAGCTTTTCAAGGGTTTCTACTGTGTGAAGATCTTAGAAACCCATTACATTAAGCTCAGAGAAATTTTATGAAGCATAGCGTTGTAACCCTAATTGTTTACGTCTTTGTGCTTTGTCTATCGGGCTGTATCACGGTAACGGATAAGCCCAAGCAAAAAATTAATAAAAGCCAGATTCTTGAATCTAACATCAAGTTAGGAATGGCTTATTTGGACAAGGATCTTCGCGATAATGCTTTACGAGCATTTACCAAAGCACTTGAAGTCGATAAAAAATCAGCTGAAGCGCACTTAGGTATGGCCTTGATTCATCAGGTTAATGGTGAGTGGGAGATGGCTGAAAAACGTTTTCAGAAAGCGTTAAAACTACGCGCTGATTTTTCCATGGCCAGTATCGAATTTTCCTATGCTCGGTTTTTGTCCGAGAAAAAACAATACGAAGACGCGCTCGTCTATTTCGAGAAAGCTTCGAAAGATTTGTCCTACCGAGGCAGAACCAATGCCCTTTTCAATGTGGGGTTGTGTTTGGAAGAGTTGGGGCGAGAGACGCAGGCGGTAGCATCGTATCAGCATGCCTTGAACATCAATAAAAATTATTCCCCTGCGGCTCTAGAGCTAGCGCATAAAAAATTTGCTGCTGGAGAGTATGCCGAAGCCAAACGGCATCTTGATACTTTTACCCGAAACGCGAGGCAATCAGCTCGCAGCTTGTGGCTGGGTATTCGTATAGAGCGTATTTTTCAAAATAAAGATAAAGAGGCCAGTTATGGCTTGGCGTTGAGAAATCTTCACCCGTATTCACGGGAATTCTTATCCTACAAAAAACTCCTAGCGGCCGAGAAAGAGGCAAGCAAATAGCCCAATGAAAGAATATTCCGAACACGAAATAGCAATGATGACCAATTGGTCCGAATTGCGTGAATCGAAAGATGTCACCCTGCAACAAATTGCGCAGTTGACCAATATTCCTGAAAAAAAGTTAGCGTTAATGGAAGCGCATGATTTTAGTGTGCTCGGCACAGAAACCTTTGCGACAGGCTATCTAAAAAGTTACGCAAAAATGCTGGGTGTGGACTCTGCTGTATTTATTCAGGTCTATCGTGATGCGCTAAATTTGAATGAGCCGTCGCCAGATACGCAGACGCAAAGCCTCTCAGTGGTGGGTCCGTTTGCGCCATTAGTGAAAAAACTCAACTTATTGCACCTTTCAATCGGCGTCATTGTTATTTGGTTTGTGACGATGGTGTTTATGGGGTCTGATGATGGCGAGGTTTCAGTCAGTTCCGAGCCTGGCAAGCGGGAATTATCCTCTCAGCCTAGAGAAAAATACGAAGATAGCATTATTTTGGTTGGCTCTAATTTGAATGTCTCGGGCTTAGCCAAAGTAACCGGATCACAGAGTGAGGGTTCTCCTGAGGATCTTGTTCAGGCCGGTTTTGGTGAAGCCTCGACTTCAATTGACAGCAGCGCTGCTAGTTTAGAGGCTACAGAAGAAGATTTACTGGTTTTCTCCTTTTCAGGGGAATGCTGGTTAGAGATCAAAGATGCGAGTGGGAGTGTGCTAATTGCAGAACTTCAGCAGAAAGGGGATAATCAGCGCATTTTTGGCCAAGCGCCGTTTGAAGTTATGCTCGGAAATTCGCGAGTAGTGACGTTGGCGCTTAATGGCGAAGTCATTGCGATCGAGTCGAAGCAAGGTAAAAAAACCTTACGCTTGACCGTTCGCCGTTAAAGAATTTTATTAGTCAGGTTAGTCATGCAAGTTGAATCACCTATAAAACGTCGTGTTTCTCGCCAAATAATGGTGGGTGACGTACCCGTGGGCGGTGATGCGCCTATATCTGTTCAGAGCATGACGAATACTGAAACAACCGATGTCGAGGCAACGGTTGGGCAGATCAAGAAGATTCAAGATGCTGGTGCGGATATCGTGCGCGTTTCAGTACCCTCTATGGACGCTGCGGAAGCCTTCGGCGAGATACGCAAGCAGGTGACTGTTCCGCTCGTTGCCGATATTCATTTCGATTACCGAATTGCGCTACGAGTGGCTGACTTGGGCGTGGACTGTTTACGTATTAACCCCGGTAATATTGGCCGTGAAAAGCGTATTCGTGCCGTGGTAGAAAAAGCCCGAGATCTTAATATTCCGATTCGTATCGGCGTAAACGCTGGATCATTGGAAAAAGACATACAGAAAAAATACGGTGAACCAACACCTGCAGCCTTGGTTGAGTCGGCTATGCGCCACGTCGACATTCTCGACAAACTAGATTTTCAAAACTTTAAAGTTAGCGTTAAGGCCAGCGGTATTTTTATGGCCGTGGAAGCGTATCGCCTGTTGGCCAAGCAAATAGAGCAACCGCTTCACATCGGAATCACCGAAGCTGGAGGTTTACGTGCAGGCACGGTGAAATCCTCCGTGGGTCTCGGGATGCTATTGATGGATGGCATCGGCGATACCATTCGCGTATCTTTGGCGGCTGATCCAGTTGAAGAAGTAAAAGTTGCTTGGGACATGTTGCGAAGCCTGAGATTGCGCAGTAAAGGCATTAACTTTATTGCTTGCCCCAGTTGTTCACGACAGAATTTCGACGTTGTCAGCACCATGAACGAGCTAGAAACACGTTTAGATGACATCACCATTCCAATGGATGTTGCCGTTATTGGTTGCATCGTGAATGGTCCTGGTGAGGCAAAACAAGTTGATCTTGGCCTTACGGGTGGAACACCCAGCAACCTAGTTTATGTTGACGGTAAACCGAGTGCCAAGCTTGGACAAGAAAACTTAGTGGATGAGCTGGAAGCGTTAATTCGCGCTAAAGCCAAGGTCAAAGAGGCCGAAGCTGAAAACCTTATCGCTAAATCCTAATTATAAAATTACGACAGAAATTATTTAAATCATGGGGTCAAACAATATACAAGCCGTTAAAGGTATGAATGACTTACTGCCTTCAGAGTCGCCAGTTTGGCAATACCTGGAGTCTACGGTTATTGATATCCTGCAATGTTACGGTTATCAGGAAATTCGTTTTCCCATATTAGAGAAGACAGCTCTTTTTAAGCGCGGTATCGGTGAAGTGACCGATATTGTCGAGAAGGAAATGTACACTTTTACTGACAAAGGTGGCGATAGCCTCACCATGCGTCCAGAAGGAACCGCTAGCTGTGTCCGTGCATGTGAGCAAAACAAACTCTTATTTGACCGCGCAAACCAGGTGCAAAAACTTTGGTACACCGGTCCAATGTTTCGTCACGAACGTCCTCAAAAAGGTCGCTTACGTCAATTTCATCAAATTGGAGTTGAAACATTTGGGCTAGAAGGCCCAGATATCGACGTCGAGTTACTTCTAATCACTGCCAAGCTTTGGAAAGAGTTGGGTATTGATGATGTTGTAGAATTGCAAATTAATACCTTGGGTACAAGCGAGTCTAGAGCGAACTACCGAACGGCTTTAGTTGAGTTTCTTAATCAGCACAGAGACTCGCTTGATGAGGATAGCCTCAGCCGAATTGATCGTAATCCACTGCGTGTACTCGACAGTAAGAACGCTGAAACGCAAACTATTTTGAATGATGCTCCAAGCCTGATGGACTACTTGGATGATGAGTCAGAAGCTCATTTTTCTCAGCTCAAATCCCTATTGGACAGCCAGGGCATTGCGTACACAATCAATCCGCGTTTAGTTCGTGGCTTGGATTATTACGGTAAAACAGTTTTTGAATGGGTGACAACTAAGCTGGGTGCTCAGGGCACAATATGTGCGGGTGGCCGCTACGATGGTTTAGTTGAAGAACTCGGTGGCAAACCGACACCAGCAGTTGGTTTTGCAATGGGGATTGAGCGACTGATTCTTTTGATTCAAGAATTAAATGTTGTTCCGAAGGATATTTTTCGATCTGCGGACGTCTATCTAGTCGTTGCGGGGGACGTGCAAGAAAAAGCATTTCAGATTTCTGAGCATATTCGCTCGTCATTACCGTATTTGCGCCTGCAAATGCATTGTGGTGGCGGTAGCTTTAAAAGCCAAATGAAAAAAGCGGATAAAAGCGGCGCAGAAATCGCGTTAATTTTAGGTGAAAATGAAGCCGAAGAAGGCGTAGTTTCAGTGAAGTATCTACGCGAAGACAAACAGCAACATACCGTCAAGTTTGACGAAATCATTAATATATTAAGTTAAGATCGATAGTGATCATTAGGAGAACCCAGTGGCAGACCATTTAACAGAAGAAGAACAAATCGCGGCGTTAAAAGACTGGTGTAAGCGCTATTGGAAATCTGTATTGATTCCTGTTGTCGCCGTTGCAGGTGGCTATTACAGCTTGAACGTGTGGGAAGATATGCAAGCTGAAAAAGCCGCGATCGGTGGCGAGCAATATAGCGCCCTCATTAACACGATGGATGTTGCACCAGGGGCGGAACTCTCTGATGATAAGCGATCCGATGCTACTGTTTTGGCTACAAAATTGGTGCAGGACCATGAAGGGTCTTTGTACGCCGATAATGCTAACTTGATTCTTGCTCGTCTATCTATGGATGCGAAAGACCTATCCGCAGCCGAAGGTTATTTGCAGCGAGTAGTAGACGGTGGTGCAAATAATGCCGTGCAAGAACTTGCAAAATCTCGCCTTGCGCGCGTTAAATCGGCTTTAGGTGATTTGGACGGTGCTCTAAGTCTCGTAAGCTCAGCAGGTGGTTCTGAATACGCATCATTATTCGCAGAAATACGTGGCGATGTTCTTGCCACACAAGGTAAAACTGATGCAGCTAAAACCGCTTTTCAAGAAGCTATCGATGGTCTAACGCCTCAAGAATATCAACGACGTAGTATTTTACAGATCAAATTAGATGGCGCAGATCTTGTTGCCGGCAGCTTACAAGCAGCAGCTGTAGTCGAAGAAACAGCTGTAGTCGAAGAAACAGCTGTAGTGGAAACAGCTGAGCCAGAAGAAGCTGAAGCGCCTGCAACATCTGATGCTGCTGAAGAGACGGCGGAGAATTCTTAATGCGGCGAGTTGTATCCCTATTACTTGTTTCCC
This sequence comes from Agarilytica sp., assembly GCA_033852165.1. GTDB lineage: Bacteria > Pseudomonadota > Gammaproteobacteria > Pseudomonadales > Cellvibrionaceae > Agarilytica. The sequence goes on along the minus strand of JAWSUZ010000035.1, from coordinate 74,854 downwards.
TTCTGGCTTCTCAGTTTATTGGCTGTGCGTCCAATAAAGAAAAAGACGCAAAGGAACTCAAGAAAGAAGCGGCAAAAGCTGCAAAATTAGTTAAGTTTGAATCGACGCTAAAAGCCACTCGTTTGTGGAAAGTAAGTGCCGGTGGTGGCAGTGCACGAGAGTATCTACGACTTGAGCCGGCTATTGTTAACGACTCGATTTATGTGGCGAATGAAAGTGGCGACGTCTTAGCGTTTGATCTTGAAAGCGGCGACAAAAAATGGAAAACCGATACTGATGCGCAAATTTCTGGTGGTGTTGGTGCCTATCACGGTACAGCTGTTGTCGGTACTTTAGACGGTACCGTTATCGCTCTGAATACTGCAAATGGTGAAGTTGTTTGGACTGCCCAGGTTAGCTCAGAAATTTTATCTGCTCCTGCCGTTAGTGCAACAGTCGTTATTGTTCAAACCATTGATGCGAGGGTTTTTGCTTTTGACACCAAAACAGGCGAAAGGCGTTGGTCATACGACCATATAACCCCTGTCCTGAGTCTTCGTGGAACTTCTTCACCAGTGATAGATGGAACACAAGTTCTCTGTGCTTTTGATAATGGCCAATTGGTTAGTTTCTCTCTTGCTGATGGTTCGCGTACCTGGGAGGCTCGTGTTAGCCATCCAAAAGGTAAAACCGATCTAGAACGTATTGTCGATATCGATGGCAGCCCGATTGTAAATGACGGTTTGGTTTATTCTGGAAGCTATCAAGGCAATATATTTGCTTTTGCTAAAGCCCAAGGTAACCCTGTTTGGAAGCAAGAATTGTCGACCTACAGTAGCTTGGCGATAGCCAGTGGAAAAGTTTTTGTCAGTACCGATAAGTCTCACCTTATTGCTTATAATGCAAAAAATGGTGAGGTGATTTGGGAGCTTGATGCGCTTCTTAATCGTGAATTAGGTGCGCCAACGGCTATTGGTCGCTACATCGCGGCTATCGATGGTGACGGATATTTACACCTGATTTCTCAACAAGATGGAAGCTTCGTTGACCGTTTTAAACCTGCCGGTGATGGCTTTCATGCTCCTTTGTTAGCCCACCTTGGAAAACTTTATATTCTTAGCGATGATGGAAAATTGAGCGCTTACGCGCTATCCTCGCGTTAATCAATCTGTTGTGAACTCTGAATGATACCCACTATCGCCCTTGTAGGGCGCCCCAACGTTGGTAAGTCAACGTTATTTAATCGTCTCGTTGGTTCTCGAGATGCCCTTGTCGCCGACTATTCTGGACTTACCCGGGACCGTAAATATGGTGAGGCCACGATACAAGGCAAAAAATGCATCGTCATCGATACCGGTGGTATTAGTGGCGAAGAAGAAGGCATTGACGAGGCCATGGCCGAACAGTCACGTTTGGCCATAGTTGAAGCTGATATCGTCTTGTTTTTGGTGGATTGTCGAGATGGCCTAATGCTGGCCGATCGAGAAATCGCTAATCATCTGAGAATTCAGAATAAAAACGTCCATATCGTTGCCAATAAAATCGACGGACTGGATCATGATGTCTGTATTTCGCCATTTTTCGAGTTGGGATTAGGTGATGTTCACGGCATAGCTTCTTCCCATGGTCGAGGAGTGAAAGCCTTGATGGAATTTGTTTTGGGTGAAATCCCAGAACAAGAAGGCGCGACACCAGTTGAACCTCGGGGTCTTAAAATGGCCATCATTGGCCGGCCGAATGTCGGCAAATCGACCTTGGTTAATCGCTTGCTCGGTGAAGATCGAGTGGTTGTTTATGATGAGCCTGGTACAACCCGCGATAGCATCTATATTCAATACGAACGTAATGGTACGCCGTATACGATTATCGACACCGCTGGTGTTCGTCGTCGTAAAAACGTCACACTGACGGTCGAAAAATTCTCCATAATTAAAACCCTTCGGGCGATAGATGATGCCAACGTCGTTATTCTATTGATTGACGCAATAGAAGGCGTTGTCGATCAAGATCTCCATATCATGGGGCACGCCATCGATGCCGGTCGGGCATTAGTGATCGGTATTAATAAGTGGGATGGTCTAGAAGAAGAGCACAAGCAATACGTTAAAAATGAACTGCTACGGCGCCTTCGTTTTGTCGACTTTGCAGACATGCATTTTATTTCGGCTAAGCACGGCACTGGCGTTGGCCATCTCTATAAATCAGTAGAGAAAGCCTATCAAAGCGCAACTGAACGCTTCTCCTCCAGTCATCTGACCAAAATATTGGAAGATGCGGTATCGACACATCAACCGCCACTTGTTCGTGGTCGTCGAATCAAATTGCGTTACGCGCATGCGGGTGGCCACAACCCACCAATTATCGTAATTCATGGCAACCAAACTAAAGATGTGCCGCAGCATTATACAAAGTTTTTGGAAAAGACTTTCCGACGCGCGCTTAAATTACACGGAACACCGATTCGCATTGAGTTTAAGTCTGGCGAGAATCCTTTTGCTGAACGTAAAAATAAAATGAACGAACGTCCGTTGAGCAAAAAGAAAATGCTTCAAAAGCAAGTGAAGCAGAAGGCGAAACGGTCTTCCAAAAAATAAGAAATTGTTGCTATTCGTGGGAGTCCTTTTCAATTTGGATGAACGCGAATAGCTTTGTTTTTTGATGTGCTTGTTACCCTCCCGATCGCTTAGCCGAAAATCCTTCCTTCGTTAAATATTCCACAATCTTCTCACGCTGATCACCCTGGATTTCAATACGGCCTTCTTTAGCTGTTCCTCCAGTGCCGCATACCTGCTTGAGTTTTTTGGCAAACTTCTTCAGCTCGTCAGCTGTCATGTCAAAACCTGAAGCGATGGTTACGCCTTTCCCGTTTCGACCTTTAGTCTCCCTGCTAACACGAATGACTCCGTCAGCAGAGGCTGTGGATATATCGTCAGCCTCTTTTTCAGGCCTAATACGCCCGATATCTGTGGAATAGACCAGCCTGCTGTTTTTCTTCATGATCATCTAATGTTAAGGTTTGCAGAAGCTAGCTAGTGTATCGCGATTGGAATCCAATGAATAATAAAGACCTAAAAGAAACGTTGTACCGAGTCATCTTTGGTACGGATACACCTGCAGGCAAGAACTTTGACCTCTTTCTGATTTTTGCGATATTGGTCAGTGTTTTTACCCTCATGGCTGACTCAGTAACGGGTTATTCAGTTATATATTACGAAGTGATCCGCTATATTGAGTGGACTCTCACAGTCCTATTCACCATCGAATATATAGTACGGATCTATTGCTCCCCTAACCCGCGTCGCTATCTGACAAGTTTCTATGGTTTTATCGATCTCATATCAATATTGCCTAGTTATCTGAGTCTATTTGTCCCAGGCGCAAACTTCCTGTTGGTCATACGTATCATGCGTTTCTTGCGTATTTTTCGTGTGCTGAAGCTCGTGCGCTATTCGACAGAAGCCAGCACCTTAGGGCGGTCGATGTATCACGCTCGGCGTAAAGTCCTAATCTTTTTTCTATCGGTATTGGTCATGACCACTATATTTGGGTCGTTAATGTATATCGTCGAAGGGCCCGAAAACGGGTTTAGCAGTATTCCAAAAAGCATCTACTGGACCATCGTAACTATAACCACAGTCGGCTACGGAGACATTACGCCACAAACACCGCTTGGCCAGTTTATCGCGGCACTCACCATGTTGATGGGCTATTCCATTCTTGCAGTACCCACGGGCATATTTACGGCTGAATTAGCGCAAGAGCTTCAACGTGAAAGAATGAATGTCGTGTGCCCCAACTGTTCGAAAGTTGGGCATGACCATGATGCCGACTACTGTCGGTCGTGTGGCGGACTCCTGAATCTCTAGCGATCTATTTTTACTTTGAGGTTTATGACGTCACAGAGTGTTACACATGTAACACTCGTTCTATGCGCTTGACGGGTGAAAGATAGAGTGTAACCATACTGCTCCGCATAATAATTCAAACAGCGGAATGTATAGATAGGGGATTATCAGTAGTGTTTTATGGATAAGAATACAGGAAAGTCAAAACAGCCTTCGGGTTCAAAAGAGCAATCAGGTTCAAAGTCAGAAGCACAAGGGTCTAACACCGTTGTTCAGTCTTCGCGTGCCTCCTCTCCTAAAATTGATGCAACTGTCGCTATAGCTGCAAAAGCAACTTCGAGGACTCCCCAGCAGCCACTTAAAAATACTTCTCAACCCCAGCCAGCGTCTCAAAATACTCGAATTAAGACACCTGTAAGTTTATCTGCAAAAGGGCCTGAAAAGACTCCTAATAAGACAGCAGGCAAAGCGCCTGACAAAACAATAGCTCAGCCTCGACTAACAATTCCGGTATCAGCCCCAGAAAACCACCCAGAGGTGCAAGTCGCCCTAACGCGTATCCAGCAATCAATGCAAAAACAGGATAACAGCGCAGGCTTTATGAAGGCGAAGCAAGCAGCAAATACTGCCTTAGCGGAAGACAAAATCATCCTCAATAAGCGCTTTGTATTAGAAGAAACTCTTGGTGCTGGCGGCATGGGTACTGTGTACCGCGCGAAAGATCTACGTAAGGTGGAAGCCAATGACCTTCAACCCGACGTTGCGGTTAAGGTATTAAATGATGACTTCAAAAATCATCCCGACGCCTTTGTAACCTTACAGCGAGAGGCTAGCCGTTCGCATACATTGTCCCATCCTAATATTGTCACTGTTCATGACTTTGATCGCGATGGCGATGTTATATACATGACAATGGAAATGTTAGTAGGGAAGGGGCTCGATATTGTTCTTCGCGAGAATCAAGGGCATACACTCCCAACAAACGAAGCCCTCGATATTATTCGTGGGTACTGTAAAGGCTTACAATACGCACACCTTAAAGACATTATTCATAGCGACCTCAAGCCAGGTAATATATTTGTTACCGATAATGGTGCAAAAGTTTTGGATTTTGGCATCGCTCGTGTAGCCAATGCCTCGGCTAGTGAAGACTATGATGCCGGTGATCTTGGTGCTTTAACGCCAGCGTATGCCAGCCTGGAGATGATTCAATGCGAATCGCCAGACGCAAGAGACGATGTATACGCAGCCGCATTAATCGCCTATGAATTACTGGCGGGCAATCATCCCTATGATCGTTTATCAGCAGATGAAGTCCTCGAAAAAGGCATAGAACCCAAACGTATTCCCGGCTTAAAGCCTCGGCAGTGGAAAGCGCTGGTCAACGCTTTAAAAGTTCACAGGAAAGATCGTACCGCTTCTATTGAAGAATTCTTGTCTGAATTGACAGAAAAGAAAAAATTCCCAATATTTAAAATTCTTAGTGCCGCATTGGTGATTGCCTTGTGTGGCGTGGGTTACAAATTAATATTTGATTCAAGAGAGCTAACAGAAGTTATCCATCACACCTATGAAAAAGCTCTGAACTGTTTCCAATCCGAAAAATATTCGTGCGCAGTTCAAAGTAGTAAATCGGTGCTCGAAATGGCTCCCGAGCATACAGATGCCCAAGCCTTATTTGTTGACGCGAACAGAGCATTACTCGTGCAAAATATTAGCGTACTTGTTACGAATGTCAATAATTGCCTTAGCAAGAAAAAAGATACTATTTGTGCTAAAAGCCAGCTGCTTAAGCTTGTTGAATTGTCGCCTAACGCAAATGAAATTGTTGAGATTGAAAACAGCATTGAGCAGTTCGAGATTCGCGAAAAAGTTACCCAGCATCTCAAAGTGATTGAGGGCTGTTTGTCGGCAGAAGAATACACATGCGTAATTCAGTCGACAGATAAAGTACTTCGTCTTCAGCCAGACAATATCCTCGCGCAAACGGCCAAACAGCAAGCACTAACTCGCCAACAAGAAAACAAAGATAATGAAACCAAGCGTAATCGGCAGTTTTCTTCGGCGTATAAAAAATCTGAACGCTGTTTTAATCAGTCGGATTTTCAATGTTCGATACGTTATGCCAAAAAGGCCCTGAAAATAAAGCCCATTGATTCCAATGCGAATGGTTTGTACCAAAGGGCTTTGTTTTCACAACAACGTATAGAAGAGAATCAAAGTAAAGCAGACAAGCTAGTTGCCAAAGCTAATAAGTGTTTTGGTAAAAAGAACTACACCTGTGCAATAGCTAATGCGGAATCGGCATTAGAATTTGTACCCGATTATGCTGTAGCAACAAAATTACGTGCGGAAGCAAAAGCTGAAATCACAAGACTCAAGAAAAGTTTTGATATTCAATAATCACCCAATAAAATTAATGGAGAACTTCATGTTAGGAAAAAACACTCGAATTATACTTGTCGCCCTTATGTCATTTTTTCTGGTAACCGGATTTGGATTTAAAGATCTAGTCGATAACATCGCACCGGATACAGACAAATGCTCAAGTCGATCTAAAGTTGGAAAATGTAAAGATATCGAACGGCTCAAGTCTGTCGCTAAGATTGTTGCGATAGGGGTCGCGGCCAAAATTGCTTATGACATGGTGGTGGAATACACCTCAATAGGTGTCAAAGGCGATCATGAAATTATCGAGATTTACCTAGAAGATAATAAAAAACTCCCGAAAGAGCCTAAGCTCATCTCATATTCGGCAAACCTCCACCCTTCAGATATTGTGGAAGCGGGTAAGCCCGTGACAGTAAAGACATCTCTTTCCGTTATTCCTGGTCGTGATTCACGAGAAGTGAAAATCGAAGAAATCATTGAAATATTTGATAACGAAGACGATGAGAAAGTCATCAAATCGCTGACTAAAGTCGTGAACGGCGATACGGATAAAGGCGGAGCCTTTGATAATGAATTTTCTTTTACCCTGCCAGAAGGCATGCCTCAAGGCGTTTACCCAGTTCGAACGGTTGTCCTAGTTAACGGCGAAGAGCAAGAGCCTACAACTCAAGATATGCAGATAGTGTTGAATGTTTATGAAGACTTACACTTTCAAATTGCGTATTTAGCCAAGTAATTGTAGTCGTTCAGTTGGGGCAAAACTATAGCGCTGTTTAAGATGGGTTCTTTTGTTTGGCAGTGCTGGCGAGTGGCGAGATTATTGCATTTCATCTTTTAAATCGAGGTTCCCCATATCATATTTAATGATGAGCCTCGTACGATATGCCCGAAAGGGCTCTAATTTAAGATGCTGACTTTAGCCAAGCCACTAAACCACCCTCTAAACTTTTCGCTTCCAAACCAAACCCAGCAAGCAGCTGAGCCGCTTTCTGACTGCGTATGCCCGTCTGGCAATAACAAATAATTGTCTGACTTTTATCGATTTCTGAATGACGGTCTTCAAGCTCAGAAAGGGCAATATGCATCCCACCGATATGAAACGCTTCGCGTTCATTGTTATCGCGAACATCAATAATCAACACACCGTCTTTCTCGCGTAAACGATTAAATTCGGTGGGTGAAATGACGGGGCTAACGAGTGTGTCGTCGATCTTGGGCTTGTCTGCGTCACTTGTGTCAGAGGTACAGGCAAACAAATAGTCGCTTTGATTTTTATCAATATGCTTTTGCCCACACAAGCAATTCGGGTCTTTCGCCAAAGCAATTTTTTGCATGCTCAGCTTATTCGCATCAAATAGCATTAATTTATTGTCGAGGGCAGGCGCCTGTCCAGCAAGATACTTAATCGCCTCATTGGCCTGAAACAAACCCAGCAGACCCGGTAATACGCCAATCACACCCGCGCTATTACAATCCTGCACTTCACTAGGGGCTTGAGGAAACAAACACCTAAAACAAGCTTCGGTTGGTTTGAAAAATGCGCACTGGCCAGAGTACTGATGAATACTCGCGTAAACCCAAGGTAATTGGTGGTTATGACAAAAATCATTAATGAGATAGCGGACAGGGAAATTGTCGGTACAGTCGAGGACTAAATCAAAGTCCTCTTCAAACTCAGTTTCGGGCGTAAAGTGCTTTTCAATTGCCGTAATGGAAATCTCCGAATTCAGCGCGAGTAAGCGTTTCTTGGCGCAAGCGGCTTTACTCAGGCCTATATCGTCGTGGGTATAAATTACTTGCCTTTGCAGGTTCGTCAGGTCGACGGTATCGCCATCAATAATCGTGAGTTGGCCAACACCAGCAGCGGCAAGGTAAAGTGATACCGGAGCGCCTAAACCACCCATACCAACAATAAGCACTTTGGATTTTTTTAAACGGGTTTGTCCGTCCGCCCCAAAACCTTTTAACTGAACGTGGCGGGTGTAGCGTAACCATTCTTGCTGAGTAAAAAGTGGTGTGGTCATATTTATCGATGCATTCAATTTTTTACTTGGAATTAAAACTCTGTATCGCTAAGAGCATGGAATCCTAGCTTGCATATTTTATTGAAGCCAAATTCACTTAGGCTATTTGTTTCATTTTTTCAATCAGGTCTAAAGCTGTGGCTTCCGGGTCTTCAGCCTGAGTAATGGCCGATATCATCGCAATACCTTCCGCACCTGCTGCGGCAACGTCAGCAATACGCTCAGCGTTTATGCCGCCAATTGCGACCATGGGATAGCTTAATACTTTTCGCCAATAGGCAAAGCCTTTAGGGCCTTGTGGAATCCATGGCATTGGCTTGCTGTCCGTGTGATAAACCGGACCATAGGCAATATAACTGGGACGATAATAATGTGCGCGAGCCACTTCGTAATGGCAGTGTGTGCTGATGCCCAAACGCAGCCCAGCCTTGGCAATGGTCGGTAAGTCAGCATCATCTAAATCTTCTTGGCCCAAGTGAATACCGTAGGCCTCATGTTTGATCGCCAATTCCCAATGGTCATTAATAAACAAACGCGCATTAAAATCCCGAGCATGGGTAACGGCTTGAGCAATCTCATCTTCTAAGGCTTGCCCCTCAAGTGTTTTGCAGCGCAATTGAATCGTAGTGATTCCGAGCTTTAATAATCGCGCCACCCAGCTTGCCGAATCCACCACCGGGTAAAGCCCCAAAGGAGAGTCTTCACCAGAGGGTAGGGTAGGGGATGGGAATTCAGTTTGCTGATCGTTTTCGCTTTTATGGCTAAGCGTGGGCAGATCAACTTCATCAGCAGGAAACGAATCGATCCAGACCGGCCCTTTTTGTTGGGCGACGCCATAGCTGTTTCTCAGGCCTTGGTTAATCGCCATCTTGCCAATGACCACCGCATCCTCAACCGTATAACCCAAAGCAATGCTGGCGGCAATACAAGAAGCTTGAGCGCAGCCAGTACCTCGACTGTTGAGTGTTTCCACACGCGAACTGGCGAGCCAAAACTTCTTGCGGTCAGTTAATGCCTGGCTTGCCAAATAAAAGTCACGACAGATTTCACCGTCGGCATGTCCGCCTTTCAGCAAAATATTCTGAGCGCCCGACTGGTGCAATACCTTAGCGGCAGATTCCATTGCCTCAGCAGAATCTATTTTCTGCCCAATAAATTTTTCAGCCTCGCCAATATTTGGGCAAACTAAAGTCGCAAGCGGAAATAACAGAGACTGAAATGCAGTAACTAAAGCCTCATTAGCGAAATGCTCCCCGCTAGAAGCCGCCAGTACCGGGTCAACAATAAGCGGTGGCCGATGGCTGTTCTGGTAAGCCTCAACAAATATTTCCAATTGCTCACGGTTGGCAAACAATCCCGTTTTAATCGCCAAAACACTTTCGTTAAAAGCGGCTTTTAGTTGAGAAGTAAAGCCCTCGGGGGACACCGCATTAATCGCATGAACCCCTTTAACATCTTGCGCCGTATTTGCCGTAATCACCGTACGGGCATGAATCCCGAATGCGCTTAAACTCTGACAGTCCCTCTGAAGCCCCGCCATACCCGACGAATCATTACCGGCAATAATTAAAACACTCGGACGTTCTTGCATAGTCTTATTCCTGATGCCAAAAAGGTGTGCCGATAGTCGGAGTGCTAGGCTTGGCTAAATCGCGTTCATGGATCATCCCGGCCTTGCCCGCTATATGACCGGCTTCTATCGCATACTTAAACGCACGAGCCATTTCAACAGGGTTGCAGGCGTTAGCAACAGCGGTATTTAACAATACGCCGTTGAAGCCCAACTCCATTGCTTGTACAGCGTGAGAGGGTGCCCCAATACCCGCATCGACAATCAGATTAATGTCGGGTAAGCGGTGCCGTAAGGTTTTTAACGCGTAAGGGTTTATCAAGCCTCTTCCCGTGCCAATCGGCGCTCCCCAAGGCATTAAAATTCGACACCCGGCTTCAACCAACTTTTCACAAAGGACTAAATCGTCGGTGCAGTAAGGAAAGACTTCAAAGCCTTGGGAAACCAATTCGCGCGTGGCTTCCAGCAAACCAAAAGGATCAGGCTGAAGATTATATTCATCGCCAATAACCTCCAGTTTAATCCAGTTCGTATTAAACAATTCGCGGGCCATCTGTGCCGTGGTCACGGCTTCTCTTACCGTATGGCAGCCAGCAGTATTGGGTAAAATATTAATATCTAAAGACGATAACAGCTTCCAAAAATCCGCTCCGCTTTTTTCGTTGGGATTCTGTCTGCGCAGAGACACCGTCACAATCTCAGAGCCCGAAGCCTTAATAGCGTCGAGCATAATCTGCGGAGAAGGGTATAAGGCCGAACCAATTAAAAAGCGGCTATTAAGTTCTTTACCTGCGATTTTCCACATACTGAGTTAACCTCCCGACATCGGCGAGACGATTTCAATTTGATCGGACTCGTGTAGCGTAATATCCGCATAGCGATCGCGGGTAATAAACTGATCGTTAATCGCAATCGCAAAAGGAGCGGTGGGTTGGCGTTGGTCCAAAAGGTTTTGCAAAAGTGTATTTTGTTCAACAGAGGACTCTTCACCGTTTACAATTATTTTCATCATAAGATCGTTAAGCTGTTTTTTGCCTGGTGTGTAGTTTTCTGCAATTTCAATTGAAACTGAAAATATTCATTAATGTCAAAACTCGAACATTGTTCTCGCTCCCACGGTCTCCGTGGGAATGCATGCGGAAATATGCGACAGCGACAAATCCAAATATCGCCTATTCTCACCTTAGCAGTGTTCTCAAATGCACTTGGTCTTCATTACATGTATGCATTCCCACGGAGACCGTGGGAACGAGGTAAATCCAAATATCGCCTATTCTCACTTCAGCAGATTCCCCAAATGCACTTGGTCTTCATTACACGCATGCATTCCTACGGAAAGAGACTGTGAAAGTATTCCAAAACTTGAACGTTCTCGTTCCCATGCTCCGCGTGGGAATGCATACGTGAAGTGAAAACCGACCAGAATTATCGGATTTACTGGGATATGAACAAACACTATTCGAATTAAGTGCAATAAACATACTCCGGTCTGCATTCCCACGCGGAGCATGGGAACGAGGGCATTCGAATTCGTAATACTTTCACAGTCTCAGACCGTGGGAACGAGGTAACACATCTTGTTGTCCGCTAAGAATCGAGATGGCTTGCTCTGCAAGCGCAGGGGCCAATAAAAACCCATGTCGAAACAAACCGTTAATGCGCATCAAACCATCGTCATTAAAAATCTGTGGGAGATTATCGGGCAGTGCCGGTCTGCAATTAACACGCGAATCGATAATCGACGCTTCGGCAAAACCAGAATGCACGCTATACGCTGCCGACAATAACTCAAGGCTAGAGCGAACCGTAATCGGCGCTAAACTATCACTTTCGATTTGCGTCGCACCAATGACATAAACATCGTTACAGCGCGGCACAATATAAATGCGATATCGAGGATGCATAAGTCGTACAAGGTGCTTAATTTTTACATCCGGTGCATGCAGCATAATGGTTTCACCGCGTACACCGCGTAATTGTTTCATGTCCGGTTTAGCACCTAAACCACGGCAGTCAATCACCTGATCGAAATCCCAATGCTGGTTGCCAGAACAAACACGCTCTGAAGTAAGTGCAGAGACCTCAGTGTTTTCGATAAAAGTACAAGGCAACTCAGACAGCTGTTCAGCCAGAGTTTGCAAAACGGCAGGAGGCGATAGCCACGACTCACCTTGAATAAAGGTCGCGTCGTTAAACTTCTCACCCAATTCCGGTTCGATCTCAGAAATTTGAGAAGCGGAAAGCCGACTTAACTTCCCTTGCGCAGCGCTCAGCCGCGAAACACGCATACGAAAATTTTCAAGATCAGCAAAATCGTTGGGATGAGAAAGAACTAAACTCCCGCGCTGCTGAAAATCCACTTTGTTTTTCTGCTCAGAATAAGAGTCATCTGAAGTCGATTGACCTGCGCCATTCAAATCGGCCACAATTTGTGGCCAAAGTGTTAAGGCATGCAGGCCCATCTCAACAATTTCTTCTTCGGCAGAATCTGCTTCAGAAATAGGGCTCAGCATTCCCGCAGCGGTATAAGCCGCAGCAATGCCATTTTTAGCACCGAGATTAATCGTGTCCTTATCAAATAACGTCACGGCATTGCCCAGCTTGGCCAATTGCCAAGCCAGTAAGCGCCCCATAATGCCAGCGCCGACAATACCAATATTCGCGTTTGCTAAGCTCATCGTTAATCTCAGCCGTTAACGATTAAACGTTTTCAGCTGGAATATAAAGTTCCGATCCCTTCTCTTTAAACTCTTTCGACTTTTCTTTCATTCCTTTCGCTGCGTACTCGCGAACTTCCTGAGTGATTTTCATCGAACAGAATTTAGGTCCACACATCGAACAGAAGTGAGCCACTTTAGCCGAATCTTTTGGCAACGTTTCATCGTGAAATGCACGAGCACGATCAGGGTCTAAGCCCAAATTAAATTGATCTTCCCAGCGGAATTCAAAACGTGCTTTAGACAGCGTGTCATCGCGGTAACGCGCACCAGGGTGGCCTTTCGCAATATCCGCAGCGTGAGCGGCGATCTTGTACGTAATAATCCCTTCTTTAACATCGTCTTTATTCGGCAGACCAAGATGCTCTTTAGGCGTTACGTAACACAACATTGCACAACCAAACCAACCGATCATCGCGGCACCAATGCCACTGGTAAAGTGATCGTAGCCAGGCGCGATATCCGTAGTCAAAGGTCCAAGCGTATAGAAAGGTGCTTCGTGACAAATTTCTAATTGAAGATCCATGTTCTCTTTAATCAAATGCATCGGCACATGGCCAGGGCCTTCGACCATAGTTTGAATATCGTGTTTCCAAGCGATTTTGGTTAACTCACCTAACGTTCTTAACTCAGCAAATTGGGCTTCATCATTAGCATCCGCCAATGAACCCGGACGCAAGCCATCGCCAAGCGAAAAGCTGACATCGTAAGCTTTCATGATTTCGCAAATGTCTTCAAAGTGCGTATAAAGAAAGCTTTCTTCGTGATGATAAATACACCACTTCGCCATAATCGCACCACCGCGCGAAACAATACCGGTTAAGCGGTCGGCAGTAAGAGGAACGTGCGCAAGTCGAAGGCCGGAGTGAATAGTAAAGTAATCCACACCCTGCTCAGCTTGCTCAATCAATGTGTCACGGAATATTTCCCAAGTCAGATCTTCGGCCACGCCGTTCACTTTTTCTAAAGCTTGGTAAAGGGGAACCGTACCAATAGGAACCGGCGAGTTACGTACAATATAATCGCGGGTAGAATGAATGTGCTTGCCAGTAGATAAATCCATTACGGTATCGCCGCCCCAACGGATCGACCACACCATTTTTTCAACTTCTTCTTCAACGCCAGAGCTCAGCGCAGAGTTACCGATGTTCGCGTTAATCTTCACCAAGAAATTACGGCCAATAATCATCGGCTCTAATTCAGTGTGGTTAATGTTTGCAGGGATAATCGCGCGACCAGCAGCCACTTCTTCACGTACAAACTCAGCCGTAATCGGCTTTAAAGCACCCGCAAGACGAGCACCCATCGGGTCACCCTTCAAACGCTTATTGCGTTCATCGGTATTAAATTCATTAACCAAGGCTTCACGGCTTTGGTTTTCACGAACGGCAATGTATTCCATTTCCGCAGTGATAATGCCCTTGCGCGCATAATGCATCTGGCTCACGTTACAGCCTTTTTTGGCTTTACGTGGCTGACGCTGTAAGGCGTTATTGTTCAACGCGGCGCCTTTCTTGTCATCGTTAAAGCCATTATCAATCGCTTGAATCTCACGACCGTCATATAGCTCAGTATCTTCACGGGCCTTAACCCAAGCGCTTCGCACATCGGCAAGCCCAGCGAATACATCGATCTTCTTCGTGACATCGGTGTAAGGGCCAGAAGTATCGTAAACAGTGATAGCAGAGCCATCCGTAAGCGAAATTTCGCGCATCGGAACTCTTACAGCAGGGTGGCCTGGGACAGGTACAAAAACCTTACGGCTACCAGTTAGTGGTTCGCGCGTGATGATTTCGTCTTGACGCTTGGATTGGGTGGTGGTGTCTTGCATGTATAGCCCCGCTATTTATCGAAAAATAGTTAAGTGAGTATGGGGGCGTAGAAGCGGGTAACTGATCACTTAAGACAGAACGGAGGTAGCCCAATAGGTAGACTGCCTGCAATCCTAAGAGAGATACTCGTCCCTACGCCGGTATTAGCCGGATCAGGTAATGCGGGTTCGTCTTCTTCTTACTGGCTCGTTTCAATTTAACGTGCCGTACACATCATTAATGCACTGTAATCAACATCTCAGCCCAAAAGCACCCCGCGAGCGTTGGCTTATTATAGGGGCTTGGGTGGTGGTGTCTACTGATTAGTCAGTAATTGGTGGGTCGTAAATCTTGGGCTCTTTGAGCGACAATGCAGGTCCTCGTATGAGCTTCAGTTATGGAGGCGGTGACGAGTAAGCTGGTAGGGAATAATGGCGTCATGCTAGCGAGGTTTAACGCGGCCCTACGGTTCCATTAATCCTGAGGTGCTATCGCGGAGCATCAGCAGCCAATCAACCTTCCTTAAGTATGTGTCAAAGACATTCGCCTCCATTCAGAATACGGCTGTCAGGCACGATTGAACTCCGAAAAAACTAGACCTGATTATATTAGCTTCGCGTTCAGCAGGTTGTTATGTGATGCGTCTAGATATTATGATCTTTTCTAAGATTTCTAGTGCGTTGTCATTCGCATCAGGTAGGGATTTTACTCCTATGGGGTGCGGTGAAAGTGCCATTGATTTTACTTCTGGTGCAGTGTTTATGCAGAATTTGTCGACAGGGGTAAAGTTATCATTGCTAGGTAGGATCGCAGGATTTTACGACCTCTGCCTATTTCAGGCTAAGACAAGGTCATCTCATGGAGCGCTTTAGCTCACTGGACAAGAAGAGGCGCTCTTCTCACACAGCCAGTCACGGTCGAAGAAACAAGCAATGATACCGAACTAATAGAAAGTGAAAGAGTTGGCGAAATGATCTGATTACATAATCTGAATAATCCTGAGGCGCCACGCAACAGAAACCCTAAAAATAAAATTCCACAAACTTTTTTCGCCTTCACTATCACGTGATGACGTCACTACAATCTCAATATCCCTATGCTACATTCCATGCCAATCTTACATGCCAATGTAGAAGTTTTTAGCATCACAAGACGTGGCCGTTATGCTCATTCTTACGTTTCTGAATAACATAGAACTATATCCTAAAAATTCAGGACAAATCTATTTCATCCTGTGAAGTTCGTTAACCTGCCGAGAGTACCTGTAGTATTTTTAATTGTTCCGGCTGATAATCAGATACCACAGTTGTAGTAGGTTTTATTGGAGAAAAACACCTTCGATTGATACGGTGTTTCAATTTATAGCGCGGCTTAGATTAAATTGTATATTTCGTCGGTACGCTCACAAGCATTATGCTTTTTTGGCATAAGTCAAAGAACCCTCCATCTTTCTGAAACATGTAAAACTTGCAGCTACACTCTAAGTACGGACGCAATTTAACTGTACTTCAGAGTGGCGTCGTCTTAAAAATAGGAAAGTCTCTCTCTAACGTACCCTGACCACAATGCATGTAGAAATTGTTGCAGATTATGGTCTGATAAAAGTGAAATAGCGTTAAAAAGTACGCGCTAAAATCAGCGCAATATTGGCAGTTTAATCGGGGGTTCGACTAGTGAGGACTCCCCTGGAAATACAAAGCTGAAGTGTTTATTTAATCATCGAAGTCGCGAGATAACAAAGGCATGAGTGATCAGAGTAAAACAGAATCAGTGATCAATAGAATATTCAGGGTTCTAGATCTAACAATCAACATCCGATTAATGTAGAGGCTAAATTTAAGCCCATAAGGCAGTGTTATGATTGATAAACTTATAAGACATGCAATGGGTTTTACACTTAAATCCTTAATCCTAATTTTTATTTTCATTGTTCCTTCCGTATTGTCAGAAACGCTCATTACATCAAAGCAGCGTTTTACAATGGAGGACTATAAGACTTTTTACGGCGAAACTATTCCTCACGTTGAAATTGGCTGGGAGAGTTATGGGACGCTCAATTCGGCTAAGGACAATGCGATACTGATTCCACACTATTTTGGTGGCACGTCTCATGCTGCTGGTCGGTACAGCAAAGATGAAAAATATGCAGGATATTGGAACAGTATTATTGGTCCAGGAAAACCGATCGATACCAATAAGTACTATGTGATTAGTTCGGATACCCTTGTTAATTCTCAGGTTAAAAGTCCCAATGTATACTCAACGGGTCCTTCGAGTATCGATCCTAAAACGAATAAGCCTTATGGGCTAAGTTTTCCGATTGTAACGATTCGTGATTTTGTTAACGTTCAGCATGCGCTGCTCGAAAGTCTATCGATTAAAAAACTACATGCAGTTGTTGGCGCTTCCATGGGATCATTTCAATCGCTTGAGTGGGCAAGCGCCTACCCCGATATGGTGCCCAGAGTCATAGCTGTAGTTTCGACAGGTGAATTAGATGCATATATGATCGCCGAATTGGAAAAGTGGGCCAACTACATTAAAGATGATCCACTTTGGAATGGTGGGGATTATTACGGAAAACCTGAGCCCCTAGTTGGTCTAACTAAGGCATTCACATCGATTAATCTTGTTGGTCTAAGTGGACACATTTTGGATCGTCGATTTAAGGACAAAATGAAAAGTGATATTTTGCCGAGGCAATCTATACTCAAGACTTTTTCTGTCTATTCGAAACTTGAAGAACAGTCGCGGGCAAAAGCCCATCATTATGATGCCAACCATGTCCTTTACCTGATACGTGCCAATCAGATATATCGAATGGGGCATGCGCAAACCCTGGCAGAAGGAATTCGCCCGATAAAGGCTAAAATTTTACTTTTACCTTCAAAATATGACGTACTTATTCCCGCTCACAGTACGCAGTCCTTTTACACTCAATTGCTAATGCAAAACAAGCGCGTGACTTACAGTGAAATTGAAGGTCCGTGGGGGCATGTCGATGCGGTATTCGCGATAGGAACGAAAAAAGATATCATTCGAAAATTCTTAGACAGCGAGTGATATTCAAACGGTTCGCGTCTGGATCGTTTTCTATCCGTTATTGTTGCGAATTTTTTAATGTCGAATCTGATTTAGCCTCAAAAATCCAATGATATGAATGGCGTTTGATTAGATCATAGGTCAATTAAATTAGGTAGGCTCGTAGATGTAAAAGAACGATATTTAATGCCAATATTAAATTGTATGTGTTTTTCTGAGAATGGCTTGTGAGTGTGTTTGATCGGCGTACTTTTTAGTGAGTCCCTGTTCTTGTTTTCAATAAATTATATTTGAATATATTTTTCCCGAATAAAATAGATTTTTATTGGTTGTATAATAATGCCTGCGACAAAACCAAGGCTGTTGCGTCAGTATTTATATGGGTTTTTCGGAGTGCGATTTAATGTGACTAGGGGCTAAATTTTGTTGTGGTGTAAGGGGGGGCTTATTCTTGACCCCCTAATTTTACCTCCGTACTATGGCGATTCAAAAAACCATATCGAGGATATTATCTTGAAAGTTTTAGTTTCGTTTTTGTTTGTTCTATCCACCCTTCTTCTGTCGCAAAATGCAGCTGCCAAGATTATAGATATTTATGATAGCGGCAATATTCAAGTTGGATATGTCAGTGATTCCGGAGACGTATATCACAGCGGCAATATTCAAGTTGGGTATGTATCTCAATCGGGTGATGTTTACGACAGTGGTAATATCCAAGTTGGATTTATAGCGGAGTCTGGTGATATTTATGACAGTGGCAACATTCAAGTCGGATACTTAAGTAAGTCGGGCGACGTATACCACAGTGGTAATGTCCAAGTTGGATATATCCTTGGCGATATGGATAGGAGAATAAAAGGCGGCTCAGCGCTATTGTTGCTTCTGAAAAAATAAGCCTTTTTATAATAAATATATCTATGCAAACTGTGGGTGGCTTCTATTTTCTCTTTAGGGGAGGCGGGCCCCCGCTGTTTAAGTTGCTTTGTCACTAATCAATAACAATTCAAGCGCAAGCTCACCATCGCTTAGATATCAGAGCGGGACTGGACCGAATCTATACATGCTGGATCTTGACTGGGTGTTTTCGAGTTGTTAGCAAGGTATGACTTGGTGGGCATTGTTTTGGCGCGCGGGTAATTGATATTGTACGCAGATAGAAATGTTCAGGTGTGGTTGGCCCACGGCGAATTCACCAGTAGTGAAAGCAATAGTATTTTTCTTTGAATCTCGCTAGAGAGGTAATGCTCAGAGGTTGGTCAATCCTGGCGTCCGTTTAAATCCAAAAAAATGCGCGGTACATTTCAATTTATATTTTGTATTACAAGCTCCTTATTCTCTTAATATAGCTTTCGTTAAAATTCACCACCTTGTGGTCGCCCCATGCAAAATAGAAAGAAAACAGAATCATAAGTTTTCATTGTGATAGCAATTTCTTCCGCCAATCCGTTGATTCAGTCCTATATAAAGTTTGTTTCATGTTATTACATTTTTGTTTTTAAGCTACTCTCTAGTGGCAGATGGCCATGAGCGAACCCAAAACCGGATTTATATAATAAAACAACTAATTTGTCATCTGGATTAGTCGAGGCTACCTACTTACCATATTATTCATTATTTCGAAAATAAAACACCATGAAAAGCGAAGCATTAAAATCAGTTAAAGAAAGTGATGCTATATCCGAGTCTGTAGATCTTCCTTGCAATATGACGTTTACCTATACGAAAACTGAAATGGGTTTACATGTATCGCTTAGCGGATTCACCGCGGGACCACCCGCTACAGTCAATTCCCCTCAACTCATTACGCCAGAATATAACCCGGCTGCATTTTTTAACGGCATTAGCTTGGGTGGAAGCTATGCGGCCTACGCCATGGCTTATTTTGATAGTCACACTGGAACCCTAAGCGTAAACGGTCGTGTCTCAAACTTTGAAGGTGGTTCGCCCTTGTTTAAACCATTTTCGTTTGTGAGGGAAATCGGCATTGCAGGAAAATAGCTAAAGTTAATCTAGATCGGCAGGCTATAGCGGACGTTTAGGTTTAAAGGACCCGTGTGAATGACGTTTTAGATAAGCTCATTTCACGTTACAGGGCCCTTTGTTTTTGTACTGTGCTGAAGGGCTAGAGAGTGCTGTAGAGAATTCCGTAGAGAGAACGCCGAGTCTCATGGCTTTTCTTTTTCACTACGAGTAAAATATATGGCTATAAGTCAGTGGCCTGGAAAAGTTGATAAATGTTGTGGTTTTCCTACTGGGCAGTTAGCCGAATTATTGAAGGAAAAGAAAATCTAATTTCCGCACTTGTTACCCGTATTCAATTAAGCGAATTTTTAATTTGATTAATACACGCTGCAAAAAATATACGACGCGTAAAAATAATTTTCCAGTGGAGGGAGTTAAAGAGGTAGGGCGGCAATATAAAAATACTGATGCCAAAATATTTTATTTAACATTATAACCGCTCAAAAATCACAATCGCTAGTTGATTTAACTGAACGATTAAGGTTGAATTGCGGTGCTGTTTTACGTTTCGGCAGAGCTATTGAAGTAACGTAACGCAGCACGACAATCTAATGTATCCGTATTTAAAGCCTGAGGAGGTGAACCCCCAAACATTTCTCAACGTTATACAAATCGCAACCCCTGAAGTGCTGAAACACTCAGAGGTCGCTAACCCTAATAGACTTGTAAGGAGTCCAGAATGGCTGATTTAGATCATACGCTAGAGTCCAGCTCGGCCCAAGAAAATTCTCCCCTAATTATTAATCTTATCGTTGATGAAATCTTCGTCGCTGCCCCGAAAGGTATCGGCTGCATTGCCCTGTCCGTTATTCTACGAGACTACGAACCCTGCATACTTTTACAGGGTGAGTGGCTGCGGGATATGGGTTTTGAGAAAGGCCAGCGCATCCAGGTTGTTGCGAAGACCAATTTATTGAAAGTAGAGCGGGTCAAAGTGACTGCGAATACGAGCGATAAATTGGGGTTCGATAAGGATAAGTATTCGTTATTCAAAGACTCTACGGATGAATTAGGCGCAGTCAAGGCGTGTTACGACGACAGAAAACAAGGAGAGAGGGGAGATTGGAGTGGGGACGCGCAAGGAAGCGAAAACGAAGGCCGGAACGGAAGCACGAGTGAGGACAAAAGCGAGGTGCTGGCCGAAGTGAATTGCGGAGATGACCGTGATTAACCTAGGCAGGAGGCGGTCAGTGGCCGCATCTGTTGTGAAACCGAAGAGGCAAGCACGTGTTAAGAGAGTTTTCACGAGTAAGGTTTATCGGGGCAGTTATCAATCAAAAAGCAACAGCACAACCGTCAATGGACGAATCCAACTGCGCCCACCGGTGCCGTGGATTCAATTGCGAGGGTATTGGTTAAGCCAGATGGGGTTTCCGGTGGATATAGAGTTAACTGTCGAAGCGACGAAGGACTGCATAACGCTGAGGCCTAAGCTGCCCATTAAGTAGTAGATGTTGGTAATGTGTTGAGGGCAGTATGACCGGGAGCGAACAACAAAATTGCGGTGTTGTTCGCTTCCGTTTTTGAGGGTTATAGGCTTCAGCGGTGAAAGCGTTATTGTAATAAAGCATATTCCGGGTGAGCGTGAACATATGTTGTGGTTTAGGTGTTGATGGTCTGGTTTTGGCTGTTATTTTTTAATCAAAATGATTCGGTAGCAATTCTCGCGTAATAAATGGTCTTCATAAAAATATTTTGATTCCCGTTTTCAAATGATTTTGTGAATGTCTGCTACCGCAATAATAAATCAATATTTTCTCTTAGGACATAAAGGAAATTGTTTAAAATTTTAGACGTTTGAACCCTAAAAATTTCCTCTAATACCAAAGTCGTATAGAGTTCCGATATTGGGCACTATCTTTTTATTCGGCCCCGTAAGTATTTTAAACGCACTAGTATTCGACTCCATTTATTTTCTGATTAAATAAACTGGCTGTTCTTTTGTGGCGCCCGTTACGGATCGATTTTTAACCACTAAAAACCTGGATTGTCTCAGTAATCTACTGTGTGACGCCGTAATCATTATTGCGACTATTCTTTTATATGACGGCTGAATTTGTATCGCGATTAAATTGCTTAACAAAACAATATTTGTATACGCACTTCTAATTTATTTAATTTTGTTGAGAGTTTTATTATTTAACAGTTATTCATGCGTGATGAGAATGCGTTATGAGAGTTGAAAAGTTAAAATATTTAATTTGTCGCCGTTTTTAAAAAAATCGTTAACGATAAAATCTAATGATGTAGGGGAAATTATTTTCGGAAACGTCTAGTAGATCGGATGTGAGTCATCGGGTTCACACCGTCGATATTTTGTATCGAATAAAAAATTAATCTATTGGGAGTTGTTATGAATTTAATTAAACTTGCATGTGCATCAGCAATTGTTTTTTCTATATCTACTGCTGCGAATGCAGCCGCGCCTTATTGCGGTATTACTGGTGTGGAAGATACTAGTTCACCAGGGCAAATTGTTATTTCAGCGTCGGGCTGGCATTTGGGCACGCCTTATGAATTTGATTTTCAATATAAAATTGATGGTGCAGCTCAATGGACTAGCTACGGCATTGCGCAGAGCCACACGAATGGAAGTAATAGCAGCTGGGGCGCTAGCGCATTTCCTGAGTCGTTGACAGACGGCGTTCACTCTATTCAGGTTCGTTCATTTGATTACACTGATAGTAGCAGCCGTTTTTGTGGTACTTCAGTATTTCAATTTTCAAATGATGGCGGACAGCAAGCTAGCTGTGAAACTTCTACCAACGTTGAGCACGTAGCTGCAGGCCGGGCTTATGCTTCTTGGGGTTGGGCTTACGCTACAGGTTCAAATGAATTGTTGGGTTTGAATAGTTCTTCAGTAACTAACACTTTGGAAGAAGCAAGTTCGGGCTATTGGGAAATCGACTCAGACGGTTCTTGTCAGTAAGTTTTTTAAGTTTAAAAAACAGTAGTAAAACGCCGTTCGTTTGAACGGCGTTTCTGTGTTTCGTAATATGGGGAAGTGATTTTTTGTAGGGTGAAAATATTTTTCTACATTCATAATATTTTCCTTTTATGTCCATCGAGGCCTCCATATTAATGAATCTATAAGCCTAGCTTAGAATGATATCGAAGTTTGCAAACGCTGGTGTCAATTGTATCCGTGCGCAGTTATTACGGACATCTAAACCCAAGTCAATGAGAGGGCGTTTTATTAATTCCTTATATGATAGAAGTGACGCTATTATTTTTTAATTAGTAATGAATATTATTCACGATTGAACTTCTATAAGTTATATTTCCATATAGGGCCAGAGCACGTAATATGAAAATGTACTTTCATATTACCCATCGGGGTTTAATGTTAAGGAGAGGTCAATTATGAGTATCGTTGTCAATTTGCAATCTCAGGCCAAGCTTGAAACCATTGCTGATCTTGTGTCGTTCGTGGAAGAAAAACTCCTTGCAGTGAGAGGGTTTAATGGGTGCCTGCATGTATCCATTTGTCTCAATAAGGAAAGTGGTGATTTGCTATTTAATGAAAGGTGGTCGTCGAAAGAGGATCATGAAAATTATTTGTTTAGCATCCAGAGTAATGGCGTTATGACTCAGTTAATGAGCTACCTTTCCGTACCGCCAGCTATTACTTATTTTGAGACTTTGGATATATAGGGTGGGGCTACCGGGTACGGGATAAGGGAAACGGGGTACGACAGTCGGTGGGGTTTAGGTTGCAGCCTGTTTTGTTAGGCGAGTCATCTCAGGAATGTGGCTGTGAAGCAAAAGATATTTTTGGTTCACAGGGTGATCACGGCACACGTTTTTGGATTGGCTAAGAGGAGAATGTTGAAGGTTTGCTTAGTATACGGACGACTCTACTTGCCGGCGTTAGGGAAATGAAATTGCTGTCGGTGGTATATCGGAGGGTTAAAGTGACTATTTACATGAACGATGTCGGCACATTTGTTATGATCCCCAGACATTTTTAGCGCTCAGGCCCGTAGCATTTTGACGGGCGAGTAATCCAGAATCGAAGGGTCGCAGGTGGGGCTATGAGCGAGTGAGCAGGCGGCTGATAGCTGGCTGAATAGGCGGCAACAGCTGATTCAGTAGCCGCTCTGTTGTTCCAGGGTCGATTCAGGCCTTGGCTTCTCGTTTTTTGTTTCCCGGTGCAGGTTTATAGTATGGTGTTTTTGTGATCAATTTAGAAAAGGGTGGTTTGGTGGGGCGAGGGTTTCATCGCTCGTGTTATCGCCATCCAGAAGACAGCCGTTTATGCATTAAGGTGCTGGACGGCGATCATCAGAAGGAGGCTGATCGGGAAATTGCATATTATCGCCAGTTGGAAAGGAGGGGTGTCACATGGGAGATGCTGGCGCGTTACCACGGCAGTATCGAAACTAACCTCGGATTAGGGCAGGTATTTGACTTCATAACAGACCCGAATGGTGAGACAGCCAAGACGCTTGAGTACTATATGAAGTCTCAGGAACTTTCAGATAATCTTGACAGTGGCGATAAGGAAAAATTGATTTTATCGCTACAGAAATTGAAGTGTTATCTGTTGGACAACAAGATTATAACCACTGAGATAAAGCCCAGAAATATCGTATGTCAGCGTTTCAATGGCCAAGAATTTAGGGCTGTTATTGTTGATGATATTGGTAATACAGAGTTTGTTCCTTTTAGTAGCTATATTGGTTTTTTAGGGAAAGCAAAAATCAATAGAAAGTGGGAGCGGTTTGAGCGCTTACTGCGGAAAGAAAGTTTTTTCAAAAGTGCTCGTGAATAATACATACAATTATAGGTGCAAGAACTAAGATGAAGGGCGTAAGTATAGAAAGTTTTGAGGTTGTTGGAGTTGGTGTTCGAACAAAAAATTCTGATGAAATGAATCCAGCGACGACAAAAATAGCTCCGCTCTGGGGTAAGTTCTTCTTGGATGTATTGCCGAAGGTAAGTACGGGGGCTGGAGTTTACGGGGTGTATACCAATTACGAATCAGACCACACGGGTCTATTCGATATAGTGGCTTGCTCTGATGGCATGTCGTTGGATATGTTGGGCGACGGCGTAAGTCTTAAAATTGAATCGGGGAAATATCTGGTTTTTTCAGCAAAAGGTGAATTGCCTAAAGCTACTATTAATCTTTGGGCTGTCATCTGGCATTACTTTAACGCTAGGAATTGTGTACATGAACGTGCGTATACGACGGATTTTGAATTCTACAAAGGTGATTGTGAAATAGAAATTTCAATATCGATTAAATGATTTCGTAACAAGGGTTTGCTGTTGTCGACAGCGAACCCGTAGGTGTGTTGTTTTAGAATTCGGCGTTTTTCGTTGATAAAGTCTCATATTAAATACTCTTCTGTTTTATAGCTTGCTTTCCAGTTGGGCGGCGGGCTTTCCGTTTTGTTGTCCTGTCGATATTGGATTTTGTTCATTTGTTCAATCGCTAAATCTACTGTGGATATGGGTTGTCACGACCTGTGATGAATTAAATCATGTAGTGATTCAATTGGCTAGGTTGATTTGCGAAAAATAAATATCGTCGATGACAATGTTTTATTTTTTCAGGTTCGTAAGTCTATTTTATTATCTGGGTTTTTGTTTTTTGTGCCATTTTTGTAGCTGTTAATATAATGGCGCGGAGATTATTGACCCTTTAGTTTTGCCTCCGTACTATGCCGATTCTAAAAAACATTCGAGGAATATCGCGTGAAAAATATAGTATCGTTTTTGTTTGTATTTTCAGCCATCGTTTTGTCGCAAAATGTAGCAGCAAAGATTGTCGATATTTATGATACTGGTAATGTTGCCGTTGGATATGTGAGTGATCGAGGCGATGTGTATCACAGTGGTAATGTTCAGGTTGGGTATGTCACAAAATCGGGAGACGTTTATACCAATGGTAATGCGCACGTCGGATATATAACGACTTCTGGTGATATTTACGATAGCGGAAATGCCCATATAGGATATTTAACTAAATCTGGCGATGTTTATCACAGCGGTAATGCTCACGTTGGGTACATTCTGGGTGAAATGGATAAGTCGATTAAAGCAGGTTCAGCACTTTTGTTGCTACTGAAAAAGTAATCCTGTTTTATACGTTTTGGCCGGAAAAGTCAGTGGCGTCAGTCATTAAAGTTCATTTTTAATATCTAAACAAAATGCCTGTATAATTCTGAGTGTGTGGTTTTATTTGGGGTGGAATGATGCGGTATTGAAAGGTGTTTGGCTTTTCTGATCTAGTGAGCGAGGGAAACTAAACCCGCAATACTTTTTGTACCCCGTACCCCGTACCCCGTTTTTAAGACTTAACGTGTATAGCTTAGCCCTAAATACTGAATGTCACTGTCACCAGTATTTTTACCGGTTAATACATTCGCGTAACCGAGGTAGACTGTCCAGACATGTAAAAACGTATAGGACAGGCTAAAGTCGAAGAGTGTCCGGTCTTCTTCTGT
The DNA here is from genome assembly GCA_033852165.1 of Agarilytica sp. Classification (GTDB taxonomy): domain Bacteria; phylum Pseudomonadota; class Gammaproteobacteria; order Pseudomonadales; family Cellvibrionaceae; genus Agarilytica. Next base: position 48,998 of record JAWSUZ010000035.1, on the reverse strand, counting down.
TTCATGAAACCTGTCAGGCGTAAAGGGAGCCTGAGCGATATCCAATCCGCCAATACTATCTTCAATACGATAAAGCCCCTGTAGGTAGGCGGGTCCGATGTTAACGCCGCCGCCTAAACTAAAGAGTTTTTCATTCGGTACATCGTCCGTTCTGGCGCGATAGCCAATTTCGGAAAGTAAGAAGTAGCGACCGAAAGATCGAGAAAGGGGAATAATGAGTTCCACGGAATCCGCTTTGTCACCGGGACTATGAGGCCTGCCACCTGCGGAGCGTTCATAGGTACCAGCAATGGTGGCGCCTACATGGATGGAGAGAGTTAATGGGCTACCTTGGTATTGATCGAATGCTCGGTATTTTATTCCGATGGAGGAATCTGCTCGGCCAGAATACTCGAAAGTCGAGCCGTCAAAATCTGAAGAGGTACGTCCTGTTATGACGTTGATTTGAAGGTTGTCAGCAATGCCGTAGCTTCCGCTTAGCCATGTGGTTTGTTGGCTGATTTCAGGAATCTCTGACTTTACGGTGCCCAGCCACTTGTCAGTAAAACTTTCGTTCACCTGAGACATTGAAACGTTGTATTGACCTTCCTCTAAAGTCCAAGGAGGCTCTGCAAATGCGGCAAGGCTTAATGCGGACAATCCCAGTGCAACAGCTGTCTTTTTAATAATTGTTTTTTTCATGTTTTGACCCCTACCGTAAGTTATAGCGCTTAGAAAAATAAATATTAATGGCTTTTCTTTGCTTGCCGCTCAACTTTTCTTTGTAGCAGGGGGTATGGGATTCGCAGGATGTAATAAAATTCACGATGGGGTTTCCGATTTTCTTTAGCGCGCCGCGCTTGAAGCTCTTATGGCATGCGTTGCACTGTTCGCCACCTAGTCGGTTGCCTTTAACGATAGCTTTTCCAATATTGTAGTTTTCATCGGGCGGGCCTCCGCCGCCGGGAACGAAAGCGCCAGAAGAAAATGCGTTTGGAATAAAGCTAAAAAATGAAACTGTTATAACCGAAGCTACTAAAAATAGCTTAGATTTATTCATGTTTGGATTCTCTTTTCTCTGAGGGTGAAATACACCTAGTGAATATAGTTGAGACTAGTAAAGCTCGCGCAATTCTGTCAAGAAATCGTTGCCAGTTAAAGGCATTGAGGCGCTATTGTTGCTCTTCTTAGTTTATTCCGACGCCAACTGTTCTAGAGGATTAAACCTGCCCATAAATTCGCGTGCAGTAGGGGTTTCTAATCCTGGAGGTGTAAGAGTTAGAGCTGGATTGTTCCTGTGGGAGACATCTTTTATACCATCGCCTAATTTCAACCCTATACTGAAAGTGACGTTTTTGTGAGATGACAACTTTTATACAAACCTCTCAGGCCGCTCAAAACTAAGAAAATGATACTCTTTGTGTTTGCGATCACTTCTGGGTTCGGTGGAAATTACCATGTGCGTGTGGCTGCTATGACATTGCGGTAGTCAGTGCCAATAGGAACAAAATAGTTAGTCTGGCATATAACGTTGGGGAAGATGACGGTATTGAATTTACTTGTGGCTTTAGGCGTATTCTTAATAATTTTTGTATAAGTGAGCGAGATAAGGCTGGTGCGATTGAACTCTTTTCGTCGTGTTTCACGTTGTTCTATAGTTTTCTATTGTCATCCTGAAAATGCAGGAAGGATTTTTCGTCGCCTTGTTATTATTGTGGTCATTGCTATTGGGAGCGTGTGCTGCGAAAAAACTCCTGAACACAAGTTGATTGGACGTATGGACTGGTCGGGATACGAAAAATCCTTGAAGTCTTACGTTTCCGAAGGTCAAATATTGGGTGTTCGTGTTAACTTAGTGAGCTATCTTGAGTTGGCTAACGATGATGAGTTTTTAGCATTAGCGGATCTTTTAGCTAATGCTCAACTCGCATTTAAGGATAAAAATGAAAAGTTAGCTTTCTATATTAATGCTTATAATTATTTCGCAATAAAAATTGTCCTTGATAAGAAACCAAAAAACAGTATTCGTGATATCGGGAATGTTGTGATGCCAGTTTGGCGGCGAACGGTGGGGCAGATTGCGGGAGAGGATGTGAGTTTAGATATCATCGAACATGAGATCTTACGCTCCATGGGCGAGCCTAGAATTCATTTTGCCATTGTATGTGCGTCATTAAGTTGCCCGAATCTTCGTCAAGAGTTGTACACAGCCGAAAAACTGGACGCTCAGTTGGATGGTCAAACACGTAAATTCCTCAATGATGAGACCAAGGGTGTGTCGATGAAAAATGGCTCACTCTATATCTCACGTATTTTTGACTGGTTTGAAGAAGATTTTGAAAAGGACGGGGGCGTACTGCCATTTCTCCGCCGTTACCGAAAAGACCTAGGCACGAATAAAGAATATCTGTTTATGGATTACCGTTGGGATTTGAATGCGCTTGAGCAGTAAAGGGCTGGGTTTAGCCTATTGTATTGGGCTGATGCTTTACGGAGTTTTGTGTTTTTATCCCGCGCTGAATTTTACTCAGTTTTTGATATGTGTTGTTGGGCTGAATATCGTTTGGGTTGCTGCTGTCTATTGGTCGAGTTGCGACGTGCCCCAATTTTCAGTTAGCATCCGAAATTATTCAATCCCCGTTCTCCTTATCTCTGCGATTGCCTTCCGGATTCTGCCGTTATTGACCGCCCCTTTATTTGAAGATGATCATTATCGTTATTTGTGGGAGGGGTTTTTAAGTGGTGAAGGATATAATCCGTACATCGTTGCACCGGCTGATTTTTTTGGTGTAAACCTTAGTCCAGAAATGTCTGCGGTATTAGATGGTGTTTCTTATCCGGAATATACCAGTGTCTATGGCGCTGCAGCGCAAGCTATTTTTTCACTTTCCTATTGGCTTGCTCCAGGGGAAATATGGCCGCTTAAATTCATTGTATTCAGTGCAGAAGTGGTTCTTCTTAGCGTGTTGTATTACCGGGTAAGCCCCCGAAGCTTTGTTTTGTTTGCATTTTGCCCGCTATTAATTCACGCCATGTCGATCAATGGGCACGTGGATATTATCGCACTCGCGTTGGTTGGCGTTGCTTTTAAAAGTTGGGAAGGGCGACGAGCCATCGTTTGCGGATTATTACTGGGCTTAGCCTGCTCGATTAAAATATATGCCGTTATTCTATTGCCGCTGTTTTTATTTCCGGCGGTTTTATCGCGCCGAGAATTGGGCGTAGGAAAAAATTGGCTGCCAGGAATCTGCGTGGCTGTGGCGGCATGCTTAAGTTATTTTGTAATCGAAACGCCTTTTTTGATGGCGGGAACAAGTTCTGTAATAAGCGCGATCACTGCGGGAGAGGGGTGGGCGTTTAACAACCCGATGTATTATGCTGTTCATTTTTTCATCGGGGATCAAAATACTGGTCTGTGTTTTATGTTCGGTTTTATTGTTGCCTACATCTGGGTGTTTTTTAGGCCTTGGAATCTTGAGGTTCGAGCGCTTGGTTGTTTTACCGCCCTGGTGGTATTTTCACCGGTTGTGAACGCGTGGTACTTTTCATGGGTGCTGTTGTTCGCAGCTTACCGTGAGGTAGGTTTATGGCCCTGGGTTGCGGCGGTCACTTTGTGGCTCTCATATTGTAGTGGGGTCAATTTAGTGGATAGTGGGCTTAGCTTATATGAAATCCCTTGGTCGTTAATGCTGATCGAATGGTTGTTGCCATTGCTGGCTTTTATATGGGGAAGGCTGGCTTGGCTTAAGGCTTCTGGGTTTTCAGCGAGTCCTTCAAATGGATCTTCAAGTGGACCTTCAAAAGTTTAGGGCAGGCTTGTATACAATTTGGCAGTTTCCCTGACATAGTCTTTTCTGGCTCATTCGTACCAGACTTACGTGCGCCCTGTTGCGGTGCGTCACTGCACCAACTACGCTCGATTGGATGGCAATATTACCGGGTTCCGTTTTGGTTCTGCTGCTAAAGCGCCCTAGCTCAGTACATGAGAGAAGGCAGCCGTTAGTTTTGCTGAGATTGGGGGCCGTTGTATCGATTGTATCTGTTGAGCTTCGGATGTATGAGGGATGTGGCTTATTTATTGCTTAAAGCTGATTTGATTCATTAAGTTCAACGTTAACAATAGGTTTTGACATGGGTTCTACGTCTGGTTTCAGTGTATTCAACTTTGCCGACCGCAAGGTTCAAATACTGCATTTATCCTGGATGGCGTTTTTCACGACCTTCTTTCTATGGTTTTGCCATGTTCCTCTTATGCCCCTTATTAAAGAAACTTTCGGGCTATCCATGGAAGAGGCCAAGGCTTTATTGTTTCTGAACCTTGCGCTCACAATCCCGGCGCGAACCATCGTTGGTTCATTAGTTGATAAATATGGCCCACGCCTGATGTTTAGCCTTTTGCTGGCAATCTCAGGGTTCATTTGTTTTATGTTTGCTTGGGCGCAAGACTATACCCAACTGGCTGCAGCCCGCTTTCTATTGGGCTTTTCGGGTGCCGGTTTTGTTATTGGTATTCGTTTGGTTACTGAATGGTTTCCGGTAAAAACTGCTGGCGTTGCCCAGGGCATATACGGTGGCTGGGGTAACTTTGGTGCGGCGGTTGCCAACTGGGCTTTACCGGCAATGGCGGTGGGCATGACGACTTGGGTTGGCGTGGACTACGGCTGGCGAGCAGCGGTTTCTGTCGCGGGTGTTGTCAGTATTATCATCTCCGTTCTGTTCTATATTACTGTGCGTAACACGCCAAAAGGCTCCACTTACTTCTCACCGAAAAAAGTCGGTGCGATGGAAGTGACGAGCAAAGGCGACTTCATTCTTTATCTTGTGATGGCATCGCCGATCTTTATCGCGATGGCAATCATTACCTGGCGACTGTCGCCAGCACAGGTTGGCTTGTTATCTGAGTACGTGACCTACGGGATTTGGGCGGGTTTATTGGCCTGGTTTATCACGCATATTGTCCGGTCTTACCGTTTAAACCGTGAAAACATATACGGTGATGTTGAGCCCTTACACCGCTATAAATTCAAACAGGTTGCCCTTTTGGATCTGGCCTACGCGGCGACCTTTGGTGCAGAAATCGCCGTGGTTTCGATGATGCCTCTGATGTTTTCTGATGAAGATACTTATGGCTTTTCTCTCGGTAAAGCGTCGGTAATGGCGGGTTGTTTTATGGCGATGAACCTCATCGCTCGCCCTGGTGGCGGATGGTTGAGTGATAAGTTTGGTCGTAAACGTACGTTGATGATGACGATCGCAGGCTCCGCTCTAGGCTTCGTTGGCTTATCGTTTATGACCCCAAGCTGGTCTTTGTGGGCTATCGGTGCTGTAGTTGTATTCTGTTCTTTCTTTGTTCAGGCGGGGGCAGGCGCTACCTTTGGTTTTGTGCCAACCATTAAGCGTCGTTTGACTGGGCAAATCGCAGGAATGACAGGCGCATACGGTAATGTAGGCGGCGCGTCGTTCTTATTGGTGAATTCGTTCTTTGCACCGAACATTTTCTTTACCGTGATTGCCGTGACTTGTACCGTCGTGTTTTTCTTAATATTGGCCTTTATGGATGAGCCGAGAGGTCAGATTGCTGAAATCCTCCCGGATGGAACAGTTGAGTTGATCGACGTTTCTTAATATTTGAAGCGTGTTCTGAAGACCTAAAAGGGCCTCATTTGAGGCCCTTTTTTTATGGCCGAAAGCCCGAGTAACGTAGGCCGGAAAAGCGAAGCGCCTTCCGGCACAACAATATCGATCAACCCCCATCGACCAAAAATAGTCTCTTTTCACAATCCTAATTAATCGAGTTGGATGGCTAGGGAACCGCGGAGATAGAGGGGGACAGTGGAGGGCATGGAGGGAAAGGTGGAAGGCGCTTTGCTTTTCCACCCTACGATATTTTCATAATATCGTGTACGCGATTTGCGTCGTTTTTACCGACGGTTATAGACAGCGCTAACGACAAATTAGCAATATTTGTCTTGGATAGTGGTGTGGAGGGCTGCAAGGATACATTCCCCATATGAATTATCGTACGAATCAGGGGCTTTAGGGGATGGTTTTTTAGAATAAAAAAAGGCCACTCAACGATTAATCGAAGGGCAGCCTAAAGGCATGGCATGAACTGGTGTAATCAAAACGGTCTTCGCCGTCTCGACTTAATTCTAAATTTACAGGTCGTTTAAGAAGGCCAAAATATCAGCTCGTTGATCTGCATCGAAAAGCAAAACATTTTGTTTCGCGGTTTCGGCTTCTCCACCGTGCCACAAGACAGCTTCCATAATGGTGAGTGCGCGGCCATCGTGTAAGAAGGTGGCTTCTGGGTCGACGGTTTTCACTAAGCCTAAGCCCCAAAGTGGTGGGGTTCTCCATTCGTGTGAATTCGCCAAAAACTCAACCAAAACACTGTCAGCGGCGGGCGTATTGTTGATATCAAAATCAGCGAGTGCCTGACCCATATCGTGCAGCAACATATCCGTATAAGGGAATATGGTTTGCTCTGAAAGCTCTGGATGATCGTCTGAAAATTCTGTGATGTGTTGAGCGGTGTGGCAACCCGTACAGCCTGCGTCATTAAACAAAGTTTTTCCGCGTTGCACTTGAGCGCCGTAAGCATCCCTTCTTTCTGGTACGGCTAAATGAGAGGAATAAAACCCGATGGCGGAAAGAATCGTGTCGGATACTTCGTAGTCGTAATCCGATACCGAATCGCCGTTACCATTTTCTGCTGATAAACAGTCGGCTTGGTGGGGCATACAATTGCCTTGCTGGTGCAATTGGTTGGTTAAGCCCATGTCGTTAACAAACGCACCGGCAGACTGCTCGACCAAACTGGGTTGTCCAGCTTTCCAGCCAAATCGACCGATGGTGACGTTTTGATTGGCTACGCTCCACACCACGTTGGCTTTGCCTGAGATACCGTCGTTATTACTGTCTTCGATATCTTCGTTCTGAAGTAAATCGACTTCCGATATAAGGGCCAGTAATCCGAGGCCGATCATTTGCGGGGCGACGCGAGCGGAAAATACCGTGTCGGTATCAAAGTCGTAACCTTGTTCGGCGTAATTACTGGTGAGTTCCCAAACGGGCTTGCGTAGCTCAACGCTAAAGCCATCTTCAAATTCTACTTCACTGCTTAGGTAGCTAACGCCTAGGCTTGCTTCAGCGGTTACATTGGCAATGGCATCTTGCTGAAGCTGTCCGCCAACACTACTGTCGGGAACATTGGCTTGTAAGGATTGCAGCATTAACGATTCATCTTCAGATGAAATGTTTGCGCGCGCCGCGCGGAATAAAATACTGGAAAAGTCGCTGCCGTCTTCAGCGGCCGAAATATTGGGGGCATGGCCTCGTCCGTCGCGGATGTGGCAATCTTGGCAGGCGTTATTGTTAAATACACCACCGAGCCCGTCGCGAGAAGAAGTACTGGCGCTGCCAGCGACCCAGGGGTTTTGGAAAAAGTCATTTCCCAAATTAAATTTTTGAATGCGATCTACGTCATCCATATTATCTGAATGTTCAGAAAATGCGTCTGCGGTTACATCGCTGACCGTGGCTTCACCACCGCCTAAATGTTCGATTTGTACTGGCTCATTATCCGTGGGTTTGGTTGAATCCGGGGAGCTGCCACCGCCACCACCACAAGCGCTAAGAAGACTTAATACCGCTGAACTTAAGATAATGTGTTTTTTCATAATTGCTTTCGATAAAGTAGATAAAGTAGGTAAAACAGAAAAAATCAGCACGCTTTCACGTGCTGATTTATATGCTTAATTTAAGGTGCTTCAGTGAGTGTTAGTCACCACTGCCGCCCACGTTTATTTCTTGTAAGGATAAAAGTTCTTGAGCGTCGCTAAGCGGACCATCAAGAGCAATCAATGCATCAATAGCGGCTTCCGCTATTTGACGTTCGGTTCCATTCGCGTCTTGCCCAATAATTTGGTCGAAGCGAACGGGTTCGGTTGTGCGCTCACCCGCGTTAAAGATGGCAAGCATGTCGACTTCGATCGCGTCTAATGCTGCGTCAATTTCGGTGAAAAGTGCGTTATCGCGAGACACGATCAAATCAGCAAGGCTAACACCGCTGACTACACTGTTGTCGTTAATGTTGACGCCAATATAAGTGCCGTAGAAAGCATTGCGAACACCTTGGAAGTTGTAGTAAATCGCAACGTGACTAAAGTCACTGAAGCAGTCGTGCTCTTCTTCAGGGTCGCCCAACTCAAGGCCAGAACCCATACGAGCAGAAGCCAATTCATCTGTAGCCATGGAAATGATAGAGCCGAGCATATAATCAAGAGCAAGATCGCTGGCTAAGAAGTTGTTGCTGAGTGTACCGGCGGTTGCGCTAGCAGTAGGACTCCACTCGGCAGCCATTACAGTAAGGTCTGCAACAAGTAAGTCGGTTGCGGCTTCTAAGTAGTTTGCACGGCGTGAGCAGAAGGCGTCTGCACAGGTACCGTCGTTGGCAAAGTCTGACGCTGGACGTTCGCCTGCACCGGCTGCGGTGCCGTTAGTGTCTTCGCCCCACAACATAAATTCGATGGCGTGAACGCCAGTGGCGACATTCGCTTCGTTGTCGTCTGCGCCGTTTTGGGCGATTAATAAGGCTTGATCAATCGTCTCAGAACCTTCAATGATGCTAACAATATGGTTTTCGTCTAATGGCCATGCATTCACCTGACCTTCCCAGTCATCAACACTTGCTGGGCCGCCGTCGGCATCAAGGTCTTGGTTGATGGTGATAACGGTATCAAAGCGCATGATTTCAGATTGTTGGTAGGGCGCGCGTGCAGCTTTATAAGCGGCTTTGGCTGTATCCAGGTTGTCTTCGCTTGGGGTTGTAATAAATGCGTCTACAGCGTCTTGTAATGCTTCAGCTGTGGTCAAAGAATCGGAGTAGGCGGCGTAGGCCATTGCTACGTAGTTAGCTTTAATATCATCAGTGCTAACAGGTGGCGCTTTGCTACCGTCGCCACCACAGGACACAACGATAGCCGTTATCGGCACGAGAGCACCGAATAAGAATTTGCGATTAAACATGGATACATCCCCAGAAGTCATTTATTTTAGCGAATGATAATTGTTATCGTTACCGTTATCAATAACATTCTTATGTTAGGATGGGGAATCTTGGCGACGGGCGACGGGCGACGGGCGACGGGCGACGGGATACGGGATACGGGATACGGGATACGGGATACGGGATACGGGATACGGGATACGGGATACGGGATACGGGATACGGGATACGGGATACGGGGTACGGGGTACGGGATACGGGGTACGGGGTACGGGGTACGGGGTACGGGGTACGGGGTACGGGGTACGGGCGCTGAAGGGATTACTCTCGGTCGTAGGGTGGAAAAGCGAAGCGCCTTCCACCATTGACCATAACTAACCGCCAATGCAAAATCTTTGGAAGAATTGTTGCCTCATTATGTGGTTGTTATTTGGAGCTGTTGTAGGTTGGATTGCGAATGCCGGAAGGCGCTTCGCTTTTCCGGCCTACGAGGGTCAAGCGTTTTTGTAAGTCTTAATAGAGCTGAGTTGGTAGGGGTGATAGTGAGAGTTGTTATTGATGTTGGGTGAATTGAATTCTGTGGGTTTCAGATTGGGGGAGGTTTTGCTTGAGCCTGTCCTTTACGTAGCGAATCCGGAAAAACGTATTTTTTGGTTGTATCTATTGAGTGCGGCAGTCATCGCGGTGGTTGTGGTGTTTTGGCGTGGGCTTGGTTTTAAAGCCGCTATTGTAAAAGCGCTGTCGCCCCGCTTGTGGTTTAGCCCATCGAGTTTGGTGGATATAAAATGGATTGGAATTAATCAGCTGGTCGCCGTCTTTTTAGTTGTGCCTATTTTAGGTGGCCAGATCTCGTTTGCTCTATGGCTTAATAAATTATTGTCTTCAACTTTCGGTGCAGGTAACTTTTTCAACTGGGGAGTGTTTTGGACGAGTGTTGTATTTACCTCGGTGGTATTTTTGTTCGAAGACTTTTCTCGCTTTATTCTTCATTATATTTATCACAAGGTTCCTCTGTTGTGGCGTTTCCATGCCATTCACCACAGCGCGACAGTGCTCACTCCGCTAACGCTTTACCGCATTCATTCGATTGAAATGGCCATTAACAGTTGTCGGAGTTTGTTGGTGATCGGTGGCTTAAGCGGCGTGTTTATTTATCTTTTTGATGGGGCGATTAAACCCATCGATATTCTGGGTGCGAGTGTTTTTACCTTTCTGTTTAATTTGGCGGGTTCTAATTTACGCCACAGTTCAGTTTGGCTGGGGTATGGGTGGTTGGAGAAAGTTTTTATCAGTCCGGCTCAGCATCAGATTCATCACAGTGTTGCTGTGGCGCATATGGATAAGAACTTTGGTTCAGTGTTGTCGGTTTGGGATGGGTGGTTTGGGAGTGGGTTGCTGAGTCGGGGAGAAAGAGTTGATGGCTTTGGTTTGAGTGGGGGGGAGAGAGGTTAAGCAGGGAATTGGGGGGCAGGTTTTGGGCTTGTGAGTTTTATCTTGATGATTTTTTATTGGCCTGCAATGAAAGTCAATTTTAATCACGCATAAAAAAGGGCGCTAAATTAGCGCCCTTGATAGTAGTTACTTAGGTTAAGAACCTATTACAAATTATATTTAAGTGTGGCAGTGATTGTTCTTGGGTTTCCGTAAAACGCAGGGTTTCCGTCAAAGCCAAACTGATAACCGCCGGTGATATATTCTTTATCGCCTAAGTTAAGAGCGTGTAAGCCTGCTTGCCAATTGTCGCTATCAGAAGTCCAAACAACGTTGGCGTTAAACAATGTGTACCCTGCTTGGGTTTGCATTGCAACGTTAGGGTTTGTAGGAGCATCTTCTCTCTGATAAACCGTACTGCGATAGTTTGCAGAGCTAGAAAGTGTTAACTCTCCCGGTCCAACAGGAATAGAGTATATAAGTCCAAGTGACAGTGTCATGTCAGGTGTATTTTGGAAGACTTTATCATCTGCATTATTAACTTGCTGAAATAGGCCAGTTCCGACTTCGGTCCTTACTGCAGAGCCATCCGAATCGAGGGTAGCGTCTACCATTTCCGTGATTTCTTCGGTCTCAAAGAACTCATCATAGTCAGCATTGATTAGCCCTATCGCAAACTTAGCAGTAAAGTTATCAGTGAACTTCAATACTGAATCTAATTCAGCGCCTTGAATAGTTCCTTGACCTGCATTTGTCACTTGACCTACGAAGCCGTCAAATTCTCCATCACCATCTTCATCAATAAGAACTGATCCTAGGATTTGGATGTTTTTATATTTGCTTGAGAATAGTGCCAAATTCGTAGTAATACGGCCATCTAAGAAGCTTGCTTTAGCGCCAAGTTCAAAAGCGTCAACTGTTTCTGGTTTAAAACCGCTACGTGTTTCCTCGTTGCGGTAGTCTCCTCTAGGATCAAAGCCGCCGCCTTTAAAGCCTTCGCTGTAGCCAGCGTAAAGGTGAATGCTGTCGTCTGGAGTCCAGCTTACGCTTATGCGAGGAGTGAACTTACTATCTGTACGGCCCTCATTGAACGTTGGGTACACTTCTTCGCCGTTTACAGAGAGTCCATCACGCAAGGCAATATTGCCAACGCCACCGTAGTATGGAGAGATTAGCTCGCCTTCAGCTACTCCTCCATTGGTTCTGGAATATTGCTGAGAAAAGATTTCTACATCACGCTTATCTTCCGTATATCGACCACCAAGAGATAAAGCTACAGTGTCAGTAATATCGATACTAAAGTCAGTAAATATAGCCCAGGTTTCAGTGTCTACATCTCCTGTAGTGAACTGAGTTCGTCCTAGAGCATATGAAGTTCCATCTGCACCAGTAGCGCCAAAGCTATCAAATATAACGTCGAAAGCGTTGAAAGCATTAGCGTCTAGGTAGTAAGCACCTAACAAACCTTGAACTCTTTCGCCTTCAAATACGAGCTGAAATTCTTGGCTGACCTGCTCGTTCTTGTATATAACCGGAACGTCAAATAATTGAGAGGGGCCTGAATCAAAATCGATTGGTGATTCTGTTCTGTCTTTGCGAGATGCAGTGATTGATTTAAATGTTAAATCGTCACTGACGCTCCATTCAATTAATAGTGCTCCGCCGCTTGCAGAAACATCGTTTTTATCAATCGGATGTCCGGTTTTTTCAGAGCCTGCGTTGGTGTCGTAAATATCAATATCAGGTCTGGTTAGTAGAGGGTAACCAGCTCGAGGAGCTGAGTCATCTTGAGTCATATCCGCAGATAAGCGAATGAATAAGCTATCTGTTGGGGTGTATTCTAGGCTAGCACGGGCAGCTAGAACTTCTTTGTTGTAGTGCTCACCACCAGTGAATAAGTTTTCACCGAAACCGTCACGATTAAATGACGCGATGCCAGCGCCAATTTTTAATGTGTCGCCAGCTAAAGGTATGCTGCCAGAAACTAACAGGTCTCGTTGGTTGTATGTACCAAGAGCACCTTTAACCTTTAATTCTGCTTCGTCGCCCAAACGTTTGGTTACGTATTTGATTGCTCCACCGATAGTGTTTCGACCGTATAGAGTTCCTTGAGGTCCACGTAATATTTCAATACGTTCTACGTCGTATACGTCTAGAACAGCGCCTTGTGGACGGTTTAGATATACGTCATCCATATAGATACCAACACCAGCTTCAAACCCTGCAACAGGATCTTGTTGGCCTACACCACGAATAAAAGCAGTGATGGTGGTATTTGTACCGCGAGATACTTTAAGAGTCGTGTTCGGAACTGATTCTGCAATTTGAACGAGATCTTGAATGCCTTGTTGTTCCAGCTCTGCTCCAGTAAATGAAGAAAGTGCAATCGGAACTTCCTGCAAAGTCTCATCACGACGACGAGCCGATACTACAAGTACTTCTTCTTCTACCCGATCTTCATCTTGCGCAAACGCAATCTGAGGAGCAACGAACGTACCACTCATAAGAGCGATAGCCGCAGCCAGCGGGTTTAAATAATGTTTTGTCTTTTTCATGATGCACACCTATATGGTTTTATTATGTTGTCGAGAAAAAAATCTGTTTGCCAGAAAATTAAATGTTCAAGCTAAGTAAAAAATCATCTAAAACACAGAGCGTCGGGCTACCGGACAATGCAGGATCCCAATTTTTGGTGATGGTGTAGGCGGTTTATTTTTTGAACAATTCTGTCGATCCCTACCGCTTCAGTCTCTATGTTTTTATTCTTATGTAAAATCCTGATTTTTTGGCACAAGTAGATTTCTATACGGTTAAAACACTGGCGCAGTAATACCCCTCAAAAATAATTTAAAAAATAAAATTTGGTTGGTTTTTTTTGCAGAAAGGGATCTTGTTTTGGTCAAATTACTTTTGGTATCGATAAAGTCGATATGAGTTTTATGAGTTTTATGAGTTTTATGCGTTGCTGCGATAGTTTTGGGAAGGGGTTTCGGACTTTATGTTCTGTGTTGTTTATGCTTGTTCATACCTGACACTTTGCATATATAACCCCTCCAAAATAAATGAAATTATTTTTTGAGGGGTTGTTTTTGATCTCGTGTTGGGACTTTAGAAGGGTGTCTTAGTGGAGAAAATGAAGTGTGATTGTGATTGCTTGTGGTTGCTACCAGGGCGGAAGGTAAGGATGCTCTTCGGGAATACCGTCTGCCGCATGGATGCGGCAGCCGAGCGTACAGGGAAGTATTAACAGCGCGTCTTACCCGAAGAGTATCCTTGCCTAAATATTATATCGAAGCCAATAGTATCCTTTAATATTGCCCGGTTAGTCTGTACATAGAACAGTTCAGCAATTTTAAGCGAGCAGTACTATCGGAATAGTTCGTGGGGTTAGAGCAATTCCCCTACGTTTAAAAAATGCCCTGACAAACCAACATAATAACCCCCATCACAAAAATATACGCGGCTTCAATCGCCACAGCAGCATTGCTCTTTTGCGCATATTTCCCATTACTCACAATCAGTAAAATGACCGTCAGTAAAATCAGGACAATTGTCAGTAAAGCATTACTAACAGCCATGATGCCAAATAACCAAGCCAGTCCTAGAGTGCCAAGGGCTTGTGTGGCCATGGCAAAAATCGGCATATCACCACAGTTCTCCATATCGACGCCGACACCTTCGGCCCATTTCTTCCCGAATATTTTAGGGCTGTACCAGAGCCAGCCAAGAAAAAACGAGATAAAAAAACTAACGCCGACGCCGACCCAACTTACATTATCAATGAGTTCATTCATTACAAATCCTCTATGTGTTGTGGTTTTTTGTTTGGTTAGTGCCCATCTAGAAATGGAGTCGTAGCGAGAACGAATTTAAAATGTCAGGTTTGCATTACAAGATAGGGGCGTTTGGTTATTTCAAACAACGATATCTTGTGGTGTGAAAATGGTATTTTTAATTCGTTCGCAGTAGACGCCTATTTCTGGATGGGTACTAGTTAATCGTCAAAGCTATATCGCCCATTTTTAACCGTTACATTCGGGGGCATCTTGTTTTGTTCAAAGTACAGGTAACCTTCTTGGAGATTTCGCCAGAAATCATACCAATGATGCTCTTTATATTGATCCAGCTTTTCTGGCTCCAGCTTGAAAGGAAAACTATGCACACGAAAAAATGGCTGACCTGCAGCTAAGGCGGCATTGGCCAAAGTATAGATTTCATCAATATAAGGGCCCGTCATGGCGTAACAGCCAATCGAGACGCAATTGCCATGAACCATAAGGGCGCTGCCGGTTCGTCGGTGGTGGCGATCATATCGATTGGGGTAGCCCAAATTAAATGAGAGGTGGAATTGGCTCCAGGGGTTAAGGCGGCCAGGATTAACGAAATAGAAACCTTCAGGGCTTTGTTGATCGCCTTGTTTTAATTTTGGTCCCAAGCCACCCGAAAACGTGCAGATTTTGTAGGTTTTGAAAAGCTTGAAGGCCTTATCTGTTGATTCTATCCAAACCTCTAATACGCCAGGATCTTTGAAAATTCTGATAAATATCGGTGCGCCGTATGCAAGCCCCTTTTGCTCAAGGGATAGCTTTAGGGTAGGGGCAACACGAGAGATAACGGCAATAGAGCGATTACTGGTGGGAATTTCAACAGAGCTAATATTGAGGAGAGGGGCATCCGCCGTGGGTTTATTGATAATGGTACTACCGGGGTCAGCAAGGGCTAGCGAAGTCATAGTCAATATGTATAAAAGAAAGGTCACGATGATCTTTCGTTTGAGCGCTACTTGGTTACGTCGATAGTTTACTGACATTGTGATTTTCACGTAAATAACCGTTGAGAGGGGGGAGCGCTCAGATGCTCAGGCTGGTATGACGGTGCTGATGTTGGCGGTGAGTTTAGCATGGTAGACTGCCGTTCTATAAAGTACTCAGTAGTACTGCCAATAATAATGAAACCGACCAAAAAAATATGTCTTGGGCACTTTTGAAAAACGAACTGACACCAGCTGATGCCGTTATTTTCGTTCTAAAATGGCTTTGGCCTTGTTCCTCTCTTTGTCTTAGCGATAAACCCCGCTTTTTTGAGGGAAAAACTATCGGCAAACCTTCTCCTCAATCCTTTATCGCTAGAGCACTTGTCTGCGTTGCTATCCTCACTCAACCGGTTGTCGCTTCGGATGAAATACTAAGTTGGAGTGCGAGTGCCGAAGCGGGGTTGGTCTACGATAGCAATGTCTCAATTGATGAGGTGGATATCCACCTCAGTAAGGGCGATGGGGCTATTGGCGCATCAGCCAGCGTAGGGGCATTGGTGAACTTAAGGGATGATATTGAGCTTTCTGCGGATGTTGCCGTATTCGATACCCAATATGTTGAATACGATGCTTTCAGCACAAATACCGTTATGCTGTCGTCAACATTGACTTATGATCTGCCTGATTTCGATTTAGGGCTAGATTATTTTTATGTCATCAATCAATTGGATGGTGAAAAGTTTTTAAGTCTATCGACAGTTCAGCCTAATGTTGGCGGTTTTATTGGCAGAGCGGTATATCTACGAGTGGGTTTAGGATTTACCGATAAAATGTTTTACCAGAGCAAAGAGCGCAGTGCGGAGCAATATACATTAAACGGCAATGCCTATTACTTTCTCCGTGGTACCACTCGATATCTTTCATTTTCATATCGTTATACCTTAGAAGATTCTTCTGACAACACATTTGATTACTCGGGGAACCACGTTAAGTTTGCCTGGCATGAGAAAAAATCCATTTTGGGCTACAAGGCGAAATGGAAGTTAGGGCTTCGCTACGGTGAGGAATCTTATGATAAAGCACCAGAGCTAGAAGAGAGCGCTCAGAGCGATACGTCGTACAGCATTTTTACTGAACTTAAAGTGAATATGAATGCTCGAACGTATTGGACGTTTTCCTACGAGTATTTTGACAACAACTCCAATTATCGCGATCAAACATTTACCCAACATATATTCGACGCCTCGATAGGCGTAGAATTCTAATCCAGCACAATTTTCCCCGTCTCCCTTTTCCTTTCCCGTCGCCCGATTTTTCTTTTTCCGTCTCCCGTTTCCCGTCCCCCTTTTTTCCCCTTTCCCGTCCCCCGTCTTTATTTCCCGTCCCCGTCCATTACTAATCCGGCATCCGAACAAGCCCATGCCCATAAATATCATCCGCCCCTTTTATTCCAAGGTCTAACACATGCTTTTCCAATGTTTTGTAAATGTTTCGTTTAGGATGTGCGGTATGAATATAAGCCGCGAGAGCAGAAACAAAAGGCGCCGCAAAAGAGGTGCCGGAAGAGGTATCAAAATGATGATTAGAACTGGCGTGTAAAATATTCACACCAGGAGCAGAAAAATCAATGTGAGCCCCTCTATTCGATTTAAAGTAAGCCTTATTTTTTTTGTTGATAGCCGTTACCGCGATCACATTTTTATATGCTGAAGGGTATTTTGGTGCGGCTGTAGGTCCATCATTGCCAACGGAAGCCACAACAGTAATCCCTTGTTCAATCACGCTCTCCACGGCGGTTTTGAGGAGTTGGTTATCCGGCCCTGCTAGGCTCATATTAATAACACTGACGTTTTGGCTCGCTAACCAATCAAGCGCAATCAACAGACTTTTTACCGATGCGCCCTGTTGAATACCTGGCGTGTAATAAAAAACACTCGCGGAATACAACTTAGCCTGGGGGAGCAAGCCTTTATAATGTTTGTTTGCCCCGACTAATATCGAAGCGACTGCGGTTCCATGGCCATTGGGTTCGATTAAATTGTCCTCGACAAAAGATTTTGTTTTGAGTGAGGCGTGCTTAAAAACCGGATGAGAAGCATCAACACGTGAATCAATTAGACCAATTTTAATCGCGTTTGAACGGGGCGGTTGCTCATCGAGCACTAGGGCTTCGCTGGGTCTCCAGATGGATGAGTTTTCATCGTTAATGTGCGTTCTGTTACTGCCTTTTTGTTGGGCAAATAAATGGTTGTAGTCGAACGCAGACTTATTGAGTAATTGGTAATTGGTCTGTGAAACCTGATCGAGAGTTTTGTCGGCAGGCTCTTTAATTTCGATCAGAATTTTACCCAAGGCTTTAAGTCGAGTCGTCTTTACAATATCGAAACCTTGCCGACGCAGCTGGGACAATGTCTTTTTGTCGGTTAGCAATAGCCATTGATTCTGGATGCGGTAAAATCCATCTGAATCTTTAATCAGTTTATGCGATGGGGAATTTAGCCCCTGATTATCGGTTCTGATTTTATCTTTAGAAGATGCGCTAATTAACTTTCCGGGGGAGTGCTGAGTTTCATCGAATATGGCTTGCCGTGCAACGGGGTCCGACATGATTGCTCCCATGCCGTTATTCTTTTTGTCTAGCTGTGATTTTAAAGACTGGGCAACTGTTTTTTCAATGGATTTCTCCGCGCGTTTTTCTGCTCGGCTCTCGATGTGTTTTTCAATATTCTTATTCAGCCCTTTTTCGATATTTCTTTCGGCGCGTTTTTCCAAGCGTTTCTCGGCATTCCGTTCGTTGCCTCTATTTCCGTTGTTGCCGTTATTTGATTGCGCCAAGGCTTGTGAGGGTATATTGAACGCAGTAGCGAGGCTAAAAATCAGCACATATGCGAAGGCCGCCTTTAGTTTCAGTTGAACTACACTGTTGATGCTTTTACCGGTCACATTCTCTGCTCTTGTTAGGGTTGCGAATAGGGCTGTGGCTTGAGTTTGTTATTAGCTTAGGATACATCGTTAAGCATAATATGATGGTATACGTTTTGGGCAAAAAAAATATTCCATTTTAAGGGAATAAAAGTAAACACATGCGCGTATACCCCCTGAAACCAACAATATTTGGTCATGAATGAACCCCGTTCAAACAGTACTCACGCGTGAGCTCAAGCGCTTACGCCGATTCGCCTATGCCCTAACCGGCAGTATGACTGACGCCGATGATTTAGTGCACGATCTGGTGATAAAAATATTGGAGAAAGGTCTGCCTGATATGCCAGACCCAATGCCCTGGATGATTACATTATGTAAAAACCTATGGATTGACGAGTTGAGATACCGAGAGGTAAGAATGCGCAACGTGAATAACGACACAGATGACAGCATGATGGACGAGAATGTTACGACACATGACATAACGACAACCGTGCACTGTGAACGGGTTGTGAAAGGCTTACAGTCCTTGCCAGAGGGGCAGCGTGCGGCCTTGAGTTTGGTGACCATTGAAGGGATGAGTTACTCCGAAGCGGCAAAAGTTTTGGATGTTCCCATCGGTACGATCATGAGCCGAGTGGCAAGGGCGCGTGCGCTTTTGTTGGAATTGTTTAATGACCCCGCTGAGGTCTCATTATGAAAGACATCGATATCGAAATGTTATCCGCATACCTAGACCAAGAACTTTCACCCGAAGAATCTAAGGCTGTAGAACTGCAACTCAAGCAGGAAGAAAAATTGCGCCTGATCTATCGGCAAATGAAAGCCGGGGCCGATGCTATTCGTCAAACTATTCACCAAATCGATGACGCTCCGCTTACCACCAAACTAGGCGATTTAATGGCTAGCATAGAGGACGTTAAAGCTGATCGTAGCCAGCCTGCCAGTGAAACCGTCAAAACATCTATCTTAGGAAACGCCAGTGTCTCAGGGGGTAACGCAGGCTTTGGCGTTCGTTGGTTTGACGTGTTACGTCGTATCAGTGCTGATATTGAGGCCAGGTTCTCTTGGTCGCTTAATTCCGTAGCGGCGATTGTAGTGCTTGTCGCAATTGGTTTTTTCTTCAGTGAGGACCGACAGCAACCTAGCATCATGCAGCTCAAAGTTGGAGACACGCTTGGCGAGGCCAGTTTCGTCATGAATGACGAGGTATCCGGCAGCACAACAACCACAGGGCGAGTAGCGATAACGCAACAGATGGCCTTTATCGCGCGATGGGGAGCTTTGTGTAAGCGATATTCAGCCTTTGATGGCGTGGCGATAGTGAACGCAGTTGCCTGCTATAAGCGCCAGCAATGGATAGTAAAGGTTACTGAAAAATCTAATTATGCTGATGTGGGTGGCATACGTGATTTCGATAGTACGGAAGCACCTTACCAGCCAGCAAGCGCCGCTTCAGGCTCCGTGGTTGATGCCTATATAGAAAAGCACATCGACGACATCCCGCTGACTCCTGAGCAAGAGCGAATTCACCTCACTCAACTTTTATCAAAATAGTGTTTTCGTATCCATCAGCAGCGTAAAACGAACCGACTTCCTCACAGAATAAAATAAACTGTCTGGTGGAATGGCATTAGCTTACCATCCTCGTTCCTCACGCTCCGAGACTGTGAAAGTATTCCCAAACTTGAACGTTCTCGTTCCCATGCTCCGCGTGGGAATGCATACGTGAAGTAAAAACCGACCATAATTATCGAATTTACTGGGATATGAACAAACACTATTCGAATTAAGTGCA
>JAWSUZ010000035.1:0-29070 GCA_033852165.1 Agarilytica sp. | reverse complement strand
GCGGAGCATGGGAACGAGGGTAAATAGTGTTTTCTTTTCAATCAACAGCGTAACGCGAACCGCCTTCCTCACAGTATAAAATAATCTGTCTGGGTGGAATGGCATTAGCTTACCATCCTCGTTCCTCACGCTCCGCGTGGGAATGCATATCAAGCTTGCCATATGACTTATCTAAGTTTATATGGAAATGACGTGTACGTTGTGCATTCCCATGCAGAGTGTGAGTAGCGAGGGGAGCGAGGGGACTGGACCTCGTTGTAAGTCTCACAACCATTAGACTTAGTTCTTAAGTAAGTAATATTTGTGTCTGGGCGAGGGAATAAACGTAGGGGCTAAATCGTTAACCCTGTATTCAATTAATGCATTCGATTTTTTAGCGGGAATGAGACCGGCTATTGAATCACCATAGAGGAGAGTTTCTATGATCAATAAACCCTTATCGACTTTAATATGTGTTGTCTTCTCAACTGTTCTCGCTTCCTGTGGTGGCGGAAGTGGCTATTCGGACAGTAGCGACAGCAGTAATGGCCAGCTCACGATCGGCCTAACGGACGCGCCAGTGGATAGTGCGGATGCTGTTGTTATCTCTTTTGACGCCATTACCGTTAAACCCCAGTCCGGAGAAGCCATTGAAATTACGTTTGCGGAAGCGCTTACCGTTGATGTGCTTTCTTACCAGGGTGATAACCGGGTCATGATGTTAGATGAATATGAAATCGCAGCCGGTGAATATAATTGGATGCGCCTCTCCATTGTCGAGGCCGATTCGTATATTGAGATTGATGGTCAGCAATTTGCGCTAGAAATTCCCAGTGGTGCGCAGTCGGGTTTAATGCTGAATCGTGGATTCACCGTTGCCGTGGGAGCGGTGACTGATTTCACCTTAGATTTTGATCTACGAAAGTCCGTTCACCAAGAAGGGACAGGCGATTATAAATTACGCCCCACCATTCGTGTCATTAACTCCCTTGAAGTTGGCAGCATTGCTGGCACCGTAGCCGCAGCGTTAATCACCAGCGAATTGTGCAACAACGGCGACAATGATGACATCGGTAATGCCGTGTATATCTTTGATGGCGCGGATCAAATTCCCCAAGACGAGCAAGGCGTGGCGGGTGATCCTCTGACTTCTGCTTCTGTGAGTTTTAATACTGAAACCGAGAGCTATACGTTTTTAGCCGGATTTATTGAAGCGGGTGAATATACCGCAGCCTTTACCTGTGACGCGAGTATTGACGTGGCGGATGAGGATAATTCAGAAACAGTTCTATTCGGCGACCCAGTCAATATTACCGTCACGGTCGGTGAAACATCAGAGATAATTTTTGAGGGGTAGTTTTCTCACTATGCGCCCGCTTACTTTATGCTCCTTCCCTGGTAAGCGGGTTTTTTTTCTGTTTTTTTTGACACCCTAAATTAATTTCGTCCAGCCCAGTTCCAGTTCCCCGTCCCCGGTTCCCCGTCTCCCGTTTTCCCGTCTCCCGTTTTCCCGTCCCCCGTCCCAAAACTCACATCAAAAAATAATAAGCAGCACCCAATACCGCAAGCGTTAAAACAAACGCACCAACAGTAATCAGTACGCCATTATTTTTATCGTCACCACCTACCTGCGTTACCTTCGTTTCCGTTGTATTACCCGTCCTAAACTTAAACTGAATTTCGCCCAGTCGAATATTATCGTCGTTCGCAAGGTAGGAGCTGAGTGTTTTATTGCCGTTAATAAAGGAACCATTAGTCGACATTAAATCCACCAGCTGCCAACGCGCGCCTTCGTTAATAATTTGCGCATGGTTAGCGGACATACTGGGGTCATCGATAGTGACATCACAGTCCGGGTTTTTACCAATTTCCCATTTGTTCGAGTCTTTTGTCGCATTAAAACGAAATATCGTACCGCTTTGCCCTCCCGTCATACAAACGAGGCAGGGTTTGTCGCCAGAGTTTTTGAGTGCGTCATCGAGCTGCGTATTCATATCGAGTAAATCGGCAGGAAGATCTTTCACCGACATCGCGCGGGTCATATCATCAGACTGTTCGTCGCCAACGGCCCACCAACCTTCCGGTAGTTGGGCAACCATGGTCTTAGATTCTATTTCTTCTTCAACGATTGCGCCGTCTTCAGGTTTATCCGGCTTTGGTGACCCAGGTAAAATTACTTTATAGCGGACTTCTTCAAATGCGAGTGTATCCCCATTAATGAGTGGGGTGGGTTCAGTGACTTTTTGGTTATTTACAAAAGTGCCATTCGTTGATCCAAGATCTTCAACGACGAGGACTTTGCCCTTAAGTGTCAACTTAGCGTGTTGGCGTGACAAGCGACCGTTATCAATGGCCAGGTCACAGGTGGCACTTCTGCCCACTATGGTTTCAGCTCCCAATTCAATTTCCTTGCCCTCATCAAAGGAAAGTAAGGCAACTCGGGATATAGCTGTTACGTCATCATCACTCATATTGATCTCAAAACTCTTTTATTCTGTAGCGCCAATGTCGACTTGGCTTATGTGTAACGGTCTGCGCATTCAACAAATGGCTGAATATGCGCTATTAAATGATAACTTGCACTAAGAGCGCAACATCAAAAAAACAAGGAAGCTCAGGGCCGCCAAACTGATACCGGCGACTGCCGGCGCCCAGAGTCGCCATGCGGCGGCAAATTTCTTTAATTTGACGATTAGTTTGAGCCAGGTATACAGCTTTTTACGCTTGCTGGGCTCAATATCGACGACGATAGCACTGATATTGTCTTTGCCTCCGTTTGCCAAAGCGGCGTCGATTATGGCTTGCGTGACTGGCCCGCTATCGTCTTTGCTGCGTAGCAGCGATTCGATTAATTCTTTCTTCAGCTCGCCGTAGACACCGTCACTGCAAAGCAAAAAACGATCACCCAGTTTAACGTTTCCAGAAACCGTATCAACGTTAGGCATGCGTAGACCGACACCTTGTGTCAGTCGCGCTTGTTTTGGATCGTTAGCCGCTTGTTCACGGCTTAAGCCTTTATCGACCAGCCACTCAAGATAGGAGTGATCACGGCTCAGCTGAACGAGATTATTATTGCGTAGGCAGTAGGCGCGGCTGTCGCCCACCCAAAAGATTTCATAATGGTTGTTGTTAACCGTGAGCGCCACAACCGTAGAAGCCATGCCCTTCGTGCTCATGTCGGCTTCTGTGCGCTCAGTAACGGCTTCGTGGGCTTGTTCAATGGCTTTACTGACACTGACACCACGTTTGACCGCCTCGGATATGGTGTCGATACTGATCGCACTGGCGACCTCGCCACAGGCGTATCCACCCATGCCGTCGGCGACGATCCAAAGCCTAGCATCAAGCTCACCAAAAATAGCGTCTTCGTTGTGCTTTCGAACACGGCCTTTATTGGTTTTAGCGGTAAAGCCTATTTCGGTGTTGCGCTTGCTCATTCAAAGCCACTCTTAACCTGTCGTGCAACCGTTTTGAATTTTGAAGGGCTGAATGCGTCTTCTGCTTTTAAAATCGTATACAACTTATCCAGCTGGTTTTGGTATCGATCGAATTGCTTAAGGTTAATCGTAAAGCCTTCGATGGTATAAAACGCTTGCTCGGCCACGATGTAATCTCGGTACTCGCCTTTAGCCGCTTGAGAGAGAAGGCGCGTTCTCACTTTCGCCATTTGAGTCTTCGAGTAAACCCCGCCGCGAAGTTTTGCCTCAAGGTCAGCAATAACCAGACTGATCTCAGTGAGTGCAGCGGCAAGCTCAGCATGATTCTTTTGAGACGCTTCGTTAAGTGTTTTAATTCCGGCTGACAAGGTTGCTTGCATCTTGGGGTACACCACGGAAGTAAACTCTCGCAGCATAATTAAATTAACCAAATTCAAACGCACAGAGCCCGGAGCCACCTTTCCCGTACTAGGAGTCGCATTCCAACGCTTTTCGGACATAGAGTGATGGCAAGAATGACAATCGTAAAATACCAATTCCGGGAACATCGAATGGTCTTTCACCAAATAGATTTTCATCAACTCAACACTGGCCTTAGCCGAAGCCAGTTGCCCCACAGCCCACATGGTAAAGCCGCTGAATTCACCTTTACGCTTAATATAATCGGGATCAACGTTATAATGCGCGGGTTGGTTGGCGGTAAAACTTTCCATTTCAAAAAACAATCGGGGGTGACCCGCGCCCATAATTTCGTGAGTCACGAGTTTATTCTTGGTGCCTAAATGGCAAGAAAGACAAAGCTTGGCCCGAGCAAAACCATCTTCAGTTGGGTACATTTTATTTTTAAGATTAGCCGCATGAGTAATACCTTCTTCCGTATGGCTTTCTAACCAAAGCTCTGCGCCGCCGTGGCAAGATTCACAACCGACGCCGTCATCGATCCGAAACTCTTCGCCGCGTTTTTCTTTCGGAACATTATCCGTGTGGCAGTCCAAACATATTTGCGATTTATGCGCCGGGGCAGGCAGCCCCATATTCGTCGCAATACGCCGAGACTCTGCAGAGAGTAGAGTCTTATAGGCATTCGCATGACGGTCTTCCGTGATCCAAATTTTGTATTCATTCAACATCACATTACTGTTAGTCGCCGCCGTTTGTTTACCGTGGCAAACACTACTGGCACAGGTCGCAACGCCGAGGTGTTCTTCTTCATCGTATTGCGGCAGTGCGTATGCCGCCCCAGCCAATAATAAACTGAAGGCGGATGCGATAAACGCAGAGTGTTTCTTTGGCCAAACCATCATAGGTAACTTCCGGCAATGTTCTTATTCTTGTTAGCGCCCATCTATAAACAGCTGTCTACTGAGGCGATATTTAAACGGCTATTTTCGCACTACCCGATATCGAATAGCGTAAATCTGACTATTTAACTATCCCCTCTCTACGACTCTGTTTATGGACGGGTACTCGTTATTTTCTTATGCGCTTCTAACTTTTACTACCAGGGCGGAAGGTAAGGATACTCTTCGGGTAAGACCGTCTGGCGCATGGACGCGGCAGCCGAGCGTACACGGATGTATTTACAGCGTGTCTTACCCGAAGAGTATCCTTGCCTGAATACTATATCGAAGCTATTAGTATTCATTTATATGGCCCGGTTAGTTACTTTATGCTTTTAACTTTTACGCTTTTAACGCGCTCTTAGAGGTGATCCCTATGGCTTGTCTTCAACAAACCAAGGCTTACCGTCTTTATCCAAATACATCTTCTGCATTTCTTGCTGATTCAGAGGTCGTGAACCTTTACGCCCAAATACAGCGATTTGCCCACCGGTCTCATCCACACCACGATCCCGCTCCAAAGGCCGAGACAAACTTAACAGCGCTTTACCCGAACGGTACTTCGCAATCAATTTAGGATTAGGCTCAGGGCTAAAGCCGTAAAACTTAGGTTGTAACTTAGGCGAAGTCAACTGAATCACCTTCAAACCACCTTTACCATCCGCGACATACGCGAACAAAGAAGCATTGGTCGTGGCAACAATCACATCGCGGCTGTCTTCTAACTGGCCGTCGGCGGTAAAGCGTTTGAACTCTTTCATCGCCTCAGGCTTGGTAATATCAACAATGATCAAACCGTCTTTACCAGCAGCCACATACGCGTAAGTCCGAGCCAAATGCATCTTGTATGCATTGCCGATTTTGATGGTGTTGTTGGCGATCAACGCAGGGTTTTGAATATCCGTCACATCAATCACTTTTAAACCTTCGCTATCGGTCACAAACAAATACCGGAACTGAAGCGACGTCGCGCGGGCATCGGTTAAAGGAATCGTTGCCACAAGCTTGGGCGATAAAGGTTTATCCAAATCGACAATCGCCACACCCGTCTCCGTAGTGATGTAAACATAATGACCGCCAATCGTAATATGCCGAGCGCCGTTCAATACACCGTTCTCATTCCAAACCAGCACTTTCTCTAAATCATTATTACGCGGGTCGCCGTCTGAAAAAGTATTGATGTTCGTCAGAATCAAACCTTCTTTTGAGTCGGTAATAATGGCGTAGTTATAAATGGGGTGGAAAGGTTGTTCCTGGTTATCGATACGCATTAAATCGCCGGTATTTTTCGCCGGGTTAATGGGCTGGTTCGAAGGCAAAGCAATACACGTCGCATTCTTCGTTTTCAAATGTGCATCGTGACCGAGCGGGCTAAACGGTGCTGTAATAATCCGTTGAGAAATACCTTTGTTGGCAATACCGGCAACGTCATAAACCTGAACACCGTTTTTACCTTCAGCCACATATAAGTATTCGCCGCGTAATTGTAAGCAATTGGCTTTACCCGCTGAATGCTTATGCGCGTTCTTGAGTTTAAGGTCGTTGTCTTGATGATCCTTAAACCAATCCGGATATGCATACTCATGCAAGTAACTGCCGATCACGGCTTGGGGTTCATCCCACTCGGTTAATTGCACAGCCGCCACTTCGCCATCGCCGCCTAACCACGCGTTATAGCCCACAAAGTTAATAAAGTTTGTGCCCTGCATTAACAGCTGCGCCATAATCGCGTTGTTGTCTTTATCTTTCGATAAATGGCAATCGCTACACGTCTTGGTTTCTGTTTTACGTACCGTATGCGGAAAGTGCGGGTTAAACGCTTGCGAGCTAAACCCACTGGAAGCAATCGGCGGTTGCTGAATATAAATCTTCTCGCGATTAGAATTCGTAGATGAAAGTACAAGGGCAGAAGTCGAACGCGTCGGGGCTATCTTGCCACCCTTAGCCTTGCCTCGGCGGCCCAACATAAAGGCTTGGTCACGTGCGACTTGCGGATTATACGTCGCGTAGTTGCGTGTCTCGCCACCTTCGTAATGGTTACGTTCCGTTTTTGAGTTCGCTTCAATCGGTAAATGGCAGCCACCACACGTCGTGGTCCACGAAGTATGGCAGGCGTAACATTCCATTTCGTCATTCGAGTGAGCCAAATCATTCGGAGCCGCTTTACCGTCCCACGTTTGGGTTGTGGTGTTATTGCTCATCAATTTAGCGCGCGCCGCTTTGGGGTTATATTCTTTATGGCCCTTGGTCACACTGTCTTTTACTAAACTCATTTGCCATTCTAATTCAGGGTTCAACGAAGAACGCTGGAACAGTTTCCCGTTCACCCATTCAAAACGTCGTCGGCCATCGGGCGTGCGCAATATAGACAAATCCGCTCCGCCTTCCAAAGCCGCAGGGCCAGAAGTAAAGAGGTTCGGATATTCCTTCGCCGTACCGTGGCAATCTTTACAATCCACCTCTACAGCCAAAGCTACCTCGCCATACATATGGCCGTTGCCGTGGTTGTCTTGCGCAAAATGGCAATCGACACAGTGCATGCCCACATCGGCATGAATCGAAGACATGTGAACCGCTTTGTCGAATTTCTTAGGATCAGTATCCGAAACGACCTTGCCTTCTGCATCCAGCAAATTACCTTTACGGTCACGCTTAAAGATCGCGCGGAAATTCCAGCCGTGACTGTGGTAATCCGCAAACTGTGTGTCCTGCATTTTATCGTTGTTATCCCACACCGATTTCAAAAACTTAACATCGGCCCACTTACCTTTAGGCGCTGCGCCCTCAGGGTTGCGTTCGAGGACTTTGCGCTTTTCTTCGTGCGTTGGGTATTGCTGTTCTTTCGGCCACATATGCGGCGCATCGGATTCATAATCCCACATGGTGTAACCCAAAAAGGTATTCATAAACATGTTGGGTTGGTGCATATGGCAGATCATGCACTGGCTCGTAGGAATCGCACGCGTAAACGCATGTTGCAGAGGGTGTCCGCTTTCTTCTTTATCAATGGTAGGGTCTTTAGTAAT
Organism: Agarilytica sp.; assembly: GCA_033852165.1. Taxonomy (GTDB): domain Bacteria; phylum Pseudomonadota; class Gammaproteobacteria; order Pseudomonadales; family Cellvibrionaceae; genus Agarilytica. Next base: position 21,288 of record JAWSUZ010000035.1, on the reverse strand, counting down.
CGACTGACCGTCGTGGCCGTATTTCGCATAAGGGCCAGAATGTTTTGGGTCACGGTCATTCGCGTAAACCACATGGCAAGATGCACAGCCAGAATGGCGATAATCACCCGGTTGATCGTTAGTGCCAGGGAACCACACTAAAGGATCATTCAAACGTGTTTTCGTCAGGTTAATTAACGGCACCGCAATACGAGCGCCAGTGCCAGGCCCACGGTTAGATTGACGGAAGTCAGGCCGACCCGGTTCTTCCATCCGTTGAATCTGGCCAAGGTTACTGGGAATACCCGTCTCAGGAAATAAGTTCGTTATATTGCGACCACCGCGTTCAAACACTCGGAAAATATCGCCGGGTTCAACCGTTTCCCAAGATGGCAAAGGGAAGGTCTCGGGAATCACGCCCATAGCCGCGACTTCTGCTCGCAGATATTCCGGTACCCGTGGGCCTTTAATCGAAATAGCTTCACCGTCGCGGTTATAGCCTTCACCTAAGTTGTAATTCTTATTCGGTAAAATACCATTATTGTAAGCCGCACCGCCCCAAAGCATCGCGCCGGTAGAGTGCAAACTGCGAAGCGAGGCTTCTATTGTTTCTTGGTGACAAGCACCACACGATTCGCTGACAACACGATAATCCGATGGGTTAATAAAGCGGATAAACTCGGGGCTTTCTTTGTTCAGTAATGTGTACGCTCGTTCTGGCGTGCCACTGTTGGGCGTGTGCCAAGCGTCGGGTATCGTGGGCAGCACGTGGGCATTGTTCATTGCTGTGTTGTAGGCGGGGGTATCTTGTTGGGCGAGTTCGGGTTTGATGACCGAGGTGTCGCCGCCATGGCAGTCGATACAGCCGAGTTTGATGGCTCGGTTGCTGTGCATGGTTTTATTGTCGGTTTCGGTATGGCAGCTCATACAGCCGACATTTTTTGTGTCGACCTCGGCTTGGCTTTGGCTGGGCGGCGCGGGCAGTGCGACGGTATAGTCGCGATCCACGACGTGGTGTTTGGATGAGGCGAGGGCATCGCTGCCTAAAAACCCGATGGCAATCATCAGTGTTATTTTGGGTATGTGAAAACGGTTGAGCGTTTTGACAATATTTGAAGCAAGCATAACCTTCGCCTTGAAATTGTTTTTTATTTACTCTGTTTAAGTCGAGTAATTTTCTGTTTATCCAGTCCGCTGCAGCTCAGTGCCACTGTTCGAACTATTAATTCTTTTTTGTTCTCGTTCCCACGCTCTGCGTGGTAACGCAATACCAATTTGTTCGGTAAATCTTTCTAGTCCGCTGCAGCGCCGGTATCTGGCTCTGTTAATTCTTTTCTCGTTCCCATGCTCAGCGTGGTAACGCAATACAGATTTGTTCTGTAAACCTTTCTAGTCCGCTGCAGCGCTCCGGGAGGTGGGTTCAAGACACGCCATAAATACATCCATGTAGGCTCTCTAATGCCATCCTTGGCATTAGAAGGTCTTGAACCCACCTCCCGAATCACTGCAGCTCAGTGCCGATATTCGAGACTGTTTATTTTTCTCGTTCCTATGCTCAGCGTGGTAACGCACTATCTAACTTGTTCAACTAAGTACACTCTGCAAATCGTTAATCTTCGGTATGCATTCCCACGCAGAGCATGGGAACGAGGTTCGAGATAATCAAACCACCTCCCGAATCACTGCAGTTCAGTGCCGGTGTTCGGGACTATTTATTCTTTTCTTGTTCCCATTCTCAGCTTGGGAACGTAATACCGATTTTCTGTATATCTTTCTTGTTCCCACGCTCTGCGTGGTAACGCACTATCTAACTTGTTCAACTTAAGCACACTCTGCAACTCGTTAATCTTCGGTATGCATTCCCACGCAGAGCATGGGAACGAGGTTCGAGATAATCAAACCACCTCCTGAATCACTGCAGCTCAGTGCCGGTGTTCGGGACTGTTTATTCTTTTCTTGTTCCCATTCTCTGCGTGGTAACGCACTATCTAACTTGTTCAACTAAGCACACTCTGCAAATCGTTAATCTTCGGTATGCATTCCCACGCAGAGCATGGGAACGAGGTTCGAGATAATCAAACCACCTCCCGAATCACTGCAGATTAGTGCCGCTATTCGAGACTGTCTATTTTTCTTGTTCCCATACTCAGCTTGGGAACGAGATAAGCCACTTCATAAATAACTGCAGGTATCAGGCTTTTCTCTCCCAGCATCCCCGGTCGAGTTTAGTGTTTGAGGGTTTGGTTTAGGACCGTCTGCCACAAGGATGTGGCAGCCGAGCTTCATGGACGAATTTATGCGTGTCCTAAACCAAACCCTCAAATGCTAAACGTAAAAAATAACCAATTCGCCAGCCACCACTTTTAGTAAGCCAATGGACGACTTTATATGTGTCCTAAACCAAACCCTCAAATGCTAAACGTATTCCCCCACACCTAATACGTCAGTATCAAATTAAACAAAAAGTAATCCGAGTCTTCATCCTCAAACAAATCATCGTAACCTTCACCGCCAATCAGCTTCGCGTATGACGCCCGGAACACAATATTTTGCGTCATCTTAGGTCGGTAAATAATCGCGAAAGACAAATCTTGGCCAATCTCCTTATCGATATCAGCTTGATTACGTGCGACCTCCAACACCTCAGTCGTTTCGAAATACAACTGATTAAGGTTGGCGCTAACACGTAACTCAGGGGTTATATCCATATCGACGCCCATGCCCAGTAAAATCGTGCCGGGGTTGGTGAAGTTGGATTGACCTTGTTCTTTAGAAGATCGTAAAGAATTCAGTACACCGTTACGCGAAGAAAGGGAAACCCGGCCACCGCCAACAAATGGAGTGTTTTGGCGAATCCAATAACTGGTATCGCTGCCCGCGAATTGTGGGTTCTCGAAGATCGAATCAAAGCCTGTGGCTTTATCATCAAAAGGATTGTCGTCGCCGGTTGCGTATAAAAAGGAAAGGCGTGGGCGTATCCAATCAAAATCCCATGAGAATTCTGATGCGAAGAATAATGCGGATATGTCCACGTCTTCAGTAACGAACACACCGGGTTCTACAGTACCGAATGCGTAATAAAGAGACGTGGTTAAGTTCGTGCGTCCAAAGTGACCGTCGCCGCTGTAGCCTAAATAAGTGACATCGTAGTTGCGGGGGACTTCGCGACCAAGGGAAGCGGGGCGTGCAATAAAGCCGTTGTTGTCAAAATAAAACTCATCTCCCTCGTCATTGCGATTATGGGTAATCGAGAATTGCGAGAAGAAGCCCTTTTTGAATAAGTCTTGCCAATATAAATTCGCGGTAAAGACGTAGTCTTTTCGTACCGGTTCGCTAAGGTCGTTTAATCCGCTGTTGGTGTCTTTTTCTAAGCGTTGAAAGAAGGCGATGTTGTATTGGAATATATTGTTATTGCGTGTGCCGAACAGTCGGATGCCGAGTTGGTTGTCTTGGAATAAAAAGCCTCGGAAGTCTGAGCTGAAGGGCTGAATGCCCACGCGAATACTATCGAAGTCGTATTTTTCTGAAACGTTGCGTAAATGCACGTCGATAAATGCGGCTTGTAGGGCGACGTGGTTATCGCTGCGTGTTTCACCTTTTCCGGGGTCGACGTAGAGTCCTTGAATTTCATCAATCTCGACGCGGTTGTAGTTGAACACGGGGGTGATGCGGAATTCGTAATCGGGTGGGCGGAAGACGGTATCGCCTTTGTACAACACAAATTCAGTGGCGAGGTTGTGGTTGAGGATGGTTTGCTTGTTCGAACCAAATACGTCGATGCGTCCGTTACTGATTGTTGAGCTTGCGCCGACGGGGGTGACGATTTCGCGTGATTCATATATGGAATCTGAAATAACACCTAGGTTAAAAAACCAATCATTTCCGAAAACGGGTTTATCGCCTTTTAAGACGTTACGATTGTAGGGGTCGTACCAGTGATCTTCATAGCCGAGTGAATCGACAATGCGCCAACGGTCGGGCATGGGTACAGAAGAAACGTAATCTTGTAATTTAGGCCGTGGTAATTTTGAAACGCGATTTTTGCTGCGTACCGGGTTTTTGGAATGCGTCGGCCGCGATGCGTTTCGGTTCAGGGCTTTGCGTTTTGGTTTTGCGCTGGTTTTGGTTTTCTGTTTCTCTTCCTGCGTGCAATCGACAGCCTCTTCTCGGCCCAGTCTTCGTCGTTTACTCGACGTTGACTGACTCGCCTTTTCTTCTGCACAGGTTTCGGCATAGGCGTTTGTGCTTATTACGCCGCCCGACAAAACAAGGGGAAGAAGTAGGCCGAGCGCATGAGGCGATAATTTAATTTTCATGATCTATTTGCCCTCGCACACGTTGTCTTCATCGGAATCGAGGAAGGGGGCTTGTGGGCATTGGATAAAGCGTTGTCGAACGTCTTGTGGCGATAAGTTATCCGCTCGTCTTTCAATGGGGGCATTACCAACCGACCCGAGCCTTAGGCCTGCATTGTGAACGCCTAAAAAGCTGATCATATCGTCTTGGTCAACGCCGTCTCCAGAAACGCCGATGCCACCGATTAAGGTCTCACCTCGGTAAATAGGAACACTGCCTGGGAATATTTGTATGCCGTTGGCAATCGGGTTATCCGCAGGGTCTACATTGACCCCAGTACTAAAGGTGAGGTTTTCGGGGTCAAAGGCGACGCCGGTGCATTGGCCGGTTACGTCGGGAATAGTGGGGAAGGCGTCTGCCGAAGCGGTATTCAATACATGCTGAATAATACCGTTAAAGACTAAGTCCAACTGTATGCCGGTGGAAAACACACTCCATGAGCCACTTTCTTTACTCAGTGGGCCTGCCGGACTTCCCGATAAACCATCGGGGTAAAACGGTCGCGATAAGTTCCCACCCGCTCTATCGGAATAAGCAAAAAGTCCGTTGGTAAGTGCGCCGGTATTACCAACAAAGGTTTGCAAGTCGGTAACGTATGCTCCGATGCTAACGTCTTCTTTTGTCGTGAGGGCAAGAGCCGTATCCGAAATATCAAAATACGTCGCCGGAGGTTGATCGTTTAAAAAATTAGCGGCTCCGGCAGAAGAATAAAAAGTCGCCGTCCGCGCTTTTTGTACCGCAACGTCCGAACCGAAGATCGGTGCATCGCGTGAACGTACCATTCCTAAAATAACGCCGTTGGTATCGACGATTGCAATACTAACCCGCGCTTGGCTGCCTAGAGGCTGGCGAATTTGCGCGCGTGCTCGGTTGGCAATCGTCAGCGCATCTTCAAGTATGGCTTGCACCTCGGCGGCGACGAGTAAACTGTCTGTTCCGTCAATCGCGGGGTAGCGGTTGGTATTGCTGGCATCGACAAATATATGGGCATCGAGAGTAACGCCATCAAGGCTAGAAGGATATTCCGAAGTTGTCGCGGCGCGAATCCCAGACTCGGCTTGGCCAAAGGTTAAGCCTGCGCGAACGCTTGCATCGGTATAGCCAAATACCGCAAGTAAACTACCGATCGAAGAATCTATATCCGTTCTTAACGGCGCCGTGTCGGGGTTCGATAGTATGTCCGCAACAACCGCGTCGCTAAAACGCAGTGTTTTCCCTTCGAGGGTGATTCTGTCGGCTAAACGATTTTCAGGCGCATAAAAACCATTGGCACCCGCCAGTGCGATAATCTCATCCACATCATGGTCGTTATCTGAAATTAGTTTATCAATAGAATATAAACCGTTAGAAGGGACACCATTAATATCAGGCCCATCAGCAATAACACCGACACCGCCCACAACCGTCCCATTTTTATAAAGCGGGAAACCACCGGGGTCGGCAGAAAGTCCCAAGGGCGCGCGTTTGGGTCCGATGCTAATCAGTGAACTGTCGATCGTAAAATCCGAACACGAAAGCTGACTAAATTGAACACCGAATAAAGGGCCAGAAGGTTGGTCTTGCTCGCCGGGGTTAAAATTCTCTTGAATAATTTGGCTGGCCGTACGGGTCGAAAACGCGTTGCCTTCAGATGAAAGGTAAGCGCCCGTAATCGCTTTCGATATTGCCGCTTGGTCGTCAATATTCAGCGGAACACCAACCGTCGGTAATTGAATACCTTCTAAGCCACTATCGATTGGGACGACGTTGTCACCATTACTGTCTCTCGTGACTTCCGTCGCAAGCAGAACCACACGGTCACTGGCATCTCCCATACGGTAAACCGCCAAAATATTACCGACACGATCGGACACCGCAATGGTCGCGTTCCGATCTTGCGCGCGGGCTTCTTGAATCGCCTGCGCCAATATCTGTTCGACGTCATCGGTGGTCAGCTGCGAAGACGTACTCGCACAAGACCCATCGCAACCGCCGCTATTATCCAAATCATCCCCGCCCGAGCAGGAGATCATTAACAGCGAAAAAGCCATCGCCAAACTGGCGGATATTTTATTCATAATCAATTTCTCAATTAAAACCGTTGTGATTAAATTCAACCGTTTTCAAAAGTTTGATTCGGCGCGAGTACAGGGCTGAACACCCAGTATTCGCGCTATCGCAATGTTTTAAAGCTGTTTGCCCGTGAGGGGCATGTCAATCGTATTCATACTGGGCATGCTTGGGCGCAGCATTTTCGGGTGAAAGTCATGGCACGAAACACAATTCACCGTAATCTTATTGGCGATAGATTCATCCCCATGGCAATCCACACAATTATCAATACCCGGAATTAACACATCGGTATTCGACTCCGACTCTTCCGCATCATGGCAACTCAAACAGCTGTGGTTCGAATCCACTTTTTTCGTTTCATGGCTGGCATGGTCGAATATGGCATTGGGATACCAGTCATCGTTAATACGAACGGGTAGAACCTTCCAGCGTGCATAAATATTGTCTGCCTCAGTATCCGAAACTTGGTGGCAGTAATTACACCCACCCTTAATAAATTGCGCTTCGGCTTCGCGCGCGGCTTTTTGCATGCCGCATGCGAAAGGCGACTCGCAGTTTGAATCGTTACGGCGTTGGCCCAAACGGCGACGGCGCGTACTGGAACCCGCAGGTTTAAAATCCGGATCGGTATAAACACGCACGTAATGTTCTTCTAACATGCGAATCACTTCGTCGGGTTCACCGTGGGGCAGTTGCCGTTCGAGATTATCGGTATCAAAGGTTAATTCATGGCAAGACGAACAATGCTCTTCCATGCTGATCGGCTCGAAGTGTTCCTTGTCCGACTTTAATGTATGACAGTCGGCACATTCCATACCGTCAGGCTTATCCGTGGTGCGCATTTTAGACGGGTTAAAATGCACCTTATGATTAAACTTTAAATTAGACGCTTCCGGGTATGCCGAATCAAAAGCCATTTGCTGCTTGTTCCAGCTCATATTCACAATGGTTTTTTCGGCTTCGGTACTGTCGAGTTTTACAGACTCCAAATAGCTGAGTTTAAATTGCGGATGCTTGCCCAAACTAAAGCCGGTAGTCGTGGGAATACTGGCAATGCCCGAAGCTGTAGACGTGTTGCCTTCAGAGAGGCTATTAACCGTGTTATCAATCGCGCTATCCACTGCACCCGTCGAGCTAGCACTATGGTGAAGATTCTCACCCGCATTACGCACTTCTTCTGCATGGCAGTCCACACACAACATATCCGACTTAATAATGACGGACGTCGGTTCGTTGTGTTCCTTATGGCAACTCTGGCAGGCCTGTGCAGAATTTTTAGCGTGGCTGCTGGCGCTAATTAAGGTGCTGTTCGGATCAATATGATCCGCAGTTTCGTGGCACTCTTCACACGCTTCGTCTTTCACTTGCTCGAAAGGGCTTTTATGACAAGCCGCGCAATTATCCCCTATCGATAACTGATGAGCCTGGTTCAATGAACCCGTGGACCAATAGCGGTCGCCACTGTGGAAAAAACTAATTTCAGATTTTGCATTGCCCAGAATCTCACTTTCGGGCGCAGTCGCATTTTCGTTATGCGTATTATAGTAATGCGAGTACAAAGGCCACGCGGCAAATACGACCAGCAATACCAGGCTAATGGCGTAGGCAGGCCAACGTGTGCCCCACGATGCGCCATCGATGGTGGTGACATAAGCCGATTCAAGTGCCCGGTCTTGTAAATTTTGGTCGACCCGAATTTCCAGCGCAATATCAAAACCTGCAGGCGCATTAATGACTCGGATGATATGGCTTTCGAGCTGAATCTCGTCATTAACCGCCAGCTTGCCTTTCGACACCGCTCGGCCATTTAAATCAATTCTGAGCTTACCTTTACAGTCGAACTTTACCTTTCCACCCGACGTGATAATAACCAAGTGTTTAAGGGCAATGTCCTTACCGCACAATTGAATATCGGCGGCTTTAGAACTGCCGATAGAAAGACTTTTACTTTTGACCTCGGTGTCTTGGTAGCTCTGGCTACCGTTGGCCGTGTCGACATAGCGTAACAATATATCCATGGAATTGACTCGGCCCTTACCAGTAATAAAACACTGAGAGAATGTGAATGGCCAAGGCAAAAAGTAATGCCACGGATAAAGGAATATGAAACAACAACCACACCTTCATAAACCCTTGTAACTGGATGTCCCGGCGAATACGCCGTAATAACGCCTGTCGACGACACAGCATACTGAGCATTTGTTGCAACAGCGCGGGCTGGCCTTGGCGGCGTGTACGCGGTAATTTTTTAGCGATTACATCAATCACCACTTGCTGATCATAATTGGCGACGAGCGTGGTTGAACTGGCTTTATCAGCATCGTCTGCACTCACAACCTTTGAGCTATCCAATGCAAAAAGCTGAGCGATGGTGCCACCGCCAATCGCCGTTCGTTCGATTGCACTTTCAACCACTTGCTGAATCTGCCCGTCACATTTTTTACTTAAATTACGAACGTTTTTATTCAGCTGGCTTAACTCTTCAAACAAAGCGCTACGCGGTTTTTCTAAACGGTTGTCGGCTTCGATTTTGGGATAGCGTAAATAGGCGAACAAACCATAAAACCCACTCAGAATCACAATCGTCATCAAGACAAACGCGAGGGTATGAATGTTCAATCCAAATTGCGCCGCACAATGCAGCGTGGCAATAATAAGCAGAGCAGAGCCCAAATAAACATGGGCCGATACCCAACCATTTAAGGAGCCTAAAGTAGAAGCATAACTTCGCTTGCGTATGCCCAAGGCCATTAGCCAACAAATAAGGCCCGCGCCGACAGTGCCCAGGACATAGCCTTGCCACGTGCCACCATTGGCAGCAAACAATGCGCCCTGGGACATAAATATCCCCACGCAAACGGCAACCAGCGCGAGGCTAATATAAAAATAGCGCTTGCCTTTATAGTCCAACATATTCTCGTGCATGGTTATCGCTTCTCGACAAGTTCAATAAATTGGTCGGGCGACATACGCATTGCGGCGCCGGTGGGGCAGGAATTCACACAGGCAGGGCCAGAAGGCAAATTCATACAGGCATCGCATTTAACCGCTTTTTTACCTTTTGCCTTGGCTTTTTCTGTGGGCGAATAATGCGCCTCTTCGCCAGGGCCATCGCCTTTCCCTAAAAATAGCCAAGCGAATAGGCCCGGTTTTTCCGGCGCGTCGTAAGCCAGTTTTATGGCATTATAAGGACAGTTGGTTTCGCAGTTACCACAACCAATACAGGTATCATCAATGTGGACCTCACCCGAAGCCGAGCGATGAATCGCGTTAGGCGGGCAATCTTTCATGCAGTGTGGTTGCGCGCAATGCCGACAAGAAAACGGCACATGAACATTGGCAAATGATGCACCCGCTTCACGGTCCAAACGGCTAATACCGCCATGGGTTTCAGCACAGGCTTTTTCGCAGTTGTTACAACCGACACAAAGGCTTTCGTCGATAATTAAACAGTTGGTGGCTTCGCCTAAGCCTTCCTCCATCAAAAAGTCAGTGACCGAGCCAATCTCGGGCCGTACTTCCATGCGCGTATGCAATATGGCACTTGAAGAAGCGTTATCCTGAAAGCTTTCAATGGTAGAAGTATCCGCTTCTAAAATGCGGTACAGAATCTCATTCGTCAGCTCAATGGTTTCACTGAACACATTGGCCGTTGCGGTTTCGCGTCGGGCGGCATCGCCCATCAACGCCATTTGGCCAATGATCTTGCCCGTTTGGTATTGAGCAACAACGATGTTTTTATCGTCGGTCATACGGCTTAAGGTAACCGAGCCACTGCGCACAAAGTGTAACGACTCGCCTTTATCGCCTTCTTTAAAAATCACTTCGCCGGGTTTAAATGTGCGCAGCTTAGCCGCGCCCGCAAACTTAACCAGTTCATCACTCGAAAGATTAGGGGCAAACAAACGTTGCAGGGTACGAATAATAAACACCAAATCAATGCCCTCGCGGACATCGTCGTTGGAGTTCATCAACTTCACCATAATACGACGCGGCGTTTCGACGATGATGCAATTACTGTTCGCTATCGCACTGCCAATCCGGGGGCGACCCGAAAGCAGGCTGTTCTCACCAAAAAACTGGCCACGGGTATAGGTCTGCTTGCCGTTAATACCGGGCATCTCAACCGTGACTTCCCCCTCCACAATGGTAAAGAAGGAGTTTGAATAGTCACCCTCGCGATAAATATAATCGCCCGCTAAAATCGTCTTCGTGTATTTCGGCTTTTGCTGTCGCTTTTCGAGCACCTTCTCGATGTGCTCAGCCTTAGCCAGCACACTTTCATACATCTCGCCTTTTTCGTAAGCGACGAGAATATTACTTTCAATGATCAGCTCCCTAAACTGCAGGGCGTTCATGCGTTTAAAAATGGGAATACGCTGTTGAAACAGACGAATCAGCTCATCGACTTCTTTCTTATAAGGCAATAACTTAAATTGCAAATCTAACAAAGGGTGGTCGGCGGGTTTAATCGTGTTACCGAGTATGTATTCGATAACATCGTAACCTTGGTTCAGCGCCTGCTTGATAAGCGGATAACCCGCCAGCGAACCAATAATATAAACACCCGGCACATTGGACTGGTACTTATCGCTTAAATCCGGAATGGCATCCGGCTTAGCATTGGGAAAGACCACACCAGACGATTCGACAAAACGCCGAGGGGGAATACCGCCCAAGCGCGCAATAATACGATGGCAGTCAATCGATACGTCACCGTCTGGCGTATTCAACACCATGGTGTAAGTGCCGTTCTCCTCATCACTCACGGATTGTGCAGTGGTGTTGTAGTACACCGAAAGCGTGGTGTTTTCATCCGCATTGGCTTTAAGAACCGCGTTCAGGTTGCCTTCTTTCGCACGCGAAAATTCATCACGACGGTTCAGCAAATAAACCTGATTATTCTTAGCAAGTGCCATTGCGTTTTCAATCGCGGAATCCCCCGCGCCCACCACAACAATTGTTTCACCGTTACACGCCCCAGGGTCGTCGAGGGTATATTGCACAACGGGTAAATCTTCCCCCGGTACGCCCAACTTGCGCGGGTTACCTTCCAAGCCCACAGCGATAACAACGTTGTCGGCCGTGAGGCATTTGCCGTCTTTAAAATTGAGAGTAAAGCCACCCTGTTGCCCAGAGATCGCCGCCACTTCAGAGCCGTAACGAATATTAACCTTCTGATCGACCAGTTCATTGGCCCAGCCGCCTAAAACCTGTTCGCGACTGGCCTGAGCAAATGAAAAATCACTGCGTAAAGCCAAATAGCCAGGCTCGGCCATAACCAGCTTACCTTTTTGGTAACGCTGAATGGTTTTGGCGGGTTTATCGAAGGATTCTAATAAGACGTAAGATGGCTCGGTATCGCCACTCTTATTGTTCTCTTGATTGCTCTGCTGATCGTAAAACGCGGCACGCCCAGCAGCACTAAGGCCCGCAGGACCCGCACCGATAATGGCGATTTTATAATGATTCGTCACTGCTACCCCAAAGGCTGAAAAACAGCCAATCAAAATTGAGTTAACACAAAGATCGTCGGCTTTTGCCTGCTTTCTTTCCTGCTGACTTCTCTACTGTCTTTAGTCGCCAATGGTTTGATGAATGGCGCTTAAAAATTTGCCCATGTAAGAGAAAGAGTAGGTGGTATTTGCGAAAGAGACTTTTAAAGCGGCGTTAAATCCTCTTATGTGTCTTTTAGTTTTTTATTTGTTCTTTTTTGTCTCATTTTGATGAATGTGGCGCCATAAACACCCACTATTCGTATGGGCAAAAATATAGCACCCAGTGCCGGTAGTAGCAATTGGATCTTGGGGGAAATTGGGGGCTGTGGATGGTGGGAAGCTTGGCGTATGGCTGGTGATTAAGGACGGTTGATGTGTAACCCGTAAAAGGGAAAAGTGAGGATGTTAAGTATCGCCAGAATATTTAACCATGGACATTTTCTAAGCGCGCTTTTATGCTCAGCCGCAGGCCTAAAAATGTAGCCTGAAACAGCCAATTCAAGAGCTAAAAACTAACTTATGTCGTTAAACCCATCTCCCTTGCCGCCTTACACCACATCGCTCGACGGAGTACCCGAAGGTATTCAGAAACAACTCAGTATTATTACAGAGCTTGTTCACGCCAATATCAAAAACAGCGTCAGTATGATTTGGCTGTTTGGTAGCTACGCACGTGGTGACGCGATTAACGACCGTCGAACAGATCCCAAAACCGGCGTCTTATCGGAATACCATTCCGACATCGATATATTGGTGGTGGTGAAGGGCCCAAACACCATGAAGAAAAGTAAATGGTGGGCACAACTCGACGCCAGTGTGAGAGAGCACCCAGAGTTGCCCACCAGTATTCACATTATCCGTGAATCGTACCTGCGGTTTTCCGATGCCTTGCGACATAGCGAGTACTTTTACCTCGATGTCGTAAAAGACGGCATTGTGCTCTACGGCGAAAAGGAAGAGTTACCAGAGCCGAGAGAGTTCTCGATCGAAAAACGCAAAGAATTTGCCATTCACTATTTGACCCGTTTTTATCAACGGGCCGACGCCTCGAAAAAATCGCTAGAGGTTCACTACCAATCCGACGACCACGCTTCGGCCATGTATTGCTTGCACCAATTGAGTGAGCGTTTGTTTTATACGCTGTTATTGGTCTTTACCCACTACAAACCCCGCAGTCATAAGTTAGATGACCTACGCGAACGCATTGCCACTATCGATAAGCACATCACTTCTATCTTTCCGTTAAACGATAAAAGTGAACAAGAGCGCTTTCAGTTTTTAAACGATGCTTATGTGGATTCCCGCTATAACGATGATTATGAGGTTGATCCTGAGGTTTTGGATTATTTGATTGAGCGTGTGGCGGAGTTTCAGGCTTGGGTATTGGAGGAGAGCTTGCGGGTGATTGATGGCTTTATTCCGGGGGAGAATTTTTCGGATGGTTTTGAGCAGCCGGGGATGGTTTTGGATTTGGATGTTTTGAAGAAGCAGAAGCTGCCGTTGATTGTTATTCATGAGCAGTTGGTGGAGATTAAGGGGTTGGAGGGGGAGTTGGATGCTTCCTTGAATCGTGAGCGGGAATCGTTAGCGCGTGAGGAAAATTTGTTGAAGAAATTGCGGGATGCTGGGTTGGAGCCTTGAGGGTTGTGAAGTTAAGTCCGTGAGATGAATAAATGTTTTGCTGGGTAAATTCACTGATCGTCACATATCCATAAAATATTGTGTGGGAGAAGTTTTGGCTTTTAAACTTGTTGGATCTTGTCATGTTCTGACGAGGTTGTCAGCTTGGTGCGAAGTGTTGAATAAGTTCTCTGGCGCGATTGAATAAGCTACCTAAATATCCTCAGGTAATAGCTAACTCAAAATTTTCCCCTTTTTCCGTAGAGCTAAAAACAGCTCGTTTTCCAGTCAAAGAGTTTTTAACACACTTTGCAACAACATTTGCAAGCCTACAAGGTACAGCATTACCGATCTGTGAGTACACTCGGCTGTTTGGTCCGCAAAATTCATAATCGGATGGAAATGTTTGGAGTAAAGCTGCTTCATTAATTGTAAGTCGTCTTAGATATGACGGTACATCATGCATGCCTTGGGATTTACCACCCTTCATTAAATGATTATGGTAGTCCTCCACCCATGCAGTATTGCCATGGTACAGATGATTGTCATCGATTATAGGAGTTCTATTTCCCCCCATACTTGCAGGCAAAGTGCTTGCCCATCCATCGGGATTCAATGGCCTACCTTGCCCATTGAATAACATGCCAGCATAAGGTGACTTTCTCAGTATTGGTTTCGTTGCAAGTGTCACTTTAGCATTGCAAATATGCTCATTATTCTTGGAGCCAGGCTTGCCTAAAGGAACTAATACATCACGTAGAGTCGGCGCAGTTTTTTTATATTTTTGTAAGTTTGATAAAAGCACTGGTTGGAATTGATTCTTTATTCCAATGAAGAAAACTCTCTCTCGTGACTGAGGAACTCCAAAATCTTTTGCATTGAGTATGTGTATTGTAACGGCATATCCTGCGTTTTGAAGGCGATGGATGAGAGCTTTACGAACACCTTCAAACTTAGCTAAAGAGCCAAGTGATTTTACATTTTCCATAACAAATGCTTTGGGCTGGAGGCTCTCAACTATCGAACAAAAGCTGAATATGAGTTTACTTCTAGGGTCATCGGGGTCCATTTTTCCAGCCACAGAAAAACCTTGGCAGGGAGGGCCGCCAAAAATCACGTCTATATTCTCAAAATTGTTTAATTCAGATCCACATTTATCGATATCGCCCTCGAATAGCTCGGTATTTGGGTGGTTAGCACGAAAAGTATTACAAGCATGCTTGTCTAATTCATTTGCTGCCACAATATCAAAGCCTGCATTCTTAAAGCCGACGTCCATTCCGCCTGCACCGCTAAATAGCGATATAGCTCTCATTGGATTATTCCTATTTCGAATATTTTGGCGATCATAGCATTATAACCTTCATCGACAAAGCTAAAAATGATGCGGTCATGATTAAAACAAAAACAATTTACGACAAATTGTACCAGTCACTTATAAGTGAACTCTCAAAAGAGCGTATTCGGCTGAGTATTTCTCAATGTGAGCTTGCTGCAAATATCGGTTTGAATCAGTCTGATATATCAAAGATTGAAAAATTTGAAAAACGACTAGATGTGCTTGAATTTTCTTTAATTTTGAAAGAACTAAGAATAAATGAAAATTTGCGATTGCAACAAATAGTTAAAAAGTTCACAGGAGTGCCTGAATGAGTGGTATAGCCGAACGAAATAATTCTGGGCAGTATTATGTTAATACTAGGCTTGGCGTAGCAAAAACTAAAAAGCCAGAGGACTTTCTAGAGTTTAGTGCTTCTACAGAAGTTTATGAGTTACTTAGTGACCTGGTTGACGTGAATGCCAAAGGTTTTCGAGGTGTTGTTGTTACTGCTCTAACAGGTTTGCATTTAGATGGGGAGTATGACCCGGTAAATAACTTTTATGGCTGTAACCCTCGTTCAATTTTTGAAGGCGGAATTTGGTACGCGCTCCAAGAAAATGGCATACCTTGCGGAAAATCAGACCCTTTAAATGTGGCAAAAAATGCCAATAAACTAAATGACGAGTGGGCGAAAGGACGGCGACCTCAATCAGCAGCGATGGCAGTCGTTAAATTTCTAAACATAGTCATGAGTTCAGCTCAGGAAAAAAGAGCACGATTAATTGATTATTTTTTTTTTCGTCTTTGGATATATGCAGAAAGCGTAACAAGTTTCGAGCTTGTTGAGGTTGTATATTCAGCAGAGTCTAGGCAAATTTTGGGTAACAAACTTGTGCGTTTTACGCTTAAATATCCTGAATCAGGCAATCTTCCTCAGTATCTAGCATCACAATTATTGTTGGGAGTATTTGGTCGTTCTAAAATAAAAGTAATAGGTGGGGATGAAAGCGCTTTCGGAACAAATACAACATCAAAAAAACCGGCTGATATCTGGCTGGAAATTGATGGTGTTCAAACAAATTTATATGAAATAACTGTTAAGGCCGTAGCAAAGAAAAGGTTAGATGACAGCCTTGATGCTCTAAAATCTACAGGCCATTTAAATCATTCTGTTACATTTATATGCCGTCTTCCAATTGATGTGTCCGCACTTGATGTTGTTGATGGTAGTTATACTTATAGAGGGAAAGTTTTCGATTTTGTCGATTACCACCATTTTTGTTGCTCGCTATGCGCTGTTTTAAATGAAGAAGAGTTTTCGGTGGTTTTAAATAATGTTGCTAGTTTTGTTCAAGATATGCATGTTTCAATGAAAACTAAGGCGGGGTGGAATGAGATTTTTCAATGAAGCTTGGATTCAAATCAAAATAAACAAGACATATATGGACGATCCTGTTTCGTCAAGTAAAGCAATCCAAAAACCTCAAAACAGGTAGGTTTATTAATTTACTTCAATGTCACACTAGTCTTTTGATCAACCATCTTTTTGATTTTAAGAAGGCGGTAACGAAGACATATATCCGGCGTCTGAAATAAACAAGACACACACTCTAAAAAATAGAAACTGACAAGGTCGGAAGGGCCGTAATTGTTCTGTCTTTCTGGGGCGGTTCTGAGTTCGATTAATAAATATCTACGGATATGTTGGAAATACCCTGTAAAACTCAAATGACAGGCGTGACAATGCCAGGGTATTCGTTAGGGGGAGTGATTTTTTCGGCGAGGAGCGTTTGTTGTTAATGCAGTAACGCTGAGCAGTTCGCGAGGCCCGGTGTCCGTTTAAATCCGAGTTTCCGGGCCGCTGTCTTCAGTACTTCTTTCGCGCCGACAAGGCTCTTAAATCGGCTTTCAAATTTAGTGACTAAAACCAACCATGTTTCGGGCTCTATATCTAAGCGGTCTAATATCGATGGGAGTGTTTGATTGATGCTTCCTCTTTTCCCTTCACGAATTATCTTTCCGCTCCAGTCGACCAAGCTTAAATAATGTTTCAGGTGAAAGGGTAGTCCCTGGGGCATGGGTTCTCTGGGATTACCGACGAAGGGCATTAGGCATTTCGGTTGTTCTGGTGAGTCCTTATCGTTAAGGGTGTCGCAACGTAGCTTTACGGAAGTGTGGAAATAAACAAGACAGTCACTCTAAAAAATAGAAACTGAGAAGGTCGGCAGGGCCGTAATTGTTCTGCCTTTTCGGGGCAGTTTTGAGGTCGATTAATAAATATCTACGGATATATTGGAAATACCCAGTAAAACTCAAATGACATGCATGACAATGCCAGGGTATTCGTTAGAGCGAGTGAATTTTTTTGGAGAGGAGCGTTTGTTGTTAATGCAGTAACGCTGAGCAGTTAGCGAGGCCCGGTGTTCGTTTAAACCCGAGTTTCCGGGCCGCAGTCTTCAGTACTTCTTTTGCGCCGACAAGGCTCTTAAATCGGCTTTCAAATTTAGTGACTAAAACAAGCCATGTTTCTGGCTCTATATCTAAGCGATCTAATATCGGGGGAAGGGCTTGATTGATATTTCCTCTTTTCCCTTCACGAATTATTTTTCCGCTCCAGTCGACCAAACTTAAATAATCGTTAAGGTGAAAGGGCAATCCTTGGGGCATGGGTTCTCGTGGATTACCGACGAAGGGCATTAGGCATTCGGGTTGTTCTGGTGAGGCCTTATCGTTAAGTGTGTCGCAACGCAGCTTTACGGAAGTGTAAATGGACTCTTCGGGTGTTGGTGCCATTTTGGCGCGAACGGGGTTTAAGTCAATGTAGGCCATACACGCGATAAGGGCTTTTTCATCTAATAGCGCTTGTGATTTAAATCGTCCTTCCCAGAATTTTCCGGTGCAATTTTCTTCGGCGTTCGCTTGTCTGGCGATGGGTTCATTTAATGCGCGCATAAACCAACTAATATCGCATAGTTGTAAACGCCATTTATCCAGTCGTAGGCGTACAGCCATAAGTTCAGTTTCGCCTAGGGCTTCCTTTCTCAGATATTTTTGTGTAAGGACTGTGCCTTTATAAATCTGATGCCAGCGTTGGCAAACTTCCATGTCACTCCACGCTAAGTTTTTGGCTTTGTTGATGTGCAAGCAAAGGTGGGTGTGATTGCTCATCACGGCATATGCGCTTACGTCGATTGCAAAGACTTGTGCCAAAAAGTGAATGCGGTCTTCAATCCATTGTCGTCGGTGTTCATAGCTTGTATTGGTTAGCCGATCAAAGCCACATAGGTACGTTCGGCGAACGCATCGTGATACGCAGTGGTAGTGGGGTGTTGCATCGAGAGAAATTAGGTGTTTTCTGGGTTTTGGCATCTTTGTCATTCCGTGATCGATGCTGGTATTCTATACAGTTGTTTGTGATGGGGGCAAGCTGTTATCGTGGGTGCCTGTTTAATTTGATAGGAAAATACAATGTCTAAGATCAATAAAGGATCTACGATCGATAAAGATGGGATGCTGATAGACGCTAAAGTGAAATTGAAGCGGTATAAAACTATAGAGCACGGAAAGCTACCCTCTGTAGAGGCTATACTTGTTCATCAAACTGATGCCCCAACAGCTCAGCATACTTTTAATGCATATAATGCTGGCGGAAATGGCGCGCATTTTCTTATAGCAAAAAACGGTGATATATATCAAACAGCGAGTCTGAGTAAGCGGTGTTACCATGTTGGAAGATTAATTAAATCTAAGTGTCTAACTTTAAATAAGGCGAATTGCAAAAGCCCAGCTATGACGAAAATACTAGCCATGCGATGGGGTGGCATGATTAAGGCTTTGGATACTCATGAGCGAACTAAGACATATCCAAATAGATATCCAGTCAATAGTGATTCAGTCGGAATAGAGCTTGTCGGTAAACACATAGATGACAAAACTTATGAAAAAGTAACGGCAAAGCAAAACTCTTCACTTCAGTGGTTGGTGACGGAGCTTAATAAGCATTTTAGTGTGGGTGCATCCGATATATACCGGCACCCAGCCGTTTCATATAAAAATCCAGGTGAAGCGAGTTCTGCAAAGTGGAAATAGCATATAAATATATTCTGTTGTTGATGTTCATACCCATCGTTTCCTGTGTTCCACGTAATGAAGCGGATATTTTTATTTCTCAGGTGTACGTGGAGGACTTCCAGACTGAAAATATGAATGACTGCAAACCATCTGACGTCGATCTCAATAATGATGAAGCCGAGCAGTTCTTTTTAAGGTCGAAGAAGGTTGAATACAAAATAATTCATGATCATTATAATGTCGCTCCTTGTTATATTGAAGGGATTCTAAAGGTTAAAAATAAGGCCTGTGATTGGAAGATTCAAGCTTCTGCAGTTGGAAGTATTGCATGTGGTGGTGAGCTTGATTATTACGTGTGTGATTCTTGTGATGACTTGTTTGATTGAAAATCTAATTAAATCCCAGATAACAAATAAACAAAACGCTCACTCTAAATGAAAATAAACAAGACACCCACTCTAAAAAATACTGATAGGCATCGAATCTCATAACAAAACGCTAAATCAGACGCCAAAAAGCGGCGCTGGTTAGCTCCACGTTTTACGTAAAAGGCAAGTGAGGTAGAAAGTGAAAAATAGTTTCAGAATGGTATTAATAGTAGCGTGTTCGATGATTTTGATTAGCTGTCTTGCGCAGGTGCCTTACAAAAGCATCAGTGAGCAATCAACAGAGTCTGTTCCAGCTGGCAAGTCTCAGATCGTGTTTGTAAGATTTTCTTCAAAAATGAGTGGTAGTAAAGTCCCAGCTGTATTATTTGAACTCTCAGATGAAAAAGAAATATTGATTAGCCCAATACCCAATGAATCTAAAGTTACGTACAACGTTGAGCCCGGGAAACATCTGTTTATGGTTCATTCTACTGAGGCAGCAGACTTTCTAGAAGCAGATATCCTGCCAAATCGTATATATTATGTGATGGTTAGGCCATTTCCTGGCGCTATATTCTGGAGGTTTTCGTTTGCGCCTTTTCGTAAATCTGGGGACTCTGAGTTTATCATCGGGTCGGATAACTTCATGAAGTGGGTAGCACAATCTATAAACGTAGAAAAATCTGAAGAGACATTAGACTGGCACAATAAAAAACATGTTGATGTTTCAAATAAACGTAAGAAATACTTGCCTAAATGGAAGAGTAAATCGTTAAAACAACGAAATAGTCAAACCTTAAGTAGTGACGACGGAATATTGATTGGAAAATAAACAAGACATATATGGACGATCCTGTTTCGTCAAGTCAAGTAATCCAAAAACCTCAAAACAGGGAGATTTATTAATTTACTTCAATGTCACTCTAGTCTTTTGATCAACCATCTTTTTGATTTTAAGAAGGCGGTAACGAAGACATATATCCGGCGTCTGCAAGGAAGGTGGTTAGCCACCTTCGCGCCCTAATGAGATCCGCACCTGACCGCCTAAAACACCCACTCAGCTTTAAAAGCTGTGTCTCGTACAGGCTCTTGCCAGGGCGGATTAACCGCTATGTTCATCATGTAATGGTTACCTTAATATAGAGTGGTAAGGCCGTGCCTAAGGCATGGCTTTATAGGGTTCACGCCGTTGTAATAATATCCACGCGATCCTTGCCATACGAGCTGCCATAGCGACGCAGGCTTTTTGGATACCTCTTCGAACAATCAATTGATTTGCCCAACTGAAATAAACAAGACACCCACTCTAAAAAATAGATTCTGAGAAGGTCGGCACAGCCGTACTTGTTCTGCCTTTCCGGGGCAGTTTTGAGGTCGATTAATCAAAAATAAACAAGACACCCACTCCAAAAAAAAAACAAATAAACAAGACACCCACTCTAAAAAATAGAAACTGAGACTGTCGGCAGGGCCGTAATTGTTCTGCCTTTCCGGGGCAGTTTTGAGGTCGATTAATAAATATCTACGGATATGTTGGAAATACCCTGTAAAACTCAAATGACAGGCGTGACAATGCCAGGGTATTCGTTAGGGGGAGTGATTTTTTCGGCGAGGAGCGTTTGTTGCTAATGCAGTAATGCTGAGCAGTTAGCGAGGCCCGGTGTTCGTTTAAACCCGAGTTTCCGGGCCGCAGTCTTCAGTACTTCTTTCGCGCCGACAAGGCTCTTAAATCGGCTTTCAAATTTAGTGACTAAAATCAGCCATGTTTCTGGCTCTATATCTAAGCGGTCTAATATTGGGGGAAGGGCTTGATTGATACTTCCTCTTTTCCCTTCCCGAATTATTTTTCCGCTCCAGTCGACCAAGCTTAAATAATCATTAAGGTGAAAGGGCAGTCCTTGGGGCATGGGTTCTCGTGGATTACCGACGAAGGGCATTAGGCATTCGGGTTGTTCTGGTAAGGCCTTATCTTTAAGTGTGTCGCAACGCAATTTTACGGATGTGTGAATGGACTCTTCGGGTG
>JAWSUZ010000034.1:37639-143144 GCA_033852165.1 Agarilytica sp. | reverse complement strand
TTTTAAGTGGGAGGGCCCTGCCGTAACCCGTAACCCGTAACCCGTAACCCGTAACCCGTAACCCGTAACCCGTAACCCGTAACCCGTAACCAATCCTGACCAGAATAGGATCATTTTGATATCTATTTGTACATCGACACTTGCAAACAATGCTGTACAGATATACACTGTACATATAGACAGAAGTCAAATACATTGTTAAGGACGTTCATATGTACGCCGAAAACAGCCGTACCGCACCTAAGCCCCTATCCCATGGTGACCAAGTTGCCTCACCGGGAGGCCGTTTGTTACTTGTTGATGATGTATTTGTTCCGCGACATAACCACGAAAAGAGCCGAGGTTTACCCGCGAGATTTAGGAGTTTGAACAGGAAGGTGGTCGTATTTAAGAATGGAAGTATCGCTGCTTTGCGGGATATTCAGGTAAATTATCGGGTATTGGCCTAGGTGCTGTAACCCTAAGGATGCATAAATAATTAGCTGAGGATCACTTCGCAGCTTCTATATCAGCGTTTATAGGCTCCTACTCAATTTTCTGGGTCGCACCTAAAGGAGTGACTAATATCAAACCAGAAAACTCTCCGTATCCAAAGCGCTTCGCCCGGCAGGCCATGCGAGACTATAAATACCGATCTAGAAGCTTCTGAATGCAATTATTTATGCATCGTTAGGGGTAATTTAGCTGGGTATATTCACCCAGCTAAGTTTTTGAGAAGTTTACTCGGCTACTTGCCCTTTATTTCTTATTTTTCTCCATATCGTCACACCACATAAAACAATTCCCCCTGATAACGCACCCACCAAACCTGAAAACAGTGGTTCTGAAACCGTTGTTAGAACTGACTCTAGAGTTTTCGCCATGTTGGCGTGTGTTAGAAAGTGATTCATGCTATGCATTGCATCATGTAAAAACGGTAGTGCATGAACGAGTATGCCGCCGCCCACTAAGAACATGGCGATGGTGCCAAATACGGTTAATAGCTTCATGAGCCTTGGGGCGGTTAATAGGAGTGTTTTCCCTAAGGCATATTTTGCTTTGTTGCTTCCTGAATTTTTAATCAAATATAAACCTGCATCGTCCATTTTAACGATGCCCGCGACTAGGCTATATACGCCGACCGTCACTACCAATGCGATTGCACTAACCACTAAAGCCTGGGTTAAAAACGCGGCGTCTTTAACAGTACCCAATGCTATAACGATGATTTCGGCGGATAGAATAAAGTCGGTTCGGATAGCGCCGCGTATTTTGTCTTTTTCAAAGGCGACCATGTCGATACTGGGGTCGGCAACGGCGTTTAGCTTGTCGGCATGTTCGCTAGACTCTTCGTTTCTGT
Organism: Agarilytica sp.; assembly: GCA_033852165.1. Taxonomy (GTDB): domain Bacteria; phylum Pseudomonadota; class Gammaproteobacteria; order Pseudomonadales; family Cellvibrionaceae; genus Agarilytica. The sequence continues at coordinate 141,805 of JAWSUZ010000034.1, read as the reverse complement.
GTAGAAAAAAGTGAAGGACTTTTTCTACGCCTTCAAAGCACAAGTACAGGCCGCCGATCATTAATAGCGGTGTAATAAGCCAGGGAATGAATGCGCTGATTAGCAATGCGCCTGGAACTAATAGGACTTTATTTTTTAACGATCCTTTTGCTACCGCCCATACAACCGGTAGCTCTCTTTCGGCCCGCACACCGGAGGCCTGCTCTGCATTTAAGGCTAAGTCATCACCGAGTACGCCTGCTGTCTTTTTTGCTGCGACTTTTGATAGAACAGCAACATCGTCTAGTAGTGTGGCGATGTCATCCATAAGTGCGAGTAGTCCTGCTGCTGCCATTGTAATTCCTTATAAAACTATTTTTAAAATGAGCGAATAAATATCGAGTTACATTATGGCCTAGGCTTTTATTTCGATGTTTTAGCCGCGTTCAAAACATAAATTAATATCTAGCGGCCGTGTCTAGGACAACATTTAAACGAGCATGTAAACTAATAATTAAACTAACGTTTCTGTTCGCACCTAGTTCGACTGGAGGTACCCGAGATAACGGTCGTGTATTTTACGTACGTATTGTACTGGCTCGCTGCCCCGAACATAGCCGAAGCGTGCATTTTTATAGTATTTGGGTTTGGACAGTTTTAACATCGCCTTTTCGACGTTGTCGAACCATTTGTTTTGATTGTATCCAAGTTTTTTCGCGAGTTTTCGTGCATCACGTACGTGACCGGTTCCGGCGTTATAAGCAGCTAGCGTGAAGAAGATACGCTCTTGGAAATCTAACTCACCAGGAAAACGATCTTCTAACCAATCCATATAAATAATACCGGCACTTACGCCATTTTTTGGTTCATAAAGGTTTGAAATTCCCAGTTCTTTTGCCGTGCGAGGCATAACTTGCATTAGACCTTGAGCTCCGGCAAAAGACTTTGCTTTGGGATTGAATTTACTTTCTTGATACATTTGGGATATGAGTAGACGCCAATCCATTTTGTATTTATTGGCAAGTTCTTTAACTAGGTCGTCGTACGGAGAAAGTTTTCCGTCGGGGTAAACTCGCCCTTGCTGATATTGTTTAATTTTACGCGTGTTCTTAAAGTATTTATTGAACACTACGTTATAAAAAAGCCCGCGATATTCTTTTTTGCTAAAGGCATCTAGTGCGGTTTTCAGTCCTTCTTCCCCTTCTTTTTCCTGACGAACACCCCAGGATATTGCTGAAGATTCTGTCAATTCTAAGCTCACGGACACATTTTGATGATAGCTTTTTTCTAATGCAACCAAGTGGCTATCAGCAATTGTGAAATCAAACTCGCCCTCGACCATTCTCCCGATGAGTTCTTCGGTCGTTGCATCGTTCACCGTGACAATATTAACGGTATGATCTTTGGGAAGCCTTTCCAGTAAATGCTCATAAAACACTGTATCTGGATTTAAGCCAACTGAACGGCCATTTAGTTCGGCTAAAGAGGTCACTGGAGTTTCTTCTTTTCTACCAACTAACTGTTCATTAACTTTGAGGTAGCGCCGAGTAAAGCTAAACCCTGCGGTCCTCCTTTTTTCAGAGCGCGTTAGCGATGCTGCGATCACATCACCCTCACCTTTTTTTAGGGCTTCGAATAGTTCGGGAATACTATTTTTTAATACGACAGCCAGATGTAAGTTATGTTTGTTTGCAAACGCTTTCATGAGTTCATAATCAAAACCCATCAATTCACCACGCCACATAAAATAACTCGCGGGATTATTTACCGTGAGCATTCGAATACGGCCACTGGCCTTTATCTGGGACCAGTCTCTACGCTCAAATAAGTTTGATGCCTCTTTCACATGGTGAGACACCAAAAATTCATTGAGTTTTGATAGCAAAACGGGTGAACCTTTTCTTACTGCCCAAGCAATAGGTCGGTGTTTTTTAAGTGTGAACTTTACGCTGAGCGTGGGGTAGTCTTTGAGTAAAATACGAGCTATATCACTATCCAGAACTGTAGCGTCGTATAAACCAGAGCTAACACCGGCCAAAAGTTCGTTATCGTTGCCGTTTCTATCGAGCGTAACAACTGCGTCAGTTAATCCCTCGGAGGTGAATGTTTCAATATATGCAGTACCCGCTGCGACTGCGACTTTTAGACCTTGCTTAGGGGCAGCGTTGTTTGGCGAAGTGCTGTTTGACTTAGAGTTGTGTGAATTGGCTTTCTCATCGCTATCAATTCGGAAATCTTCAAGGGACGAAATCGATGAGTCCGTCTGCGCGATCAGCACCTCAGATACTTGCGCTATCGCTTTCGTAAAGCCTACCTGCTCCGCTCGCCCTTTTGTGACTGTCATGTTCGTGGCAATTACATCGCCACGACCACTGACTAGCGCGGGCATCAATGCGTCAAAGTTATCAACATAGACCCACTCGATTTTTAAGTTGAGAGACTTAACGAATTCAGCAACCAGACCTTGATAGGCAGAGGTTGAAAGGCCGGACCTTGGAAGTGCATTAGCCCCATCGAAACGAGGAGCTATGATTCGAATCGTCCCACGCTCCGCTATTCCCGAAAAATCGCCTGTATAGATATAAGGTTTAGGTGAGGTGCTCGCGGATGATTCCTGTTGTGCTTCATTTTTTAGAGCATTTTGATGAGAATCTTTTTGTGTCGAACCTTTTTGCCTCGAATCATCAGAACAGCCGAAGAGAAGACCAATGAGAGTGATCCAAAGAATTTTGCGGAAGAATAAGTTATAAGTCATAAGCTCTCATAGAATAGGAATAAACTGTGAACTGGATTGTAACGATATGGCCATCGAGAACAAATGTTTTTTGGGGAGTTGAGGCCGATATAACCGGTAAGTAGCACTGGCGCTACGTATGTATGACATTTGCACAGAAAAAACCAATATATGTGATTTTTAGACCCGTTTTGGTTAAAATTAAAAATTTTAGATCCAAATCGTCATAAGTTGCTGAACTTTAAGCGCTGTTTCCGCTCTGGTTACCAGAATACGCTATGTTATAGTAGCGGACAGAAAAAAAAGCGACACGAAAAAAGGTAGTTAACAGTATGCTTAATAAGAAACGATCTTTGGTTTCTTTCTTACTCGGTGTAACGATTTGCATCGGTGTTTACGCTAAACCACTCAGCACAATCGACTATTCTCGTTCACAATCTGACACTATTCGAGATATCCTATCCAGTCTTCAATCTCGCCACTACCGTAACCTCAAAATAGACGACGACCTGTCTAAACGCTTTTTAGCACGATACTTGGATTCCATCGATCCTTCTCGCATGTTCTTTTACCACAAGGACATTAAGCTGATTGAGAAGAACGCTCTCAAGTACGATGATAACTTCAGAGCCGGTGAACTACGCCCAGCTTACGATGTATACCACTTGTACCGTCAGCGTGTGGTGTCCCGCTTGAAATCTGTACTCGAACTACTGAACGACGAAACGGTTAAATTCAACTTTAGTACTAACGAAGAAGTTTTGCTCGATCGTGAAAATCAACCGTGGCCTTCTACCCTGGCTGAGGCTGATAAGTTATGGCACAAGCGTGTAAAACTCAGCATTCTTAATCTGAAGATGTCTGGTAAAACGATAGAAGAATCGAAGAAGATCATTACCAAGCGTTATCGTCGACAATTAAAAAGAATGGACCAGCTCGACACTGCGGATATATTTGAAACCATTGCTAACGCCCTTACCCTTCTCTACGACCCCCATACTAACTACTGGTCCCCTCGCACCTCTGAAAACTTCAATATCAATATGCGTCTATCGCTTGAAGGTATTGGTGCTGTTCTGCAATCGGACGAAGAGTTTACAAAGGTTGTACGCCTTGTGGCTGGCGGCCCGGCCGATAAACAGGGTCAACTGAAAGCTGCAGACAAGATCGTCGGTGTTGCACAAGGTGACCTTGGGGAAATGGTCGATGTTGTAGGATGGCGCTTAGAAGAAGTCGTTGACCTGATTCGCGGCCCAAAAAACACTGTCGTTAAGCTGGAGATTAAAACGGAAACTGAACCTAGAGTCGTTCGGATTAACCGTGGCCGTGTAAAGCTTGAAGACCAAGCCGCGCAAAAAGCTGTATTTGAGGTGAGCGACGGCAAAGAAATCTATAAACTCGGTGTTATTAACCTCCCAACCTTCTATGTTGATTTCGATGCTCAACGCATGCGCAAAATGAACTACAAAAGTAGCTCTAACGATGTAACGAAGCTTGTTCGTGAGCTCATGAAAGAAGGCGTTGACGGGATCATCCTCGATCTCCGTAATAACGGTGGCGGTTCTCTACAAGAAGCCGTTAACTTAACGGATCTATTCATTGATCAAGGCCCTGTTGTACAGATCCGCAGCCCGGATGATCGTATAAACCGCCATAACCGTTCACGCTTCAAGGCGCTTTACAGTGGTCCGCTTGTGGTTCTGGTTAATCGCCTGAGTGCTTCCGCTTCTGAGATTTTTGCTGGCGCTATTCAGGATTACCATCGCGGCATCATCATCGGTGCTCAAACCTTTGGGAAAGGCACAGTTCAATCGGTAAACCCTATGATTGAGGGCGGCTTAAAAATCACCGAATCCAAGTTTTACCGCGTATCAGGAGACAGCACTCAACACCGTGGTGTAATCCCCGATGTTGTCATCCCCCTGTTGATAGACCCAGAAGAAGTGGGCGAATCAGCTTACGAGAATGCCCTTCCTTGGGACAAAATCCACCCTGTCCCCCACTCAGAATATTATGATTTCTCGTCAATATTGCCCATCATTAAAAACCTTCACTCAAAGCGAACTTCTGAAGATCCAGACTTCACCTTTCTGCAAGATCAAGTCGGTATCATGAAGCAGAACAAGCAGAAGAAAAGTATTTCGTTAAATGAAGAAAAGCGTATCAAAGAGAAAGAAAACTTCGAACGCATGGCAATGGGGATAGAAAACAAACGCCGTACTGCTAAAAGCTTGGAGATATTCAAAACCATCGAAGAGTTCCGAGATTACGATAAAGTAGACGATGAAGAAGATGAAGCCGCAGCCCCTAAAAAGACGAAACAAATCGATGTTGATGGAGACATCATCTTGCTCGAGTCTGGTAGTATCCTTGTTGACATCATTCGGTTAACGAACAAAGAAGGTAAGCAGCAACAAGCCTACGCATACTGAGTATTTGCGTTGTAAATACCGACATAAAAAGGCCGAAGCTACCCGCTTCGGCCTTTTTTATCGATTTGTTATCAATTAATTAGCAACCACTCATAAAATCACATCTGCTCTGCATATGGATAAGGGCTACTTTTTGTCTAACGATTAACCTACTGCCACTGCATTACTAATTAATACCTCTGGCTTCGATATAAGGTGCCGGAATGGATTCTCTGAGCGTAAGACAGGCGTAAATAGGTTACTGACGCAAACGGTCGCTCTTACAGAGAACCCTTACTTTGTGCCCAGGAAGTATGCCTACCTCTTTATGGGCGGACGCCCATTAGACCCAAGCCAACCGCCTGTAGCCTGAACTACCTTTTTGGATACAGGGTGCGTCGCCCAAACAGCAATCGCATAGCGTTGCACACCTTCTCTCTCATAATCGGGGAGATTTAACATCCAACGCCCCGAGGTAGAAAGTGTTGCATCGTGAAAGAGGGAGATGAACTCTTGGGGTAAATCCTTATGCGCGTTTTCGCCTGACGTCACTTCCGTTACGATATTCATCCCCAAAATGGCGACATTTAGCTCTATGGGCAGTAACCAAGAAGACTTATCTGTCGTAAAGTGAACGGACAACCGTCGATTATCAAGTACCACTTCTATATCCCCTAGCGCAATCTCCGGCATCACCAACTCCCTCCCTTTGTAATATCCCCTCCACTCTTCTCCGTTTACGACAAATCCGGGCGTATATACGGAATACACGTTACCGCTGCGTTGATAGTCTCTTTGACGAACAGAGTATTTATTTGAGGCGAAAGGATCTGCCCACCCCAGGCGGTCCCAGTAATCGACATGAAAGGCCACCGGCACAACGGTTTCCCATAATTCCTGGTCGCTTGTCCATTGGTTTAACCAACGTTCAGCTGGGGGGCAGCTGCTACAGCCTTGGGAGGTAAACAATTCTATCAACCGCGCTTGCTTTGGGCCGCTTTTAAAAACCACCGCTGAAGTGTTATGAGGGCTTTCCTGCGATTGATCAGATGAATTGCCAGCCAACGTCACCGGGGACAATAGCAATAGTACTAAGGGAAGAATGTGCATTGTGAGTACCTCTTTACCCAAAAGCATAGCTTGACCTAATACGGTGAGTCGTCACGGATTTGTAACGGTTTCGGTACGATTTGGAAATGTTAGACATCAAAAAATGAAATGGATGACTCTTACCGGCTGAACAAGGGAGTCCGAATCTCCTAATCTATGCCGCTTTTTAAACATTGTCCGAACGACACTGAATAACCCCAATCACTCACCATTCGTCTAAAATTATTTGTAAGGTGTATTTTTTATAAAGATTCGAAGTAGCCTAGATTCACAGAAAAATTAAATTTAGTTTTTTGAAAATGTTTTCACCTTTTATTTTCACGAAACAGATATCAAAACCAACTGTTAAAAACATCGACACCTCTCATATTTCACACTCGCCACATTTATAAAGAAAAATTCGCAACATGCCCATTAGAAAACAAACTGACAAGAACTTACAGTAAGCGACAAGTAAGGACATACTAATACAACAAACATGTACTCTATTGAACGATCATATCACCCAAGCCAAAAACAATTTATCCCCACAGGTGCAGACCAACAAAACCCTTACAAAACATTCAGATCATTTCATTATCCATTCCAAATTTAGCTAAAAAAACCATAGAACCACTAAAACAAAAATGAATCGATCAACGCCACTTTGTTTTTTTGGTCTACTATTATATTTGTTTTTGTGAGACAAACTTCTCTCATAAACAATTCAAATCAATGCTGCGATAATGCAGAAAATAACTAAGCAAAAAGGATTTCGAAAATGAAATTAGTTAACAAACGATTATTGACATCTTTAGCTCTCGCCATTTCAACATCTTTCACCGCCAACCTAAATGCTCAAGAGATTGACTGGCCATCCAACCCTACGATTGGTCTTATTGGTGCTAGCTATGTCGATCCCAACGCACCAGACGACTCCGCATTAGCGCAAGCGGGTATCGGCGCATTTAGTGGAGGCTCATACAAAGGTATTAGACACCAACTAACACAAAACCATTTAATTAAAAGAATGGGGTTCGTGATTCAAAGCCGTGCGCAAGGAGGCGCCAACAGCTTTGACATTCCTGAGCAGGGATTTAAGGGTTATGAGAGTCAGCTAGACGGTTTGCTCAATTCAACTTTTTGGTTCGATGGTCAGTCAAGATTAGAATATTTGGTAATGGACATCAGTAATGACTGCCTGCATGCAGGAGGAACAACGGACGGGCTGCCCTGCACCACTGAAACTATGACTACCTACGTTAACCGCTTAAAAGCAGTTGTTGAGCGCGCACAGGCTTCTGGGTTAACCGTGATTGTTGACAGTTTCGCGAAATGGGAAACACTAGACATGCCGCTTACCGGCAGTGTTTTTGGGCTACCATGGGTAATTGACGAAGCGAGTTACCAAGAGCTTTCCACCATGCATCGAGACGTATTAAGTGCAATACCTAATGTTATTTATCTCGATATTTGGGGAGACAACATGAAAACAATCGACGGCCTACATCCTGTTCATAAAGACACAAAACGTGCTGCTAAAATAATTGCACGTGCGATTTTACGAGACAAAAAGAGTAAGGGGAAATAACGGACAGGATAAAATAAGATAGAAGTGGACATATAGCTGATTGATTTCAGCTATATGTTTTAACATTTAGTAACACGCTAAGTTAAGTAAAATTAAAACCACATTATTTACAAACGCTTCAATTAAACTTCACTGATACAAACGACCACGTCCTTTCAGTCGTATAAAAAAGAAAACCCACAACCATAATATTTTCGAAACAAAAGCGGGCAATTTTATTAGTGGTAAACCCAGGAAATCATCAAGTAGGCAGTCGACACCCAAAATACGGACTCGAAAATCAAACTGATTGGCAAACCAAACACTTTATTAGTGCCGCACCCCGGTCGATCGCTTTTTCTGCGATTAAAGAGATCGTCTTGTCGATCATTAGACGCTACATCATACGAATGTATTGAAATCATCTTAATATCCTTTTCATTTACTACAATGAGCACTCAACTAAAGCCAGGTGAAATCCAAAATCACATTGAACGACATATTGTCAACTTTGAAGCAGGCTCCATTCAATTCATTTGAATGCCCATCAAATAAGGCGACTATACATATGAGACACGTTTCGCGGCTTTTCCCTCAATCCTATGGACAAAACCCCTCCAAAACTCTATTTTCAGCTCATAGACCCGCCTCCAGAACAGAAAAAAGCCCCCGCCCCACGCTTGCGAGTGAAACGGAGGCTTTGGGCTGCTCAAAATGTACGAGCCCTTAGGACTTACCAGACACGGCTATCCCCATTAGGGAAATTAAAGGCATTCAACTCGTTCCAAATGTAAGCCACTATTTGATCGTAGTTGACGGCGACTAAGTCATTAATAACCGGTGAAATTTGGTTCTGATAACTAGCCGGTGGCTGCTCTTGGTACAATGCCATGTACTGAATCATCGCAGCCAGAAAGTAGTGCGTTGGTCGACCATGCGGAGCATTATCTTCAAACAACTGATCAAAAGTTATCGTAGTTAGCGGTTCAATATCGGTTAACAGGCCCGAAAGAATCAAGCCAACGGGGATAAGCTTAATATCGTTATTGCCACTTGCAGAAATCGACTCATCATGAAGTGTTAGCCACCAATCATGGTATGCACCTTTCGCTTCCGCATGATAGCTCGCAACTTCTTCGGCTGTTGGCTGAACTTCTGGAAAGCCTGGAATAAGCACACCAGCATCCGACCAACCTTCATAGATGTAGAACTTTGCATCTGGTTCTTCTTGGTCAACGTACTCCAATAGCCGTAATACTGACGCAACAGGCGTCGCTGGCATATCACCAGCATCGTAGTCATAGGGCTCGGTTGGCGGCTTGTATTGAACGAAATTAAGATCGGTATAAATCACCGCATCCATATCACTTGTAGCAAAGTCTCCGTTCCATCCAGAAGCTGCTATAGAGAACCCCCAATCAGGTGAAGCTGGCAAGGGATAGTTATTCGTTCTGAATTCACCATCAGCCGTGTAAGTATGCCCGCCCGCTTCTGACAAAAGTGACAACCAATGCGGAATACTCAACTCATTAACATCTGGATAGTCAGTATCTGTATGAAACACCAAACTATGCCCAAAGTAATATGTGTTAAGTTCCGTGGGGTTTCCTGGCAGAGGTGTTGGTACTGGGGTCGGAATCGGAGTTGGTTCTGCAGTCGGCGTCGGCTCAACAGTTGGAACCGGCGTTGGCTCTGCAGTTGGAACAGGTGAAACCGTAGGCGTAGGCGAACCACCGACAGTTATCGTTACTCTTGCCCACCCTAAACCTTCATAGCCAATTTCGTGACCATCGGATACGGTATAAGTAAACTCCGCTTGGCCTATAAAGCCGTCGTTAGGTGTAAATACTATTGTTCCCGCTGACTGATCCAGTTCTGCTTTTCCACCAAACCAATCATCAACAATAATAATATTTAACTCGTCATCATCAGGATCAATATCGTTTTCAATAAGATCCTTAACCAATAACGTTATTGGCGTTTCAAAATCAGTCGAGTATGGATCATTTTGTCCTACTGGAGGAGTGTTAGGGGCAGGAGACGGTTCTGGCTCTGGAGTTGGCTCTGGAGTTGGCTCGACAGTCGGGAGTGGCGGAACCGTCGGTACCGGCAAATCGCCAACGGTTATCATAACTCTTGCCCAACCTAAACCCTCATAGCCAATTTCGTGACCATCGGATACGGTATAAGTAAACTCCGCTTCACCTGTAAATCCGTCGTTAGGTGTAAATACAATAGTTCCCGCTGACTGATCCAGTTCTGCTTTTCCACCAAACCAATCATCAACAATAATAATATTTAACTCGTCATTATCAGGGTCGATATCGTTTTCAACAAGATCCTCAACCAATAACGTTATTGGTGTTTCAAAATCCGTGGAATACGCATTACTTCTTCCCTCTGGTGGCGTGTTCGCATGCACATCGATAACCACTGTAGCAACTGCAGTTAAAGAACCATCAGACAGCGTATAAGTAAAGCTGTCGCTACCGATATAGCCTGTTAGAGGTGTATAGATAATTGATTGAGATCCACCATCAAATTCAATGCTACCGCTTGCAGGCGGAGAAACACTTTCTATTGTTAGCACGTCACTTTCATTAATGTCCGAATCATTTTCTAATAAATCATCAAAAGAAATTTCATACGCAGTATCAATATTCGTACGAATCTCGTCATCAACTCCTTGCGGTGGAGTATTCGCAGGCTCTTCTTGCGGCGCATTTTGTCGGTCGATTTGTGCGATATAAGAAACAAGATCATCCATACTTTGTGCAGACAAATTCATTGCCGCTGTATGCACTGAAGCATTAGCAATATCATCCACATTACTAACAGTCACATCATCAATAATCACACCGCCATTAGACTCAACACCAAATAGTATGATGATATTATCGGTTCCAGGTCGCAGATTAATACTAATAGCAGCGCTATCAACAAAGGCCGATTGCTCGCCATCAATCAAATCCATAGCAGGTAAAACAATTGGCTCCGGCGTAACGGATTCATCATTTACAACTATATTTAAACTGCTGCCTAAGGATTCGTTTATACCCATCGCGCGAAAACGCATTAACGCTGGACCACCGGCTCCACCGTCAACGTCACGAAGGAATACAACTCCATCAGAATAATCCGGAATTAAAACCGCTCTACCCGGTTGGTCAGCTTCTGAGTTTGTATAATTTCGACGCAAGTTACTAAAGACTGGCTGCTCAATCACAACCTCAGGATCAAAAATGTAATCTTCTGCCTGGTACACCGTTCCACCAACGGTTGAAAATACATCTGCGATTTCTGCCGCACTACCATCGTGAAGGTACGGAGCAGAATGGAATAATCCCAACAATGAAGGCGTACGTATAGCCGATAATTCGCCACCAAGACGATTACCTGAATAACTCCGCAATGTACCAACATCATGAGCCAATCCATCAGCGAAAATATCACCGGCATGGCAAGTCGTGCAGCCTTCATTTTGGAAGATAAATTCGCCTCTCGTTCCAGACTCAGTTAATGCTCCGGTATTATCTCGCTCGGGACTGGCTGGTAAGGATTCCTGTTTTAATGACGCAACATAGGCCGCCATATTGTCCAAGTCAGAATTCATTCCTTCTTTTGGTGCACCTAAGGGAGTATTAGCAGATGCAAATTGTTCGTCAGTTAGGAACCCTTCACCTAAAAACGCATTACGAATATCGTGTTCGAAATCTTGAATTTCATCAAAGTTACCGGACCAATGAACATTGCCACCGCTCGTGCCCGACCGGCCAACTAACGATATTGTGTTGCGTAAACCTTCGCCACGACCCGTGAAATCCCACGTTCGACCGTCGTGTTCTCCATCGACATGACAAGTTGCACAGCTGATATAGCCTTCAGCACTCATACGTCGGTCACTGGCATGGTAAAAAATACGCTTACCGGCAAGCACTTCGGATGTTAATTTTTCGTCAACAACAGTCGAAAAGGTTGTGATTGGGGGATTTAGTGTGCCCGTCGCAAGAAAATCACTCACATCGATTTTACTAACGCTTCGGTCTAAAAAGTTTTTAGCAAAAAGATTATTGTTATCGCCATCCATACAGAGTGCTTGCGGTGCTGAACCGGCGGCAAAGAAGCCTGTGGTCCGAATAACATTTCCGTCGTCAGTTAATTCCAAAGCCAATATTTCGTTATTGCCTTGCAGGGAAATAAACAAATAGTTAGCGGATGGAGAAAAGACTAAAGCAGAGGGTGAGTCACGATTATCTAACTCAACACGCAGACCATACAATTCTTCCGATGTTGTTAAGTCAATAATACCCGCGATTGCTCGAACACTATTATCATCATCAAGATCAAAGTTACCGGTCAACATTCCTTTATCTGTATTGTCTTTTTTCGACACGAAATACGCACGATTACCTGAAGGTGATATTACTATCGACGATACGTAATTCGGAACACCACGACCACTGTCTATGTCATCGGGTTCATTGCTTTTGGATAACACAATCGTTTTTGTCAGCGATAAACTTGCTGTATCAATATCCCAGATTTCACCATGGGTATCGGGTGATATAAAGCGCGTAACGAGAAGACGGCTGTCATCAGGAGATAATGCTAGAGCTCTGGGCGTTGGCCCTACAGCTAAACGAGACGTTTCTGTTCGCGTCGAAACATCAACTTTTATAATTTCGCCACTGCCGTAAAGAGAAGCATATACAGTTTGACCATTATGGCTTTCTACGAGACCGAAGGGCGCGCTGCCGTAACCCGTGTTAATTTGTGTTTGTAGAGAACCGTCACTGCCATAAATGTTTATCGAATCTCCATCCATAGAGGAAACCCAAACACTGCCATCGCTGGCCACTAATACATTTCGAGGATCATCTGCATCTGGTATGCCCGCAACTATCGACTCAGACGTTTTAGAAACCGCTGACACGAAATCATTGTCGGGATTCACCGACCAGATAACATCACTGCCTGCTTCGCAAGCCAACTGCGAACTACTGTGAGGTACAAATTGACCCGGCGTTGGCACTTCGACAGAGCCCACACTAACCACTCGTGCCAATGCGTCTTGAGCTTCTTGATCGTCTCTTACCTGTACTCTGAAAGTGAAATTTCCAGAAGCAGAATATTCGAAAGAAGTTGTATTCGCACTCCCCCACTCTGAAAATCCCCCGCCTTGGCCACCATCAAAGCGATACTCTAAAGTATCATTATCGGCATCCGTTGCAGCGACATCAAAATTAACGACTGAGCCGGGCTCTATTGTTCCCGCTGGAGAAACCGTTACCCCCCCGATTACGGGCGGATTATTTTCTGGCAAGCCTGGTAATAATGATGCTCCCGTCGAAAATGTAAATTGGTAAGTGCTCATCACATTACCCATATAATCTTCGATACCATCCAGTATCACTTCATACGTAGTATCCGGCAAAAAATCCACGAACGGATCGATCGTCATCACACCCGCATGGGCGAGCTGATAGTCGATACCTATTGGGCTACCTCCCACTGGGCGAATAATGATATTTATCCCTGGAACCAAGGTTAAGCCACGGAGTGTTTCGGGAATGCTGATTGAAATCGGTGCGAATACTGGGTAGTTAACTTGCCCATTAGTAGGGATATGGTACTTAACCATCGGGGCGCGCAAATCCGGCTCTGACTGGTGAACCCAAACTGAAATGCCCTGCTCATCTATCGCTTCACCAGTGTCGCGCGTAATACCACCAGCAACAATCAAGTTCCCTAACGGTAACGAAAACTGACTCATTTCAGCGCCGTTCGCCAGCTCATCAAAACGCAGCACTTCTTCGCAGGTTTCAATATTCACCTTAAAGCGGTCAACAAAAGCAAACTCATCTTGAAAGTTCACATACATCGGGTCTTCTTCACCAAACTCGATATAGCAGCTCACTTTTAGATTGCTTGGGTCTTCAAAATCGACCACAGTAATTGCGCCGACAACACCACCCGGCCCCGAAACGTCATTAGGGCGGTTCGCAAAAACCATGTAATGGCCGTTAATGCCTGACGAATAACCACCGATCCCGCGAGGGTTATCTTTCGTACCGTATGTCGGATCCCACTCAGGTCCAATATTGGTAATTTTATCGAGTAATTGTGGATTAGTGGGGTCCGATACATCCCAAGTGGCCATACCGCTAAAAGCTTGGTCACTCGCCATAATCAATATGTTACCCATAAAATGGGGAAAGCCCACAATATTGGTTTCAGCTAATTGGTCCCACTCGGCCATTTTTTGATTATCTAAATAAAGTTGACCATTATAATTAGCAAGTCCGTACGTACCCCAGGAGCTATACGTCCACGGATGGTAAAGACTAGAATTATTGCCGTATACTTCGTTTGGAATAAAGCTCACCTCGTCATGACAACCAGGGTTAATATCAAAATAATTACACTGCTCGCCCTTCCAATGTTGATTGTCGTAATCTCCATTAGGTAAAAGGGTTGCCCCTTCAAAATGCCCTAGATCAATTTGAACAATTTTTTCTTCCAGGTCGTACCGTTTAATCGTGGCATGAGCTTGGTACGGGTGATAAGCCCCAGCATTTAACTCGTAGGGTAATCGCACAGGGTTCGCTGGATCAGCAAAACTCCAAATTTCGACAAACATATGACTTCCGGGTGTGCTACCCGGGCCTTCGGGTATCGTGACGACGTTATCCCCTAAGGAATCCATGATCGCCAATCGGCCCATTTGGGCCAATGCGGGGTTGACTGCTGGCCCTGTTAAAAATGTACCTGGCGGCCCTTGTAGAATATTGGGCGCACGCTGCGCATGGCTTTGGCCTGTTAAGCCAAAACCCATAATAAAAAGAGTAATTAAACTGAGTTTTTTCACTAATGAATCCTTATGGCGTATAAATACAAAGATGTACAAATTAACTCTAGAGAGAGCTATTCCCATCACACATCATTCAATTGGTAATCCGTTTCTTTCACGAAAGACTTTTCCCCCCAAGCATTTAAAAAACTATGCAATCCCCATCAAATAGTTTTCCTTTGGCATGCTGGCTGCTCCAACAAAATCTGACTTCATACACATGTAACACTTAACGAATTTAAAAACTCAACTTAAATCCATATAATTTTTCAGAGAGGGCGACAAAGAATAAAACTGTGAAGGGTTGCACTATATTACAGGGATTTTATCAAAAAGTTGGAACGCGATAAATCTACTTCCGTTGTAGAAATAGATTCTGAATTGACATACTGATGACCAATTATCACGCAAGCAACATTCGGCGTTAATATAGGATAATGGTTTCAACATAGAAACCGCCATTAATTAATTTGCTATAATTTTCGCTTATCCAAACGCAGTCGGCCTCGCCCGCGGGACGAGACCGATGCGAATTGATTACCGACCACGACCTAAAAGCAGATACATTTTCATTAAAACAGAAAACACTCATATACAAACAAACAGAACTTAACCCCACGCTAGTAGGTTTATAAATTAATCATCAATTTACAACGACAATCCATAAGCCCCAACTTGTAAGACATGAGAAGCTCATAAACTGACGCATTACAACTTATGAACTAATGACGAAAGACCACAAAACAAACCGACCATATATCCATTTAGATAATACATCTCACTTCCAGATCACCAATCAGCGTTCGCATACTAAAATTAGTTATAGCACGCTGTCAAACCAATTTTAAGAAACAAGCACTACAACAAAAAACACAAATGAATAACTGAGGTAAAACACCTAAAGAAATAATAGGTTGAACGAATAGCTAAATCGCCTTCAGAAAAACTACTTTATTGTCGGCATAACCACCAAGCCAAAACCCACAAACATTATTCATTAATAATGCATTAATCCACCTATAGTTAAACACGAAACAAATAACCAACAACCAACAACCATTATAACAGTTAATATTTTCCGTAATAATTGAGGACTATTAAGAGCGGCTAATCACCAACAATCGTTAATAGCCGACAAGAGTTGTTAGCCGGAATTTTGACCCGAACTTCCCGACAAAACATCACCAAGAAAACAATAGAAAACAATAGAAAACAAAAAACGCATAATCCAATCCAATCAAAACAACATGCCGGAGAAATATTCTTACAAAAACAACAGAAAACAAAAAGACAGACTACAGACCTACAGGAAAAATATAATTTTTTGCCAAATTAAAATTAGTGACAACCAAACCAAGAAACACTTGTCACGACACAAAATAACAACCCATATCCCTACGCCAGAAAAACCACATACGGCATCCAAATATTTTCGCTCGAAATAGCCACACCCCATTTATCAGAACGACATTAGATTAAACCCCAAACCATCTTGACAACACCCCTCTCAACTCGAAGACAGTTTATCTAACGACTACCGCTGCCCGCTAAAAGTTAACTCATACCTATGTAACACCCTGGCTCAAAAAAAACTCACAAAAAAATCATATTAAAAACCCCTAAAGGCATATTGCTATTTAGTAACGCCTGGAGGCTTATAGGTAGAAGAAATTCCGTCAAGCATTTAGGCGTCATCATGACCCACCAACAACTAACCTGCCCCGCAAGAATCGAAAAACAAAACAGCTACCTTTTAACCTAGCTCAGAACCACGCAGTTCAAGAAACAGTCAAGACAAAAAACCTCACAGGAACACGCTCTACGCGAAAAATGGAAACTCGACAAAGCTCAAACAGGTAAAATGTATTTGCCAGAAGCTAGAAAAAAGAATGAGAAGATAGGGCCAAACGTTCACCCCAAGAGTTCAAATAGTTGCGAAAACAGGAAAAAACCATGAAGGCCTGCACCATCTCCACCAGAGAAAAGAACCAAAATACAACCCGATATAGCACGCCGCACGAGCCTATTCTAATATTGTATAGCGTTGAACGATGAAGGCAGCCTCCTAATTTTCAACTGACACACATGCACCGCGTGCATATTCTCCCTCACGCAGGCTTCTGTTTTCGTCAGCCACACTTTGCAAGCCCTCTACCGCGACGCGCGCCTACGCCCTCTCTATCAGTCAACCAGAACACATACACGTCAACACGATAGCGTAACAATAGACCAAACCAAGAATACTCTACGCTTGAACGGTCAGGCTGAAAGAGTATAGGGATAAAATATTGAGAGGTTGGTCGTTATGACGCTAGAAAAGACGGCATGATAATTCTATGCCGATTGCGGAAATTTTTCCTAGGGCGTGGCCAGAAGCACATTCAAACCAGACATGCTTTCAGCAGCGGCTCGGGAAAATATAAAGGGTGTTCTTTATTTCGACACTCCCACTAGAGAGGATAATAAAGGCTGGCGCCAAATTTAGCGCATAATTCTACGTTCTACAAGAACGGTTGTTCTGCATACTGATAATTCTTCTTATCAAGCACTCCACCGGAATAGCTTTCTCCGAATTCATTAGATTCTTCAGAAAAATAACTGCCATCGAGATAGATTAGAATTTTTTCGTTCGGGTTGGACGCAAGGTCGCTGTAACTATTATTGAGCAAGCCAATCGAATCCTCAGGTAGAATCAACTTGTAGCGCTTATCACTACCACAGGGCATAAACTCATTTATACCAGCCGCTAGCACATAGTAACCTTTTATACCGGTGCTTTTTAGGCTGCTAACGGGGTATTTGCTAAGCCGATTCATATCCGCATACTTTACGTTTAGTGGCTGGCATCCGTACAACAGACAAAAAACAAGAATGAGGGTGATTTTTTTCATCCAAATATCCACTAATGTTACCCCTAAAATATTATTACAACATTGACAGTTAAGAATCACTTCCAGCCATTCTTAATTCACATAATAGATTTTATTAACCTGTTATATAGCACGCACATTTTAGTACATTCAACCCGACATTATAAGTGCAATAGGGATACCCAAAAAAGTAGTAACGGGACCACATTAACGAACAGTCCAAGCTCAAATATTTTAAACAGGAAAAAGCAGACTGTTTCCGATCAACTAGAAAACCAAATTTAACGGACAAAAAAAGACCCAAAGAAGGAAGCCCTCTTTGGGTCACGAAAACTGCTTAAAACAACAATTAATATCTAATAATCAAGCAGATTCACTCGTATTTATTCAATACAATTTAAAGCTCAACAGGAGCCTCTTCAGGTTTTTCACTCACAAATACACGAGCGTTAACCGAAAGGAACTCGATATTGTTACCAACAGCAATACGGATTTCTTGATCGGCGACTTCTTCAGGTAACTGCCAAGAAATTGTATAAGTGGATGGACTACCTTCTACTACTGTAGCCACACATGAAGTATTACCAAAACTATCAGTATCAGTTGTAGCAAAACATGAGATTTGATCATATTCAGCGCGATTCCAGCTAACGGTATAAGTAATTATGTCACCGGCAAATGCGTGAACATCAGCAAAAGCGATTTCCTCTGGAGTAGTGTCCTCGTTAAAATCACCGTCATTATCTGTACGATTTAATACTGGGTAGTCGAGAACGATACGAGAAACTCCACCAAAGTCTTCATCAGCAATAACTGCAATAGTCTCATTACCATTTATCGCTACACCGAGAGCTTTATCTTGTGTATGAATAACACCTTCAAGCGTCATGTTTCCAGGATTGCTAGCATCCAAGATCTGAACACCACCAAAGACATTATTCGCAACGTACAATCGATCACCCTTCGAAACAATATCTTCGGGGTTATCTGGCAACAAATAAGTGCTTGTGTTCGCAATATCGTCTTTGTCCAGTAAGTCTTCCCACTTGTCTTCTGCTGTCGTTGGATCCGTATCAATATTTTCGGGTGAAACAATGAAGTCAACACTAAGAATACCGAAGCCTTCATTGTATTCTCTAATTTCAGTATCCCTAAGGTCTGGACTGTAGCCATACCCTGCATAGCAAACGTCAGCGTTGTCATCGTACGTCCCCGACCAAACTTCACCTGTAGGCACCTTAAAACCTATCCTTGACCCCCTAGTATCGGTGCCTGCAGCATCAAAAACCTTACATCCTTCGAAACTATTTTGGCCGTTCCCAATACCGATAATGCGCCGCTGATCTTCGGTAACGAAAGAAAACCTAGGGAATTCATTAGTGATTCTAAGTGTACTATCTTCGAATACTGGAACCCCACTCTCGTCAAGAGTCCAATCATTAATATACCCATAATTAACAACAACACCTGAAGAATTAGATGAGAACCCTAAACCAGTACCCTCCTTTCCACTTGAAAAGCTCATAAATGACACAACCGCAGGTTCATCCGCAGTAAGCTGATCATTTCTAAGAACTAGAATATCCTCAGTATGGTCATTTAACGGAAACTCAACATACACATCACCATTATGAGCCTGCAATCTAATAATCCCCCCAATACGCGGAAGGCTCGAATTATGAAAACCATTAATATTAATCTCGGAACCTACCAACACGTCATTACTTAATGGAAATATTTGGAGATTATTTGAAGCGTTATCAGGGTTGGAACCTTCTGCTACAACGGCAAACTCACCAATTTCTGGCACTTGAACGATTTCAACAGACTCGGTACGACCCGGCCTAGTACCTGATTCGTAATATTTTTCTACTTCATTTTCTGCCGTAACAGCTGGAGTCGCCTGACCCGACAAATCAATTACAGAAAAAGTAGACTCACCAATAACATAAGCTCGGTTTCTTGAAGTATTTAGAGCAATTTCAACGGCCGAAGCAGGCGTCTGATAGTACGTATTCAAGCTCAACCCGGCATCAGTATTCTCTATCAACTGAAGACCTTGATCGCCACTAGCCAGGTAAGCGAGTCCATTTTCAAATCGAAGTCCCTGCGCATACTCGTTTACTAAGAAACGTACGGGAAACTCTAACTCTCCAGTTATCTCATCAAGAAGAATATCGACCTTTTCCACTGTAGAATAAAAATGATTGGGGTTGCGAGAACCAGGGTCCGCAGCAAAACTAACATAGGCATACTCACCAGCATCATCTATAGCTACAGAGCGCTTGCCCTCGGTTGTAGTCGAGTTAGGAAAAGCAGTCGGTTCAGTTTGAAACGACGATTCTAGCGCTCCATTTTCATCAAATCGAATAACCTCAATATTTGAATCGTCAAATATAACTGCAACAGAACCATTCTCACTTACGTCAAGACCAGCGGAAAGCTTTGATTGTTGGCTTGAAGTCGAAGCTGTCCACAAATCAGTAACGTCAGGGGTAGCAGGATCGCTTTCAATAGTGATTGACACCAACTTTTGGGTCTCTCCGTAAAGCGATGCATAGATGCGTCCATTACGAATTACCACATCACTCACCGCTGGGTCATAGTTATCCGCTGGGTCAACCAGATGGTACAGCTCACCATTACCCGTCGGGTCGGGTTCACTATTAAGATCAATACGTACCAGACCTAAAGAATCAGCTTCAAGTTCGTCCTCATCATTCCTTAAAAACCTCTCTGCAATGTAAGCATATTGAGCAACGCCCTCTACTTCATGTATAGCAAGCTTCATTTGGACTTGTTTAGAGTTGGTGCTGCCATACCAAGTTATCGGATAATCTTGCAAGACTTGAAGATTTTTCTCATCCGAGATATCGATAACCAGTAAGCCTGTAGGCTGAGCTGCGCCTTGATCAACATCATTTTCATTGTAAGTCACGTAAGCACGGTTACCCACCACTTCTATGTCAAACAATTCATGATCAGTGATCAAACTGTCGAATAGAGTTGTAAACGGATTCCCTTTTAACTGAACAAAATCACCACTGTAAGTCACCTCAGAAAGAATTTTAACCAATACTTCTGCAGGCGCACTGGAGTTAAATCCGTTACTCACAACTACATTGAAGGTTAAATCTGTATCTTCATCCACAGTAGGTGCAGTGAAGTTCAATTTTGAACCGGTAGTAGTAAATTCAACAGCTTGCTCGCCTTCAGCCAATACTTGAGTCCAAACATAGGTAAGAGCACGGTTTTGCGGTTCAGTCGATGGCGCCGCGTCTAGCTCACCAGCAGTACCCTGAGGCACTTCAACATTGTTATTCACAGCAATTGCGACTGGAAAGTCAGTACTGTTTATAACACGAATAGTAACAAAATCTTCAGTACTAGAATCTTGACCATCATCAACAATCAAACCAAAACGGTAGTCTGTCTCTTCAGTCACGCCTCGGGCTACGATTGTACGTGTAGCGCTAGCTAGGTCATCATTACCAACAACGAAACCTTCACTTTCACTACGCCAAGTGTAAGAAGTAAGATCTCGACCACCGTTAGTAAGAGAAGTTGAACCATCAATAACAAAGGCGTCCCCCTCTGTAACTGTTATCGGTCCGGTGGCAACTGCAGTAGGTATTGTATTGGTGACAGTAACTGTAACACTATCAACATCAACACTGCTTAAGCCGTTATTTGTACGTAAGTAAAATACAAAATCTTTATCTTCGCTTACTTCAGGCGCAACAAAAGTCAACATTTGAGTATCTGCGTTTTGCAGTACTACACCTTGACCAGCTGGTTGTGTCCAAGAATAACCTGTAATAGCAGGCTCATTAATTACGATATCGCCATCACCGACTAAGTCTACAGTTGTGCCTTCAACACGAACCAAATCATCGCCAGCTTTTGCTGATGGGGCAATCGGTATATTTCTAACGGTCACAGTGTAAAGAAGCGGAATACTATCAATGCCGTTATCAACAACGAATTCGAATTCTAATTCTTCATCTACAATCACTCGAGGCGCAGTAAAGCTTAGGACGCGACTTTCGTCATTCACAAGAACAACGTCTGTACCGCCTACTTGGGTCCAGCGATAACCAGTAACTCCCGGCTCACCGGCATAAACAGAACCTCTACCGCGAAGCTCAGCTCCATCACCTTCAGCCACAAAAGAATGAACAACAGGCTGAGCGATTGGACGGATTGGATCATCTATCAATGAAAATGTTATGTCATCTGATACAACGTGCTCTTGATCGTCGGTAACCTGTAAACGAAAAACCACTTCAGTATCTTGATCAACATCTGGAGCAAAAATTAGTGGATACTGCTCATCAGGGTGATCGATATTAACTGCAGGGCCTGAAACCTGAGTCCACGAATAAGTCGTAATCGTACGATTAAGATCTGGAGTAACAGTTGGACTTAAGCGCTGTGAATCACCTTCAAGAACATTGAATGAAGCACCGGCGTTAACCACTGGTGGATCTGAAGGAGTGTGATGACTGTCGTTATCACCACCACATGCTACTAAACCTGCTGTTAGCAAGCCGCATGCGATATAGCGTGGGGTTTTCTTTAGAATGGTCATTAATTAATTTCCTTTAATTTCCGTTTTTCCAACGCAGTCGAGTACGCCCGCGGGACGAATCTCAACGCATTATTGATTACCGACAATGACCGAAAGATAGATACTTTAAATAAAAAGAAAACGCTCGATGACAAACAAGCAGGACTCAATCCCACGCCCGTAGACGCAGAAAAAATTAACGTTAATTTACGTTAATTTAAAAATCTCTATTTGTTAGACACGAACAATTCATAAGCCGATGCGAAGCGACTTATAAAAATATAGATGTGGATTGATTACGAAATAAAACTTCCAACATATCCATGTTTCCCTTTAAAAACTTACCTGACTTCCAGTTCACCAATCAGTGCGCGCATGCTAAGTTGTGAGCCAATGCATTGTCAACTCAATAATCTAAAATTGTCGTCTTAGGTCACAATTTAAAACAAGATTCTAGCGGGAAAAGTTAATCAACACCGCCTGCTTCGGTGTGATTTTGTAGGTAGGAAAGGAGACTTCTCACGTCTTAAATTAGAAATAAGGAGTCGAGTTTGAAAGTCGGAGAAAACGAATGGCTATAATAACAGCCCAAAATTCAGAACACGCGCCTAATCCCACAACAGAAAATACAGACCCGACACAATATTCAACAGGAAGAAAATGGCTTATTCAGGCTCTCAATGAGATACCCCATAGTTAACAAGGAAAACACTCCCGATTTTACAAGCTGCCGCCCTAACTCCTTTTAAAGGCAGCTTAAATCAACGTAGCCCAATACCGTATAGTGCTCTTTAACGTCTTCTTTGGGTTATGAGTCAGATCTATATAATCATCCAACCCAAGCTCATAGGCAAAATCTTCAAAGGCTTCTCTACCACGACTTAAGCCTAGAATCGGCATATAGGTTTCAGCGCCCAATGATTTTTCTTGCGTGCGAATACTATGAACAAGTTCAGCAACATCGTCATTCTCATCACAATCAATCATGACAACACGAAAACGGGTTTGCGTTAGTGTTTCTTTGACCGGCTTTTTACTATCCAGCACAACAACCTTACTGCAAATCCCGGTAATATCATGGAGGTGGCCATTCGTTTTCTCTTGCCCTCCTCCTTCGCTAAACAAGGCTACCTCATAGGCTGGCTCTTTTTTACTGTCACTAACTTCGTCTAGCTTATAAAGCTGATGAAATAAGCTCTCCATCTCAAACAGGCCAGCCGGTTTATCAACAAAAAAGAAGCCACACTTTTCATCATAACCTTTTTCCCTTAGCTCACTTTGCTGTCTTCGCGTAGCCGCAGCAATTTTTTTGGTGTATTTAAGTTCAGGGATTTCTTTTAATGAATCACAAAAGGAAAAAACAGAATCCGCAGCGGTATCCGAATAAAAGATCAGGCTTTCTATGGGGTTTTGAAATTTATAGCTGTTTTGAAGGGTTTGAATTGCTCGCTTATACTGCGTTTCAGTGAAGACATTAAAGCCGAGCGCATCCAACTCCTGTCGTTTAATATCCACAATACGGGGATGATTGTGAACCAGCAGTACATTTTTTCCGGAAAAAGAACCTTTATGAAAATCGAGTTGGCCTGCGTGCTCGGCAACATCAATTTTTGCATTGAAACGAAATTGCTGTTCCTCTTGTAAAGGCTGATTCAGCTCTATACCACCATCCATTAGCTCAGCAATACCTTGCGCTACGACTAAAGCCAAAGTGCCATTTATGGAGTTATCACTGTGATCTACAGAGAAGAGCTTTTTACTTTTATCAAAGGTACGAGTGATCGTTACGTATAGTTCACCCGCATTTTCATATTCTCTGAGAAACTCTACCTCAACTAAAACAATACAGCGCTCTACATCATCAGTGATGATTTTGAGCAAGGTGCGAATGATCTGGGCCAAACGCGAAGCATCGCCTTTTAGGCGCATTGGTAAAGTGGGAGACAAGCTTGTTTCTATCT
The DNA here is from genome assembly GCA_033852165.1 of Agarilytica sp. GTDB lineage: Bacteria > Pseudomonadota > Gammaproteobacteria > Pseudomonadales > Cellvibrionaceae > Agarilytica. Next base: position 117,771 of record JAWSUZ010000034.1, on the reverse strand, counting down.
GGATATGGTTGCTTTCGGCTTCGTCAATAAACTCAGCCACTAGATGCTGAATTTCGTGACGAATGTTAAACACCCGCTCATCTAGGTCGAGCTCTTTCGACAATACGCCACTAAAATCCCAGATATTGGTATGCAGCTCATCCAGCTCAGATAAAATGCTCTGCTTAAAATGAGGGTCCTTTTCTTCTTCGGACATTTGTACGTGATCCATAAAACGATCTATATTTTTGTACAAATGCTTCATGAACTCTTCGTTCAGTTTAACGTTAGCTTTGGTATCACGCTTTTCTTCTTCAATCGATATGGTTTTTCTGGCTAGTGCATAAGTCGCCTCTAGACGCTCCCAGTAGTTTTCTGACATTAAGCGGCATTGATGGGTGAGCACCAAGTAGAATGCCAGCATCATCGTTCCGTAAATATAGGCGTTAACTCCTCCGATATAAATGGCGGCGGCTGCAGCGGGCATAAGTCCAAAAAACTGGTAGTACGATAAGAATTTCTGATAGGGCGCGAAGGCATGTGCGGTGGTTGAGAAAAAGATAACCGTATAGAGGCATATCAAAGGCGCTTCGGCCTTCATCTCGAGCTTTATCGTGACACAGGCAAGAATTACCCCCCACCAAATCGCTCCAGCTAAGGTCGCAACAAAATACTGATTACGCCACTTTGCTGGCGCACGAGGATAAAGGTGGTCAAAGCGAAACAGGTAAAAGCTACGAACCAGGGTATTCAGTAAAATTCCCGCGGTTAATACCGCCATGAGCTCTGGGTTTTCATCAATAAAACGCCCATGAGCTGTACATAATAAGAAAGCGAAAAAGTTAAATATGACACCACGACGACTGTACTTCGCCATACGAGAGTCTGTTTCGCGCATGATACGGCGGTCTTTTTGAACTTTACTGGCAGGTAGAAAGAATTTAAACATAACGATGATTCATTGACGTTAAGCCAAGAGCTTGGCTAATGTTGCGGATTAAGTAGTCATTGAAAAGCATTTTAGCGCGCCCTACTTATAAACGCGAAGAAACTATTTTAAAAATGGGCGCAAACCCGAGCCCCAAACGATATCCGGTACAGAAGAAAGGCTAAAAAAGGCACAATAGCATTCAAGGTCTGCCATTGCGCCTTATAAAGGCTAGTCAATCAGTTTGGTTAACGCAGGTACGGCGTCAAATAAATCAGCTACTAAGCCATAATCTGCAACTTGGAAAATCGGCGCGTCTTCGTCTTTATTGATGGCAACAATGACTTTCGAATCTTTCATGCCCGCAAGATGCTGGATAGCCCCGGAGATGCCAACAGCCACATAAAGATCGGGAGCAACTATTTTGCCCGTTTGACCAACTTGCATATCGTTAGGAACAAAACCCGCATCGACTGCTGCACGTGACGCTCCTACCGCAGCACCAAGCTTATCTGCCAAGGTATATAGCAATTCAAAATTCTCACCGCTTTGCAGGCCTCGCCCACCAGAGATCACTATGTTAGCTGCTGTCAGTTCGGGTCGATCGGAAACCGCGAGCTCTTCTTTCACAAAAGATGAAAGGCCTGAATCGTGAACCGCTTCTAGAGCCTCTACTGCGGCCTCACCACCACTTGAAGGAGCGGCATCAAAAGCTGTGCCACGGATGGTCATTACTTTTATTGCGTCACTAGACTGCACCTTCGCAATTACATTACCGGCATAAATCGGACGCAGGAAAGTGTCATTACTTTCAATTGCAATAACATCTGAAATTGACTGCACATCCAATAGCGCTGCTGCTCGGGGAATGATGTTTTTCCCAGTTGTGGTTGCAGGAGCAATAATATGGCTATATTTGGCGCCCATTTCAGCAATCAAGGGCGCAACGTTTTCAGCCAAGGCGTATTCATAACACGACTGATCTGAAATTAAGACTTTCGTCACGCCTGCAACTTGCTTGGCAGCTTCTGATACATCACCACAGTCTAAACCAGCGATTAAAACGTGAACATCGCTATTGATTTGCGTGGCAGCGGTAACTGCATTTAACGTTGCGCTTTTAAGTGTTTTGTTGTCGTGCTCAGCTATTACTAGTACGCTCATGAAATCACCTTCGCTTCGTTTTTAAGTTTTTCTAACAATTCTTCTACACTGGACACTTTGATTCCAGCTTGGCGTTCAGGAGGAAGCGTTACCGATAAAACTTTAACTCGTGGTGATGCATCAACACCGAGATCCTCGAGTGATAGCGTTTCAAGAGGCTTCTTTTTAGCTTTCATTATGTTGGGCAAAGAGGCATATCGAGGTTCGTTTAGTCGAAGATCGGTGGTTACAACCGCCGGCAATTTAAGCTCAACCGTTTGTAAGCCGCCATCAACTTCGCGCGTAACGGCAACCGAGCCCTCATTCACGACCACTTCCGAAGCAAAAGTACCTTGGCCAAAACCGGTTAACGCCGCTAGCATTTGCCCCGTTTGATTATTATCGCCATCGATGGATTGCTTGCCTAAAATAACCAGCTCTGGAGACTCTTTCTCAACAAGGGCTTTTAAACATTTGGCAACAGCCAAAGGCTCAATACTCTCATCGGTTTGAACAAGTATCCCACGGTCTGCGCCAATCGCCATGGCCGCGCGGATTTGCTCCTGAGCTTTAGCTGGCCCGATAGAGACAACGATAACTTCGCTCGCTTTACCCGCTTCTTTAAGTCGAACAGCTTCTTCAACGGCTATTTCACAAAAGGGGTTCATCGACATTTTAACGTTTGCCAAATCGACGTTAGACCCATCGGAATTTGGTCTTACTTTTACGTTGTAATCCACTACTCTTTTTATCGGTACGAGAACTTTCATTGGGCTGTAAGCCTCCATTAAAATCACATATTAAGCGTCTGTTGTTCGCCATTATAAGATTAATTTCAACATTCAGACCAGCTTATAAGACGCTGATTTCACAATTATTTTTGGACAAGAACGGATCACGATTACGTGTACTCTTTTGTCAGTCTAGGCGCCACAATTTACCATGGTGAGAAGATTGGAATTTTCCTATACTGCGATGTAGGTTCTATAAAAAATTGCACATAAGAACGTTCAATAAACGCACACAACATTTGATACGGGGAAAATAAAGTGGAAAGAGAATCGATGGAGTACGATGTGGTTATTGTTGGCGCTGGCCCAGCCGGACTCAGCACCGCCTGTCGCTTAAAACAGCTCAACCCCGAAATTAGTGTTTGCGTGGTCGAAAAAGGCTCGGAAGTTGGCGCACACATCCTTTCTGGCGCTGTATTCGAACCCTCAGCTTTATACGAACTCTTTCCCAACTGGAAAGAACTCCGTGCGCCTTTACATACGAGCGTCACTGGCGACAACATTTATCTCTTCAATAATGAAAAATCGGCGTTAAAAATCCCCTCCTTTTTTGCACCAAATACGATGCACAACCACGGCAATTATATTGTCAGCCTCGGAAACATTTGCCGCTGGCTCGCGACACAGGCAGAAAATTTAGGCGTGGAAATATTTCCGGGTTTTAGTGCAAGTGATATTGCCTGGAATGAAGACGGCAGTGTTAAAGGCGTTATTACCGGAGACATGGGCATTTCAGAACAAGGGGAACAAAAAGATGGCTATATGCCGGGCATGGAATTACATGGAAAGTACACGGTGTTTGCAGAAGGTTGCCGTGGTCATTTAGGCAAGAAATTGATCGCACACTTTGAGCTCGACAAAGGCAAAGACCCCCAGCATTACGGCTTAGGGATCAAAGAGCTGTGGAAAATACCAGCCGAAAACCATCACCAAGGCTTGGTGGTTCATACCGCTGGCTGGCCACTTTCTGAATCCGGCTCTGCTGGTGGCGGCTTCCTTTACCATATAGAAGACAACCAGGTCGCTGTGGGATTAATTATAGACCTCTCTTACTCGAACCCACATGTAAGCCCCTTTGATGAATTTCAGCGCTATAAACATCACCCTAAAATACGCCAATACTTGGAGGGGGGCGACCGTATTTCTTATGGCGCCAGAGCGATTACCAAGGGGGGAATGCAATCCCAACCCAAAATGCATTTCCCTGGTGGATTACTGATAGGTGACGATGCGGGTACGTTAAATTTTGCAAAGATCAAAGGCTCTCACACAGCGATGAAGTCTGGAATGATTGGTGCAAAAGTGATTGCAGAAGCCCTAGAAGCTAATCAGGCAAATACCGATTTAACATCCTACGCAAAAGAGTATGTGAAATCTTCAGTGTTTGTCGAGCTACGGACTCAGCGTAATTTCGGCCCCGCGCAACACAAATGGGGAAACCTTATTGGCTCTGCCTATGCCTTTATTGATATTAATATCTTTGCTGGAACGCTACCTTGGACCCTAAAAGATCCAAAACCGGATCACGCGGTATTAAAACCCGCCGATCAATGCACCGCCATTAATTACCCCAAACCTGACGGAAAGCTGAGTTTTGACAAATTAAGCTCAGTTTATTTATCTAACACCAACCATGAAGAAGACCAGCCCTGCCATTTACAACTCAGCGATGCTTCTGTGCCGCTTGGCATTAATCTCAAGCAGTTTGATGAACCCGCGCAACGATACTGCCCTGCTGGAGTTTATGAAGTTATTGAGAACGAGAAGGGCGAGAAAGTTTTTCAGATAAATGGCCAAAACTGCGTTCATTGTAAAACTTGTGACATTAAAGACCCATCGCAAAATATTACTTGGGTATGCCCTGAGGGCGGCGGAGGCCCGAATTATCCCAACATGTAAAAGCTACGGCTCGGTTTAGGATGGTAAGAACCAACGAAAAATTGCTGATCTATGCTAAAAGTACTGCACCATTTAGATTGGAGCCGACAGGCATGATGGCCTGCACAGCGAAAAACCGGAGCTCGACTCAAGCGCAGCTCCGTATTGTTTGCGAACGCAATGCGCAGAACAAAAACCACACCAGCTTATTTCAACCAATAGCGTTAACGGAACAAGCTATTTTTCTGCAAAATTTTACAGTTAGCGTCACACAATGATGACAAGCAAACTAAAATCACTATTGACCGGTAATCGCCAACATATAGCGATTTGCAGCATCAGGATATAAATCCAACGGTAGACTACCGTTTGGCGCCAGCATACGCCCACGACTGCGAACAGAACCAACATCCAACAGGTGCCTAGTTCGAACCTCATAAATAAGCACCTGAAATACCGCACGATCAGGGCCATAACTGGATAAATTGTTTAGATCTTTACCTTCTCGCAACTCTTGCTCGGTATTGATTTTATTTTCAATAGAGACCAGTGTCGGCCAAAATAGAAGCTCACTAGCATCTCTTTGAGCGAGGTTTAGAGCCTCATCTAACGTGACCGCTCCTGAATGGGTGGAATAGGCGGGAAACGCCTGCTTTAGGCTCAAATCTAACGCTTGATAAAGACTGTATAGGTTACGAGGCATTACCTTAGATTTAATATGAACCGGCTGTACAAGTGTTACGGCAGTGTTCGAGTGAATAACCCAGTCGGATTTACGCTCGATCACATAATTGGATTTTATTCGTGCACGCTGAAGACTCTCGTCAGCTGTATTCAAAAAATACTGATAGCTACAGGCATTTAGTAACAACAACACCAGTAAACCAGGAAAAAAGGATATCCAACGCTTCATCGCGCTCTCCACTGTGGCTTTATTATTATTATCGTCTAATTTCGACGAATATTGAGGAATACTCTATGTATTTATCCCCAACAGGCCGACCCCAATGGACTTAAACCTCATGGAATTAACCATAGACCAGATATTAAATTTGGAAGAATTGGATACCAATCTGTTCCGCAGTCAATACCATTACGAAAACTTTCGTAAGACTCTATTTGGCGGGCAAGTCCTCGGGCAAGCACTCATGGCAGCCTTCGAAACAGCGCAAAACAGCTTACCCAACTCGCTACATGCCTATTTTTTGCGGCCTGGCAGTAGCGCAAGTCCGGTTATCTACGATGTCGAAAGCGTCCGCGATGGCCGCTCGTTCACTTGTCGGCGGGTAGTCGCGCGACAATTTGGCAGACCCATTTTTAATATGTCATCTTCATTTCATGCCGCCGAAGAAGGCTTCCACCATCAGGTTAAATATCCAGACAATATACCCCTGCCTGATGAAATACTAAAAGAGCGCGGACATTTTTTAACTGGCAACAAAGTTTTTGATGCTGACACGTCGAAACTACCCTTTCACTTTTTGCCCGTTGACCAATCTATATTTTCAAGTGAAGTCACGGACCCGCCCGAAGGCTACTTTTGGATAAAAGCAAAACACAAACTGCCTGAGTCCCCTATAAGCCACTACTGTGCATTGGCTTTTGCCTCCGATATGGGGCTATTGGCCTGCGCCCTTCTGCCTCATAACGCGTCAATATTTGATAAGGATCTCGTTGTCGCTAGCATCGACCATGCAATGTGGTTTCACCGGCGAGACTTCAAAGTCGATGAATGGTTACTCTGCAAGACCTATAGCACCTGGGCCGGCAATGCCCGAGGCTTTGCACAATCGAATATATTCAACCTAGATAAGCAACTTATCGCGTCAACGACACAAGAAGGGCTTATTAGACGAATTTAAGGCTATACTTTTATTAAAATTGATCAATCACTGCATATCACACTCATGATCGACTTATTTGTAAATAGACTAATAAACTAAAAGTGGGGAATTACATATGGAACGCTTCACCATCTCCAATGCCGTTGACAACTTGGAAGACCTCTATAAAGCTCTAAGCTCGGCATACTGGGATGCAAACGATGTTTTCCAAAAAGACACTGTATTCGATATTCTCTCGGTCATAACCAGCGAACTGAATGAGCTTGGAAAGTTGAGCATTGAAGATCACAGCATGGCCTACGAACCTGTGACAACAGAATTCCCTGCATGTGCACGGAAATTTAAACAACTCCAAAACCGTATTGATGAATGGTTCCCACGTACTTGTACCGCTCAATCACTTCAATCATCGCTTTCGAACGCAACCAACCTTATCTCGCCGAAATACCTATAACACTATTTTCTGATAGCAACGCCTTAAACCAAGCCCCGACTAACGCAATCGTTGCTAGAACTGTGGGGGCTTATACCCTATAAAAACAGCCCTTACGTCACCTATTTCATCCTAAGAACCATCGCCCCACTTTGATAGATTAGGTAGAAGATTTCGGTTTAAAAAAAAGCTGAAATCGACTGGAAGTTTCCCAATAATGTTCGATACTTTACATAACTGACGGCAAACATCCCCCCAAGTGTTCGATGTCGTCAGGGTGGCTACCTAGTAGCCGGTTAAGGGTACTGACCTACCCTTGATGTTTCACTCCTAATGGTCCTAGCCCGGCGGTCTCCCCCCAGAAACGTCGGGCTTTTTTTTGCTCGTAAAACCGTCACTATACAATTTCAGAACCCAATATTATTTTCGGGAATCCGAATGAACCAAATTCGGTTCTTCAAGTAAACATGGCTCATGCTTTAGTCTCCCAGACCTACATTACCTTTGCACTTTTCGATTCAGATTAGGCAGACCCAGTCATATATCACGAATAAATGGCGCGATAATATACATATAGATTAGTTTTCACTTCTCTTGGTTATAAAAAAAACCGCTTTTAGAGCAAATTTCATATTCTTTGCTTTTCACAATTTATCAAGCTTTTTTGTAAAACTTGTTTTCCACATTTACTGTGGATAACTTGGTGGATAGATCCCCTGGAACTCACCCAAATACTGATACTTACTCGCCCTGCAACAACACGCTTAATTTTTGATCATATTTATTTTTACGTTATATATCAACACCTTACAATCATTTTATAGGGTATTTAAATGTATACAGTTCACATAGCTGAAAAAACAGCCTCTTTTACTCTCCATAGTTTTGAGGTGTGCATAAAAAGTTAGCAGCCGCTAACCGCCAAGCCCAATTAGTAACAATTTTGAAAAAAAGCAAGTGCAAATATGAGGTTAAAACAATTAAATTGACGGCAAACGACTTCCAATTGGCGCAACAAAAAACAAATCATCCCGATGCCTCTAATAACTGGGTATTGATAAAGGGCTAACTAGCACCAATCAAACATGTTTAATCAGTAAGCGGATTGTCATGTGTTTTAAGATCTTTCCAAAATACCGCCCTAGAAATTGAGATTTCAGGGATAAAAAGCCGAAATCTTCCCGTACAATGCGGGTCTTAACTTTTCAATTATCGTATGAGACAAGACATGTCCAAAATAGAAGACTTGAATGTAGTATCACAGGAAGTGTTGATTACACCTGATCAACTCAAACAAGACCTTCCTTCCAGCGAAAAAGTAAACGGAGTTGTGAGTCAAGGTCGTCAGGTCGTACACGATATCCTAGATCGAAAAGACCCTCGCCTACTCGTGGTTGTCGGCCCCTGCTCAATACACGACCCCATCGCTGCAATTGAATATGCAAAACGTCTTAAAATTCTCGCCGATAAAGTTAAAGATTCGTTATATATCGTCATGCGTGTCTATTTTGAAAAACCCCGCACCACCGTTGGTTGGAAAGGGCTGATTAACGATCCGGATCTCAATGATTCATTTAAAATTCAGGAAGGCTTACACGTAGGACGTAAATTATTGCTGGATATTAGTGAGATTGGCTTGCCTACGGCTACTGAAGCACTAGACCCCATATCTCCCCAATATCTACAAGACCTTATCGCTTGGTCAGCGATCGGTGCGCGCACGACAGAGTCTCAGACCCATAGAGAGATGGCCAGCGGCCTATCGTCCGCTGTGGGCTTTAAAAACGGTACAGACGGAGGTTTAACCGTTGCAATCAACGCCCTCCAATCGGTATCAAGCCCACATCGCTTTCTCGGAATCAATACAGATGGAGCGGTTTCCGTCATGCACACACGAGGCAACTCATACGGGCACATCGTGCTTAGAGGCGGAAACGATAAGCCCAACTACGATTCTGTGAGCGTGGCTATGTGCGAAAAAGTGTTAGAAAAGAACGGAATTGATCAAAATATTATGATCGATTGCAGCCATGCGAACTCAAACAAAAATCACGAACTTCAACCTCTTGTCACGGAAAATGTAGTTAATCAGATTCTAGAGGGAAATCGCTCTATCATCGGGATTATGATTGAAAGCAATCTTAGCGCCGGAAATCAAAAAATCACGTCAAACCTCGATGATCTGAAATATGGAGTATCCGTAACAGATGCTTGTATCGATTGGGATACAACAGAGAGCCTTCTTCTAAGCTCGGCAGATAAGCTAAAGACTGTATTAAAAGATCGAACTTAAGCTAACACTTCACTTTACCCAACATTAACTTAAGGCCGTATCTCTTTGTTTTTTATGGAGTTATGGCTTTTTGTAAATCGTTTCAATCGCTTTCCTCCATGTTTATTCGTTATTTCCACCACAGTTTTTGGGCAAAATTAATATACCGAAAAGGTCTTATCCATATAGATATTTAGATCTTTCGTTGATAACCTAATCCTAGCGTTGACTGTTTTTCGACACAATAATAATACAAGCAATCATAAAGTAAGTCGCAACCAGCCGCAGACTGCAAAAAATAAGAATAATTAAATAGAAAGATATAGGTAGACAAGCCATGAATGCCGTAGAGCCCCTAGTGCAATATTCACAAGACACGGATATTTACTCATTACTCGGAGAGCCCGACGACCCTTCATCTGACTGGAATGAGCTTAGGTGTGCTCAGCTTTCCGGATACGACTACATATTCCTCTCCGCTAAAATTAACTCCAAACTGGCCAACAAGACGAGCTTGAGTGAATTTATTAATGATGTTTATCAGATCATGCAAACCACGCACGAGCGCGCAAAGCTATTTATCTACTCGCCATCAAGTATGGGAAAGCCCGAGTTCGCAGGATTTGAAGTGAATTGGAAAAGCGGTGTGGTCAAAGACTTTCACGTTAGCCCTATCAAGAACCTGGGACAAAAAGAATTTATACGCACGATATTTGATCATAGCGGAATGCTAGCTGGCGTAGCATAACCCTTTAACGCTCAGTCAAAACTTTAGCGGCTTGTAACAGTCGCTTATAAAACTATCTAACACTGATTATTTTACAGAGCTATAACAGAGAGGAAGTAAAGGTAGGGAGTAAGGAAAGAGACAGAGGGAGAAAATATCGAGGCTTTGCCGGTCCACAAACAACCGCCAGCCTCGAAACAACGACCCTACTCAATTTGCTTTTTACTGATAGGCTTGAGAACGGTCGGTATGATCGGTCATATCACGAACGCCCTTAATTTCAGGCAGTTTTTCAATTAGTGTTTTTTCAACACCTTGTTTTAGTGTCATATCCACTGCGCTACACCCTTGGCAACCGCCGCCAAATTGAAGTACAGCGTACATGTCATCAGTGATTTCAACCAAAGTAACGTTACCACCATGAGAAGCTAAATCGGGGTTGATATCGTTAAACAGAATGTACTTAACTTTTTCATCCAGAGGACTGTCGTCGCTCACCTTAGGCATTTTTGAGTTGGGGGCTCGAATAGTAAGCTGCCCACCCATCTTGTCAGCAGAGTAATCGACTTTAGCTTCTTCGAGGTAAGGAATACTTTTTTCTTCAAAAAACGCGTTAAAGCCATCTAGCTCCATTTTAATATCGCCCTCTTCTTCCTCTCCGGGTCGAGCGTAGGCAATGCACGTTTCTGCTTGAGGAGTGCCTGGGTTAGAGACAAACATTCTAATGCCGACGCCTTCGTCGTCTTGCTTTGAAACGAGATCACGCAAATACACTTGCGCAGAATCTGTAATAGTTACGTTTACCATGCGGTAAGGACACCTAATAACCTAGTAATTTGGTGGGTTATTCTACGCGATTTTCAGTGATTGGTGAATAGTGTTTGCGGAATAAGTCCGCAAGGTACAGAGAGCCAAAAGGATTAAGGGTTGCTCACGAGGCAAAAAACGCTAAGTTCACCTACTACAACAACCTTTATTCTCTTGGATAGGAGGGCAAGGAACATCACCATACGAACAATATACGCAACAATCACCTTTTAAGGGCTTTATCACTTCTCCACAGCTGCTGCACTCGTAAAAAAACTGACAGGCATTTGTTGGCATTTCCTCTAACTTAGCAACACCACATTCTGGGCAGGTTAGCGTAGATTTTAACTGTATGTTCATAACTTCGAATCTCTTTTGTGTCTCTATACACAAGCTGTTCCATAAAACGTTATAAGGGTTTAACCATTTCCCTCGTAAAAATGCTTCAATATACTGCATTCTTCAAGAGGCCGGCCCTCCCCCGGACAGTACTCCGCCAGCTTGGATAAAGCTTCAAGCATCGCTTGTAGATCCGCCACTTTATCTTCAATTTCGATTATCTTGCTCTGTGCTCTTGCTCGAACATCGCCACAATCTTTCTCTGGCATTTGGCTCAAGTCCAACAATTCTTTTATTTCCTGAAGAGAAAACCCCAGGCCCTGAGCCTTACGTACAAAACGCAGGCGCTTAACACTGTCTTGGGAGTAAACTCGGTACCCGGAAGCCGTCCGAGACTGAGGCATTAACAACTGTTTACGCTCGTAATACCGGACAGTATCGATGTTCACGCTCACAGCCGCCGCTAATTTTCCAATCGTTAGGCTCATGAAATATCTCAATAGTGGGATTCAATTACTGACAACTATAAACCCTAGAGCCTAGTCTAGGGTCAAGTTCTAATAGGGTCAAAGAAACCACGTAAAAGCTTGACCTTGGACTATGGTCCATCGCGTTTACTGGTTGCTCTTCAAAAATAAACCTAGGAGGTTTTATGTCACATCAAGAACAAAAAATACAGGCATCATTAGAAGAGTGCGGTGCATTGCTAGGCAAATTAAGCGCTACCTGTTGCCAACCAGGAAAAAGCCAATCGATGAATAATATTTTATCCATGTTCTCAGCCTTCTCTGATCGCATCAATCAAAGTAGCGGGCTCGAAGTCGCTGACAACTGCATTAATTTGGTCGAAAAGTGCGGCTCCTCGATCGGCGCGCTGTACGTTAGTTGTTGCTCTCCAATTCGTGAAAAAATATATCAACAGATACTTAGCGAACTTAACGGACTATTTTTGCTGTCTTGGCAGATCAAGGGACACAGTCATTGAGCAATTACAGCCACATAAAATACGTGCAAATGTTGTGAAAAACAGAATCTTTACAATTAATTGGATCTGTCGTAAAAGTTGGCGAAAATCGTCAATCAATACCCTGTGGTGCCTCATTGGCTGTGCCACAGGGGATTTTGCAACCATCTTCGCCTTCCAACTTTGGGCGCCGAATTCGGCGCCCATCTTGGTAATGAGCTTGGCTATGATCAACGGCTTATTGACAAGCATTGTTCTCGAAACAAGCTTACTTTGCCGCCAAATGCCGGCCAAGCAGGCCCTCATGACAGCCTTACAGATGAGTTTTGTAAGTATGCTCGCAATGGAGCTGGCGATTAATACTACCGACTATCTTTTGGTTGGCTCTGCAACGCTCACCTGGTGGTCTGTCATCCCCAGTTTAATCGCCGGTTTTGTTACGCCGCTACCAATCAACTACTGGCGATTAAAGCGCTATCGGAAAGCCTGTCATTAACCGAGGTAAACTTCATGCAGAACGCTTTATCTAATGAACTAATGCACGTAATATATCGTACTTGCACATGAACAACTCAATACTCAAGCGATGAATATGAAATCCATAATAGCAACGCTATTGATGAGTTTTTGCCTGCTCAGCCAGCAGGCCGTCGCCGTGTCTGGCGCACTAACGGCTGGGTTTTCATTGTCGACTATCGGCGTAGATGAAACATCGCCGCAAAAAAAACTGCCGCAAATGCCCTGTCATGACATATCTGTCCGTGCGCAAAGTCATTTTGATATCAGCCCTATTGTTTCTCATCAAGGCGGTTCGATTGCAGATACTGCCGACGCCCCCCAAACACCCGAGCAAGATTGTTGTGAACAAGACTGCCAATGTTGCGCTGGCTGCGGGGTATCCTTTATCAATGATCAACCCTCTCGCCAAATAACCGTAATAGTCCCCCTAACAAACGCTCAATACCTGTCCCGAAACCCACAAACACGTCCCCAACTATTGTTTCGCCCTCCGATATCTCTCTGACCAGGAGCAGTTCGTCTGCACATCGTACAAGTGCGCAAATTCAGGGCGAAGGTATTTTCTTCGTACGTTCTAAATAATTGTTTTCCTTTGTGTTCCACACAAGATTAAGAGATTTAAGATGAAAGACACACAAGCATTAGTGAAGTCGCTAACGGGCACTGCACTGTCGCGTAGGCATTTCGTTACGGGCATGACTGCAGGTTCGGCATTGCTGGGCCTCGGCATTGGATCAAGTCCCAGCTTTGCGTCAGCGAACAAACAACATAGTCCAAAAGAGCTGACAGGCAAGCAATTTGAGCTCAATATCGGTTACCAAGCCGTTAATTTTACAGGCCGAGATCGAATAGCCACATCCGTCAATGATTCCGTACCGGCGCCGGTTTTACGCTGGCGTGAAGGCGAGCGAGTAACCTTGAAAGTCACCAACAACCTTGCCCACGATAGCTCAATTCATTGGCATGGAATCATTTTACCGAACAAAATGGACGGCGTACCCGGTCTTACATTCAACGGCATCAAACCAGGAGAAACGTTTGAGTACCAATTCGATGTCACGCAGAGCGGTACATATTGGTATCACAGCCATTCAGGATTTCAAGAACAAACGGGGGTATACGGCGCAATCGTAATTGAGCCTAAAGAGCCGGATTCCGTCTCATACGATCGAGATTATGTCGTACTGTTATCGGATTGGTCTGATGAAGTACCAGAGAAAATCTACGCAAAGCTAAAAAAACTTAGCCACTATTACAATTTTCGAGAGCGAACCGCCGGTGACGTTCTCCACGACATTCAAAAAAAGGGCGTCAAACAAACCTGGCGCGACCGCGCTATGTGGAACAAAATGCGAATGAGCGAAACGGATATCTCAGACGTGACAGGTCACACCTACACCTTTCTCATGAACGGGGCTACACCTGATGATGGCTGGAAGGGGCTGTTTAAGAAAGGCGAAAAGATTCGCTTACGATTTATCAACAGTGCAGCCATGACAATATTTGATGTCAGAATTCCGGGCTTGAAAATGACCGTGGTTGCAAGCGACGGGCAAGATATCGAGCCCGTAACCATAGATGAATTTCGCATCGGAGTTGCCGAGACTTACGATGTGATTGTTGAGCCCAGTGACGATAGTGCCTACACAATATTTGCTCAAACCATCGACCGTACGGGCTACACCCGAGGAACCCTAACCCCAGACTTTAGTTTAAAAGCCATAATTCCAGACATGGACCCTGCTCCAATTCTTGGTCACAGAGACATGGGGATGAACCACTCTATGCCCGGCATGGACCATAACCAACATAACATGAGTAATATGTCGGGCATGGACCACAGTAAACATGACATGAACAATATGCCTAGTATGGACCACAGTAAGCACGACATGAGCAATATGCCCGGCATGGACCATAGCCAACACGACATGAGTAAAATGACTGGGCTTGCAACAATGCATCAGGAGAAACAAAGCTCTTTAGGTAAAGCTGGGTTTGGCTCTAACCGACCAATCACCCACGTCAAAAGTGAGTTTGGTCCCCATGTCGATATGAGATCAGAAGCTCCCATGGACGGCTTAACAGACCCGGGGATTGGCTTGCGAAATCACCAGGCCTTGTACTCTAGGCGCGTACTTACCTATGCTGATATTCGCAACCGATATAGAACGGTTGACCGACGCGAACCCAGCCGAGAAATTGAACTGCACCTCACGGGCAATATGAGCCGCTATATGTGGTCTATGAATGGGATTAAATTTGCCGATGCTGACCCCGTTCATTTGACCTTTGGCGAGCGCGTAAGAATTGTTCTCGTTAACGATACGATGATGACACATCCGGTTCATTTACATGGAATATGGAGTGAATTGGAAACTGGCGATCCCGAGTATATGCCGCGTAAACATACGGTAATCGTTCAGCCCGGAGCAAAAACTAGCTTCCTCGTCACGGCTGATGCTATGGGTAGATGGGCCTTCCATTGCCATCTTTTGTACCATATGCCCGGCATGTTTCGAGAAGTGAGGGTAAGCTAATGAAACTATACCCACCCCAACAAGCACACGCCGAAAAGTCTCTGCTTCACGCGGTATTCACGACAATAATCTTCCTAACTCCATTGGCCGTAAACGCAGCAAGTAAAGACGACCCTCTCATAACGATGGTGATGGCTGACCAGCTAGAGTTTAGGCAAAACCAAGACAGCGATACTTTTGTACTAGAAGGCCAAGCGTGGATTGGGAAGGACTTGTCAAAATTATGGTTTAAAAGCGAGCTAGAACGTGTCGACGGAGAAACCGATGAAGCAGAACTTCAAGCCCTGTATAGCCGTGCCTACGCCCCTAACTGGGATATTCAGTTTGGCTTACGTCAAGACTTTCAACTCAGTGACGACGAGACATCAAGCAAGCCCGAACTGACATGGGCAGTCCTGGGGTTTCAAGGTTTATCTCCCTATTTTTTTGAAATAGACAGCGCCCTCTTTCTCGGTGAAAACGGTCGAAGTGCATTCCGCATGGAGGCCGAGTACGAATTATTATTGACACAACAATTGATCCTTACGCCCGAAATAGAAATAAATTTTTACGGCCAAAACGACCCAAGTCTTGGAATAGGATCGGGGTTGTCCGATATAGAACTGGGCCTACGATTACGTTACGAAGTAAAACGTGAGTTCGCTCCCTATATCGGATTTAACTGGTCAAAGAAAACAGGAAAAAGTGCTGATTTTTCTCGAAATAACGGAGACGATAGCGAGGAATTACAATGGGTAATTGGACTACGCGCATGGTTTTAAGCCATGCGTTTTATAACAAGACAAGACAGGTTTAGACAAAACAACAATTGAGAATTTCATCATGAAACATTTACATACGATTCCATTCAACTTCAAAATATTTGCTGAAAAACACATCGCAGTAGTCCTTACGGTTTTCACCTTTTCATTCCTAGGCTTTAACCTTGCTCACGCTGGTGGCGGTCATGACCATGAAAAGAAAGTACAAATCGAGAAAACTCATCAACATGGCGAACATCATGATCACGGGCAACATAAAAGCCAAGTAGGGTCACCCGCACTTGCAAACAATGCAGATAAAACCATTCATGTAACCATGTTAGACAGCATGAAATATGAGTTTAACCAAAAGCTGCATATCCGCCGCAATGAAGTGATTCGGTTCGTCGTCACCAACAAAGGGAAGATCACCCATGAGTTTTCTATTGGCAACGCAGAAGAACAGCGTAAACATGCCGAAATGATGAGAAAAATGCCTGAGATGAAACATGAAGACGGCAATACATTAAGTCTCAAACCCGGCGATTCCGGAGAGGTGACATGGAAATTCCAAGGCGACACTGCGATTGTTTTTGCTTGCAATATTCCCGGACATTTTGAGGCCGGAATGTTCGCTAAAGTCACGGTGAAAACACATCATTAGCGGGTGACGTTAGTCTGGAGGATGGATCTAGGGCAGAACTGAGCCAAAGTGGTTTTAAACTAAAATACTCATATGGCTTATTTCTTGTCCATTCTCATGGCCTACCTCTCACTCTACCTCTGCGACGATATGCCACATTCTCTTTTATCGACTGACCGTTACAATCCCCGGACTCAAAATTCGGGGATTTTTCTTGAAAACCATCATTACGATTACAACTCTCACGATAGCCACATTGTTCTCCATCGACGCCATAGGCGAGCGTACAAGTGAGCAAAATAAATCACCAAGATCGCTAAATATTGAATTAGCTCACCCCAATTACGAAGAGGTTTTTGTCTGGAGCGAGGGCCAAGACAGTCAATCGAGCGGATACACGAGCCCCACTAGCCTACTGACTCAGTCAGAGATGATCGGTATTAATATCACAACCACAGAAGACTTGGTCAAATACGAACCCAGTATTGTTATTCGCCGACGCTTTATCGGTGATTCTAATGGCACATTAGGTATTCGCGGCGCGAACATGTTTCAAACCGCGCGCTCAATGGTGTTTGCCGACGGTGTGCCACTCCATTATTTTCTAGAGTCACGCTGGAAAGGCGCGCCTCGCTGGACCATGGTTTCTGCCAGTGAAATTGCCCAAGTCGAGGTGGTATATGGGCCGTTTTCTGCAGAATATAGCGGCAATGCCATGGGCGGTGTCGTTTTGATTGAAACCTCAACGCCTCAAGAAGAAGAGCTCCATGTGGACGGATCTTTTTTTACACAGCAATTTGATGATTATGGTTTCGACGATAGGCTCAACGGCTTTAAAGGTTTTGTCTCCTACGGAAATAAGGTCGAAAACTTCAGTTATTACCTTTCATACAATCATCTTGCGAACGATTCACAACCGCAAATTTTTCGCGATAGCAGTCTGGTTCCAACACCAAACGGAACCCCCACGCCAACACCACTTCCCGTTACCGGAGCGATTATTGAAAATGATTCTCGAAGCAACCGCCGTTTTTGGTATGGCGATACCGGTGTAGTCGAAACCAAGACGGACAACTATAAAATAAAGCTGGGTTACGAGCTCGATGAATGGAAGGCTCTGCTTAATATCGTTTACGAAGACCGCAACTCAGATACCGATTCAGCAAACAGTTATTTAACAGACAACTCGGGTCGGTCCATCTGGTCTGGCCTGGTGATTCAAGATGGTGAAGCCTTCGCGGTTGATCATCATCGCTTAAATGGCAGCACCCTTAGTCGTGAAAGTTTATCTCTAGGGTTGCGAGTACGCGGCAGCATATGGGATGACGTCGGTATTGAAGCTAACATCAATCAGTTTAAAATATTAAAAGATGAAAAGCGGACATCCCTTCGCAATTCGAACGACCCAGAATACACATTAGACGGAAGCGTAGCCGATTATCACAGCAGCGGCTGGCAAACAGCGGATCTAAAATTCACCTTTAACGATATATTCACGAACGGCCTTCAACTGATCTCTGGCGCCCGCCACGAAGACTATGAGCTCAACCTCGACCTGTACGATTCGTCAAATTACAACAACGGCTCAAAAGATTCGTTTACCAGCCGTTTTGGTGGAAAAACATCGCTTGATGCCGTATTTACGCAATTTAACTGGGATGTGAGCCCCTTAGTCGATGTCGCCTTTGGCTTACGCTACGAACGCTACACGAGCAGCAACGGCTACTTTGGAAATGACGATACACGCACACCAAATTACGAAGTGACCGATGTTCCCACAGAATCGAGAAGTCTTACATCGCCAAAATTCTCAATGGGCTTCAAGCCTACTGACGACTGGTTAATTCGATACGCATTCGCAAAGGCCTATCGATTCCCGATTATCGAAGAACTCTTTAGTCAGTATCAAGAATTTAACAGTCAATCAATCCCTAGACCCGATTTAAAACCCGAAGACGGCACCCATCACAACTTACTTCTCGAAAAAACGCTGGAAGATGGCTATCTAAGGGCGAATATTTTTCACGATAGCATTAAAATTTCAATCGAATCTCAAACCTACCCGGATTCGTCAATCCGTACCTTCTCGCCAATAGACAAGGTAAAAACCCTGGGCGTAGAGTTTATTGCGAATCAATACAACGTACTTATCGATGATTTAGATATTCGCTTTAACCTGAGCTATACCGATTCAGAAATAATTAAAAATAACCTAGCGCCCAGTACAGAAGGCAACCAAGCTCTCCGACTACCCAAATGGCGAAGCCATTTATTGGCCAATTACCAAATCAACGACAGTTGGAATATCGGTGGTAATATTGAATACGCCAGCAACAGTTATGGGCGCAGCGATAATTTAGATAATGAAAATAACGTTTACGGCGCACAAGACGGATATACACGCATTGGGCTGAATACTCATATTGATCTCAATACGCAAATCCGACTGAGCTTCGGCGTTGATAATCTGACAAATGAGATTACCTATGTCGCGCATCCCTGGCCCGGGCGTACCGTCTATTTTAACTTCTCATACGATATGTAACGCAGAAACCATCAATGACACTCGATTCTAGTACGACAAACAAGGCTGCAATGTACCGCACTATTTGGCGCTGGCATTTTTATGCTGGGTTATTCTGTATCCCGTTTATCATTACCTTGTCGATAAGCGGTGCGATCTATCTTTTTAAACCGCAAATAGATCAGTGGAATGAAGCAGCGTACCAAAACTTAGCCGTCGGCAGTCAACGTCAACTTCCTAACGTGCAAATTAGCGCCGCAATGGACGCCCTCCCCGATTCAAATTTCTCCAGCTATCGCCTGCCCCAATCTGAACGTGAGGCCATTAAAATTGGCTTGGTCAGTAAAGGCGAACCGGTTTCCGTTTTTATAAACCCCTATACGCTTGAAATTCTCGAGACGTATGCAATTGACGAGCAATTTATCAGCCTGGTTCGTAATTTTCACGGCGAACTCTTATCTGGCACCATCGGTTCAATCCTTGTAGAGCTCGCAGGTTGCTGGGCAATGGTATTGATTTTGACCGGCTTATATTTATGGTGGCCGCGCAGCAGCAACGGTTTGGGCGGGATTCTTTACCCCAGATTAATACTAAAGGGTCGACAATTCTGGAAAGACTTACATGCGGTGGTTGGTATTTGGGCTTCCGGCTTTACTCTATTTTTACTCGTTTCTGGCTTACCTTGGACGTTAGTTTGGGGGAGCATTTTTAACGAAATTCGATCCTTTAATTACGAAAACATCAGTTTGGACTGGTCCGCAGGACCTCAGCAAGAGCAATCAAACTGGGGAGCAAACTCCGTATCCATTTTTGATTTACAGCCCGAACTTCTGCGCCTTGCGCAATCACTGGACTTCGAGGGGCCAGTGGAATTGTCCTTGAGTAACGAAAAAGAAAACACCTGGAAATTGAGTTCGACTACGCAAAATCGCCCGCTTCAACGTAATGCCTGGCTAGACGGCAATACCGCAACGGTCCTAAAAACCCGGGAATTTTCCGACAAAGTGGCCATTGACCAGGTTATTGGCTATGGAGTTGCCGCACACGAAGGGCAATTATTTGGCTGGATTAATCAGTTGCTGGGCCTTTTGACGACGCTGGCGTTACTGACAATTAGTATCAGCGGTATGGTTATGTGGTGGCAACGTAAACCAGAATCCTCTCTGGGCGCTCCGCCTCACGTGGCATCATCAACCCGCTCTAGGACAGTAATAATGATTACCGTTACGCTAGCCATTCTATTACCCGTGCTATTAATCTCACTCGTGGGGTTATTTATTATTGAGCAGTGTCTTTTAAAACGGATAACACCTGTTAAAAATTGGCTCGGACTGGCTCAATAGCAATTCGGGGAGGCTTCTTATTTCCGCGCAAGAAATATCCCCACCACCATCAACAAAACCCCGCCCACCCGCGTAAACGAGAGCGATATTTTTTCGGCATTAAAGAGTGCGAAATGCTCAATCACTACGGCTGCGATGATCTGCCCGAGCAATATAATGAAAATCGCATTGGCTACACCCAGTTTCGGCGCTACCCAGGTAATCGATAGTACATAAAAGGCAACGAATAGCCCTCCCATATAATAGGGGAAAGGCAGATTCACCTTCGATAGGGAGATAGTGGGCGATTGAACCAAAACCACTGCTAGCGTTATAAACAAGGCCACCAAGAACAGGATACCCGCGGCAACGGCTGGGCTTTCCATTCGTGCGCCGAGGGTACTGTTTAAAGTCGCCATGATGGGAATGCCAATACCCGCCGCCAATGTTATGAGAATCAAACCAATATTCTGATGCATTTCGATTCCCTAAGTAATATTTCGCCGTTTACTTACACTTTCGCCTGCGATACCCCAGTTATCCGTCGCAACTTCGTCAATAATAACAAAGGTTGTTTCAGGATTTTTATTGAGCTCTTCCTGTAATAACTTTGTAACACCGTGAATGAGTCGCTGCTTTTTTTCAGCCGTTAGGCCTTCTGGTGTGAGCTTAAAATTAACGTAAGGCATAAATCACTTCCTTTTATGATAAGCGCGTAACGTTAAACCTGTACGTCACTAAACGCTATCCAATTAAAGTTCAGTTGATATTTCTCTAAGCGTTGATACAAATAATTTCAATCGATTCTCGCCAATCGTATCACACATGGTCGAATACAATTCATTTCCCAAGACCGTGAGTTCACGTTCTAAATCAAGGGCTTTCTGACTCGGCGTTACCATCTTCCCTCGCAAATCTGTTTCAGACGGATGACGAACCAACCATCCATCGGACTCCAACTTGCCCACAAAACGGG
Source organism: Agarilytica sp. (assembly GCA_033852165.1). Taxonomy (GTDB): domain Bacteria; phylum Pseudomonadota; class Gammaproteobacteria; order Pseudomonadales; family Cellvibrionaceae; genus Agarilytica. The sequence continues at coordinate 96,402 of JAWSUZ010000034.1, read as the reverse complement.
CCACCGTTGACTTATCCAATACCAATTCATTTGCAATTTCCTGCTGGGTTAAACCTGGCTGATCTAAAACCAATCGTATTAAATACCCGTGAGATGGTGGCAATTCATGGACCATAAATGCCTTATCCCAACGAGCATTTAGTTTTCGAACAAGAACATGACTATTGAAATAAATACATCGCTCAAACATAACCGCCCTCTCGAAACTTAAAATGATTTAAATTTGGCATAAAATGGAATAACCCAGAGCCCACGTCGCTAACGCGCCAATAAAAAATGCGACCGTTCTTAGAAGCGGAATGCCAAAACTGTAAATCACATAATGTGCAAACTGCGTAAAAAATAACACTGACGAGCCAGTATCGTCATTTCGCGTTTAAACCCCATCACCTCTAAACACAAAACCAACGGCGCGAAGATCATCAAATATTCGACCGCATTAGCGTGTGCACTCGTCATTCGATGAACCCATTACGCCCTTGGGTGGAACATCTAGGTTCGGGATTTTTAACACTGCCCACAAGCCATTCTCAACAATGTGGTTAACGACATACGGAATCCAAAACCAATTGGTTATTATTAGCTTTAAAACTAACCAAAAAACATGCTCTCTATTTCTCAAACCAACAAGTTGCACATACAACCACCATGGCGGACAGTGGTTGCGCGTACAACCTTTATCATAACGGCTGCTAAAAAACCGACTACATTAATCCCAAGATATATCCTTCTTGGAATAAATTTGTCACAATAGAACAATAAGCTACATCAAAATATATTGATATAGATATTCGATACCAGGAACACGAATATGAATACCAAGCTAGACTCTTTGAATCGCCTAAAAACAGCCCTATCCGAGCGAATACTCGTACTTGACGGTGCTATGGGCACAATGATTCAGGGCTACAAGCTAAAAGAAGAAGACTATCGTGGCGAGCGATTTGCCGATCACCCTCAAGATCTGGGCGGTAACAACGACCTACTGACCCTAACCCGCCCCGATATTATTAAAGAGATCCACCTTGCCTATCTAAATGCTGGGGCGGACATCATTGAAACCAACACGTTTAACGGCACACAAATATCACAATCCGACTATGCGCTCGAACACATTGTCTACGAACTCAACAAAACTGCCGCCGCACTGGCAAGAGAAGCCGCAGATGAATGCTCGACACCGGACAAGCCTCGGTTTGTAGCTGGTGTGCTTGGGCCAACCAGTCGTACCGCAACTATTTCGCCCGATGTAAATGATCCCGGTGCACGAAACGTTACGTTTGACGAACTGGTCGAAAACTACATTGAAGCCGGTCTTGGCTTGATTGAAGGCGGAGCGGACACCCTGCTGATCGAAACCATTTTCGATACATTAAATGCAAAAGCCGCCGTTTTCGCGACGTTTCAGATTTTTAAAAAAATCGGCTACGAACTCCCGGTGATGATATCGGGGACCATAACCGATTCCTCTGGACGAACCCTTTCTGGTCAAACCACAGAAGCATTTTATAACTCCTTATCGCACTGTAAGCCTCTATCTATAGGTCTCAACTGCGCACTGGGCGCCGCTGAATTGCGCCCCTACTTAGAAGAGCTCTCACGCGTATCTCGCTCATTAGTCTCGGCTCATCCCAATGCCGGTCTACCGAACGAGTTTGGCGAGTATGAACAAACGCCAGAAGAAATGGCTGTGGTGATTCGTCAATTCGCCGAAAGTGGATTTCTTAATATTGTTGGCGGGTGTTGCGGAACTTCACCGGCACATATCTCTGCCATCGCAGAGACTGTAAAAGAGTTTAAGCCGCGCAAGATCCCAGAAATTGAATCAGGTTGCCGTCTTTCCGGCCTTGAGCCTTTTGCTATCAAAGCGGATTCTCTCTTTGTGAATGTTGGTGAGCGCTGCAACGTAACAGGCTCTGCCCGCTTTAAACGCTTGATCTTAGAAGGTGACTACAGCACGGCTCTAGAAGTGGCCGCTCAGCAAGTTGAAGACGGCGCTCAGGTGATCGACATCAACATGGATGAGGGCATGCTCGACGGCAAAGAAGCCATGGTGACATTCCTAAACTTGATTGCCAGCGAACCTGACATTTCACGCATTCCCATCATGGTCGATAGTTCTAAATGGGATGTTGTTGAAGCAGGGCTAAAATGCATTCAAGGTAAGTCCATCGTCAACTCAATAAGCCTTAAAGAAGGTGAAGATGAGTTTTTCGAGAGGGCAACCTTATGTAAAGAGCATGGGGCTGCGGCCATTATCATGGCCTTTGACGAAAAAGGCCAAGCCGATACTGCTGCTCGAAAAATTGAGATTTGCCAACGCTCCTACACCTTTTTAACCGAAAAAGTAGGCTTCCCACCAGAAGACATTATCTTCGACCCCAACATCTTTGCTATTGCAACCGGTATCGATGAACACAACAACTACGCCGTCGACTTTATCGAGGCAACACGCTGGATCCGTCAAAACTTGCCCCACGCGGGCGTGTCTGGCGGCGTCAGTAATGTGTCCTTCTCGTTCAGAGGTAACAACCCCGTTCGAGAAGCCATTCACTCCGTATTCCTCTACCACGCAATTAAAGCGGGCATGAATATGGGGATCGTAAACGCCAGCCAATTGGCAATTTACGATGACCTACCCAAAGAACTTCGCGATACCGTTGAAGACGTCGTTCTCAACCGGAACGACAACGGTACAGAAGCCCTGCTCGACTTAGCCGAAAAGTACCGTGGCGATGGCTCTACCGCAGAACGAAAAGAAAACCTTGAATGGCGTGAGCAGACAGTAGAGAAGCGAATTGAGTATGCCTTGGTTAAGGGCGTTACGACTTTTATCGTGGAAGATACGGAAGAAGCTCGGCAAGCTTATGACCGCCCCATCCATGTGATTGAAGGCCCTCTGATGGACGGCATGAACGTAGTTGGCGACCTTTTCGGGGACGGTAAAATGTTCCTGCCTCAAGTTGTTAAGTCTGCACGCGTGATGAAACAGGCTGTTGCGCACCTTCAACCTTTTATCGAAAAAGAAAAAGGCGAAGGGGCTAAATCTAACGGCAAGATATTAATGGCGACGGTAAAAGGCGATGTTCACGATATCGGCAAGAATATCGTTGGCGTTGTACTCGGCTGTAATAATTTTGAAATTATCGATATGGGCGTCATGGTTCCCTGCGATAAAATTCTAAAGACAGCCATAGAGGAAAACGTCGATATCATCGGCTTGTCCGGCCTTATTACGCCCTCTCTCGATGAGATGGTCTACGTCGCGAAAGAGATGGAAAAGCAAGGGATTAACAAGCCGCTTATGATTGGTGGCGCTACGACCTCCAAAGCGCATATGGCGGTGAAGGTTGATCCACACCTAAAAATCAACCAAGCCATCTATGTCGCAGATGCTTCTCGTGCTGTTGGCGTTGCCACGAAATTGCTGTCTCAAGATCGCGACCAATTCGTTAAAGACGCGCAAGACGAGTATGAAAAAATACGCGTGCGTCGTGCAAAACGAACGAACAAGCGTATCGCAACCCCTTACACCCAGGCCATTGAGAAAAAACTCGCGCTCAATTGGGATGGGTTTGAGGCAACCACGCCAACCTTCCTCGGTAAAAAAACGCTGAAAGACTATCCCCTCGAAAAGCTCATTGAGTACATCGACTGGACCCCGTTCTTTATCAGTTGGGACTTGGTCGGCAAATATCCGAAGATACTTACTGACGAGGTTGTTGGCTCGGCTGCTACCGACTTATTTAATGACGCCCAGGCACTGCTAAAACAGATCATCAGTAAAAAGCAGCTCAAAGCAGAAGCCGTCTTTGGCTTTTGGCAGGCGCAAACAGTAAACCATGACGACATAGAACTGCGTAATAAAGCGGGCGATCACCTAGCAACTTGCCACCATATTCGGCAACAAATTTCGAAAAATGGTTTAGATGTATTCCCGTCTCTGGCCGACTTTATTGCACCAGCAGACACCAATATCAAAGATTACCTTGGGGGCTTCGTGGTCACCGCAGGTATCGGCGCAGAAGAACTGGCAACCGACTATGAGAAGAAAGGCGACGACTATTCCGCCATTATGGTAAAAGCTCTAGCCGACCGTTTAGCCGAAGCCTTTGCCGAGCATTTGCATGCCCGTGTACGAAGAGAATACTGGGGGTATGACAGCCAAGAAACGCTCGAAAATAACGAACTGATTAAAGAAAAGTATCGCGGTATTCGCCCAGCTCCCGGCTACCCCGCCTGCCCCGATCACACTGAAAAATTAGCGTTGTTTGAGCTTCTCGATGCCGAAAAAGAAATCGGTGTAAACCTGACGGAGCACTACGCCATGTACCCCGCTGCTGCTGTATCTGGCTGGTACTTTGGCCACCCCGACTCGAAGTATTTTAATACCGGAAAAATCGCCAAAGACCAGATAAAATCACTGGCTGAACGTAAAGGCATGAGTACAGCAGAAATGGAGCGCTGGCTGCAAAGCAATCTAGAATATGATACTTAACGATGATAGATCCTAAGGCCAGGCGAACCTTGGCCATAGGTGAATCAACCTCGCTGCATAATGAGATGTAAAATGAGTGACCTTGAAGAAAGCGCACCAAAGCCGAAAGTTGGAATCCTTAGCTTAATGCTAACCGTGATGGCTGCAGCAATAGGCGTGCAGACTAAAAAGAATTTAGAGAAAGACTTTTCTCAATCTAGCCCCATCCCTTACATTATTGCTGGCGTTATATTCACGTTTATATTTATGGCAACGGTGATACTTGTTGTAAAACTTGTTTTGAGCGAATAAAAAAACCGGCCTTAGCCGGTTTTTTTATGATCATTTACAACAACATACTCTGAAGACTTATTGACCACTAACCCAGTAAGCGCAAGTCGTTACAAAAATCAGAATGAGTGCTACCGCCGCAATGGCGTCTGCAAAACTGTCACCTTGATCCATCATTTGAATGTTATCTTCTTCCATCTTATTCTCCCCTTATATCTGTATTACTATCGTTTATAGAGTATGAGATAGAACATCACTCGTACGCTCGTGACACCAATAACTCCATGCTATTAATCCGATCTAAAAGTTAGCCAACGAAAACAATCTCAAATCATGTGCAACTCCAACTAGAGCGTAACCCAAGATATAGACAAGCGAGACATAGACTGATTTTTACGAATTAATTATTGCGAGCTAAATTTCAACCAAAACTCAGAAGAAACACAACTATTGGACTCAAAACGACTGAAAATCTGTTCAGGGTTGATTCAACCGTAGACACAGCCTTTAATCAAGTATTTATTGGCGTTTTAGATAATAATTTTATAACCAGCTAATCTTTTTATCACTTTATAAGAATTCACCCATTTTTAGGCGTCAACTTGATGGTTTTAATGGCATAGTGTTATTTTATAACACTCGCTGCTCATCCCGCTTTCCGGTATGATTCCGCCCTCTTTGTACCCACCACCTTGATAATTATTACAGGATCTATCCTACATGTACGTTTACGACGAGCATGACCATAAAATAGTCGAAGAACGCGTTCAGCAGTTTCGTAGACAAACCGATCGCTTTCTTGCCGGAGAGCTTAAAGAAGAAGAGTTTCTCCCGCTGCGCTTACAAAATGGTCTTTACGTTCAACGACTCGCACCAATGCTTCGCGTAGCTGTTCCTTACGGGATGTTAAACTCCACTCAGCTACGGCGCATTGCCCATATCTGTCGTCAATACGATAAAGGCTATTGCCATATCACCACACGGCAAAATATACAGTTCAATTGGCCTCAATTAGCAGAAGTGCCCAACATACTGGCCGAACTCGCAGAAGTTGAAATGCATGCGATTCAAACCAGCGGCAACTGTATACGTAACGTCACAACGGACCAATTTGCCGGTGTTGCTCAAGACGAGATTGTCGATCCTAGACCCTATTGTGAAATTATTCGCCAATGGTCCACCTGCCACCCAGAGTTCGCCTTTTTACCGCGTAAATTCAAAATCGCGGTGTCCGGTACAAAAGAAGATCGTGCGGCCATCCACTACCACGATATTGGCTTACAACTGGTCAAAAAAGACGATGGCCAAATTGGCTTCACCGTACTTGTCGGTGGCGGCCTAGGTCGAACCCCTGTTATTGGCAGTGTAGTTCGGGAGTTTTTGCCAGAGAAAGACATACTGACCTACTTAGAAGCTATTGTTCGCGTATACAACCTCAATGGTCGTCGCGACAACAAATACAAAGCCCGGATCAAAATACTTGTTCGAGCCATGGGCGTTGAAGCGTTTACCAAAATGGTTGAGGAGGAGTGGGAACATATCCGCGATACCCAAACCATATTGACCGATAAAGAACTGAGTCGCGCTAAAAGCTTCTTTACTGAGCCAGACTATCAAAGCTTCACTGAAGCCGAAACTCAAACAAGGCTCGATGAGCAAGCTGCAGCTAACCCTGCATTCGCTCGATGGCTGAAACACAACATCAGCGGTCACTCTGTAACAGGTTATCGAGCAGTAACACTGTCATTAAAAGAAACAGGGATTGCCCCCGGCGATATCACCGACGGCCAGGTTGAAACCATCGCAGACCTTGCGGATCAATACAGTTTTGGCGAAGCACGCACCACTCACCAGCAAAACATCGTATTGGCTGACGTTAAAGCGACTGAGCTTCTTTCACTCTGGGGCCAACTAGCAGAAGCCGGCTTTGCCACCGCTAACATCGGCACGCTCACAGACATGATCTGTTGTCCTGGAGGTGATTTCTGTGCCTTAGCCAATGCTAAATCGATTCCTGTAGCTGAAGCCATCCAGCGTGAATTCGATGATCTCGACTATTTATATGACCTTGGTAATGTAGAGCTTAATATTTCCGGCTGTATGAATGCATGCGGCCATCACCATATCGGCCACATCGGGATCCTTGGCGTGGACAAAAAAGGCGAGGAGTTCTACCAAGTTCAACTCGGCGGAAGCCAAGGTAACGATGCATCGTTAGCAAAAGTCTTGGGGCCCTCTTTCTCTCGTGCCGATATGACTGGCGTTATTCGTAAGATAATCAACGTATACACGGAGACTCGCACCGAAGGTGAAGAGTTTCTAGAAACCTACCGCCGTGTAGGAATTGCACCCTTTAAGGAGCGTGTCTATGCAAAGGCTGATTAAAAACGGTGAACTCATCAATGACGAGTGGACACTAGTAAAAGACGAAAACTTTGACTTGGCCGAACTGTCACAAGGGCAGTGGGCACTGCCGTTGGACATGTACGAAAAGGCCGTGGAGAATGGTTCTGCAGCACTTTCTCGACTAGGCGTCATCCTCAGTAGTGATCAAGACGTTCTAGCGCTTCGCGGCTACCTCGATAAGCTGCCACTGGTGGTGATCAACTTTGCTGCTTTTGCTGACGGACGAAGTTTTTCTCAAGCCCGTATATTACGTGAGCAACTGGACTACGCGGGTGAGATTAGAGCTGCTGGCAATTACATGCAGGATCAACTCTTTTACCTGTCGCGCTGTGGTGTTGATGCCTTCCTATTACCAGAAGGTGTCATCGTCGAATCGGCACTGCAAAGCCTTGCTGATTTCAGCGATTCCTATCAGGCTGCATGCGACGAACCTCAACCCTTGTTTCGTCGACGCGTCTAATTACTGTCATCGCGGGCCGCTTGTCGGCAGGCCTGCGACTTTCACTTCAATTTTTTAACGAAAAATTCTATTATTCGAATGAAATCACTAGCCGAATAAGGAAAACCTCTCGAAACAGCGGCGATCTGTACTTTTTTTTAAAATAAATTTGAATTTTAAGCGACTTCCTCACATTATTAATGAATAAGTGAAAGGTTTCTCACTTCGACAGAACTTTTCACAGCTTGCGAACATAAGCCAATGCATGGCCGACACAGCAGCAACTAGATGGCTAGCACAACAGTTTTTGAGTAACAGCTACAATAAAACAAACCATGATTACCGATGCAGAAACCGTTTGAACATAAGTAGTTCGAACATAATTGGTCCAGTATTAGACCGGAAAATTGACTCAAAAAAAGAGAGCCGTATATGGGTGGCGCAGTATTCGACACCTTCTTCTTAATATTTTGCGGCGCTGCTGTAATAGCATCGGTGGCGCTGTACACTCGCCAGCCCCTCCTGGTCGCCTATATCGCTTTGGGTATATTACTTGGCCCCTTTGGCTTTAAAGTCATCACCCAGGTTAACTACTTACTTGAGATGTCCCATATTGGGATCATTTTCCTCCTATTCTTACTTGGCTTGGACATGCAGCCAAGCTCCCTTTTCGCAGTACTCAAACAAGCCACCAGTGTCGCGATCGTCAGCTGTGCAATTTTTGCCTTAATCGGTTTAAGCGTTGGACTGGCCTTCGACTTTACCCTTATGGAATCCATCGTCATTGCCATGGCCTCGATGTTTTCTAGCACGATTGTTGGAATCAAACTTTTACCGACAACCGTTCTTCATCACCGCCATTCGGGTGAATTGATGATCGGCTTGCTTCTTATACAAGATTTTATCGCTATATTTTGTTTGCTGTTTTTACTCTCAGGTTCCGGCGGGCAGGTGCAAGCTAAACCCCTTATTACTGCTCTAATCGCCCTACCTTTACTTTCGGGTTTTGCTTACGTTTTTGTACGCTTTGTCTTGTTCAAGCTAATTGCGAAATTTGACCGTTTTCACGAGTATATTTTTCTTCTAGCGATTGGCTGGTGTTTAGGGCTTGCCCACCTTGCAGAACTTATGCACCTTTCAGCTGAAATCGGCGCGTTTATTGCCGGAGTTTCTCTCGCAACCAGCCCTATCGCCCAATATATTGCGCTCAACCTAAAGCCTCTGCGTGATTTTTTTCTAGTGTTATTTTTCTTCTCGCTGGGCGCTCAACTGAACATCGATATACTGCCCAGCATTTGGATCATCGCCCTTGTTTATACCGCTCTGATGCTGGCGGTAAAGCCGGTCACTTTTTTCTTGTTATTGAGGCAGCAAAGCGAGAAAAAAGCCTTAGCTTGGGACGTGGGCTTTCGACTTGGTCAGATCAGTGAGTTTTCGCTGTTAATCGCCTTTGTTGCCCGTGAAAGTGAAGTGATCGGTGAAAAAGCCTCTATGCTGATCCAATGTGCAGCAATATTAAGCTTTATAATATCCAGCTATATTGTAATATTTAACTTCCCCAACCCAATCGCCATATCGGATAAACTACGCCGAGATTAGTCACCTAACCGTAACATTGACAATAGGTTTTTACGCTGAAATCACTCAGTAAAATCTTGTTCATCCAGACTTCGGAATATATCCCCCAGAAAGTTCGCAACGTTTTGTGCATCTGGGTAGTCTTTTCGAAGGATAATAAATAATTCAAGTTGTTTCAGAACCGTGTAACGAATGTCATTTTTTTGCTTTTCATCAAGAACTTTTTTAGCCGGGCCAAGATAATCTAAAAAATACTCCGCGCGACGGGCCTCTAACATCGAAAAAGCCGAATCATGAGTGAGCGCTGGCAATACGGTAATATGTTTCTCAGGGTCGAGTAAAAAAGGCCGAACCGTACCAAACCCATAGGTATTAATTGCGATAAGCGACTTCCCAACCAAGTCGTCTAAAGACTCAATTGGGGTTGCTCCAGGCAAATAATATACTCCAAGCTGTACAAGATAAATCGGTTCATCGCTCCTTACACAGCACCCTTCCAACCTCTTCATTTTGATTAAAATCGAAAAGTTTGCTTTACCATTATTCAGGTATTTATACATCCTAAATATTGGTACGGGTTCGCTATCCCACTTAGCACCAGACAAACGAAACATTTCGTCAGCCATCAGCTTTAACGGCCTGTATTGCTCTCCCCGAGCATTTAATCGACTGACCACAGGATCCTCTGGGTAGACATAAACAAACGGCTCAAAAGATTCCCACGCAAAAACAGACCGGCTAAAAAGGTAAATGATTGCGAAGACAGTAATCTTCCCGCCAATCTTTAAGCATGCTTTGCTAAAAATGCCAGACATCCGCACCAACTTGCCCCAAAAACACAAAAGGTATCTTTAGAAGTACAACAAAACCAGTAAACAATAAGCTCCGACAAATAAATATACGGGAATTTACTGAAGCCACCCATTCAGAATAGACCAGATATCAATCTCATAAATCCGATATTTGCGAGTGCTTACATTGATTTCCTCAGCCCAACGGGCCTTTTATGCAATTGCGATTCCCATTACTTAACCTCCGATACAAACCCTATTTTGATCTCAAGAGGCTACCAATAAACTTTACCTCTAGCGAACAATCGGTATCATGATCACGTGACGAGTGATTCAAAAGTTATAAAAACAAACAAAAACAATAAATTACCTAATACTTTCATATACTTAAAGCGCTTACCTAAAGTTAAAAATAGAAAATATCCTGCCTGTAATCATTGAAACTGGCAGCGCGCTAGCATGAAATAGATACAGTCCTATTTGCCTAACAAGGCTTAACAAGGCTTCTAAATATAAAATTATCCATAGGATCTTTAAACCATGGTCATAACGAATACAAGAACACATCGGCGATTTAATTTCTTCGGCTATCTAGCGTTGATATGTTGCATTGTCTCAAGCCCATTAATGGCTGAAGATATGTTGGTTAAAAAACAGCATTTCAAAACGCTCAACTTTAAAACCACATCAGGAACCGTCCTCCCATTAGTCGATATTGGCTGGGAAGCTTACGGAACGCTGAATAGCGCAAAAGATAACGCGATCCTAGTCGCTCACTATTTCACGGGTAATTCCCATGCCGCAGGCAAGTATTCGAAAGACGACAAAAATGCAGGCTATTGGGATTCAATCATCGGACCTGGCAAAGCTATTGATACAAACAAATATTATGTAATCAGCTCTGACTCTCTAGTGAACGGCAATGTTAAAGACCCCAACGTGTTTACGACTGGCCCTTCGACTATTAATCCTAAGACTCAAAAGCCATACGGGCTAGACTTTCCAGTTATCACCATTCGCGATATGGTCAACGCTCAACACGCATTAATTACAAGCTTAGATATCAAAAAACTTCATGCTGTTGCAGGAGCCTCTATGGGTTCACATCAAGCACTTGAATGGGCAGCCGCCTATCCAGAGATGGTGCCAAAAGTGCTATCCGTTATAGGCATTGGAGAAACAGACTCCTTTGCCCAGGCGGTACTTTCCCAGGCCACCAAACGAATTAAGCAGGACCCGACTTGGTACGGAGGTGACTACTACGGAAAAAGCGAGCCTACCGCAGCTTTAGCCGGACTTCTTGAACACATGCTATTGCACTCCCAGCACGGCGCGGTTCTAGATCAACACTTCAAGAAGGTACTGTATGATGATCCAGCTACAAGACTATCCATTAAAAATGAGCTCGTCATCGTACCGTGGCTAGAAAAAGCAGCCCTGAAAAGAGCCTCCCAACTCGAAACTAATCACATGCTTTATTTAACACGAGCTGTTCAATTATTCCGCGTTGGCCATAAAGCTACCTTAGAAGAAGGCGTCGAGTCAATCACAGCCAAAGTGCTTTTTTTGCCATCTAAAAATGATATGTTACTCCCGGTCTACAACACAAAAAAAATATACAACATTATGAAAAAGCAAGGCAAGGACGTCACATATGAAGAGATTGACGGGCCATGGGGGCATCTTGACGGCATATTTACGATCGCACAAAAATCCGATACGATTAAAAAATTCTTAGCGAATTAAACACTCGCGCCCATTGACTTCAACTTTTAATGGCAGCAAGTGAACCTCCATCAAGGGTTCACTTGCTTAACAAAACCTCCCCCTTCTCACCCTCAGATCAAAACTTTACTCCCCCACCACTAACCGCTCCTGCCCCAATCGAACTCTTTAAACACAAGCGCCCACTAAAATATCATTTGCATATACGGCAACTGCACAACACTAACCCAGACTATTTATTAATTACCTTCACACGAAATAATATATTTTCCATTATCTTTACTTCTAAAAAAAACAACTAAATACTGTTTAGTATTTTATCTCATATTAAGTTTAGCCTCTTAAAACAATTGATTCTTATGCCCTAAGCATTGGGGCGCCAATTTAAACTACTCTTGTTAATAGACAAGGTTTATCTATGGCTATTAACAGATCAAACACGCATATCTATGACAAAATAATACGCCTCTTAGTGCTAGCACTCTCTCTCTTTTGCGCATCAACATTTGCTGACACTCTACTAGTCGAAAAACAGCGTTTCATGCTAAAAGACTTTACTACGACCTCGGGTGTCGTTTTGCCAGAAATTCAAATAGGTTGGGAAGCATATGGCTCACTCAACAAAGAAAAAAGTAACGCAATTTTAGTCCCTCACTATTTTCTGGGAACCTCTCACGCAGCAGGAAAGTATGCCGAAACAGACAAACATACCGGTTATTGGAATTCAATTATTGGCCCCGGGAAAGCAATCGACACCAATAAATTTTATGTTATAAGTTCAGACTCCCTAGCGAACACGAATGTAAAGGATCCTAACGTGTTCACCACGGGGCCTGCTAGCATCGACCCAGTTACAAACAAGCCTTACGGCTTATCCTTTCCCGTTCTGATGATTCGAGATCTTGTCAATGCTCAGCATGCTCTAATTAAAAGTTTAGGAATCTCCAAGCTTCATGCCGTCGCGGGCACTTCCATGGGCGCTTTACAAGCCCTAGAGTGGTCCAGCGCCTATCCGAATATGGTTCCAAGAATCATTGCAGTAACAGGCATGGCAGAAGCCGACGGACTGGCTATTGCTGAGCTTGAAAAGTGGGCAATACCGATTAAAGATGACCCCAACTGGAACCAAGGCGACTACTACGAAAAAGAAGAACCAATAGATGGCTTAACCAAATCCATGCGCTCCATTGTAATGATTGCGCATCACGGCTATATATTCGATCGACGCTTTAAAGATGAAATGAGGGATGACCCAGGCCCTCGGCAGTCAATATTGAATGAATTTAAAATCAACACCTGGCTTAACAAGTATGCGGCCTACCGTGCGAGTAAAGCCGACGCCAATCACGTTTTATACTATATTCGAGCCAACCAACTATTTCGTTTAGGCAACAAAGCAACACTCGCAGAAGGCGTTGCACCGATAAAGGCAAAAATTCTACTGCTACCTTCTAAAAATGACGTTCTGTTTCCGTTATACCACATGCAATCTCTATACACTCAAATGCTTATCCAGAAAAAAAATGTTTTCTATGATGAAATTGAAGGCCCTTGGGGGCATCTAGACGGGATATATGCAGTTGCGACAAAGGCCGATGTAATCAAAAACTTTATTGAAGAATAATCGCAAACACAACCAAACTCGACGCCACACACGGAGCTACTTTCTTAGTGGGCTTAGCAACCACTTATGTTTCAACCTAAAGTACTGCTAAGTTAAAGCATTTTGAAAAATTTCAGACTGTGCTTTTTTCGAAAGGCTACTAAATGCCTTTGCATAAGACCATTCAATTAACTCTTTAAAATCCCCTTCATCAACCGACTGCACGTTAACAATCGTAATCCAATGAAAGCGGTGCATATAACGCGCAGGTTTTATTCCGGGCTGATCGGTCAACTCCAAAAACCGATCGCTACTCACCCTTATACTAAAACGCCATTTTTCTGGTTCACTGGTTTTAAAGTAGGCGAATTTTTTTCCGCTAACTGAATAATATAAAACATTCGACGGATACCCACTATCGCGCGGTATAACCCCCTGAAAAGTACGGCAATAATCCTTGAGCTGCTTTACATTCATATGAACCGTGATCCATTCACTATTTTAGTCCTCCGATGCACATGTATTTGATCTCCAAGTAGCCATCAATACCATACTTGGACCCCTCTCTCCCTGTACCTGATTCCTTTACACCGCCAAACGGCGCAACTTCTGTTGAAATAACACCTTCGTTTATGCCGACAATTCCATATTCCAAGCTTTCTGATACCCGCCATAACCGGTTAATGTCTCGGGTATAAAAGTATGCAGCTAAACCAAACTCTGTGTCGTTTGCAAGTTGTATCGCTTCGTCATCAGTTGTAAATCGATAAACCGGTGCTATAGGGCCAAAAATTTCTTCATGGAATACACGCATCGATTGATCACAATTTTTCAATACAGTGGGTTCGTAGAATGTCCCTTTTAGATCTGACAGCTTTCCACCAATTACAACTTCGGCGCCCTTTTGAAGCGCGTCATCGACCAACGACTCTACATTTATTATTGCGTTTTCATCGATCAACGGTCCGATAGTTACGGTACTATCCATCCCGTTACCCAATGATAATTGGGCAACCGCCTGGGACAGCTTCTCAATAAACACATCGTAAACCCCCTCCTGCACGAGTAATCGATTCGCGCAAACACAGGTTTGACCGGCGTTGCGAAACTTAGAAGCCATTGCTCCCTTCACTGCAGCATCAAGATCAGCGTCATCGAAAACAATAAACGGAGCATTTCCACCTAGCTCCATGGACGTTTTCTTTACCGTTTTGGCACACTGCGCCATCAGCAACTTGCCTACACGGGTCGAACCGGTAAAGGTTACTTTTCTTACTAAAGAATTACTCGTTAACTCTCCACCAATCGCCTCGCAATCGGAGCTAACAACAACATTTAAAATACCATTTGGAAGACCTGCTCTGCGCCCCAACTCAGCCAATGCAAGTGCCGAGAGTGGCGTTTCAACTGAAGGCTTAATCACAATACCGCACCCCGCAGCAAGAGCAGGAGCCGCTTTTCGAGTAATCATCGCAATCGGGAAGTTCCAGGGAGTAATCGCCGCAACAACTCCAACAGGCTGCTTTAGCGTTATAATCCGCTTGTCGCGTCCGTGACTCGGAATAACGTCCCCATAGACCCTCTTCCCCTCCTCTGCGAACCACTCGATAAACGAGGCTCCGTAGGTAACCTCCGCCCGTGATTCGGCTAGCGGCTTTCCTTGCTCCGCTGTCATAATAATGGCCAGATCCTCTAGATTGTCCATGATCAACTGAAACCAAATTTTGAGGACACCTGCGCGTTCCTTTGCGGTGCGTAATTTCCACTCTTGCATGGCTTTATAGGCCGCGTTAATCGCTTTTTGCGTGTCAGCCACTGAAGCATTAGCCACCGAAGTAATCACTTCTCCTGTCGCCGGATTATGCACATTAATACTGGAAAGTTCGGATAACGGTGTCGATTGGGCGGAACCAACCCACACGCCATCAATAAAGTTTTGGGTCTGCAATAAACTTGAGTCTTTCAATTTGAACATGAATGGTCCAGATGATAATTTTTGGTCTTAATAAAATACGGATAAGCAGTAAGTTATAAGGCATAAGTTATAAGATATTTCTTTAATGAGAGACCTCTGCAATGAGAGACCCCCCTAATGAGAGCATGCTGTAATGAGTATCTGTCCACTTCTGGAGATCTGAAATCAATCAACTAAAGCCGACGCCAGTACAGCTGCGGATTCACTTAAGGCTGCTTGAGATTGAGGGAGTGTGCCAAAATTTAAAAAGCCATGAAACATGTCCGAATAACAGGAATAGCGAACTTTAACACCACTCGATTCTAACCTTTTGGCGTAGACCGCTCCTTCATCTACAAAGGGGTCATAACCTGCGGTTAATATAAACGCTGGTGGCAATCCACTTAAATCCTCTACCCCTAAGACGTTGAAGCGAGGGTCATCATAATGTTCTTTTGAAATATAATGATGTTGAAACCAATCTAAAGCCTTTTTAGGGATAATGGCTCCGTCCACCAACCGCTTACGACTTGGCGATATAGCTGCCCCAGCAGTCCAGGGGTAAATTAAGAGCTGAAAGGCGGGTATTTTTTTATCTTGATCACGATTCAATATACATAGCACCGTCGCTAAATTCGCACCTGCGCTATCGCCACCGACGGCCATTTTATTCGGATCGAGATAAAACTGGGCCGCATTTTCGGCTAACCAAATAAAACTATCTTGAGCATCAATCAAGCCGCCAGGAAACCGCGTTTCAGGTGCTAAACGATATTCAACGGATATAACAACTAGGCCAGACTGATGCGCAAGCTGAATGCAAACTCGATCATAGCTTTCTACATTTCCAAGACTAAAACCGCCGCCATGGTAAAAAACTAACGATGGTCGGTTTTCTTTCTGCTCGGTTTTTGGGGTATATATTCTTGCTGGAATCTCGCCTTGAGAACCCGGAATTTCTATATCCGCTTTATGAACCGAATCAACATTTTCATGTTCAAAAGGGTTGCCGACTTCTTCACGCATTGCCCGCACTTCATGCGGTTCAGAATCAATCCATGAAGGTGCTTTATTGATGAGATCAACAATAACTTGCCCCTCCTTACCAATACCCCCTGGGGAGACATAACTATAGTCAAACACCTGAGAGCCTATACGCTCTACATTACCAAAATTATTATTGATTTTTGTCATAGATTGGGACTTGTTTATTAGGGTGAGAAGTGGCCAGTCGCATATTAGCAATAAGGCTGCTTATAAAGAGTTCAGCGCTTTATATAACCTTGTTTTATCTTCGAGTTTTTTATACTACCGGTGGGGTATAGTGATGATTACCCGTTGCTCGGTCAAGCAGTTGAACATCTAATAATAAGGATAAAAGTGAAGAAGCCGCCATAATGCAGCTTCAGATAGTCGCTCACAAATAACGACGTCAAACGGTAAAAGTTTCTATAAAACGACTTACTTACCCATCTAAAACAGCCGACAGAATGGCTGCAGATTCAGCAACCGCCGCACGAGCCTGGGGCAAATCACCGAAGTTATAAAACCCATGAAAAGTATCCGTATAGCAAGAGTAACGAACGGGAACAGCGCTTTCTCTCAACCGATTGGCAAAAGCTTCACCCTCATCGATAAGAGGGTCATAACCGGCAGTTAATACAAAGGCTGGCGGCAAATGGCTAAGATCTTCCGTTGCCATAATGTTAAAACGAGGATCGTTTGACATACCCTCGGGAATATAGTGGTTATGAAACCAATCAATAACCGACTTTGGAATAACCGGAGCATCATGCAAACGCTTACGACTTTCTGTTAGAGAATTACCCATCGTACTGGGATAAATTAACATTTGCATAGCTGGCAACGGTTTGTCTTGATCACGATTCAGCACACACGTAACAGCAGCCAAATTTGCACCCGAACTATCGCCCCCGATTGCCATTCTCTCGGCATCGATTTCAAACTCTTCCGCATGCTCATACAACCAATTGAACGACGTTTGAGTATCCAGTAAGCCTCCAGGAAATGGGGTTTCTGGCGCAAGCCGATAATTAACAGAAATGACAGTCAGACCTGACTGGAATGCAAGCTGAGTGATCAAGCCATCGTACAGGTCAATATCACTTAAGACAAAACCTCCACCATGGTAATAAATCAACGCCCCATTTTTTTTCTTTTGATTCCTTTTAGTTTTATAGATACGAGCCTCTAACATCGTGTCGGCCCCCGGTATTTGAATATCCGTCTTCTCAACCTCTTCTACATCCTCATAGTCGAATGGATTACCCGCTGCCATCCTCATGTCTCGAGCTGCTTGAGGTAACATTTCTATTATTGACGGTCCCTGCAAAATCAAATCCGCTATCTTCTGAGACTCTGTCGATAAGTTCGACGCCGTTTTACTGTAATCAACAACATGACGACCGGGGCGTGGAACACTCTGAAAAGCCTCCTCCTGCCTAACATTCAAAACACTTAAAGCTGTTTCTCGAAAGGTATACATTCTTTTTTTGCCCACTAAAATTAGCCTACACCACTGCTAGCCCAGACAACAAAAAGCCTTTTTTCCTTGGGTATTCAATACAACCACCGACAATATCCAGTTTAGAAGTAAATTAAAGTGCCGACTACATTTTAACCAGATATGCTAAGGCACAGCATTTCCCGTAGAGAAATGCATAAAGGGCTCACGGAAAAGGACATAGTGAGCACAGGAATTCATCGGCTTATTCTATAGCCATGGCTAAGGTAATGCCGATCCAAAAAACAGCTATTTTACTTCCCTACACCTTTCACACTTCACAAATAAAGGCATCAAGAGCTTCAACCCGCCAGCAAATAACATACTAGAGTAACCACTTTAGCTTAAAGTGTAGTAGGGGCTATCAACAACGCCACTAAGCCTGTTTGCATGATCCGCATGCGCCACAAACGCCTATTTTTGATTCCTCACGCTCCCCTTGCCGTTAGAAAAACTTGAAAACAATTGAAATAACATAGAAACACTAGGCGCGATGAAGTGACATTTTGGACCAGCTTCTACGAAACCGAACATATTCGCGACACAGCTAACATAACCCCTCATTTTTTCAAAAAAGTTGATTACGTAAAATAACCAAACTGTCACTTGACCTCGTTGTATTTCATTTCTGGCTGCGTAACATATGTACATTCGGCAAGTACCGACTCAAAACTTGATACTCAACACAATTTTTACCTAACATTTACGCTAAAATCACTGCCCGTCGTTCAAACCTTTCCTCAATCAAACACAAGGTTCATCAACATCATTAGATTAACCGCAATTTTCACATTGCCTTTGTTGTTTGGGATAAATTGGGCCTTTGCGAACAGTGATGCTATTTTCCCAGATATTCGATATGTTTACCCTGGACAAATCGTACTATCGACAGAAGGTGGTCCAAAATTACAACATATAAACCCCTTGATAGATATCGCAAGAGTACTATTCCATGAAGCGAATATCCCCTGGAAAAGTAAACGGCTACCCGTTTCTCGTATGTTTCAACAGTTAGGCAATCAAGTTAGTGATTTTTCCATCCTTATCAAATCACCCCGAATACTCGAATGCTGTGTCACCAGTGAAAACCCCGTTTTCAATGAAGATCTACGCGTTTACCACAGCTCTCAAAGTCAAACGATCTCCTCAGTTAACGACCTAATAGGAAAAAGTATTATTACCATACAAGGCTATAGCTATGGACACCTGCATAGTTTTTTCTCCAGCGATACCAACAAATTAACGATACACACCGCCCCAACTCACGCGTCAGCCTTTTCAATGCTCAAGGCCCGTCGAGCTGATTATTTGATTGACTACAGAGGCGCCTCTATTGAAGCGCTAAGTAACAACCCGATATCCGGTATAACGTTTGACGTACTTGAAAAGTTTGACCTATATCTCGTTCTTAGCAAAAATCACCCTAACGCCCGCTCCTTGATCAGACGTCTAGAGAAAATTGCACATAGAGTCGATAACAAAAACGCTCGATCTTCCAAGTTAAGCAGGACCGAATATAACGGGGAATAGAAGACGGTAACCATTGGTAAAAGCCTTGATCTAAACATGAAAACCAACATAAGCCTCTCAAGCCAAATCGATATTGATCAAACATTCACATCAAACCGTGCAGCCTACGCGAGACCAATCGAGAACAGCTTTAAAGAGTCACTTCGACAACCTAAAATTAATCTTCTTTAGCAACTAACACCGATTAAAACTGCTCGGATTACATCTTCAGAAGATCATCTACTCTACTTTTTTTTGGTTTTGTGAAATGGATCTGGATTCAAGTAGTAAAATGCAGCCTAATTACAACCTGCATTAAATTAATAAAAGACCAAACACATTAAAAACCCGACATTTGATATAGCCTCACAGCCGCTATAAATCCAGACCAACTTAACCACACGGAGGTCTCACACTAAACAACATTATTTAACATGCGAACTATGACATTTGTAATACGCAAGACCTTTCATAAACAACAATTTTTTAGAATCCTCAGCGTTGTACTAATGTTAGTGGCAAGCTCACACTCCTTCGCAAGCAGCCCAAAAAAAATCAAATATGTATACCCAGACAAAGTCATTTTTAGCGAAACAGTGGGGCCAGACGGAAAGGAAGGAAACCCCATTTTACGATTGGTTTCGGCACTTTTCTCTAAAGCAGAAATCACTTGGGAAAGTAAACAACTACCAATACCGAGAATGCTACATCAGCTCAGCAATGAAATTGGCAACTTTTCGATATTGGTTAAATCTCCCACGATTGAACAATGTTGTGTAACAAGCTCCAGCCCCATTATTCATGTCGAGCTACGTGCCTACCATCGAAATAACAGGCCTCCGATAAAAAGCATCGGAGACTTAAAGGGGCAAAAGGTTATTACAATCAAGGGGTATAGCTATGGGCCTCTCCAATCCTTTTTTACCGATAAAAAGAACAATCTATCCGTTTATAAAGCCTCAACACACCAATCCGCTTTTGCTATGCTCGCGGCCGGACGTGCTGATTTTGTTATCGATTACAAAGGCCCTTCCATCAAAGCTCTTGAAATGCACCCTAATAACGAACTCAGCTATGCAGTACTGAAAAATGTCAACTTATATTTGGTACTTAATAAAAAACAACCCGACGCAATGATACTGATTGACCAACTCGCATTAATTGCGGAAAACATTGATACGGATTCAATATTGAATTTCCCTAAGGATTGATCGACCGAAACATCAATTTTAACGTAGCCATAACCACGGACGCTAAGGGTTTAACAAATAAAAAAGCCAAAGAACATTACGTTCTTTGGCTTTTTTATTCGTGACGCCGTTAATGCGACACACACAAACCCAGCGTCTAACTAAAGAAGCGAGTATTTAGGCTTTGCATAACCTTAGAAATCGAGCGATCAGCTGCACGCTCGACACTCAGGCCAATTTTTTCAGCGATTGATTTTTTATGGGTGAACGTCAATTCGAATATGTCAGCATCATCCTTGAGGTTGTACAAATACTGATCCGATGTCTCAATAGCATCCACTAAGTTTTTCTCGATAGCGCGCGTACCAAACCAAATTTCACCTGTTGCAACATCCTCTACATCCACTTTATCGCGATTATCGGTAATGAAGTCCTTAAACAACTCATGCGTGTCTTCTAGCTCTTCAACAAACTTCTCCCGACCTTCATCTGTGTTTTCACCAAACATAGTCAGTGTACGCTTGTATTTCCCAGCGGTCACCATTTCGAAGTCCACATCATGTTTTTTCAGTAGACGATGAAAGTTGGGAAGCTGAGCCACAACGCCTATCGAACCTATTATCGCAAAGGGAGCGCAAACAATTTTGTGTGCAACACAAGCCATCATATACCCACCACTTGCAGCAACCTTGTCAACACAAACGGTTAATGGAATATTATTCGATGTAATCCTGCGCAATTGGCTAGCTGCTAGCCCATAACTATGCACCATACCGCCTGAACTTTCGAGGCGCACTACCACCTCATCACGCTCAGATCCTATCGTGAGGATCGCTGTAACAATCTCTCTCAAGGCTTCTGTAGCAGAAGCCTTGATATCACCATCAAAATCAACAACATAAACACGCTTGCGAGTTTTATCAGTCTTTGCCGCCTCGCTGTCATCATTAGCATTTACATCATCGCCAGATTTCTTATCTTTAGCTCTTGCTTTTGCTTTTGCCTCTGCTTTATTTTTCTTTTTCTCTTCTTTATCGCGTTTTTTTTGTTCTTTTTCGGCGAGTTTGAGTTCTTCTTCCGGTAACACCATAGATTTGACAATATTCGTCAAATCTTCAAATTTCTCATTAATTTTTGTGATTTCCAAATGTCCTTGGTCACCACCATGATTTTTCATCCCTGCCGACACAACAAGCAATATAATAACGGCAATGGCAATCACAAACGTTATCGTTTTAGCCAAAAACAGACCGTACTCACTTAAAAATTCCAAGAAAACTTTCCCCTTTAAAAAATTAGTATCGGAACAACTCGACACAAAAGTTAAATACAAACACCGATCAGAAAGTGCTGTAATTACAAATAAATAAAGTTAACAACCATTGACGAGGCTGCGATTATTGCCATTGATTTACGGCATCTCGAGCGATACTGTTTAGCGGAGTCGAAACCAAACCCGAGGCACTCAAAGACACTTGATAAATAGCCCCGTCTTCCATCGGCAAAAACGTTGCGCTACCGTAGACCGCATCAAATAGGGATAAGAAACTCCCGTTTTCCTTCACCCAATGCCACAGATCTAAGCCGTATTCGCTTTGAACTAACTGATGGACCGAGCGTTTCTTTCGACGTTCATCTTCAAGCGAGTAGTAACGACCGCTTAAGCGATCAAGCCGGTACCCAGGCTTGGTACCAAACATTGCAATCAACCCACGCCAGCGTATAACTCTTGCATCAATCTGCCATTGCTCTCCATACAGCTCGTAGTTGTTTTCAATGCCCTCCTCTATATACGAGACAGTGGAGGTAAAAAACTGGTCATCTTGCTTTTTAAAACTAATGGTTAATATTGGTTTATCTGTAAGAATTCGCTGATAACTAACCAAATCCAAACCGACAAAAACAAACAGTACCGCCAACGCTAGTAGTGCTAAACCGGACATTCCCCTAAGCCAACCCAAAACCCAACTAGACCTGAGCAATAAACGGCCACAGAAAAACAACGCCACAAGGGAGAAAAGTACTAGAATACCCGTAAGTACAGTAAACATTTAGCCTGCAATCTCCTCTACAAAGCTTTGAATCAATTGTCCCGCGATAGTGCCTAATGGAGCAGAAAGAGGCAAGTCTTCGATGTCAAACCACCCTGCTTCGATAATTTCGTTTTCATCAATAACAATATCTCCTGCCGCATATTCAGCAAAGAAGCCCAGCATTAGCTGGCCAGGAAAAGGCCAAGGCTGAGAGGAGCGGTATTGAATATTTTTAATCTCTATTCCGACCTCTTCTTTAACTTCCCTCGCAAAAGCCTGCTCAGCAGACTCTCCAGGCTCTACAAATCCAGCCAGAGTTGTAAACACACCTTCAGGGGTACGGGTACCACGAGCCAAGAGGCATTCCCGCCCTCTTGTAACCAATCCAATAACGCAGGGAGAGATCCTTGGATAAAAACGGTTTTCGCACTTTAGACAGACCAAAGCTCTATCACTTTTCGCCGCCCGCGTAACGCTACCACAGCGCCCACAAAACTGATGATCGCGATACCAACGCGTTATTTGAAGTGCTCGTCCCGCCAACTGAAAATATACCTCAGATATAAGCCCTAACTGGCTGCGTAGGTCTTGCCACTCATAGCCCGATACTTCCGGCTCTTCCTTCCCACTAAGAAATACCGCCTCACAATGCTGATGATCCAAAGCTCCCAAATAATGATTGTGGTCGGCAGAACAAAAATGCTCAAGAATCGAGGCTGGTAATGGCCTCCAAGACTCCCCTGAAGGACACAGTAATTGCCCCCGATAGATCATAACAACTAAATCAGGTTCGACTCCTGCTACACAAGATTCAGCAGGCTCAAATACCATAAGCCACTACTCCATTCGCTCATCTACTAAGATAGGGTAACCTAGCGCTTCCAAACTCTCTTCCGCCAACTGCAATACCGATTCATCCATATGCAAACTGGCCGTCGCGGAGTTTAGGTAATACTCCACTGAAATAATGGAATCAGCGAAGGTTTCAAGCATCTCTTTCAAACCCGGTTGCGGGTCTTGATCCATTAATACTTCTTCAACAAAAGCCGAGCATCTATCCAGAATTCTAGCAACTCGATCACATTTCAGCATTAACAACCCCCCACGAACAGTATTGAGGGTTTTAGCAATATTACGAATATGGCCGGTATCAAAATCAGAGTCTGAAAATGAACTCAATGCGCGTTTGGCCAAAGATATCCCAGCCTCCGACTCAGAAAGCACAATTCGTTTAGCATCTGCGAGTTCACCCGAAGCGATGACTTCTTGTTGGGCAACTTTATTCGCCATCTGAAGCTTTTCATCGGATAACTTAGTGGTTTCAATGGCACTGACAGTAGATTCCAAATACAACAACGTATTAGCAACTTCATCCATTTCTGAGAGATCTATCTCGGCCTCGTCCCGCCACCCTTCTATTCGTTTTAACTCGTTTTTCAAGGTGTTGGAAGCCGACACCAATCCAACAATAGCGAGAATCTCAGCAACTTTTTGCAGAGTAGCAAGGAAACTGTCTAAATCATCAATACGTTGAATACTGCTCTGCGACGCCCCTTCTAGAACTTTCTTGGTGTTAGTCAGTTCAGTTTGTAAAACACTCGCTAGGGAAGATACAGTATGTGCACTGGGTCCATTGAGTAAGTCACGTTCACCCGCAAGGTCATAATCGGTATAAGAAAAGCGATCAAGCCCATAGACCGAACTAATGGCTTTCACATCTTCGGAGTCTGAGGTCGAAAGTGCAACAAGATAAACAAGCTCTTTGATTAGGCCTTTCGGAGGATTAGCCTCAAATGCCTTGGTTCCATTTTGTTCAACTTGTTTAATAACTCGATCCAAACGACCAAATAACATTTTGCGCGTTTCGATAATCTCCATGGTTTGCGCACTCATGGCTTCGAGTGTTACATCAGCCAGCCACCACAACAAAGCTAAGGGTTTGTCATTTCCGCTCATGCGGCGCAGGCGCTTTAGGCCGCGACGCATCATTGCTATGGAGTTTTTAACTTGACGCTCTTTTATAAAACCAAGTAATCCAATTTGATACATATGCCGAATACGGCGGACCGATGAAGTCAGTTCCGCCCCCTCAACCTCTAGTCGGTCACAAGCTGGCAATGCGGGGGATTTAGATAAGTCCACCTGGAAAAAGTGGCACTCGGGGTAAACCACTTCGCCGCGCAACTTACGCAATTCATTGATTTGAGGAATTAATAATACGGGTACTTTCCTTTCAGTTTGTTGAACATACTCAAGGTATCGAGAAAGCACAAAAAACGTACTGCTGATAACTTCAAGACAGCGTTCAAATTTTGGCCCATTGTTGCCTGGCGATATTTCCTTTGCGCTCAGCAACAATTCTTGAGCCAATAATTCAGCTCCACGAAATTCAATCAGCTTTAATGTTCCAACAATTTGCGCGACGCTATCGACGCAAGCCTGTAAAGCCTCACCATCTTCCTGAGATGATACAAACCGCTCCAGGTTCCTAGCTGCTTCTTCAATCGTCGCGACAAGCTCATCACGAACCAGGTTTAGGGATTGAAAATTGACAGTGTCCACAAAGAAATTCCACCAATGTTATTATTTGATTGAGTTGAACTCGCGAAGCGTTAGCATGCCCACGGTTATCTCGGCTATTTATTCCACCACTTTCTACCTGACCATTCACTAAATATGGCTTTCTTGATCATACAATTACATGACACGAAATTAAGTAGTTAGTTGCTATCGTCGTTCTGTTTAACTATATGGTTAGTTTTAACATCTCAGCATTTATACTTTAGTCTTGGCACTTTCCGTTTTGAATGTTTTTCAAACAATGCTAGCGGTCTTTTCAAGACCCCGAATCGCTCACTAAAGTAGCAATTCCTAGCAAACGATTACTTACTAGTCAGTATAATAGCTAAAACCAAAATATCTTTAATTTTCTTAGAGTTACCCAACAATCTTAACTCAGTCTCTCACTGACTTTCAAAGTCAAAAGTCGCTAAATACAGCTAAGATTGTCGATAGTGATAAGTAGTTAAACAAAACTTATCACAAGGTAGGTGGCCAGCAACACAGTGACCCAAATCACCATACTGCTAGAAGGACGTGACTTAAGCAAAATTCCATTTGGCGCATGGGCGCATATAAACCCAAACAAAGACTTTATCGAGGACAAGACAGCTGCTCGAATACGGCCATCTATGGCCCAAAAATAGCGGAAAAATACTGACGAAAAACGTACGAATAGACGTCGATAAAACCAATCAAAATCGAGACTCAAGGTCAGCGTTCTTTTCATCATTGGTAACATAACGAAAAAGGCAAAACCAGCAAAAATCAACAGCTGAAATTGGGTTACCAAGTGGTCCGCTGTGTAAGGTTTGTAGTCGGTCTCATAGGGCAATATCCCATACAAAGCTTCAGGGTAAATGCCGATCGCTAAACATAAGAATACAAATATTCCCATGGCAACCCGCATATTTAAAGGGGCTTCTGTCGGACGCAGACCGGAATCCTTTTGAAAAAAGACAAACCAAGGAAATTTGATACCCGCATGTAAAAACACACCTGCCGATGCAGCTAACAAAAGAAACCAAACCAAGGTCAAACCCTCGTGAGCAGCGGCACTCGTCGACAGAGATTTGGTAACAAAACCGGAAGTAAATGGAAAGGCCGATATTGCCAACGCACCAACGATGCCACAAACAGCAGTGAATGGCATGGTTTGAAATAAACCACCCAAGTGAGAACAACGCCTTTCACCCGTTTGCATAACCACGCAACCGGCTGCCATAAGCAATAGGCCCTTATAAATAATATGGGCGAATGCATGGGCGGTTGCGCCATTGAGCGCCATATCCGTGCCAATACCAATTGCCACGACCATAAACCCTACTTGGTTTACTATGCTATAGGCCAGTATTCGGCGCATATCATTTTCAAGCAGCGCGTAAATAATGCCGTAAAACACCATATACAGCCCAATGTAGATCAAGACATCAGCACCGGCGAACGTAATCATTAGGGCAAAAACAGCTGTTTTCGTAGTAAAAGCAGAAAGAAATACACTTCCGCTTGGGCTCGCTTCTGGGTAAGCATCTGCAATCCAAGCTGACAACGGGGGAGCCCCGGCATTAACCAAGAAACCTGCGAGTATTAACCAGGCGCCGATAGAATCGAGTTCTATAAGAGTAAACGCAATGGATCCCGTTTCATGCACATGGGCTACAATCCCAGACATCAGTACAACGCCGCCCATCAAATGAACAAGCAAGTAACGATAACTGGACTTATAAGCAGCAGAAGAGTTTGCGGCCCAGATAACGACAGTAGAGCCAACTGCCATAAGCTCCCAAAAAACAAAAACTGATATCAAATCACCACTAAACGTAACCCCGATAGCCGCACCCGCATAAATAAAAGCGGCACAGATTTCAGCTTTCGATGCTTGATTAGCTGCATATATCCCGCCCACCAAGCTCATAAGTGCGAATATAGTCGCAAAAACTTTACCGGTTGGGCTCGGCGTCAAAGGGAGTAATTCGTATTCCAAAAACGGCACAATCAAATTATTACCATCAGGAACCATCCAGATAAGCGTTAACGCTATCGCAGGCAATATAACAATCAACGCTTTCTGAATACGTCCGTCGGTCACCGCAAATAAAAGGGCACCCAAAATTAATATGAGGCCTGGAGGCATCATGGTATTAATCATCGTAATACGTGTCCTTTCGCTTTAACAATACGCCCAGTATTTTGGCAGCAATGACCATCGCAGCGCATGTCGCGAAACCATACCACGCGAAAAACCCCCAAGACGCATCAATAAAAATGCCCTTAGACTCAAAGTGAGCATGGTGATGAACAAAAAACTCAGGCACTAGAACCAGCACAAGAATTACGATTTGAAAGCCCCACAGTTTTTTGCGGTTTTCCTCTCGATATAACCAATGTTTTTGTGCGCTTTCATTACTATCGCTCACGGCAACGCCCTCACTTGGATCATCTGTACTAACTCAAACGGAATTGTCGGAAAGAAAAATAAGGCCACGGTAAAAAATGCCGTCACAGATAAGGCAAGAACAATCGGCAACGGCGCCTCGCCATGCTCGACCCCACCCTCTTCTTCTTTTACAAAATAGGCACGGTAAACAATTGGCATAAAGTACGCGGTGTTAAGTAGAGTCGATAATAAAATTACCACTACGGCAATTATTTGCTCTGCCTGAAACGCCCCCATCAAAATATACCACTTGGAAATAATACCAACCAGAGGTGGAATCCCGATCATTGAAAAGCCGCCAATCGTAAAGGCCGCCATCGTCCAAGGCATACGAAAAGCGATACCTTTCAGCTGGCTAATCTCTGTCTTTTTAGACGCTGTATATATTGCACCGGCAGCAAAAAACAGGGTGATTTTGCCAAATGCATGGGCAGCAATATGAAACGCTGCGCCCATAATACTAATCGGCGCTAACAACATTGCGCCAAGCACGACATAAGATAACTGGCTGATGGTGGAATATGCGAGCCTACGTTTTAAATTATCTTGCTGCATGGCGATAATAGAGCTCATAACGACAGTAAAGCATGCCAGATACAACAGCCATTCCGAATAAGGCGCTTCTTTAAGGTGATCGATACCGAAGGTATACACCATCACTTTTAAAACCGTGAATACACCGGCCTTCACCACGGCAACAGCATGCAATAATGCACTAACCGGTGTTGGAGCAACCATCGCTGCAGGCAACCACCGATGAACAGGCATCACCGCAGCTTTACCAATACCCAATAAAAACACAAAGGCTAATACCGTCAACATCGGGCCACTGAGATGCCCTTCAAGCACACCGCCAACAGTGAAATCCGTCGTACCAGTCAAAAACCACACGTAAATAATTCCGGGCAAAAAGAGACCGATTGAAGAAGATATTAAAACGCCCAAATAAATTCGGCCAGCTTTCATCGCCTTCTCTGTCCCATTGTGTGTTACCAAAGGGAAAGTCGACAAGGTCATAACCTCGTAAAAGATAAATAGCGTTAACAAGTTACCCGCGTAAGCAATGCCGAGCGCTGCTGAGATCGCAATGGGAAAAAGCATGAAGAATCGCGTTTGATTTCTCTCATTATTGCCACGCATATACCCGATACCGTATATGCTCGTCACCACCCATAGAAAACTGGCGACTAGCGAAAACAATACGCCCAGAGCTTCGACTTCAAATTTTATTTCAAGACCGGGAAAAATTTCGATCCACTGTACAGCTATCTGCTCACCGTCAAGAAATGACTTATAAAGCATTCCTACAACAATAAGCACCAGAACACTGGCGCTCATCGTAATAGTCTCGCGCAGTTTAGGATATTTGCCCGCGAATCCGATTAATGGAACGGCAATTAAAGGCAGTATTATTGCCAGCTGAAGGAGCCACTCAGCACTCATGGCGCACCTCCGAATAAGGACAAGACAGCCAAGTCCGTCACATTGACGGTAAAGTCTGTATTAAGGCCAAAGTAAATATTGGCAGCGACTAAAAGCCAAGTGGGTAATAGAATTGAAATAGGCGCTTCTTTTACCTCAATCACATCCCCTTGCTGAAAGCCCTCAGGCTTTTGAAAATATGCAATTTCAACAATTTTCCAGACATACACCACAGCAAGAAGGGATCCCACTAAAACGACAATGACGATTGGCCACAGGCCTTGCTCTAATAGCGCTAAAATCAAATACCACTTACTCACGAAACCCGCCGTCAAAGGCACACCTATTAAACTCAATCCCCCGACAACAACTGCCGCTGTGGTTAACGGCATACGCTGACCAATTCCGCGTAAATCTTTTACGTTTGCCGAACCAACCCGATAAACAATTCCGGCTATCGCCATGAAAATGGCACCTTTAATTAGGGCGTGATTAAACACGTGCAATAAACAAGCTTGCAGACCCGCCTGGGACCCCAGACTAAAGCCCAAAATCATGTATCCGATTTGAGCCACACTTGAAAATGCAAACAACCTTTTAATATTAGTTTGTAATATCGCCACAATTGATGCCCCAATCACACCAAGAACTCCAAGTGCCATCAGGATGTGGGGCAAAGGCATATGAGATAACGAAAACTCTACGCCATAAATCGTAAAAATAAACCGAATCAAAACATAGATTGCTACTTTAGTAGCCGTTGCGGCCAAGAAAGCGGTGACAATTGAAGGCGCGTAAGCGTATGCGTTGGGCAACCATAAATGCAGAGGAAACAGCGCAAGCTTCAAACACACACCCACAATAAAAAAGGCGAATGCTGTATACAATGTTTTGATTTGGGTTACGTCAGGTAACCGCTCTGCCATATCGGCCATATTGAGCGTACCCGTTACCATGTACATTAATCCTATACCGATCAGAATGAATGTGGCGCCAATGGTTCCCATAATAAGGTATTGATACGAAGCCCAAAGGGCCCTCCTATCTGTGCCCAAGCCAATCAGCGTATAAGCAGAAAGTGAAGATACTTCCAAAAATACAAAGACGTTGAAGGCATCCCCCGTTGCAATAATGCCGAGCATGCCCGTAAAGCAAAGTAGATACGAGATGTAAAATAGGGTGTGTTTATCTTCCGGTATCTCTTTCTGAATGCTGCTGTTGGCCCCCATTAGTACAACGGTAGCTATGGATGAAACCAACACAAGTAAAAACGCACTGAGCATATCAATGCGGTATTCAATACCTATAGGCGCTTTCCAACCACCCAACTCATAGATAATAGTGCCCTGCGATTGCACGATATAAAGCAGTTGAAAGCTTATAAGCATGGACAGTAGGCAAACAATCGTCGCAAACACCCAAACCAACTTCGACTGCCGTAATAACAAACAGGTTGGTGCAGCCATTAAGGGCAAAATCACCTGCAGTACTGGGAAATGGCTCAGCACTCTTCGTCGTCCTTCTGTTGAATTTCACTTTCTTCTATTGTGCCGTAAGCTTCTTTAATTCTAACCACTAAGGCTAAGCCAACTGCTGTGGTTGCAATACCGACAACAATCGCAGTAAGAATTAAGACGTGAGGCAAAGGATTGGAAAATACTGTGTAGTCAGGGTCTAAGATCGGCGCAGTACCGCCAGTCACCTTACCCATACTGATATACAGGATGAAAACTGAAGTCTGGAAGATACTGAGGCCAATCAGTTTTTTGACTAGATTGCCGTGAGAAATGACGATATAAAACCCAATCATCATTAATATGATCACGACCCAGTAATTGTATTGAGACATAAAAGTCACGCATTACCCCCATGTTCTTTATCAACACGACTCGCGAAGGTAAAAAATACTGAAACCATGACTGCAGTTACCGTTATTCCAACACCCAATTCAACCAATAGAATTCCGTAGTGCTGCCCATGTAATGGGTCGTGAGCCAACGCAGAATAATCCAGGAAATTCTTGCCGTTTAGAAACGAAATCAACCCAACAGAGCCATAAAGGAGAACACCAAGGGCAGATAAGACCTGAACAACAGATTGATTGATAACCCTTCGAGCCGTATCCAATCCAAACACCATGGCATATAAAATTATCGCTGCAGCAAAGATCACCCCAGCCTGAAAACCTCCGCCAGGGCCATAATCGCCGTGGAACTGCACATATAATGCAAAAATCAAAATAGGCGGAATTAAAATTTTGCTCACAACACGCAAAATTTTATGCTGGCTCATTGGGGCAATAACACTAGACAACCGGGTCGAACTGCCACTACTGAATCCGAGTAACGATAGAACACCAATGCCGGCAGTAAAGATCACAACTGTTTCACCGAAGGTATCGTAACCTCGGTAACTGGCCAGCACGGATGTAACAATATTGGGCAAACCTATTTCTGCGTAAGAGTTTTCAATAAAGTGAGGAGCCAAATGCAATTGAACTGGAGCAAAAGCATCACCAAATATTGGCATATCTGTGGTGCCAAATATCAGTAAAGATCCAGTAATGAACACGACAACGAAACCAAGTATTTTATTGTGGCGTGAAGGGTCTTCAAACTGCCCCGTTAGCGTAAGAGTAGACAGCATCAATATTGTTGAAATACCGGCGCCTACTGAAGCCTCTGTAAATGCTACGTCAACGGCGTCCATGACAACGAAAAAAACTGCTGACAACAAACTGTATATACCGGCAAGCATCACTGAAGCAAATAGGTCTTTTGAAACAGCGATGCCAACCGCTGTAATCACCAAAAAACCCAAAATAATAATGTCGATCAAAAATTCGATAGTCATATCCTCGATTATTTATCGTCGCGACTAGCACTAGGCTTTGTCCAAGGACGCAACCCTGAGTGCAGAGCGGCCTTGGCTAAGGCATGGCTAGAGGTCGGGCTGGTCAGAAAAATAAAGAGCAGGATGAAGATTAACTTGGAAACGACTATCCACTCGGAAGATTGTAAAACCAAACCTAGAATAATCAGTCCGCTACCCAAAGAATCCGTAACGCTCGCAGCATGCATTCGCGTAAAGAAATCCGGGAAACGAAAAATACCAACAGCGCCGGAGATACAAAGAAAGCCGCCAACCAACAAACAGAACCATGAAATGATATCGATGATCATTCGTGCTCCCCCTCATCAGCACTCGTTACGTTATCTTTTGACGGCTGCGTGTATTCAAAGAAGCGCAATATAGCGACAATGCTAATAAAATTGATTAGAGAATAAACGATTGCTATATCCAAAAAATCCGGTCGACCCATAAGGAATCCAAGTACTGCAATAAGCAAAACTGTCTTGGTACCGAACATATTCACAGACAATATCCGGTCATACAGTGTTGGGCCGATAAAAGCACGCCCCAAAGCTAACAGCATCGAAATCAAAATAGCAGCAGAGGCAGCAGTAAACATCACTTTTCCAGTTGAGAAACGCGGCGATCCATCTCGCCTTTGGCCAATTCGCTCAAAGCTTCTTCCGTAAGAGCATGAACAGTCAATTCTCCATCTTGCAAATCAAGAGTGACTGTACCGGGAGTCAGTGTGATTGAGTTTGCGTAAATTACACGCCCCATATCTTCTGTTTGGGTGAGTTTCAAGGTTGCGACAGTAGGGCTTATAGAACCGGGAGTTAACCAGATGCGTTTTACGACATCAATATTCGAAAGGACAATTTCTTTGAGCAACCAGATAAAATAGAGCGGTGCTCGCAAGGTTGCATTAATGGGCTGACCTTCGTTATCAACCACATCCATTTTGTGAGCAATCCAAACAACTAAAACGATGGATAAAACGCAGAGGCTAAGAATTATAGGAGTGTAATGCCCCGAATTTAACAGCCAAATAACAGCTAAAGTTATTGAAAGATAAACCGTATGGCGCATAAATGCAGTTATTCCCGCTTGTTTGATTGTTCGTATTTTTTATGCACGTAATTAGCTGGAGTATAGCATCCGCTCCAGAAATAAATCACGAATTTCGAGGAAAATTAGTAACTTAGTGGGCAATAGTAATTAAAAGTCTCAGATCAATCCTGTTTTAACCACATACAATTTCCACCGGTAGATTTGTCAATCGACTCGAGTTTTTGCTGATGCCGTATGAGTTCTTTTTCGTTGGCACGAATAACCCTCAACTTCGGCCGATCGCCATCCAACCGAATAATTTTCTCTTCAAACTCTTCACCATCTTCGGCCGACGCACCACCTAAAGCTAAACGCCTCTGACCTCCTGTCATGAGCAAATAGACGTCAGCTAGAATTTCGGCATCCAGTAAAGCGCCGTGTAAATCCCGCTGAGAATTATCAACACCATATCGACGACACAAAGCATCAAGGTTATTTTTTTGACCTGGATGCTTTTTGCGCGCCATCACCAAGGTGTCGAGCACCTTACAACGCTGAGTTACGTTTTTGAGTGTAGGGTCAAATATTCTGAGTTCATGATCCAAAAAGCCCAAGTCAAATGGAGCATTGTGAATCACTAATTCCGAGTCACCAATAAACTCTAGAAAACCTTGAGCAATATCCGCAAATACAGGCTTGTCCGCAAGATATTCATTGGTGATACCATGAACCTCCATCGCACCTTCATCGATTTCGCGGTTAGGTTTTACATACTGATGATAATGATTACCGGTAAGGCGTCGATTGACCAATTCAACACAACCTATTTCGATAATTTTATGACCGTCAGCTGGCTCTAAGCCGGTGGTTTCAGTATCAAGAACAATTTGGCGCACATTTACCTCTTATATTATTAAGCGTTATTGTGACGACTGACTATTTGATTTCATCTAATAACAATCTGAATAAAACGCAAGAATAGACCGTTTCTAGGCCCAAAAATACAAACTTATAATCAAACTTTATAAGTCATCAATTCCTCGATTAGCCAACTCATCAGCAATCTCATTTTCACGATGTCCACTGTGCCCTTTTACCCAGTGCCACGTCACCGTGTGCTGCTTGGAAAGAGTGTCAAGCTCCTTCCATAAATCACCGTTTTTCACCGGTTTTTTTGCTGCAGTCCGCCATCCATTTTTTTTCCAATTGTGAATCCATTCAGTGATCCCCTTGCGGACGTATTGCGAGTCAGTAGTTAAATCAACCAAACAAGGCTCTTTAAGTGCGGCCAAACCTTCTATAGCAGCTTTAAGCTCCATGCGATTATTTGTTGTATTTTTCTCGCCGCCAAATAGTGGTTTTTCTTTGCCATCAAATCGAAGTAATGTCCCCCAACCGCCAGGACCGGGGTTACCTCGGCAAGCTCCGTCCGAAAATATTTCTACATTTTTCAATTATTTTATTCTCTTAAATGTTCTCGGGGACAATTTTCACACAGCGATAACCGTAAGCAGTGCCCATGCCCTCTCTGAGCTGACAAGCTTACGGTAATATTACCTGTGTTCCTTAAAAATCCCGTTTGATTTTTGCTCGAAATGGTAAAACCATACACTCTTTTGAAGCCTTACCTTTTATTGCCTGTTTTGCAATCGGCATAGCATTCAATATACCCGGTTTTTCCCATTGAGGTTTGATTGGCGTAAGACCGGCTTTGTCTTTCCTCGCGACCATCACAAAGGACATACCGCCGGGCATTTTATTCTTATAATGAAGTTTTTCCAGTATTTTTGTTGAGGCCAAATAGCGTGCGTTATTAATAGGCAAATTGTGAAAGACGTTGCGTGTATTTACACAGCTAAAATCCAAAAATTCCAACCAATCGCGCATACGACCAAGCCTCAAACTACGACGCTTAGATACCCCCTTTGAAGAAAACAGCGCAAAAACCCGCTGTAACAACCCCGCCGCGCTAAGCGGATTAAACGCCACAATCACTACGTAACCACGCGGCATTGTAACTCTTGCAGCTTCTTTAAGAACTTGATGAGGGTTTTCAGAAAATTCCAGCACATGATGCAACACTGTAACATCCACCACTTCATCAGGCAGCGGTAACTCATCAAAATTAGCCACACCCTCGGAAGGCGTAGGTCCACAATCAGAAACTTCCGTCGGAGCAAACGAAAAACAGTGGTTTATACGGCTAGAAGATGCAAAATTGGCATTTTTCACCGAACTTAACTGCATAAGGTGATAGCCGAATAAGTAGCGTAACTCCTCGGCTACCGCCTTTCGTTCATGGATTAGTAAGCGCCGCCCCAGAGAGGTAGTAAACCACCGAGATACCTCATCATATGAATCTCGAAGAGGATCAATATTGAATCGAGACTGAATAAGCTTCATCATGTCGAAAGTCCAACTACGCTATGACTATCTCTTCATTCTAATTCAAATTTCGTTACCTCGCACACGGGTAACCAAAATGAGCGCAATGACATGCTAAAGGTTTTACACGTCCCAATCTTCTCTGATAACTATGTTTGGATCCTGCAATCTAACGCCAGTAACGAGGTTTGCGTAATCGACCCAGGGGATGCCGACCCGGTCATTGCGTATTTAAAGCAAAACGACCTTAAACTCACAAGAATTTTGATCACCCACTCTCATTCTGACCACATTAACGGAATTGACGGCCTTCTTGCATATACTCAAGTGCCTGTAATGGGACCAGACTGCAAAGCAATCCCCCAGATTAGCGAAACTTTAACCGAAGGTGACAACTTTCAACTTTGGGACGCTACGGTAAAAGTCATGCATTTGCCTGGACATCTACCCGAGCTATTAGCCTATGCCGTCTCTCACGAGCAATCGACCCAGGTATTTAGTGGCGATATTCTGTTTTCTTCTGGCTGCGGTCGTATATTTGACGGCACTCATTTGGAACTCAAAAGCTCACTTGATCGCATAAAAGCACTGCCTAAAGATACTTTGATTTATGGCACCCATGAATACACGGTAAGCAACCTTAGCTTTGCACAAGCTGTCGAGCCGGACAGCCAATATCTTACCGATCGAACCAAGGTTGTAACGCAACTGAGAGGGGAGGATAAACCCACACTCCCAGCACTGTTATCAACCGAGCTCGACGTTAATCCATTCCTCCGATGCGACCAACCATCCGTTATTGCAGCAGCAAAACGTCAACTCAAACGTGAACCCACAAGCGAGCTCGAGGTCTTTACTGAGTTGAGGCTGTGGAAAGACAGTTTTTAGAGTCCACTACCCCACTATCCAGGCCAATGATCCATCAATTGAGATAGACGAGTTAACCTGAATATTGATTTTATGGCGCCAGGCTATAGACTGGCGCCTTCTTGTACTATTGGGCGGTAATAATGAAGCTGTTTAGGACCTATATCTTTTTCCTTGTAAGTGTTTTGCTGATTTCAGCTTGCATGCCAACTAAATCCCCTCATTCCAGTCATAGCCTCACGAATACAAGCGCAAAAAACCCCGATTACACCCTCGATCCAGACTGTTTTGTAACACAGGAAGAGCACGAGGCATCTGCTCCGATCGATGAAGTCAATTTATGGGAACGCATCCGTCGTGGCTACAAATTCCCCAGTGCGGACAATCGCCGTATCGAAATGGAGCTCAAATGGTACGCCCGGCACCCAAGCTATATGAAACGTGTCAGTCTGCGTGCAGAGCGTTATATGTTTCATATCGTAGAAGAACTCGAAAAACGTAATATGCCACTAGAAATCGCCCTTCTACCCATCGTTGAAAGCGCCTTTGATCCTTTCGCTTACTCTCACGGTCGCGCTTCCGGTATGTGGCAAATTATTCCCGGCACGGGGAAAATGCTCGGATTAAAACAAAACTGGTGGTATGACGGGCGCCGCGATGTCGTAGCTTCGACCAATGCTGCGCTCAACTACCTCGAAAGCCTAAATAAGCGCTTCAAGGGCGATTGGCTTCTGGCTTTAGCGTCGTATAACAGTGGTGCAGGTAACGTATCTAAAGCCATCAGGAAGAACAAAAAGCGTGGAAAACCTACCGATTTCTGGAATTTAGACCTTCCTAAAGAAACTTTGGCCTATGTCCCACGGCTAATAGCTTTAAGTCAGCTTATAGCTAAGCCCGCGGAACATAACGTAACTCTGACCCCAATTTTTAACCGGCCATATTTCACCTCTGTGGCAGTGGGTTCTCAGATCGATCTAGCCCAAGCCGCGTCTCTTGCTGACATCGACATGGATGTTTTGTATCACTTGAACCCGGCGTTTAACCGTTGGGCAACTGACCCGAAAGGACCGCACGAGTTACTCGTGCCGGTTGAGAAAGCCGAGGTTTTCACACAGAAAATCGCCACGATCCCACAAAAAGACCGCGTAACATGGAACCGCTATACGATTAAAAATGGTGACTCCCTTTCGACTATTGCACAAAAATACAAAGTGAGCGTCGCGTCTTTGCGGTCAATAAATCAGCTTCGCGGCAATTCAATTCGTGCAGGTAAAACCCTGATGGTACCTGTCGCCGCAAAATCGGGAAAACACTACAGTTATAGTGCAGATGAGCGTGTGGCCAAGCGTTACGCATCAACAAGCAAGCGAGAAAAAGGCCAGCAAATAGATTACACAGTAAAGTCTGGTGATAGCCTATGGACCATAGGTCGTCGCTATAAAGTTACGACAGGCAAGCTCGCCAAATGGAACAGCATGGCCCCTCGCGATCCAATTAAACCAGGCCAAAAACTAAAAATTTGGACTAAAACAGCAGTTGCTCCGAGTAAAAACGGCGTGATAAGAAAAGTCTCTTACAAGGTGAGGAATGGTGACTCTTTGGCTCGAATAGCACAAAAATTCAGTTTAAATGTGAATGACATTCTAAAGTGGAATCAACTTAAGCGTTCAAAATATCTTCAACCCGGACAGCGCCTAACCCTCTTTGTTGATGTGAAGGCAGGCTAATGCCGCTTAGGACCAGAGCCTCCTTTAGACTTTGACAGTAAGTTCAAACTTAGTTGGGCTTGCTGACAAAAATGAGTAAAGCTTTCAAACTGCGACTCGGAAAGATTACCACCAAAGTTAAATCGATCAGCGTAAAATAGAGCCGCGCGGCGCCCGTCGACCTCCAATACGTGAAC
The DNA here is from genome assembly GCA_033852165.1 of Agarilytica sp. Lineage (GTDB taxonomy): Bacteria > Pseudomonadota > Gammaproteobacteria > Pseudomonadales > Cellvibrionaceae > Agarilytica. Next base: position 58,406 of record JAWSUZ010000034.1, on the reverse strand, counting down.
AAAACTCGGGACTTTACCCAAAATAGTAACCAGATCCGTGGGGTATAGTTCAGGCTTTTTTTGTTGTATATCTTGAGTAAACCAATGTCCCCCTCCACCTTCCATAGCCTGGGTAAAAATATTGTCGGAAAAGGGGCCAACATCCAATAAAAAGCTAGTTCGCCAATGCTCGGTCCCCTCGCCCAGCACGTATTTTGCCGATAATTTATGCCCATTTATAAAAGCAATGCACACCCTTTCTAACCCTATTCCCCGGTGCATACCCTCAAGTACCATTTGAAAAATGGTATTAACATTCAACCCTTCTTGATTCGCATTAGATAGTTCACGCAAAATATTTAACTGTAAACCTGCATCCCCTTTCATGATTTTATCAATTGGCTTAGGGCGCTCCAGTACATAATCTTCCATACTATTAGGGATTAGAGGGCAGGCTTCAGGAACACCGTAACTCAGCGCTACCTGTGCCGCTTGGTCGCCAGCCTGCTTCACTTTCCGCAGCGCTTCCTCTAAAGGCATTCCCGTATAGTCAGCCACTTCTTTCAAGACCTTTTTGAGCTGCGGGCTTTCCCAACCATAGAGAGAAGCTCGACTTAGGCGCTCTCCTGTCACCACGGCTTTGACTTTGAGACTCGCATTTTCACGTGGATATAGGGCACTTTCGAGCGTCTCACCCAACTTCCACTCCTTAGCTAATTGATGCGTTATCGCCTTAAAACTTGTGCCTAGGATTTTTTCCATAGCTGCTCGACGGACCTTGGCCGAATCACTGAATAGTTCCTGATTATTTTCGTCAACATCTTCAGTCATCCAAAACGCCATTTCTCCCAGATTGAAAAGCAATCCGCCAATGAAAACCTCCTCTCCAATATCGGCTTCGCCGTCAGCGCTTTTCAGCAAATTTCGCGCTTGCGTGGCCGCGTGAAACCCCTGGGCCACTAAAGCCAGCACCCTCTCTTTTGGTTTGTTTTTAACCAGAGAGTCCATTACAATTGAAGATATACAAATCGCACGCACACCTTTTAGTCCAATATGTACGATTGCCCGGCTGACCGTATTAATTTGCGTATTGGCATAGTTATATTGCACGCTATTGGCAACCTTGAGAACACGGGAAGTCAGGTTCGGGTCCTTTAAAATGACCTCAGCTAATTGATTTACGTTCGAATCTTCGCTGCCCGTAATTTTATTCAGTTCACCCATAACATTGCCCAAAACCGGCAAATTTTTATTTTTGAGTTTAGTAACCCAATGTTTCAAGCCCGTGTCAGGCATTAGCACTCCAATAAAGACAAAAGTAATTCACTAAAACACCATTAAACGAAGACCAAAGACATTTGGCCAACTATATTAGTCTAGCAGTAACTTTTAACTTAGCTTCAGTTAGGTAACAGACGAGATTATGGATGACAGATAGAACACGCATGAAGAGACAGACTCAATCGCTAACTCGAAGCAAAATTCGGCCACATAACAACAAAGGCTAGATCCAACGCCGAACACGAGACTTAAAGGTTGTGTATTCAGCACCAAAGATTTCCTCTAGCACTTTTTCTTCTGGCATAATTTGAAGCTGGTTTAGCGCGACAACGAAAAATATTAGCGAAAACCCTCCTGACAAAGCACCATAAAATAGAATTGCAGACGCGATGATTAAAGCCATCCCCAGGTACATAGGGTTTCGTGTATAACGATATAACCCTGACGTTACGAGTGAATTGGTTTCTTTTAAAGCAATGGGATTTATGGTTGTTTTTGCCCTTAAAAAACCGAAAACTGAGTGAACGGCTAAAAATATCCCCAGAAGAAAAATAGCGATACAGACATACAGCTTGAAAGGAATTGTAAATTCAATGATTGGAATATAGCGCTGAAAGAGCCATACCAAACCTATGGAAAACAACATAATAACGGGGGGAGGAATTTTATTTTTTAACATGCTGACCGCTTATCGTTCACCTTACCTATAGAGCTTACTATGGTAAACCAAGCACTACTTTTCACCAAACTGGAACACAACAAAAAGCTCAAAGAATCTTAGGCTAGACTTTCTCCTCGAAAGAATTAGATATTCCGCTTAAACATATAAACAAACAATTAAAAAAAACGATATCTGCAGCAACAAGTTGGCGATGCAAATAAGTACTACATATCGAAACCGCCGCTACAACTTAATACTTGCCCGCTGATATAATCTGATTCGGGTATGCACAACAAATAAACCGATGCTGCCGCTTCTTTCGCCGTACCAGGGCGCCCCAGAGGAATTAACATTTTAGACATTTCGAGTATTTCAGGTGAAACGCCCACTCCAATTTCCTTACCATCCACCTGAATCGTTTTATCATTTTTGCTATTGCCAAGCGTCAACCGAGTCTCGATAAAACCAAACGCAACAGCGTTCACATTCACACGATAACGGCCCCATTCCTTAGACAAGGTTTTCGTTAGGCCAATAAGCCCAGCTTTTGCCGCCGCATAATTGATTTGGCCTGGATTCCCATTCATCCCCACGACAGAGGAGATGTTAATCACCTTGCGAAACCCCTCTTTGCCTGCCTCGTCTTCATCCTTTGCCTGCTGTTTAAAATAGGGCTGCGCAGCGCGAAGTATTTTAAAGGGCGCAGTTAAATGAACAGCTTGAACCGCATCCCACTGCTCATCACTCATTTTTTGAATAACGTTATCCCAGGTATAACCAGCATTATTGATCAGGATATCAATAGTCCCAAACTTATCGATCGCAGCACTTGTAAAGTGTTCAGCAAAATCCTTTTCCGTCACACTCTCGACTAAAGCAAATGCTTCGCCTCCCATTGCGACAATTTCTTCAACCACTGCGTTGGCGGGCTCTTCATCCAAATCATTAAGAACTATTTTTGCGCCTTCACTGGCGAGTTTAAGCGCAATTTCTTTTCCGATACCTCGACCACCGCCAGTTATCAGAGCGACCTTATTTTCGAGTTTTTTCATGACGGCACCCTATTTGTTCGGCTAAATTATTGTTCGCGTTTTAAAATAGAAACACAACTTGTTGCCCCACTTCCTCCAACGTTAACAACCGCACCAAGCTCTGCATCTCTCATATATTTTTCACCAAGTGGATCACCAATTAATTGCCGATATAGATGTAAATGCATGGATATTCCTGTCGCACCAACAGGGTGGCCTTTCGCCTTAAGGCCTCCTGATAAATTAACGCCACAAATTGGATCTTCATGGCTAAATCGACCGTTCAAAAAATCTTCTCCAGCACAGCCATCCTTAGAAAGCCCTAGCGCTTCGGTACATAGTATTTGGTTAATCGTAAAACAGTCATGTACCTCTGCAACATCCAAGTTAGACACTGTAATCCCCGCCTCTTTATAAGCGCGCTGAACCGCGACCTTGGTTCCAGCCAGTTCGTATAAATTCTTCCGTTTCGATAGCGCCATATGATCCTGGGTATGGCCTATACCGGCAAAGCTCACAACCTTACCTTTTTGGCTACGCACAGCTTCTTTCCGACTAATAACTAGCGCTGCTGCACCGTCTGTAACCAAACTGCAATCATGTAAACGAAGTGGCGGCGCAATCATGGGGTTTGACCGACCATCATCTGTAGGTAAATCTAATATAGCTTGCGTAGTTAGCAGGTTTTTCCTCTCAGCCAATCCTCTAGGACCAAAATGTGCAATTTCGTTTTTCGTCCCGTATTGATAGCCACGAGCGGTGATACAAGCCAGAATTTCACGCAATTTATCATCACTGATATTATATTTTTGTTGATAAGCCTTGGCCAATTCCGCGAACAATCCGGGGAACGTCATCCCTTCTGCACCTTCCTCAGGATAATAAGAAGAGTAAGACAATATACGCGTTACATCTGATGTACTGCACAAATTCATTTTCTCTACGCCAACGACCAATACGTTATCAAAACGTCCCGATTCCACGGCGTAAATCGCGTTATATAACGCAACACTAGAAGATGCACAGGCAGCTTCAGAGCGATTCATGGCCTTATACAACAAATTTTCTGGATCAATATCAACACCAACCGCAGCCAAGTGTTCTTGCCCTGTAAATAGAGCTGGGGAACATGAGCCTACCCAAACCCCGTCAATGTCTTTGGCGCTTAATCCAGAATCAGCGATAGCGCCCTGACCTGCTTCGTTAAATAATTCATATATTGATTTTTTATCAGTGACTTCACCTGTTTCTCTATTTTTTTCAACAAATGCGCCAAACTTAGTATGGTAAGCCCCCATAATTCCGACATCAGACATTTTTCTTTATCCTCGAATGCACTCGTTAGGTACGATGTATATTAATATGGTTTAAATTATACGTTATTAAAAAATTCAGTAATCACGGCAATGGTAGCTTCATCATCTAGCATTGGCGCATGACCAACGCCTGGCACTTCATAGGTATTCAAAACATTGTCAAACTTTTGAAGCTCTTCAAAGCAAGACTGGGTAAACACATCCGATATTTCCCCCCGAATAACGAGAAACGAAGAAGCTGATGCAGAATGAAATACAGGCCACATATCCACTGGAGACGATTCAACATCAAAACCTTTATGGAGCTCCGAAACCCCTGGATCAAATGTTGAAACAGGAACGCCGTTATCGTTTTCTTTAAAAGCACCTGCCGCATACCCAAGCCACTGTTCTTCAGTAAAATTGGGATAAACCAATCCATTTATCTTTTTTAAATGTGCAACGACATCATCCCAGCTGTTTATCGTGGGTTGGACCCCCATTGACTCAAGAATACGCTTTAAACCAACGCCATCGGCTTTCGGCCCAAGGTCATTAAGGACCACAGATTTGACAATTTTTGGTTTCATAGCAGCCATGCTCAAACCGATAACGCCCCCCATTGATGTACCAACAAGATGCACCTCATCAAGAGCCAGAACTTGAATCAGTTTGAACATATCTTCGATATATTTTACGGGGTTGTAGTTTGCCGTATTAGTGTCGTATTCCGACAAGCCTCGCCCCCGCTGATCGGGAACAATAACCCTGTATTTTTTATGCAGACATCGGGCCAAAGGCTCGAAATCAGCTGAATTTCGTGTAAAACCATGCATGCATATAATCGTTTTTTCTGCATGCTCGTTTGCATAGTCACGAGTATAAAGCGTCAAATTATCATTACTCTGATAATACACATCTTGATAAGCTTTACTCATATATAAACCTTCCTCTAACTTAAAACGCCTAACTCAATTAGCAGGATAACGTAGAACCACCAACACTGCTCAATCAAGTACCTTCATTCGAATCATAATCGTTATTGGCCCAGCCATGGAAAGAGGCACTTACGGCAAAGGTATGAGCCAAAACAAGTTAATATTCATCACAAGTCTAAACGACAAGCATCAAAAACGATAGAAATCTTGCCGACCTGACTCAACCGTAAGCGTATATAATATTCTGAACAACAACTTTACTTAACACGACGTTAGAAGGATACCGCTCCATTTTAAAACATTCCTATCACCTAGAGAAGTGCTGCAGACGCTTTTCCAAAAGGGGGACTATGACATCCGTATCATTCTCCTGAAAAAGCGCCTGCAAACTCTTTTTGTTGCCATTTATTAAATGACAAACAAATCCATAAATTCATTCACAGACGTATTTTCTAGAACCGATTGATCTTTGCACAAGGTAAATATCTCTTCACAACGGCCAGCAGGGAACCGAGTGGCAAGATTAGATTTAAACTTACGTTCCAGTACAGGAATCCCCTCTTCACGGCGACGCAGATGACCCAAAGGATATTCAATCGCCACATTATCGGTACTGCTACCGTCTTTGAAGAATATTTGTATTGCATTCGCAATTGAACGCTTCTCAGGGTCGTGATAATCCGAACTATAGTGAGGCTCTTCTATAATTTCCATTTTGTCACGTAGCTCATCAATAAGCGGGTTTTCGGCATGGAAATCATTTTCATAATGCTCAGCGACTAGGTTTCCGAAGATCAAAGGAACAGCTGTCATATACTGAATACAATGATCGCGATCAGCTGGATTGGCCAACGCACCCACCTTAGAAATAATCCGAATCGCTGATTCGTGTGTGGTGATCACAATTTTTTCAATGTCACCCAAGCGATCCCTAACATCAGAATGAAGCCTAACCGCAGCCTCGCAGGCTGTCTGTGAATGGAATTCAGCCGGGAATGAGATTTTAAAGAGTACGTTTTCCATCACGTAGCTGCCGTATTCACGTTGAAATTTGAACTTACGATCTTCTTCGCTCTTAAGCGCTAGGTCGTTATTCGTTTGGCTGAACGAAACATCATAAAAACCCCACTGCGGCGCGGTCAAAACACTGGGAATACCCATTTCACCGCGCTTGGCCATATCCGCTAAGCGAACACCTCGTGAAGTTGCATCACCGGCAGCCCAAGACTTACGTGACCCGGCATTAGGCGCATGCCGATATGTCCGCAAAGACGAGCCATCTGCCCACGCATGCGACACAGCAGATAGTATTTGCTCTCGATCACAGCCCACCATATCGGCAACTACGGCTGTCGTAGCAACTCGAACCAGTAGAACATGACACAAACCCACTCGGTTAAAGCTATTTTCTAAGGCCAATACACCCTGAATTTCATGAGCCTTAACCATGGCTACTAATACTTGTTTCATGGTAAGTGGCGCTTTCCCTTGCGCTATGTTCACTTGCGACAAATAATCTGCAGTCGCCAAAATCCCACCGAGATTATCTGATGGATGCCCCCACTCGGCAGCAAGCCAAGTATCGTTATAATCTAGCCAACGAATTATACAGCCAATATCCCATGCGGCTTTCACTGGGTCCATGCGTAATTGCGTTCCCGGAACACGTGCACCATTGGGAACAATAGTTCCTTCAGCCAAAGGCCCTAAATGCTTGGTACATTCAGGAAAGCGTAACGCGAGTAAACCACAGCCCAAAGTATCCATTAAGCAGTTACGAGCGGTATCTAAAGCATCTTCGGAGCTAACTTCGTAATTGATAACGTAATCGACGATATCTTGAATTTCCTTGTCATAATCTGGGCGTTCGTTCACATCAAAATTTGCAGACATTATTTTACCTAACATTAAATTTGTAGAATTTGGTTTTAAAAGCGCTCAGCTATTTTTAAGCTAGCGATGGGCTATGGAAATTACTTGCCGAGACTCTGGGCCAACATATTCTGCCGAGGGTCGAATGATTCTATTATTCGCTCGCTGCTCCGCTATATGGGCCGACCAACCCGATACTCTAGACATAACAAAAATCGGCGTGAATAATTTAGTTGGTATGCCCATAAAGTGGTAGGTCGACGCATGGAAAAAATCCGCGTTACAAAAGAGCTCCTTTTCTCTCCACATCACCTCTTCACAACGTTCCGATACGACAAATAACGTTTCATCTTTCATTTCTGCAGACAGTTTTCTAGACCATTCTTTTATCACGACATTACGAGGATCTGATGTTCTATAAACAGCATGGCCAAAACCCATTATTTTTTCTTTCCGGTCTAACATACCGAGAATATTTTCTTCCGCTTCTGCTGGTGACTTCCAGTTCTCGATCATATCCATCGCGGCTTCATTTGCACCGCCATGCAAGGGACCACGAAGCGTCCCAATTGCTCCGGAGATACAACTGTGAAAATCAGAAAGCGTCGAAGCGCAAACTCGCCCCGAAAATGTTGATGCATTAAATTCGTGCTCCGCGTATAAAATTAGCGATACATGCATCACTTTTTCGTGCAATTCGCTTGCCGGTTTCCCTGTTAGCATTTCTAGAAAGTGGCCACCAATGGAATCCGCATTCGTTGCAGTTTTTACTTTCACACCGTCATGACTGTAACGATACCAATAACAACAAATAGCAGGTAATGCGGCCAAGAGACGCTCAGTCTTGTCTTCTTGTTCAGAAAAATCCATTTCCGGTTCGAGGTTGCCAAGCATCGACACGCCCGTTCGCATCACGTCCATGGGGTGAGCTGACGCCGGGATTCGTTCTAGCACTTCACATAACGTTGGTGGTATTTCTCTTAAGGATTTGAGCCTGCTTTTGTATTCACTCAATTTCGCAACGGTTGGTAACTCACCTTTTTGCAGTAAATAAGCAACTTCTTCAAACTCACAGGCCTCGGCAAGGTCTTTTACATCGTATCCACGATAGGTTAGTCCCGATCCACTTTTTCCAACCGTACACAGTGATGTTGTACCTGCTACTTGACCATGCAAACCTGCTGGTTTATCTGATTTTTCAACCATAACAGCCTCCTCAATTTGTTAGATTTTTAGTTTGTCTGTTCTATTTTTATAGTTTTTTTTGTCAAATATCCGTTATAGGTTTTTGCCATCAGCAAATAAGGAGTCGAGCTTATCCTCATAATCGTTGTAATTGAGGTAGGCGTAGAGTTCTTTACGTGTTTGCATAGAATTAATTACTGAGTTTTGATCGCCTTCGTCTAATAGAACTTGATACACATTTTCTGCCGCTTTATTCATTGCTCGAGTTGCAGTAAACGGATAAAGCACCATATCCACTCCGGCGCAGGCTAAGTCTTTTTTAGAAAAAATAGGTGACTGGCCAAATTCAGTCATATTGGCAAGTAAAGGAACCTTGGATCGCTCTTTAAATATTTCGTATTGATCCAAAGAGTTCATCGCTTCTGCAAAAATTCCGTCAGCGCCAGCTTCGATGTAAGCTTCTACTCGTTTTAAAGCGCCGTCCAAACCTTCAATTGCATAGGAGTCTGTTCGAGCCATTATGAAAAATTCTTCATCTAACCGTGCATCAACAGCGGCTTTAATCCGATCTACCATTTCTTCAGTGCTAACAATTTCTTTATTAGGCCGATGACCGCAACGCTTCTGCGCCACCTGATCTTCAATATGCACGGCGGCAACTCCAGCCCTTTCCATTTCTCGAATTGTACGAGCAATATTAAAAGCACCGCCCCACCCAGTATCAATATCCACCAGCAAGGGGGTTTCTACTGCCGATGTAATACGACGCGCATCTTCAACAACATCGGTCAAACTGGTCATTCCTAAATCAGGAATTCCGTAAGACATATTGGCGCAAGCTCCACCGGAAATATAAATCGCACGGTGCCCTAACTGTTCTGCCATCATTGCCGTGTAGGCGTTAATCGTCCCGACAATTTGAAGTGGTTTTGATTCTGCTAAGGCTAATCGAAATTTGGCGCCTGGGGATAAAGTCATGATCTTAGTTCTCCTATGTTGCTGGCTATGTCGTCACGTGCGCGAGCAATATGACGACGCATCATCATTTCAGCTAGCTGTTCGTCTCGCTGTTGTATGGCAAATAACAATTGTTCATGTTCAATTAATGCAAGACTGGCACGGTGCTCAAAACGCGCAGAACGGTATCGAAACATACGTACCAAGTGGTAGAGGTCTTCGCATAATTGGCTAATCAAAAAATTGTTTTTACTGCCTTGAATAATTTTGTAATGAAAGTCGAAATCACCGTCCGACTGCATGTAGGCACCGGTATTGGATTGATGTTCTCTGTGAACTTCCATAAGGCGAGTCAGATCGGCAATTTCGTCGTCTGACATATTTTTTGCTGCTAGTGCTGCTGCCTTTCCCTCAAGAGCTTCGCGAACATGGTAAATCTCGACTACCTGTTCCTGCGTTAACGTAATTACCCGGACTCCTTCATGAGCTACATGCTTAACTAAACCCATCACTTCCAAACGCCTAATCGCCTCTCGAATTGGGCCTCGACTTGTCTGAAATTGCTCAGCCAGCTTTGGCTCGCTGAGCTTGGCGCCAGGAATGATCTCACCCCGAACAATACCTTCTCGCATCGTTGTCGTGATTTTTGTCGTTAGAGTCTGATCTTTCTTTTCGCTCATATTGTCGACAATCTATCCCGTAAATGGCTATTTATGAGCCAATTATTGGCTTTACGTACAATATTGTCAACATATTTATACGCTTGTTGAATTTACAGCAAATATACATCGCTTGATGAAACTGTGATTTAGCCCACAACAGAGCGCATTAGCACGACCAATATCGTTTTTTCGTCGACAATAAATTTAAGGCAAAACGCTTTTTGAGTGAGCCGATATGAGTTACATAAAGAAAGGAATTGGGCTTACGGCGAAGCACCAGCGTGTAAAATATCGTTTTACGGAAGTACCCAGGGAACTACTATTCACAGACTATTAGATTAAAACTTTTTTCATCCAAACATCTGACTCAGCCCTGAGTCAGATGTGCCTCGCCTTCTAACCAGATGTAAAACTCGAAATCGTGTTCTTCCAACATTTCAAGATCTTCTATATGGGTAATAACATCCAATTGATCCAGCAAAATATCAACAGCAGGTGATCGACTATTTGAGACAGAAATAAAGCCCCTAGGCAAAAAGGTTACTATCGCCACCAACACCACAGCAGTTACTGCACCAATCGAGGAAGCAGACAAAAACCAATGTCTTACAGGCGCTTTATCGGGGATACTGCTCAAAGCCTTCATACGCATTTCTGTCAACCGCGCGAGAAGCTCCTCATCTTGATTGTTCGTCATATCAAGCGCCTCTTTAACTTTAGCATGTACGCTCTGAAGATCTTCTTCGTCCTGCCTATCTATATTCATGACTCGTAGTCTCCAAGTAATTTTCTCAACCGCACAGTTGCACGCGAATAATGTGTTTTCACACTCCCTTCACTGCACCCCATGGCGAATGCCGTTTCTTTTACATTGTGCCCCCACCATGCTCTTAGAGTGAAAGCTTGCTGCTGACGAAGCGGTAATTGTTCTATCGCGCCAGCCATAGAATCACCCAACTGTCTATTGCTTTGCAAATGCTCTGGGCTTCGATGCTCAATGCCTTCATTAATTGCAGAGTATTGATTCTCACCCTCATCTTCGCTGACTTCTTTTCCATTATTAGGACGCTGCCACCAGACTAATATACTGCGGACTTTCTGGCGCCGATGCCAGTCGACTATTAAATTTTGTAATATTCGTTGAAAGAGTTTGGGCCAATCATCTCTTTTATCCGAGTAGTTTTTTGCCAAACGAATCATCGCGTCTTGCAAGATATCAAATGCTTCATCACGATCCTTTACGGAAAATTCGACTTGTTTAAGCGCTCGGCTCTGCACCAAAACGAAGAAATCATTGAGCAGAATCCGCGTATTCGGCATACCGCTACCAGTCTAATCCGATTGAAAATTCTCCGTATACTTCAGCGCTTTCGTCAAGATAACTCAATAAAATTCCAAAACTGGCAGTTTTCGATACCTGGTAATTTAGCCCGGTATAAATTTGGGCCGCATATTCTTTTTCAACATATGACTCATACACATACAAACCGGCGGATAGTGTAAGATTGTCGTGGAGCCAATAATAATCCAACGAGGCATCATGGTTCGATAGGATATTTTTTTGATCTAAACCAAAATGGTCATCGACATAACGATCAATGCTCGATCGAATTTCTGACTGCAATAAAAAATAGGTGAAGAACGTGGACCTGTAAGCATCTGACTCAGAATAACCCGACTCGAGATACCTCTGATAAAGAGCCCTTAAACCTTCCCTCACAGTTGAGTCGACCAGTAAAGTCCTAAGCTCCTCAACATCTTGGCGCCCCTCCGAACCGACATCATTGTATTCAAAGTATCCTAAAGATAGCTGAACACCCCAATTATTACCTTCAACATTCGACGATAAAGAGATTCCTTTCCGATCAATCGTGTATAGACCCAAGGCAGAAAATTGATTTTCTATTTCTGGATTTAAGCCTTTAATATTGAGGCTCGATTTACCGTCAATAACTTTGACTCGAAAACCCCATAAATCATCAGTCGTATACTGCAAATAAATAGATATATCCTCGGTCTCTAAGTCGCTGGAGCGTCCACTTTCTTCGTAGCCCAACCCCCAAGAATATTCTTCAAAAGGATCTGAATTCAAAAAGATTCCAATCTGCCGACTCTCTCTTGTAGCATCCGTATTGTTGGATCGATTCTCGGAATAAAACCCATGTAACTGGCCCCTATTAAAAAACGGGATAGTGGCATTTACAGCCCTACTTTCTGAATCTCCTTCAAACACGCCATAATGAACACCAAGGTGCACACCAGCACTCTCATCCCCCAACCAATCTTCTTCTGAAGAAAATGCTAAACGTGGCAACACGCACAAAACCAGAATCAATAAACGCCTCATTTAATGCGCCCTCTTCTGCTTCTTCAACTGCTGCGAAAGCCGACGTTTTTGCGCCGGCGTTAGCGTTTTCCACCGTTCCTTTAGTGCCGCCCTTTTATGCTGTGGCATATTTTTAAAGCGTTTAAATTGTTTTCGAATGCGCCTTTTTGAGTTTTCGGGTAAATTACGAAAGCGGTTCATACGCTTCGTAACAGCACTCCGCTCTTGAGGTGTTAAAGTATTCCATCGATCAAATCGCGTTAGCGCTTTGTCCTTTTGTTCCACCGACATTGATTGCCAGCGACCAGCCGCCTTTTTAAGTTTCAGCTGCTTCTCTACAGGAATTGAATCCCATCGCTCTCGCATGGATTCAAGTACAACTTGTTGGCCCTGCGTCAGATCGTCCCAAGACTCGGCATACGTAAATACCGGGAGAAAAAACATCACCAAGAGAAGTGCACATACTTTATATATGAAGTGATAACAAAACTGATATGTCTTTTTAGATTTCATTATCACTCCTCATTACCCTGCGCTGCATTTTTATCACCGTTTACGTCTTTTGTGTTTTGTTTTGAATGTTCACGAAAGCTTCCATCACGTTCTTTTAGACTCCCTAGGCTTATCGTTTTTTCCATTTCTTTTTCTTCAATATCTCGAATACCATTCTCCATCATCATTTCAAAAGTTTCATCATCAGTACTATCGAACTCAACAAGAAACTCCAGAAAATTTGAACTCGGATATTCACCTTTGTTTTCGGCGTAACAAAACTGACAAAAACCGCTCAAAAACAGTGTATAGATTAATCTGTATTTAAGCTTAGCTATCGATTTAAAAAAGTGTCTTCGCATATATTTTTAAGATGCGGCGCATAATTACTGCGCCGCAATTTTGTTAATATCAATATCCCGGCTTCATAAAATCGAGATGCGCTTAATCATTATTATTCAGTACAACCCCAAATCGTTTCGAGGTAAATGTATTCAAAGTACGATCAAACAGCCCTTGCGCATCAAACCTCACAAGACTCGCGCCGCCTTCCAAATCCCCCTCGATCGCCTCGACAAACTCTGCATAAAAGGTATAAACCTCTATACGCTCATCTTTCCAAATAGTATAGACGCCTCGTTCTCCGCCGGGCACAACCAAAGGTATTTGGTCGAGTGATTCTAAATTAAGGGGTATACCAGCAATCAAGATATGGTGACGAAAAGGTGAATCGGTTATATCCAACTGAAGCCCCTCCTCACCAATAGATGTAACCGCATTAACCGAACCTTCTGGGCCATAATTAATCACCATATGACCACGAATGTGAGCAACTTCAGCCAAGGTGCTCGCGTAGAAATCTTCCGGCGCAGAACCAAAATCAGCAGTAAAGCCTCGCGCACGAATAGGATCACCATCCGCCACGCCCGAAAGATCCAAAGTGCCGGTATTCACCTCATAGTTGTCCGGGTCAGCATTTGTATCCATTGATGTACCTGTTTCAGAAAAATCATAGATAACACTGCGACGACCGTTGATATATGTAAGGTCCATGACCAATGGACTGACGCTAACGACTGTACCAGCAATACTTGAGGCCTTGATTCTGACCATGCCTTCAGCAGAATTCATGCTGTTGTCAGTCACTACACCGGTCGCATATACAGCCGAGCCCACCGAAATCTCAGCAATTGAAGATTCATCCTGTCCACGTTTTGTTACGATTGTGGTATGCGCCAATTCAACGGTAAAAGTGTCGTTAAATACAAAAGAACCCGTCGACAACTGCACAATCGCACCACGTACGCTTAGGCTGTTACCTTCTCGTGCGACCACAGTGCCACGAAGAATATCTGCCTGATCCCATGGCACGCTGCTGCCCGCATATACCACAGTGGCGACATACTCGCGCGCATCTCTATCCCATATACCTTCTATCACGATAGCTGTGCCAGAGTCTTTATCGGCTAAAGCAGCAAGACCTTCCAAAGCATTTAGCACAACGCCATCAACCTCAAAACCGGTTGACTCAGTCGTAAGCACATCAGCACTTCCGAAGGCTCCGTTACGAGTTCTAAAAGGACGAAGATCAATCGAAAAGCTGCTCTCCTCAGCATCCACGCTCGCCAACAATCCCCTCAAACGAAATGGTTTGGATTCCTCAAGAATTGTATCGGCAATTAATAGTGGCTGAACCGTTACCGTCGCAGAGTCACCATTTATCGATATTTCATTCGAGGCATCCAAATCAAAGTCCAGCGTGATTTGGGCGGGCGTGCCGGGCCGAAGTACAAAGCCACTCTGATCGTTGAATATAATCTCAACAGTAACCTCTGATAATTCCTGCCCCTCTTCATCAACAACATCAGCCAAGATTGGATCACCAGCGTCATTTTGCACGATAACCTGCGCGTTGCTGAAATCAAGACTCATTGACACACTGTCATATCGTCCTGCAGGTGCATCTAAAATGGTTAGTAGTTCTGTCACTTCAACATATTGGGCGAAGTCTATCGTAGTAGTTTGAGGTAAAAGGTTGATCACGGCTCCGTTCGAGCTTGTAAGACTAATATTCGTCACATCCACTTGGTAAGTAAGAAAGTCACCTTCTGCGTCTGTAAGACTGACAGATAATTTAGCGAATTCATCTTCGCTTGAGGCGGCGTCGATAGCGCTGACTGAATCAGTAGAGCCACCACCTCCGCAAGCCATCAGGGCAAGGCTAAACACCCCTACCGTGGCCAGTCGAGAAATTCGACGTGGCAACCCAACAATATTTTCTATTATGGTCATGATTTATTCTCCAGTATCGGCCCAATAGGGCTACAAATACGGGTAATTTCATAATTAAGAGTTAAAATTACCCAATGAATTGGACGCGTCTAACTGTATTAACGCATTACCGAAGAATAGGTTGACAAAAAAGGAGGTTATTTTGAAAAAATGGGGATTAATAAATTAGTTTCGGCCCATAAAAAGGAGTTGTACCGAGAGAGGATTCAAAATGTCAGATTTTCACCACTCGATATGGGCGCTCAGTCATTCCTAACAACCACCACGGTCAGTATAACGACAGCGCTTTAAATTCGGTTGCTGTAGGCTCTGTTTATATATGGTCGTAATCAACCAGATTTTTTTATTTGCATCGTAGCCGCACGCTCATTAAAAGCAAAAATGTACTCAATAATATTGCGATCCATACCATCTCGATAAGCGTACGTTTTGTCCATACCGAATGATTCCAACAATCTCAAAAGACTAACACCCGTAACGCTTTTTAACGTAGAGAATGATGCTGAGGTGGTTGACACTGAAACTTTACTTCCATCAACGACCTCAAAACGGCTAGGCGTGCTCGGATGGTTGCGCCCGGTATACATATAAGAAAGTAAAAAAGTATCAGAATGACTTATAGAAGCCAATGCCCTATCTAACTGCTGAATTTGAGCTGGAGTACAGTAATTAAATAAATCCCAGACCAAAATTACGTCAAACTTTTTAGACATTTGGTAATCAAGCACTGATAAATTGAGCGTCTCCGTTTTTTGGGATCGGCACAGTTCCAGTAATGAGAATAAATCAACACGAAAATACGAACCCGACCGCTTAACAACATCATCTTCTGGCCTGTTTGCAGGAGCTCCCAGATCCAACACCACAAAATCATCATCACTTTGCAACAAACTCATCACCTCGGCTATTGACGGAGATAAATGATTTTTTGTTCCGTAAACGGTTGGAGGTTGAACCAGATCAGTTCGAGTCGTTTCAGATTTACTGATCAGGTGTTTTGATTCAGCACTCGGTAAAAAACGCAATACATGCTCAGTGATTCCCTTCAACATTCCAGTCTGCCCAAGCAAGGTATCTTGCATATAATATCCAGGCATCGAACGAAGAAGCTGTATAGTACTATAGTGAGGCGTTAAACGCGGACGTACATCATCGTCCGACAGCTCTAATAAATACTTATCTTTAACACTAAACTTACGAGGGATATGGGGAATATTTTTGTCTGCATAACGCAGCATATATACCAAAGTATTAGGCTTACAGTACGGACGTAAATAATCGAAAAGTTGTGTAATCTGCCCTAAATTAAGGTAATTCAGTAAATCCCAAATAAGAATAACATCGAACTTATCTTCTTCTTTGTAGCTAGCTAAATTAGACAGTATATCAAATTCGCTAATATCACTTTCAGACAATAAATGCTCTCGTAAACTATCGGCAAAATTCTCAACTTGAATCTTGCAGCTTAATTGCGAAAACAACTGGAAGCAGCCTCCACTCATGGGGCCCAGTTCAAGAACTCTATTCCGATCCGAGTTCTTGATTTCATTGTATATCGCAGTAAATGCGGGAGATCGATGTAACAACATAGTAATTTAGGTTAAGGATTCACCAACGTGGATAGTATCACCAATAACGCTACATTTTGAATAAATTTCACACGCTCTCATCCGGCTTTTTAAAATGCTTTTCTTTTGATAAGTCATTTTCCTTATGTCCGGCCATAGCTTTCACATCGCTAATTTTCTCGTTACTAGAATCCATGTCCATGTCGATAGAACCTCTGAATTTCGCTCCATCCTCTAATATAACGCGCTCGGCTTTTATATTGCCCTGCACCTGGCTTGAGGCCCGTATAGCAATGCGCTCTTCGCCATGAAGATCACCATCTACTCGACCTTCAACCGTAATGGTTTTAGCTGAAACATTTGCTCGAAGAACACCCTGTTCACCTACAGTTAAATGATGCCCTTTCAAATCAATAGTGCCTTCGACGTGCCCCTGCACCAGCAAATCTTCTTCACCGACTAACTCGCCCTTAAAACGAATCTTTGGACCAATAACTGCCGTGGGCACTTTTGCTTCCGTTCTCTGCCGCATAGACGCTGAGTTATCGACAGAATATACAGTTGGCTCTTCCTGCTTTGCTTCAGAGCGATGATTTAGCATACGAGACTCTCCAGGGGTTGGGCACGTTATTTCTCGATCTTGACTATCATCGTCAAAAAAATTAAATAGCTTTGGGAATGTTATATCCATTAATTACAACCTAGCATTTCAGGTAAACAACGCGCATAAAGATATCGAATAAAACTTGTGAGCTTTACCTTTTTCGGTAGGCTCACTTCTAAATCTACACTATTCTAAGCCCGCAAAACGTTTATTTTTGGTCAAATTTACAAACAATCTAAGCGCTACTTTTTAATTCACAAAAGAATGATTACATCGTATTTCAAAATATAAACACACTGATTAGACGAACGTAACAGAAGCAAATCCATGGCTACACTGTTGACAAACCATCCCACACCAGAACAGTTTCGTGACAGGCGTCGCAAAAACAGCAGTGCAATAAAGCAGCTTTTCTAATTATAAAAAGTTGGCGAGATTTTTGGCGTTTTGCTGCTGCTTTTCATCTCGGGTTGGAGAATAAAACACTCGCCCTAAAAATGTTCTCAACAGGCGACTAAATTAGAGAACATTGAGACAAAAAAAAGCCCAGCTTAAGCTGGGCTTTTAATCGAAGTGTTTTTAAAACTCGCCACATTCCAAGTTGATATTAGTTTGGAACTTAAATGTTGATTTAACTGTATGTCGCTCAGCGAAGAATAAATCGAAGGTATATCTCTCGCCAGGTACTAAACCAAGCTCCCATGCCTTGTCAGCTAAAGAAATACTCTTAACGATCACACCGTGAACGCCGCCAATGTCGATAGCTAGCTTACCGTTAATAAACACCCAAAGATCGTCATCGCCGCCGAACCAGAAATATTCATCACCCTCAAAATCAAATACGAGATGTGATTCCAACGTAAAGTGATAGTTATGGCTACGACCCTCGTTACCCCAACCCATATCATCGATAGGGAAGAAGTCAAAGTTGCGATACTCCCAATAACCTTCACTACCGCGAACCATTTCGAATTCCTTAGGAATTCGTTTGTTTACACCTTCAACGTCTCTATACCACTGGTTAAATGATTCAACACCATTAGTTGTTTGTGTTGAACCGTCTGGGTTCGCGTAAACAGGTAAACCGTCACTACCTAACTCCGATTCAACGATACCTTCTTCATACGCAATGACGTATTCGAAATCAGGATGACTGTCTTTAAAGTCACGAACAATCGCAGGGAATTTACGTGTATTTGCATCTGAATAATCGCACTCAAACACAGGCTCTTTCACAACTATGGTTACAGTATCGTTATCCGTAAATTCACCATCTTCCACAATCAATTGAACAACATACGTACCGGCGACATCCGGAACAAAACTAGGAGACATCGTAGATACATCTGTAAGTTCAATATTGGCGTCGTCAGGAAGGCTTGTGAAGCTCCATTGATAGCTTAGCTCCATACCCTCTGGGTCATAACTAGCCGAACCATTAAGCGCAACACTATCTTCAATCTCTGCTTCACTATCTTCGCCAGCGTTAGCAACAGGCGCTAAGTTCTCTGAGGTAATAATAAGAGAGTCTGGAACACTGTCCTGGTAGCCATCATTAACGATTAGTTGAACAACGTAATCTCCGAAAGCTGACATTTGAAATGACGGTGTTGAAGACGCCTCTCCAGTCAATGTCGCACTTCCACCACTAGGCTGACTAATAATACTCCAGCTGTACGTCAACTCATCGCCTTCGGCATCAGAGCTTGCAGAACCATCCAAGCTGATTAATTGATCCAGTAAAGCACTGCGATCATTGCCTGCTTTTGCGACTGGCGCCACATTAGAACTATCAATCGTCATCACATCGGGATCTGAATCAGAGAAGCCATCATTTACAACGAGCTGGATAGTGTATTGGCCTAACAAATCAGGCTCAAAACTAGCGCTTACGCTTTCCGAGCTGCCAATTTGTGAAGTACTGCCTGCAGGTGCATTCAAAACAGACCAAGTATATGTCAATAAATCACCATCAATGTCAGAGCTGCCTGCACCACTCAAAGAGATTATCTCATTAGGGAAGCCTGACTGATTTTCACCCGCATCAGCGATCGGAGCTATATTACCAACATCGAGCAAGACCTCATCAGCGTCACTATCTTCTTTGCCGTCATTCACGACCAATGCAATTTTATAAGTACCCAAGCTGTTAACACGAACGCCTGGACGGACATCAGTCGTTGACAACAACTCTATGCCATCTTCGTCAGAAGCTTCGACAACTGACCAGCGATAAGTCAAAGCGTCGCCATCTGCATCAGTACTCGCGGAACCGTCTAGCGTTATTTCTGAGCCTACGTGTACAGGCTGATCATTGCCTGCATTAGCCACTGGAGCGACATTACCAACGCTGATCTGAACTTGATCGGCAATACTATCGTCTTGACCATCATTAACAATCAATTGAAGGACATAGTCGCCTTGAGCATTGACAACAACGCTTGGAGTAACGCTACCGGTAGAAGAAAGACTTATACCTTCAGATGTAGACGCTGAAGCGATAGACCAAATATATGTGAGAGCAGCCCCGTCAGGATCGAACGATGCGCTTCCGTCAAGCTGAACATCATCACCAACATTTGCAACTTGATCTTCGCCAGCATTCGCGACAGGTACTATATTTTCGGAAGTAATCTGAACCAGGTCGGCCTCGCTATCCACCTGCCCATCGCTAACGATCAACTGTATTTGATAGTCGCCCTGCTCCAACACTTCGACTTCTGGCATTTCGCTGTTCATATCTCCAAACAAAATGCCGTCTACAGGGCCACTTACAACAGACCAAGAATAGGAAATGATATCGCCATCCGCGTCACCACTGTTACTACCATCGAGTGTAACTGTTTCACCAACACCTGCGACAACATCCGCCCCGGCATCAGCAACGGGAGGAGAATTTGCAATAGTGATTGTTACAAAATCAGGTTCGCTTTCAACCTGGCCATCTGAAACTACAAGCTGAACAACGTAATCGCCTTGATGCTTAGCTACCAGAACAGCGGTCTCCGAATTAGCCAAAACTAGTGTTAAGCCATCGTATGGATCAGCTTCAGTAATACTCCATTGATAAGTTAGAGCGTCGCCATCAGGGTCAGTACTTCCGCCACCGCTTAAACGAACCAAATGAGCAACAAAGGTGTCAACATTTTCACCGGCATCAGCTATCGGCTGAGAGTTTATTGGCTCAGGCGGAGACGTAGGCTCAGGATCTGGTGTAACTGTCGGCGTTGGCTCAATCGTTGGAACTGGAGTCGGAGTTGGCTCTACTGTTGGCGTTGGCTCAATAGTCGGAACCGGAGTTGCAGTTGGCTCTGCTGTTGGCGTTGGCTCAATCGTTGGAACTGGAGTCGCTGTTGGCTCTACTGTTGGCGTTGGCTCAATAGTCGGAACCGGAGTTGCAGTTGGCTCCACTGTTGGTGTTGGTTCAATAGTCGGAACTGGAGTTACAGTTGGCTCTGCTGTTGGCGTTGGCTCAATCGTTGGAACTGGAGTCGGAGTTGGTTCTACTACTGGCGTTGGCTCAATCGTTGGAACAGGAGTCGGAGTTGGTTCTACTACTGGCGTTGGCTCAATCGTTGGAACAGGAGTCGGAGTTGGCTCTATTGTTGGCGTTGGCTCAATAGT
>JAWSUZ010000034.1:0-37577 GCA_033852165.1 Agarilytica sp. | reverse complement strand
TGTTGGCGTTGGCTCAATAGTCAGAGCCGGAGTTGCTGTTGGCGTTGGCTCAATCGTTGGAACTGGAGTCGCTGTTGGTTCTACTGTTGGCGTTGGCTCAATAGTCGGAGCCGGAGTTGCTGTTGGCGTTGGCTCAATCGCTGGAACTGGAGTCGACGTTGGAGCTATTGTTGGTGTTGGTTCGCTCGTTGGAACTGGAGTCGACGTTGGCACTACTATTGGCGTTGGTTGAGCCGTAGGAATAGGAGTTGGCAATATTGTGGGCACAGGCCTAGGCAAAACTGTTGGTGCTGGAGTCTCAAAAACAAATGCTGGCGTAACTGGGGGCGGTGGCTCAGTAGGCGTAGGCATTACAATTGGCGTAGGCTGCCAAGCTGGCGGTGGTGTAGGAACTACTACAACAGAAGGATCGTCACAAATAATTTGAGAACTATCCAAGTTATCTTCAAAGTTCGCATTAAAAGGTTCATACGGGAAGTCGCCGTTCGCCTGAGGTTGGGCAATCGCAATATCGGTATATACGGTGTTCTGCTTCGTTTTAACGATCGGAAGCATTTTCTTATTATCTAGCACCCACAAACCATAGCGACTATCAATGTCGTCTATATTCGAATCATCACGGCAAAAGGAGCTGATATTTCTATCGTCTATAGTGGTACATTTTGACCAGCTCACTAAGGCGCGATCAGAACCGTCACGGTAGGTCTCAAGTGCACTGTACCAACCCTTAACTGAAACTTGGTTAGGATACAGGTCCACTTCCCCATCAATCACTGACTTAGGCGCAAATCCACCAAATACTTGTTCCGCATCACCCGATTGAGGAGATTGTAATTCAACAGGGCTACCACCAAGGAACTGATTGTATTCATGCTGAAGTATCGCAACGAGCTTGCCGTTTTCAGCCTGCTTAATTTCACTGATAG
Source organism: Agarilytica sp. (assembly GCA_033852165.1). Taxonomy (GTDB): domain Bacteria; phylum Pseudomonadota; class Gammaproteobacteria; order Pseudomonadales; family Cellvibrionaceae; genus Agarilytica. The sequence continues at coordinate 36,651 of JAWSUZ010000034.1, read as the reverse complement.
CCAAAAATGCTGCGTCTGAGCCACCAACACTAACCGTATCATAAAGCTGCTCCATACTGTCTCCAGCTGAAGTCATACGCAAAATAGTGTAATTATTCGTTGCAACCACTGCTCCAACAGGAGTTTCAATCGCGTACTGACACATAGCGTCATCTGACCAAAGCTCAGGCTTAGACAAGCCAGAAGCTTTTTGCTGAGAAAACAAATCACCATAGCCAGCCTCACGAGACATTGGCTTTTGGAAATTGACACCACACTCTTTTACTAGCTCATAGCTACGAGACCAACGAACAAAAACAATTCGCCCATCATTCATTGTCAATGGGTGAAGGTCGTGATTGTTTCCGTATGTTAATTGAAGAATGTCGCTACCTTCTAGACTCATTGAGTGCAACAAAGAAGGTCTTTCGCTAGGGCTAACTTTGAAGCAGTTTTCACCATCTTCTTCGTCAACAATATTGTCTATTGGGCTATTAGGGTTACCTGCCGCTCGGTCTGAGGAAAAAACAATTCCGCCTTCGTCCGTGTACGTTGGATCTGTGTCTTCACCAGCATTTGCTAGGCCGTTATCCACAATTACACGACGAATGGATTTGGTCACAAAATCGTATTCGTAGATATTCCAAGAGTAGTCCGAAGAATGGCCATCTGGACCGTGCGCAGCGAAAAGTAATGTTGAGCCATCTTCAGACGTGCTCAAATCTTTGACATCAAATTGACTGCTTCCAAAGTACGTCTCTAATACTTCGGTTGATAGGGCATCAATATCTAGACTGGTTTGAACGACAAGTTTTGCGCCGGGACGGAAGTCGTAGGGAGAGCTAACGTTTAATGGGGCTTCGTTTTTTTGAGCAAGAGCCTGCGTATATTTTTCAATGTTTGCCTGGGATTCAGTACTAATGGTACGTTCAACGTATGCAAACGTTGTGTCATTAGACAGGGTAGCTTCACCGTCGTTACCAGCTTCTTCTCCGCCAGAACAACCGAAGAGCGCCATAGAGGCAAAGGATGCCAGGGCGAAACTCTTACTAATTTTGGACAATTTAAACATGATCATAATCACTAAACCGCACCACGAATGCTTTATCAGATACGCCCTATTATCTCTAATACAAAAGCATGAGTCCGGAAGCGGTTCTCAAAAGGCGGAAGAAGGATAAAAGAAAGGTTAAAACTGTGAGGTAGTTACGGCTTATAAGCATCTGTAAACTTGGTTTGACGCCTTTATTTCCCTGTAATTACAAATTATAAAAATATCAACTAACTAGTAATTCTATAAAAACGATGCCCTCCCCCAAACATATTGAACATATCGATAGAACCGACTTACCGCCTAATACTTTTACCCGAAAAAATGAACACAAACTGAAAAGCATTAGAAAAGCATTAGAAAAATTACGAGAAAATTAGAAGCGCGCCTCGAAAACATTAGGCTTTAACCGCCAAAAACTCGCTATATTAGGGAGTTATTTTGGTCGCCGGTTAAAATTCAGCCAATCCGTAGAGTACAGAAAATTAAACGTACAAAAAAATTAGAGGGCGCATCCTGCACTCCGAAATCCAACCCCGGTAAGGTCTGAAGAATTTGTCTTTCTTATTTCAGGATAACTGAGCCCCCTTTAATCAAGCTTTACGGCGCTCACAACACCACTGCATATACAACAAATAGAAACAAAAATTAGCCTGGCAACAAATTAAACTTATAACTTATACGCTGAGACGAAACCTCCTGAACGCCAAAATCCAATTTCTGAATTGTCAAAAGGATCTTTTTCTCAAGCTCGGGAGAGTTTAACTCGCTTGAAACGATCTTTAACCCCGTCACTTCACCACTTGGCTGTATAACAAGTTCAAATACAAAAACACCAGCTAGACCTGGCGCAACCCGCAACTCACGCTGATAAAGCATGTTCACCCGACTCTTACCGGCCTCAATGATACGCCTAATAGATTCCGTTGAACGATACCCCTTGAGGTCAGAATAAAAATTTGAACTGTCAGTCAGAGGCGCTCCATCATCAATAAACCCATCCAGCGTAGCGGATTTATGTGCAGCCAAAGCAACATTTTCACGCTTCATCATCGACTCATCGACAATAATGCCTTCACTTCTTTGATTGAGCTTATCACTCCCCAAAACCGTGCTATCTGCTCGTGCGATTTTACCGCCTGTACTAGTAGAAACATTCTTTTTCTGTAATTTCGACAGATCTAAAGATTGCCGCAAAGAATTAAGCTCACTCGAAAGCGCAGCCAAACCTTGCGCCTCTACAATGGTTTTCTTTTTTTTCTCTTTCGCAATTGTCTTTGCGTCTTTTGGCTTAGCATCTTTCTTTTGTAAGGGCTGATCGATCTTTTTCGGCTTGGGCTTTGGCTTAACAGAAACAGGCTCTGGCGTTGACTCAGGCTCGATAATGATAGGCTCAAGCACTATCTTCATTTTTACAATATCTAGCTCACGCTCTTCATAATCCTTATCAATCGTCGGCAGCCATGGAATCACCAAAAACAACAGCAATAGAGGAACAACAAACCTTAACAGCGTGCGCTTAAATTTTTCTTTTTGCCGTTCGTCTTCCTGCCAAGGTAATTGCAGATCGAGAGCATAAGGAGAATTAATAGATAAGGTTGTCATTACCCCTCATCGCCCCCACCGGAACCTGCACTGACGGGAGAAGCACGAAAAGGGGAAGAAGAATCTACCACCCGATTAACAGCAAGAGAAATATTAAAAAATGACTGTTTACGGCAGGTAGCCATGACGCTTTTCAAGAGGAAGAAAGGTGCTTCTTTGTCGCCCATAATGATTACAGCAAGCCCGTTTTTTTCTTGAAAAGGCGTTAGCTCACCGAGTTTTTCACGGTGCTCAATTAATTTTGCCTCTAGCGCTTCAATAATATCTTCTGGGCCGGTAACTACATCTGCAACATTTGCAATTTTTTCCTTTCCCACCCAAATTTCTTCACGATTAACTAGAACCATAAGCTCTTCGTGAGGCACTTCGCCTTTAGTGGAGTTAGGCAGGTGCACAAACTTCGCGTCATCAATTTTTTGTGCTTCGCCAGAATTTAACAATAGAAAGAAAACTAAAATGGTGAAAATATCCATAAGAGCCACCAAGCTTAACTTAGGTGACCCAGAGGGTTTTTTTCTGGGATAAAATATGGTTGAACTAATCATTGTAATCGAGTCTTCACCACGGTTCGAGAATCATCTAAAGAAATTTCTGGGAACAACTCAATTTCAACTACGCTAGCCACCACAACGGTACGATAAGACTTTAAAGTATCCATGGTGCCAATAATGTATTGATAATCAATATCCAATTCGGAGCGCAATAAAATATCTCGTTTTTCACTGACCTGCTGCTTAATGGCTTGCAGGACAAAAGACAACTGTCGATAATCGTAACTCCTTGTTGTTTTTGGCACGGCATCAAGTTCGCCATTTTCATCAGTAGCATCTACATCAGCAGCAATTGTATCCGCAGACGCCTGCAACAAGGGAATATTTTGAATCAAGGTATTCTCAGGATAAAAGACTCGAAACCCAGTCTCAGATATCTCCACCTCCAACTTGGATTGAGGGTCATCTGTTTCAAACTCGCCGCCAGTAAGCTCAGGCAACTTCACTTCAATCACTGTCGTTTGCGTAAACGTCATGCTCAACAACAATACTGGCACTAACACGATCATCAAATTCATGAACGAGGTAACATCAATATCAGCGTCACTTTCGACTTTGTGTTTATATTTAAAGTTCATCTGATGAAAAACTCTTAATTAGTCTTTTCTGACGAGTCTTCATCCTCACTAGACTCGGCCTGTTCGTCACTAACATCGTCAGCATTTGCTTCTGGCTCTGGATTAGTATCATGCTGAGCAGGCTCTTCTTGAACAGCTTCCGCTTGAGTCACTTCTACTGCAGCCTCAGCCACGGGAACAGGCGCCTCAGGTTGAACCTGACTGAAAGCACTGACTACATTAGGTCTTGGCATACCGGCCTCTATTAGACGATGAATCGTCATGATATTTAGAAATTTAACCGCTGCCATTTCTATACTTGTGACAATTTTGGTGGTCTTGCTTTGCAGAACGGCATGTAACACAAGAAGAGGTATTGCTGAAATCAAACCAAATGCCGTTGTATTCATCGCGACAGAGATAGATAGTGAAAGCAACTCAGATTTTTCAGCGGGATCAGCATTTGCCACAGCCGTAAATGCGCCAATCAAACCAATAATAGTTCCCAGCAGACCCAGTAAGGTCGCAATATTCGCCAGCACAGCTAAATAGCCAGTACGCTCCTCAATACGAGGCATCGTTTCGAGCATACCTTCACTCATAGAGTTTTCTATATCAGCTCTTTGTTTAGATACCTTCATCATATCAAGGCCGCAACCAATGATGCGCGTAACCGGAACACTTACTTCACGCGTGTATAGCTGCATTTTCTCTAAATCAGTCGTGCGCAACAACGGTAAAAAGTCGCCAAAAGCTTTGATATTGCGATAGCGTTCACGAGTCAAATATACCCAACGCTCTAAAGAAATTGCCAACCCAACGGCTAGCACGAACGCAATCGGGTAAATGAAAAAACCGCCGTCCTGAAAAAAACGTGCGATTGTGCTGTATATATCGACCATGACTTTTTCTCTTTAAATCATTAACTAGAAAATCGTGCTCTCCACAAGGAGCAGCTACTCATTATTATTCTTTTCCCAACATGCTTTCCATGTCGAGTTCATCGTAAATTGACATAGAGCGCACCATAATATCGCGATCTATCAAATCCAATGTTTTGTCGTTTTTTTGCTCTATATTCCAGTGCAATTTGTCAGGTGTCCCAGTTTCTTTCCAGGGAATAAAATAGCTGACTGTCGGCTGCTCTTTGTCACCAATGAGTGTCGACTCCAAATAGAGAGTCGGCTCTTCCGATACATCAACGGCTTCGGCAGTCTTTTTACTCCCGTCTTCAGCAAAACCGATCGAAGATACTACACAAATCAATATTAAAAATCGCTGAATTTTCATATTAGTTCGCCGAAATGGAAGGCTCTGGCCCTTGTCGCTGCTGAGTTAAGTTCGACGCAACCCCAGTTCTCTGCTGAATTTCTTGCAACCAGCGCCCAACAGTTGCGTCTTCGTCTTCAGACAAAAAGACATATGCTTCCATATGCTTTTGAGCACGTAACGGACGGTTTAGATAAATATCATACAAAACACCCAAATTTAAGTGCGCTTCAGGAAAGTCTTCCCAGACGCGTAAAGCCTCAGCATAGGTGTTTTGCGCCTGAATAAAGCGCCCCAACAAACGTTGAGTTTTTGCGAGGCGTATATAAGCATTTAAATTTTTTGAATTCACCTCAAGGGCTTTTTGATAATAAGTAACGGCAGTTTCCAAATCGTGATTTTCCGTCGAAATATCACCTCGCATCACCCAAGGACCAGAAAGGGATTCATCAATGACAACAATTTCAGCTAGCAGCGATTCAACATCATCGTATTCCTTTTGACGATAGGATCGACGGGCATCTATAAACTTAGTTACAGCGTCTTTATTTATACGGCCTTCTAGCGCCAAATAAGGGTTCTCTTGGGGCTCATAGGGGAGGAAACTCGCGGTTTTCTCATCGTATTCCTGTACAGGTAAATAACCACTCGTATCTATTAACTCTGGAGCGGCGGTGACATCTAAATCGTTTTTGATTCCAACGCCACCACAACCGAATAATAAAAGTAGCGAAACTGCCGTAAAAACTGCTTTTAACATCAACATCGTTTTCATCACCTTATCTCTTCACCGTATGTCACTCCAACTTCCTGCTTGTTGTAGCGATCCGGATAAAGTTTACTCAATGCACCAAAACTCTGTGCAATCCATGAATTAAAATGGCCTTCCCATGCTTTGTCTAAATTTGCTTGATGAACCTCAACCGCCAACTCATCAAATGGAGCGGCTTGCTCGTCGATTATCTCAGCATAAAGCAGAATATCACTACTACTAAGGCCTGATGGCTTAGGCGCCCCTCTAAGGTGCGTAGCGAAAGTTTCGTACAGAATACCGATTTTGTAGCTCGACATTGTCACAAATTCAAGAATTCCATAATCAGCTGCTTTTTGGTACCGATCAGAAGCGTTTTTAAAAAACTCCTGTTTTTTCGGTAAACTTCTTTGTAATGGCTGGCGAAGCTTTTTCTTGCGAAACTCGAAGGCGAAATAGTCCCCGTATTTTGCATTCGACCAAGCACCCAGCCAACGGCTTCTTTCAGTTCTAAGTTCACCTGCCTTAGAATCTCCAGCTATAATACGCCGCAGCCAGTACAGATGCTTCCCCATCTCATCTATCGACTCGTAATTAGTCGCTAAATGATACCGAGCTTCCATACGTGTATCGAAGGGCTCTTCGTAATTATAGGCGTAACGCTTAAAGTACTTGATGGCCAACTCATAATCCGTCGCCTTTTCAAACATCATCGCCGCTAAAAACAAACCTTCCCGCTTAATTTCGGGATCTGGATCACGTTTATAAAGTCCCAGATAAGTATTCGCAGCCTTCGCCCAATCGACATTTTTCTCAAATGCCAAAGCGAGCTTACGCGGAAACTCTACCGCCAACTCATGATCGGGATATAGGCGCGACAATTCCTGAAGCTCCGCAATTGCCAAGCCCCACTCACTGATACCCAATAGAATTGTTGCGGCATCATATTGAGCGGTAATTCGAATTGGTGAATTAGGCGTAAGCGTCTTCAATTTCAACAACTCAAAGGCAGCCGCTCGCTTACCTTGAGTCGCTTCTACCACTGCAGAATTTTTAAATACCGTCGCCGCAATACGCTCAGAAATTTTAGTGTATTCATTAGACTCCACCGTCACTAAGCCTCGCTGACTCACATAACTGTGCTCAGCTTCAACATAACGCTCTAACTTAAAAAATGAATGCGCCATAATTCCGAAGGCTGTTTTCATTAAGGTTTTATCGAGGGTTTCAGCGGAAACTAGGTCTTGCGCGACACTTATTGCTCTTTCGTATTGATTTAGTCCAAACAGGTATTCAGCAGCATTTGTTAGTACTGTCGGTGACCGCTCATCCGCGTCAAACTTTTTCGAAAAACGCAGCATGCTTTCCACTGCAATAGCACTGAACAGAGAAACCTTCCGCTTGCTCTTTTTAATCGCCGCTGAATCAATATGTTTTTGATAAGCAATAATCGCTGCGTAACCCGAATCCGCAGCATCTTCTTCAGCACTTGAGCCGATTGGAGAGTATGCTACCCACTCGTAATCTTCAGCAGCTTCAAGGTACTGATACGCTTGAAAATGAGATTCAGCTTTTAGGAAGCGAACAGCATCTACACGATCATCCTCAGGAAAGGTCTGGATATACTCGCCGTAAAAACCCGCTGCACGAGTAAAGGAGACAATTGCATCTTTCGAATATGTCTCAATTTTTAAGGGATCTACATTACCCCTTTTCGCATCTTTTTCTTTTTTGATCGCGCCGACAAGTGTTTGGCCTTCCGTGTAGTTAAAGGTCGCCAACTCATCCAGAAAGACGATTAGCTGAGATGTGATTTCTTCTCGAATTCCCTCTTCATTACCTGGGTAATTAGAATTCACACCATAGCCACGAACATAGCGCTCCTTTTCAACTAAAGCCTGCCTCGGGAACTTACCTTTTGTGTACGCATGAATAAGTTTGTAATGCAAAGATGGCGATTCTTTAGCCTTAGGGAATGACCTAACAAAGTGCCTAAAGGTTTTTGCCGACTGCTCGTATAATTCTTTTTCAAGATAGTAGTCACCCAAGTGGTCGTATAGCATCCACCCGTAATATCGAGTCGCAATCGATGGGGTTTCCTCAATAGCTTCGGCTCCGCCAATTTTATCAAGGGCCAAGCTCATAGAGTGTATCGCATCTTCAACCAATGGCCTCTCGGCCTTGTCTAGCGTTGCCATGTCCCGACCGTCAGTTAAAATAGTATTTAACACAAAGGCAAAAGCGTTCACTCCAGACTCAAAAGCTAACTGTTTATAATGAACCCAACCCAGCATGTAATAAGCGTTTAATAGTATTCGCCCCGTAGATAAATGAGTTACCGCCAGATACGATACTTTAGCTTTATCATATTCCTGCCAGTTAAAATGGATGTCTGCTTTTCGAAAGTGAGCCTCGGAGATATTCACGTACCCAGGATGGCGTCGAACCAATTCAGTTAACATACCCATAGCTTCACGCTGCTGACCTTCCAAGTCATATGCTTTCGCCAACTGATAAAACACCTCAGCGTTATCGGGCGAATTCGGGTAACGTTCTAGAATATTACGGTACGCTTTTATTGCTGCAACGTACTCACTCGTTTCATCATCGTCATCTTCCTGATTCGAATCTATTTGATCCTCAACCGCCCCCATCATGTAAACATCGGCAATTCTTCGTTCTATTCGTTCTTTTAGCTTTTTATCTTCAAATAGGTCGATCAGCTCTTTATATTCTTCAATCACCTCTTCGTGGGAAAGCTTTTCAAATTCAATTTCTTGTTCAACGTCTTCTTCGTAACGAAGCTGACCCAAAGTTTGCGTATTAGTTGATGTACAGGAATAAAGTACAATTAGACTCACCGCGCACACGCACCCTCTGACAAGAGCTCTTTTCAGAAATATTGAACGGATCAATTTTTTCCCCTTGACTCAGCATTCAAACTACGCTGCGCATCTTTTAAGGTTGAAAGAGTTGTATCGTAGAGTCGTGCCTTAGCTAAACGAGATTGAGCCCAATAGTAATTCATTCTCTCTTCATGTTTATCAAGTTCAGTTTTCACTAATTGGCGCATAACAGGCTCTAGCTTAACGATATTCAATTCAGTTTTTTGCAACAACATTTTCACGCGTCGATGCAAAGAATTAATTTCAGAACGATAATTGCTGGGCAAAGTGTATACATTTTCAAGAGAATCAAACAGTTTCACCTTCTCCTCAAACAAAGACAACTCTTCACTCGTTGACGTGAGCAGAACATCAATACGTGCTTGATCTTCTTTTGCCAGGGTTAGATTCAATAAACTAAGTTCAGCCTTTTGCTCACTAAAACGCTCTTTAAATTTGACACTATTCCTTACTAATTCATAATTCTTATCATTAAACGCTTTTTTTGTAGAGTTCTCCATAATCACAAGATGCTCGCGACCCTGTAAAAGCCAATATTCTAAGTTTTTACGTAAATAATATAAGTCGGCTAACTCTTTCAGGGTTTCATTGAACGGATGACCTGACATTAAATCGATCAAAAATGGAGTAAGGTTTTTATAATCAACACTTGGCGTGGAACTATGCCAATCTGAATCATCGACAATCGCCTCCATATTGGTAATAAATTCTGCTGGCACATCTTTCTTATCGATGATCCGGCGCGCTTCATCCACCATCGCCACACCGACTTTAAAATCTTTAATAGCAAGTAGATTAGCCTTCAGGGCTTTTCGTGGAGATCCCTCCTGCTCATACAAATGAGCCAGTAAAACTTTTGCCTCTTGAACTTCTGGGCTCGCAATGTTGCGCCTATTCAGCAATTTGAGTGCCGCCGTTGCATCTGGGAAACGCTTTACCTTAATCGCGGCCCAGGCATAATTCAGTAATGCACGATTAGAATACAAGCCTGTCGTACGGATTTGAGTGAGATACAGCCATGCTTGATCGAAGCGGTCTTTTTGCATCGCTATTTGCGCCAATGCTAATTTGGCCCTATCAGAAAGCACTAAATACTCTTCTTCAAGACCTTCATAAGATTTGACAGTTTCAAGATTGGCAACAGCGTCGACCAACCTCCCCTGCTTTAGTTGGCCTATCGCTTTGTTAAACAATAAATATGGATATTGGGGCGATTTCGCAATGGATTCGTCAAATTCTGCGTCAGAAAGAGCACTATTTGTTTTAATTTTGACAAGCGTAGAAAGGTAATAATAATCAAAGACCAAGTCTTGTGGTATTTCGCCACTGATATAGTTTAAGGCACGAGTCGCATTTGAAAGGTCAGATTTATTGTAATAAAAACGCGCCAAAAAATACCACGCTCGGTTCCGAACCAGAGACGACGCCCTACCTTCTAAGAGAGTTTCAAAAATTTTGCGCGCCTCGTCAGCCATACCGTAAGACAACATAAGACCGCCCTTCAACAGTTCTCCGTCATCACTCAGCGCTATGGTATTTTCTTGTGCGGTCGAGTAAGCATTTTCAACCAATGACGGGAAAAATCGATGTTGGAAAAATTCGTATAGAACTAAACCATACTGAAGTTCAGCCGTTGACTGAACATGTGAATCAATTACCGCTGCACTCGGCGCAGGAGAAAGCCCTAACCCAAAACAGAGCGCAGAAGCTAACGCAAATTGCTTTAACCGGAAGAAATACATCAGATTCATCGGCCTACCATAACTTCATTTTAAAGGTCGGCTCTTGTGCCACCGTGTCGTCACTAATCGCTATCTCCAGATATTGACTACCCGGTCCTTTTTTCAACTTCAACTCCGACGCTCGCTTGTATGCTCGTTCACCCGGACCAATGCCGGTAAAAAATGCTATTATATCGTGCTTCCCTTCCGACAGGTTTGTGATGTATAACTTGTGTACGCCCCCCCTTAATAGGGCCTCACGTTGTTTTTTTGAATAGATATGCGTCGCGACAAAACGCCCATCTATTTTCAACTTGACACTTTCGATCTCAAAAAACTGACCAGACGTGGCCGAGACAAAAAATGAGACTTTGGTGCTGGAAGGAAAGAGAAGCTTTTCCTCCATTAAAGTAAGATCTTTATTAAGGTCAATAACCTCACTTTTGAGTATCTGGATATCTCTCGAAATCTTTTGCACTTCATTCAGAGCAGATCGCGCACGCATTTCTGAATCGCCAGCACCAAAGTCTATGTTCGTATCTTCTATAGATGCAGCCCAATCTTCGTTAACATCAACGCTAATATTAGCTCCAGCACTGTTAGCAGCTTCATCAGCGCCTCGTTCAGTTTCTTGAGCTTGCAGGCCTATATAAGCAAAAACAAGCATCAGAGCCAATGATATTCGACTCAGTAGTATGTACATGAACTTTACGCCTAAACTTATTGAAATGATTACAAAAATATACAACATATACTCAACAATAGTTACCCTGCACACGTAAAAAATAGCTTATTTTGATGTCAACTCTGACACTCATATGCGTAAACTCGCGAACAGGTCACACTATCTCAGAATCTTCCCTATCGCAGAGCATCGAGTTGATCGCTTGTTCGTCACACACACCCTCCTGCCCAAAGTCCTTTTCATGTTAAAACTGAGATCTATTCGCGCTATTTGAATCGATGACGCCCCAAATATTCAGTACAATGATCCCATAACAGCAATGGCTATGGATATCACATGTTTAAACTCCCCGCTTCTTTCGCATTTTTATGCTTCACTACTCTATGCTCAACGACCGTTCACTCTGAAGAGGGTAAATCAAGCATTAAAATCATTGACCCTGACAAAAGGATCGCCACAGCCAATGTGGCAGCGCTAGATACTGAGCATTTTGAAGTAGGTGTTCACGTTGGGATGCTTTCTGTTGAGGACTTCAATACAAACCCTGTAATCGGGGCATCCCTCCGATTTTATTTTAATGAGAAGGTTTTTATAGAGGGCAGTATTGGATCTTCCGAGACTGAACAATCAAACCCTGAAGACTTCACAGATCAAAACTTTGTAGAAGATAGAGACTTTTCGTACGTTGGTATCTCTGCGGGATACCAACTATTAAAAGGAAGATCATTTTTGGGGAAAAAACGAAAATACAATACTGGACTTTACTTGACAGGGGGGCTGGAACAAGTTGACTTTGCTGGCGACACTAACACTGGAGTAGTGGTCGGGATTAGTTACAAAACAGCGTTTACAGACTGGCTATCGTTAAACCTAGACTTCAAGGATCACTTTGTCAGCAGAGACATTCTAGATGATGACAAAATGACGCATAACAGCGAAATTGCGCTTGGAGTAAGCTTCTTCTTTTAAAAGGTCAGGGGTTGGGGAATCAAAATAGATACCCCATCCCTACACTAAACTGGCTACTCTGCACGGTCTTATCGGCGCCAGAAATAATCGCCGACTCATACAAGTAGTCTCGGTAATCAACTCGCAGAACGTATTTTCGAAAAAACTCTATTTGATAACCAACACCAAAGGTATAGGTAAAGTTCTCCTCCCCACCAAAATCCGTATCTCCGATACCACCAACAACATACAAAGAAGAAAGGTGGGCATCACCTTCACCCGCAAAAAATTCCCCCTGAAAAAGATTGTAACCAATCAACAAATCATAATGGCTAAAACTTCGATCAACACCGTACTCCAACCCTCCCTGTTCGTGAGTAGACCGCGATATATCCGCCTGCACATAATTATATTGCAAAAAGAAAGACTCGGAAGCCTTAAACGTTACACTCGCCCCAATCAGATATTCGGCGGGAAAATCCTCAAGATTGATAATGCCGGCGGTTAAACCAACATCAAAAAGCTCTGAATTGACCTTTAGCTCGCCAGCACATGTGCTTTCTGCCCCCATTAAAAGGGCCGCTACACTGAGGCTCACGATAGTAAAGGGTTTTAGAAAAATGTGTTGAAGCCGATTTTCCACGCCTCTAAGCTCTCCGTCTCATCATTGGTTGATACTGAATACCACCTGTATTCAGCTTTGATTACAAAATTGCGCCCAAGATAATAGCTCGTCCCCAGGCCATAACTGTTAAAGTTTGAACTCTTTTCAGAAAAGGAAATAAGCTGAGGCTGAGAACCAAGACTCAGCTCACCAACACCCAATGTTACATAAGGTGAAAGTTTCCAGTCAGAGAAAGGCTCAAGATAAACATTTGCGGCGTAGTAATCACCACTTGCATCCGAGCCAAATAGGCGTCCCAACTCGACATCAGCTCCAAGCCAACTTAAAAAACGATAACCTCCGGTCACACTGAAGATCTCATACCCTTCCAAGTCACCACCAGCAAATTGACCAGTAGAAAACCCCGTAACCCAGCTATTTTTGATGTAGTCGCCATAACCAACAGAAGGCAAATCTGCCGGCTCACCAGTAGCCTGAATCGTCCGGGATATTTGTGCTGCTGTCGTCCAACCAACCCTGCCGTTTTCTGCGCGCACCTCATACCAACCTGGCCGACGTGTAAGTATCTCGACCTTTTCGCCCTGCTCTATCGTATAAAAAACTGGATATCCGCGCCCAGGACCAGAATGCACATCGGCATAGGCGTCGATCACTTCCAGCGAAACGCCGGGCTTCATTTCCTTAGAAATTGCAGGCTGCACCAGAAAAAAACAACAGACCACCAACAGCCAATTACATTTTTTTAACATTGCCGAAATACCATTCTCATCGCTTTACCCATACCTGGAGATGTGGCCAATAGTATATTGCAGGCAAGCGACAATGATAGCCTTAATTACCCCATCTTGTGACGCACTGCGCCAAACCAAGCTCGCCAACCGAGCGATAATGACTTTTAATGAACGTAAACCCGTAAAAACGAATGTAAAACAACCACTCCGCAGATACAAAATGCCCTGCTAAATACCCTGCCATCTGCTATTATTCCAGCTAAAATAATGTTGGAATATCACGACAATTCATGCGTAAACTTTCTCTCTTTTTAAGTGTTTCTCTTTACTCTCTATCTAGCCATGCTGGTTTTATTGATTATTTCAAAGACGAAAACAACGAAACAAAATGGCAATACGTTGCAAACTTTTCGAGCTCGGTCTTAATTGTTGCTCTGAGCGTCACGCTTGTTAACCTATTTTTTAGCCATAGACGCCAAGTAAAGGCCAACCGAGCACTCAAAGAAATACGCGACGCTCTCGAACAGCGCGTTCTCGAACGCACGGCCACACTCGATAAGTCCAACCACCTATTAAAAGAAGCCAATACGGCATTAGAAGGTGAGATCGACCAGCACAAAACAACATCACAATTATTGCAGTCATCAGAAGCTTATATAAAGAACATACTTCAGTCCCTGCCATCCATGCTGATAGGGCTAAACGGTGATCTTAATATCACCCAATGGAACCGTTGTGCTGAAGACATCACAGGCATTGAATACTATAAAGCATCCGGCGCAAACCTATGGGAAATATACCCAACAATTACCATATCTCCGGAACAAGTTAAGGATGTATTAATCAGCGGACTACCGACAACAATTAAACACAGCCAGCGAGGCCAATATTACTTCGACATTCTTATATTCCCGCTTAAAGGACAGCTCGATCGCGGAGTTGTCATTCTGATCGACAACGTCACACAGAGAACTCTGGCCGAAAATCAGCTTATCCAGCGAGACAAAATGTCATCCATGGGAGAGCTAGCCTCAACGATGGCGCACGATATCTCCATCCCCCTGCAGGCAATTTCGGAAGACTTATCCACGATACAGAAATCGGCATCGCTTTTAGAAGCCAACGCTAACTCAAACGAATTGAACGAAGTCTTAAGCGATGCTGCTCTCCGAGGCAAGCAAGTTAACTCTGTCATTAATAATTTGCTGGAGTTTGCACGCAGCCACGGTGATAAAAAACGGATTGCCTACATGCCCGACATTGTTGAACACGCCATCGACCTTGCGGAAAACACCCTGTCTGACCCAACAGGCTTACGCTTTTTAGATGTTGAGATAGAACGCAACTTTGAAGATAAACTTCCAGAGATCCCCTGCTATATCGCAGAAATGCAGCAAGTATTCCTCAGCCTATTTAGACATTGCGTGCATGCACTGGCAAAAGTAGAAAAAGACGGCTTTACACCAACGATTAAAATAGAGGTTAGCGAATGCTATGATGCCTTATGGATTAAAGTTCAACACAACGGGCTTGGCTTAAGCGGTGACGAGCAGCAAGATATTTTTGAGCCATTTTTTAATTCTTGGCCCCACAAAACACAATCCACTGAAGGCGAAAATAGATTGTCGTTTACCCACTTTATTATTGCAGATCACCACCAAGGGCAAATTGCCATCACATCCAACATCAATGTTGGAACTACCTTTCATCTTCAGCTGCAACTTAACTAGTGGCAGCTAAGTTTAGAAAGACCAATAGGCTTAAAAATGATTTACACTGGGAGCTGTCACTGTAAAAAAGTACGGTTTGAAGTAGAGGCGCCAGAAAATTTAGAAGTTGAACTCTGCAACTGTTCGATATGTAAAAAATCAGGCTTTTTACATCTAATAGTTCCCCTAAGTAAATTTACGATTATCTCAGGCGAAGAACAGCTCAACACATACACATTCAACACGGGTGTAGCAAAGCATACCTTTTGCAATACATGCGGAATAAAACCTTTTTATACTCCCAGATCCAATCCCGACGGTGTCGACGTCAATGTGAATTGTTTCGATACCCATCCGGAGTCTGTCACGATTACGAAGTTTGATGGCGCAAGCAGCTGGGATAACGAAGCTAGCAAGCTTGCTTACAAGAGCAAAAATTAATTAGCTTTTCCAACCCGTTGCCAGACGAATGTCAGCGCCTATAATAGGAGCGAAACAAACTAAATAACTTCCATGCACTAACAGCCCCTCAACACCAACCAGCAAAAATAGACTCACGCACTACGAACACTATAAAACGACTCTCACACTCCTCGATCGCCTAACCCAACGATCCCAATCATCCTGCATCACCCTTAAACCGCCTATATAATACTCGTCAGCCGGAATGGCGCTGAGAATATTACTTCCCCTTTCGTAAATATGAACCAATCGAGTAATGAAGCTTTTACCCGTTTTTTGAGACAAAAACATGCGCACCAACTCTCCCGCATGGGTTTGATTCGGGCTTCGCCCCTGACGCTGCTGCTGCCGAAACTTCATACTAGTCAACAACAAGAACCTCTTCACATCCAGCATGCGCTCCTGCTTATCAAACCAACTTAATGACCTATAGTTTTCCTTATGAGGCTCAAGATAAAAAGCTCCATTTTCTACCCCTACAACCTCCATATTTTCCGCCAGCCCCTCGTTTAGCCAGGAGGGAATAAACGGCGTTAGCGTATCAACAATGGCATGACTCGTCTCATGCTTTATCGTCATAAACGTCCGGAACCGCTCCGCTACATTCAGATAAACAACGATCTCATTAGTCGACGAAAAATAAATTCCTCGAGTGTGCTTGCCATTTGCTTGGTATTTGCTCGATGTATACTGTTCGTAATCGCTTTTCATTTCAAACAGGCGGATTTTGACTGGGACGGTTTTGTAAATATCAAAATAGAGGGATTTATCGTAGAACTGGTATACGGAGTTAACGTCTTTTTTAATTTGCTCCCTTTCTTCGGAGGTTAAAACGCCGTTAACATCGTTAATTTCAATCTCGAAGGTTTTCCAGCTGGATTTATGAGACCTGACCGTCACCTCCTTCTGGTTGACACCTTCAAGCTTACGATCACCAAAGTGCATTTTCCCATTCGCATCCTTCCAGCTGTATATTTCTGCCATTGCAGCTGACGGCAGCAAAAAAACAAACACAGCCATACAACCTTTCGGTACACGCCTCTAAAAAAGCCCATTAAATCCCCCTCCCTTTATCCTGCACCCGAGAAACCGGATCTACATAGCGAACCAGCAATCCGACTTAATTAAATTTTTGTAACTACCAAACCATAATATTGCTATCAACTTCGTATGCCCAGCGAACTATAAATAACATTTTTTCAGAAACGGGGACATCAAACACAAGCTTGATTTAAATGCATCAAACCACGCACGCGAAAAAAAGGAACAAACAGGAACAAAAATTTTAAAAAGAGAGTAGCCAATCTGACGCCAGCGAGAGGCAGAATGTAACAGCAAGTGCTTTCACACAGAGGATAACTATTGAACAAAAAAGGAAAATTGGGGTGAGCGACGGGGATCGAACCCGCGACCACCGGAATCACAATCCGGGGCTCTACCGACTGAGCTACGCTCACCACTGAAGAAGCATTCCAAAATTTTACAGCTAGATACTGGAAATTTCAGATCATAAAGAAAGCAATGGCACGCCCGACAGGACTCGAACCTGTGACCCACGGCTTAGAAGGCCGTTGCTCTATCCAGCTGAGCTACGGGCGCTTTATGAGCCCTACTGAGGCTTTATTCGAATGGTCGGAGTGGAGGGATTCGAACCCCCGACATCCTGCTCCCAAAGCAGGCGCGCTACCAGGCTGCGCTACACTCCGACTAACATTTCGATTCTCTCGACTGCAAAAGCAACTTAACTCCGAGCTACCTAGCTTCTTTAACTTGGCGCTTAGTGATAAGTGCCGTGTTTCGAGAGGGCTGCATAATACCCACGACCCTACCCTTCGTCAACGTCAATTTGAAAGAATTTTTCATCGACTTTCAAATCTATCAGTTTGATTTTATTGATTTATTTGGAAGAATCGACAAGCTATGGGAAAATGCGCTGAATCTTCCCCCCAATTGAAAAACTCATCACAGGAAACACTCCATGAGCGCACTAGTTCTTGACGGCAAAGCTCTCGCGAAAAAGACTGAAACAGAACTGAGCCAACGAGTCTCAGCCCTAAAAGAGAAAACTGGACGCACACCAATCCTCGCCACGATATTGGTTGGCGCAGACCCAGCGTCGGCCACCTATGTGAAAATGAAGGGAAATGCATGCACCCGTATTGGGATGGAATCACTCAAAGTGGAAATGCCCTCATCTACTACGACGGAAGAGCTACATGCGAAAATTCAAGAACTTAACGCCAACGAAGATGTTCACGGCATCTTATTGCAACACCCCGTACCGGAACAAATCGATGAGCGCCTCTGTTTCGACGCCATTGCGCTTGAGAAGGACGTAGACGGCGTAACGTGCCTGGGCTTTGGCCGCATGGCCATGGGCGAAGAGGCCTACGGCTGTGCGACACCTAAAGGCATTATGCGCCTACTCGAAGGCTTTGACATACCTCTGGCCGGAAAACATGCGGTAGTGGTCGGACGTAGCCCCATCCTGGGCAAACCTATGGCCGCAATGCTGCTGAATGCTAACGCCACTGTCACAATATGCCATTCACGCACCCAAGATTTAGCCACGCACATAAAAATGGCCGATATTATTGTTGGCGCCGTGGGTAAGCCCGAGTTCATTAAAGCTCAATGGATCAAAGATGGCGCAGTTGTTGTTGATGCCGGTTACCACCCCGGTGGTGTTGGCGATATCGAATTAGCGCCACTTTCTGAGCGAGTTAGCGCATTTAGCCCCGTTCCTGGTGGCGTTGGCCCCATGACGATTAACACCCTGATATACCAAACGGTTGCATCAGCCGAAGCCAAACTCGGTTCATAACGAGCAATGGCTTCAATCAGACTCGATAAGTTCATCAGCAACAATACCAACTTTAGCCGTTCTGACGTACGCAAAATGCTTAAGTCAAAACGGATTCAGGTCTGTGGTGAACTTGCCGCTAGCGCGGACACTCGTATCGGCGATGACGATACGGTTATGCTCGACGGTGAACTTATCGCAACCATTGGCGATATTTATCTGATGCTAAACAAACCAACGGGGTATGTTAGCGCCAATACCGACGGGCAAAACCCAACGGTAATGGATTTGCTGCGAGTTGCCGATAACTACATTGACAACCCTTACATCGAAAACCATAACAATGCGCCCCCCCTACCCTTCGAAGATTTGCAAATAGTGGGTAGACTCGACCTCGATACCACAGGTATGGTACTTATCACTAACGATGGGCTATGGAACCATAAAGTCACCTCACCGTCTGTCGCCAGTAAAAAAACCTATCGCGTCCTTCTGGACCGGCCTATTGAGCACAGCGCCATCTCGTTATTTGCCGAAGGGATTTTATTGGATAGTGAAAAACGTAAAACACGCCCCGCCGACCTTCACATTATTAGCCCTAAAGAAGTTCGCTTATCGCTCAGCGAGGGGAAATACCACCAAGTAAAACGCATGTTTGCCGCTATCGGAAACCATGTGTGCAAACTGCACAGAGAATCCATCTCAGGACTCAAACTGGACCACAATCTAGCCCCAGGCCAATACCGCGACCTCAAGCCAGACGAACTCTCCCTTATCCATCAACATATAAGCAGCGCCCCGACCTCATGAGCAATACCGACATATTTTCACACCTTGTATCCCTCGCCCGCCCATTGTTAGCGGAAAACGAAAACTTGCGCGTTTTGTGTATTGCCGACGAGAATATAGACCCGAGCAACCTGGCTTTATTAAAAAACTTTCCAGAACTCACCCTCATCAGCAACCGCTTTACGATTACGGAAAAAGCCAAGCAGCTTGAACTTAACGTGCACTTCTCTGATTTTGACTTTTCAGAGTTGACGGAAACCTTCGACATATGTATTTACCAGATTTCGAAAGAGCGTGCGGTTTGCCATCACGTATTTAATCAATGCCTCAAACTTTTAAATGAAGATGGAAAGTTGATTCTTGGCGGTAAAAAAAGCGAAGGGATAAAGGGCTACCTGCAAAAACTGGTTAAAACTCAACATTTTACGGGCACGCTCAAAAAAGATAGCGATACCTACTGCGGAGCACTGACGAAAGGCAGCTCTCTTGCAGACAATGTCGAGCAATACTTTTTAGACGATAAAAACTATAGCGAATTACGAACAGTCGAACTAAAAATCGGCAATAAAAACAGCAACTCGAGCGAAGAGAATTTAAGCAAAGGGTTAACAGTGACCAGCAAACCAGGCTTATATGGCTGGGATAAAGTTGACCAAGGCAGCCTATTGCTGATGGACACGGTTATTGAAGATATCAATGAAACCCGATATCGACCTCAAAGCGCTTTGGATCTCGGCTGTGGCTTTGGATATCTAGCGCTTCGGCTTCTCGACCAGATTCAAATTGATGATTCACTCAATTGCTTTTCAAAAATAACTGCGCTAACCGCAACTGACAACAACGCAGCTGCCGTTACCGTCTGCGAAAAAAATATAGCCGCTCACCCCCACGCCAAGAATATAGAAACACAAGTATTTGCAGACAACTGCGGCAACAGCATCAATGGAACCGTTAACCTTATCGTCTGCAACCCGCCGTTTCATCAAGGCTTTGAAAACAGCCGTGAACTGACCCAACAGTTTTTGCAGGCTACCAGTCGGCTTTTATCGCGAAAAGGTGTGGCGTATTTTGTAGTGAATACTTTTATCCCTTTGGAAAGCATAGCACTAGAGACATTCAAGAAAGTGCTCACATTGACAGACAACCGCAGCTTTAAAGTGATCCTACTTTCAAACCACTAACCTATATTTTGCATATCCAGCCCATCTAGTTTGATAAACCCTATATCTTTCTAGAATTTATCAAACTAGCTCAAAACGGAGATCTTTCACCGCTGCGTGGGAGTTTTCTGCTTTAAGCTTCGCTAGCTGCGTATTAAAGTGCGCCACATTGCGACCCGATTTAAAGCATACGGCAATGATATTTTCGTAACGCGGGTGTTGAAAATACACCCTTGACTGAAACCCCGCCTTTTTTAAACTTGAAGGTTTTAAGGCTTTTTTCATTTGCTCCACGCCTTCAAAATTTATCGCCAAAACCCCCTCCTTTTTTAGGTGACTAGATAACAGTGCCAGCCATTCCGCGTCGACAGTTATCGGGCGTACAGGGTCGCTCTTATCCGAATCAGCGCCACAAAAAATATCATCAACTAGAAAGTCGACCTTTTGATTGCCTTTGCGATTCAAATACTGCCGCGCCTCCGCTTCTACCAAATCGACATTGTCTTTTTTCGTTAAAAAATATTTAAGGGCGACTTTTATATGTACGGGGTCCAAATCAACTGCGGTTATTTTTTTTACGGTTTGGAAGGTATTCAACAAATTAATCACCGCCCCACCCCCAACACCCAGAATCAAACAGTGGTCGATATAAGGCGCATCTTGATGAAAAAGTGAAGGCAAAAAAAGCAGATCCCACAAATGGCCGGCCAACGGTCGCCGTGGGTTCCACTGACTGTGGAAAATACCATTCGTATACAAACGGACGCTATTCCCCGCTGTTCTCACCTCATAATGCTCCGATACGGTTTGTTTTTGCCAAATTACGGCCATAGAGACTCCGCACTGCATTTAATATTCAAATTCACATTACCGGTACTGATGAATGTATTCAAAAAACTCCAGTTACAATCCAATCCTTTTAGGCTTGCATGCCCACTGTTACGCAGAGTGACATGCCGGGCCTCTGACAACATTTCAGCAAGAGAATATCCCCAGTCCGTGGGAGTTATAGGGTCGAACTCACCAGAAAAGATAAGCGTTGGTTTTGAAGCATATTTAAGACTGGATACAGACAAGTCGGATGAAAACCCATAATCTTCACAAAAATCGTATACAAAGCCTTCAGAAAAATAGACTTCGACTTCAGGAAACCCTTCAAAAGCAAAATTGAGATCATCCACTTCTTCAGACTGGCCGTCTAAACACTCGGTGGCAAAATACACCAAGGCACTAAATTGATCGTCAACAATATTATTCACAAAGTATTCAACCGATAACGAAAGCGCATCTGTGACCTCGCCAGACTCCGAATATGTTTCAATACCCGCATAATACACATCGTAAATATAAGGGTTGTATAGCGTACTAAAGCTAAATTCCAGTAATCGAGTCCCTGTCAGTGTAAACGGTATCTCACTGTCATCTTTCCACGACTTTAGAGTAAACGTTAACGGTTTTTCTTGCAGCCGATTTAGAGCCTGCCTATACAGACTTCGGTAATCAATTTCAGGTTGCGCATAATTTTTACGATACGAACGATACAGTCGATCGTGCATATCGAAACTTTTTCGGTACAACTCTAAGTTGTCAGTATACAAACCCTTATCAAACGGATAGACAGATTCAAGAATAAGGGATTTAACCACATCATATGACGCTGCTGCTAAAGCTAGGCGAGTCCCATACGAAACGCCCCACAAATGCGCCCGTTCATATCCCAGGGCTTTGGCCATTCCATTAATATCTTCAGCCTGATGACGTGTTGCGAACGCATCATAGACCTGTTTATTTTCAAGCGAAGGGAACGCCTTCCCGAGTTTTTGGCCGTACTCATCGAAACACTTCGTCAAAGTCTGATTCAGGATTCGATACTCTTCACTAAGATCAGGTGCTTTCGCTATTAGCTCACGAACCTTACCAATATATGATGGGCAACGGGCAGAGGGTTTTCCATCTCCGGTTCCGCGGGGGTCAAACAGCAAGACATCGAAAGTCGATTGCCGCTCTTTCATCCATGCCATCCAATGAGCAATTTCTTCAGGGCCCGTCATATGCCCCTGGCCTGGGCCACCAGGAATATACACGACAAGGTTTCTTTGTTCAGAAAAGTTATTTTTCAGCTTTAACTGTTTTTTTTGTTTTATCAGGGCCAGAGGCAACAAAAACCCACCACCTTCATGGGTTCGATAATAGTAGCATTGCAAGTCAAAATCGGGAGAATAATGGATTCCGCAAGACCGAACCAGAAGACGGTCATTAGACTGTGGCGACAGGCTGACAGTAATTGAGCGATACAGAAGAACAAGCACAGCCAGAACGATACAACTACCCGACAGAAGAATAATATTTATTTTTTTCAACGACACCCCAATAAATCCGCTTACGGCTCCGTTATCTGTTTATAGAACGTTATTTTAGAAGGGAGCAATCGGAAAGTAAAATCGCCTACTTTAGTAGCTCTGAAGGTGTGATTTCGACTCTATCATAAAGACCATTCAGCACGGTACCGCCCGTCCTTTTTGGCCTTATACAAACAATCATCGGCATATTTTAACAGCGCCATTTACTGATCCATATCTCAGCCCCAAAATCACTTGGAGTAAAGTTTAGATCAATATCGAGTGTTAACGTCACTAGAGAGAGACTACAGAGCATAAACCCCATCAAGGCAAACGTACTCAGCAGAACTCGCTTTATGCTCACCTAATCTACCGCGGATTCTTTGTGGTTTTGAAGGTGCTTAAGCGTTGGCAAGTCTTATATTAGCCACGCCAAACCTAGCCCGTTCCAGGGCATTGACAATATAAAATATAGCCACTAAATTTCAGACCAAATGTAAGAAGGAGAGAATCGCAAGAAACCAGAAACACAATTTAATTTACCGGCCCTGGGGCTTCCATGCCCACCAAGCCGATCAGCTTACAGTTTTATCTTGGGCCAAGGCAAAGCATCTGGGCGTCCAATCCGCTGATATAAGGACTGAAATTCTTCCCCTAGAAACAGCGCGCCGTTATCAGGCTTAACTTCTATGTCGTAATCTTGCCCCGAAAGCGAAAAGAGTATACGAGTGGCGTGAAGGTACATACGATCGGACTTTGCTCCACCATAACGCTTATCACCTAAAACCGCAGCGCCCAGCGATTTGAGTGCAACTCGAATTTGATGAGTTTTACCTGTATGGGGTTTGGCTAGCACAGCACGCACACCGCCCCCCAAGCCATAGCTAAAAAACTGCGTTGCGGCTGGTTTGTCCGTCTTGCGCGTTAATTTCCATGAGCCATTGCGACTTTTCTCCATATCCCCAATCACACTGCCCTGTTTTTTACTGGTTTTTTTATCGCATAACGCCCAATAGTATTTTTGAATTTCACGATTTTGAAACAATAAGGAAAGATCTTTTGTTGCCTGCTTGCCCTTGGCAACTAATAAAATACCGGAGGTATCACGATCCAATCGGTGCACGGGAAATAACGCGTTATCATCTAGTTGCTTGCGAAGCAGGTTAATAATGCCTTCTCGCTCTCCCTTGCCCTCTATTTTTTCGCCGTTTTTAGCTACGCCACCATCTGCAGCAGCAGGCACACCCGGTTCGTTGTGCACTAAGGTAGAAGGCAATTTATTGATTACCACAAAAGCATCCGTTTCCAAAACTACCCGTATAGAATGACTTACCCCACTCATCGGAATAACTTCCGCAACGAATCTTCAATATCTTTAGCGTCTAACTTTTCCTGCAGCTTGTCCTTTAACTTATCTGTCTTTTCCTCTAACGCAAGCTTTCCATCTTTAAACTTTGATTTCAATTTTTCCTTTTGATTTGCGGCCTCCTCTTTCAACTTATCTTTTGCCTGTTTAAGCTTTTCTTTTGCCGCAATTTTCAGCTGAGAACCCACTTCTTTTTCGATCAGTTCAAGCAGAGGCTTTAAAACAGCATTACCAAGTTCTTTTGGCGTTAGACCTTCTTCTTTGCTGCCCACATCCAATATTTCAAAGTCTGGTAAAGACAATGTATACGCGCCCCACTGCGAGGACAGTTCAATAGTGCTGGCTGAAAATTGAATATGCTCCAATGCCAGTTTCACCCCATCGTCTTTGGCCGCGTCTTTCTGCTCAGTAGATGGCTGGCCAGAAGGCTTTTTATCTTTATTTTTGGAATCATCAGACTTCCCACTCACACTATCCAGCAAGGCTTGGATATTGGTCGAAATTCCTTTTTGTTCAACGTTAATAGCCATTCCCTTAACGGTAATGTTTTTAATAATAACAACATCACTTCGAATCGTTTTAGGATCGATTTCAAGGTCGATGACGTCCCACTTAAGGATATAGCCATCACTGTACCCCGCTGGATTGCCGACCACAAAATGACTCAGCTGCCCCGTCCCCTTCAACAACTTGATATCCACATCTCGGATACCCACATGAGTCTGGGTTATTTCAGGACCAACCGTTTCGATTGTATCTTTGACTATTTGGTTAATATTGCCCAAGACATAGGCGATAAGGCCTGCAACAACAGCAAAAAGAAGAACGAATATACAGCCTAGAATTTTTGTGGGTTTCACGAAGCCTACCTTGATTAATACAAACTAAAGATGAGGTGATATATTTAAACGAATCAAACTGGACGCGATAGTACCTTATTCCGCTTATTGCTTCCTCTGCCACTTTTTTAGACAACCGGTATTCCTTAGCCAAACCACCGATACAAACTGCCGCCACCATTCTCGACCTCTTTACCCACTTCACTGTAAACCCATCGACTTTCTTGTCAGAACACCCCAAGACGCGGCATACTTGCGGCTTGTTCACGACTGAAGCCTCTAAAACACCTCATGCTAACTGCCCGAATTGCCATTGCCTCGCTATTACTGCTCGCCTCCACCCTAGGCTCGCCCCTCGCTTACAGCCAAGAGAACCTTGCAAAAATAAACCAAAAAGACGAATACCCCATCATTCGGGCACCAAACTGGCTAAATCAGCAGTTTTTAATCAAACAGCGTAAAAGTATTGAAGAAGTCACGCGCAGCAACTTTGGCCAGTCATTGAAAATCGGCAAAGGTAATATTCCGATCCTCCAGCGCATCATCAATGAAGAATTGATTCCGATCGAGAACAAGCTCGAACTCCAAGCCCTTGGCATTGTGCTGGGTGACATCATCGTCGAATACGATAGAAAGCTAGCCTGGCAGGTCTATGAAGACGCAGAAGGCAGCTCACACGCAGTGTGCCTACTCGACACCAAACACTGCCTATTCCCCGCTACTATGCTGTCTCGACGAATTGAAGCCGGGGCTACTGTCGACGTCCGTCGCATTTACGAAAAAGTCCTCGGTCTCATAGAGCCAGTATTGCCAAAACGCGCCTATTCAAACCGATAAGCCCCGTGAAATAGCCTATTTGGCTTATTGCGGCTACTTGGACTTATTGCGGCTAAGTTGTCATCGATTCACAGAGTCTGGCCGTTTAATTTGCAAATAACTGCGAAGCGGACTGACACAGTAGGCTAAACCCAACTTACTGCTAAGCTAGTTAGTGACCATCGATAAATAGGTAACTACTGCGATTGAATTTAAAACGCCATTTTCACACCACAAAACATAGTTGCTTGGAATAACCAAACGCCCATATCTTGTGATGCAAACCTGACATTTTAAATTCGCTCTCGTTACGAGCCTATTTATGGATGGGCACTAGTTCATGCCCCGTGCGTTTTTTTAAATTAACGCGCCTCACATTCAACAACGTGGAAACTACGTGTCCTTAAAAAAAATCTTACTTGCCGCCGCTGGCTGGCTTTGCGTTGTATTAGGAGTAGTCGGCATATTCCTACCCATCCTCCCCACAACCCCCTTTATATTGCTTGCTAGCTGGTGCTTTGCCAACTCATCCGAACGCTTCCACAGCTGGCTACTGAACCACCCCAAACTCGGCCCATTAATCAAGATGTGGCAATCCGGCCAAGGCATACCTCGACGCGTCCGTAACCGAGCCGTTATCTCCATAGCCGTTGGAATGGCCATATCAGCAATTATCGTGGGAAAACTGTTCGCAACCCTTACTCTCATTATTATTGGAAGCTCCGTCAGCTGTTATCTATTCCGCCTACCCATCGCAGAAGAAAACGATTCCTCAACCCAACAAACAGAGTAACGCCCTCAAATCCCGTTAAAACACCTAAGTTAGCCATCTGCCTACGGTCTGATTTTGCTATACTCGCGGCCCCAAAAGCCTTTGTAATATTGAGTAGATCTTGAGCAAACAGCCCTTTTCCCTATTAGCACTAGACCCAGCACAGCAAAAAAACCTTATCGATCTCGGCTATACCGAGATGACCCCAGTACAAGCAGAAGCACTGCCACTGGCCCTAGAAGGGAAAGATTTAATCGCCCAAGCCAAAACCGGCAGCGGTAAAACAGCTGCTTTCGCAATACCAGCCCTGCACAAACTCAACCAACGAAACTTCGGCGCCCAAACCCTAGTCTTATGCCCTACCCGTGAACTGGCCACGCAAGTCGGCGCAGAATTCCGGCGACTCGCACGCTACAAAGACAACATCAAAGTCGTCGTCCTCTGCGGAGGAACATCCATAGGCCCCCAAATAGGCTCCCTAGAACACGGGGCTCATATTGTCGTTGGCACTCCTGGCCGCATTAAAGATCACTTACGTAAAGAAACGTTGTCATTAGCCAGCATCGACACCCTAGTACTCGACGAAGCCGACCGCATGCTTGAAATGGGTTTTATCGACGACATCGAAAACATCATCGAACACACCCCCAGCAGCCGACAAACCCTGCTTTTTTCCGCAACCTACCCAAGCAACATCAAAAGTTTAAGTCAGCGTTTTCAGAATGACCCCACTGAAGTCGTCGTTGAATCCATACACAGCGACGCTCAAATCACGCAAGATTTTTTCATCTGCACCTCTCGCGACGCTAAAAACGACGGGCTCATTACCCTGCTCTCACATTATCAGCCCGAAACAGCCGTAGTATTTTGCAACACCAAGCAAATGACCCAAGACCTATGCCAGCACCTAAGAAAGCACAACATCAGCGCTGCAGCCATTAATGGTGACTTGGAACAACGTGATCGAGATCAGGTACTGGTGCGCTTTAAACAGAAAAGCTGCCGCATTCTTATCGCCACAGATGTTGCCGCACGAGGACTCGACATTAGCGATCTGCCCGTCGTCATTAACTTTGACCTGCCTCGTGACCCCGAAATATACGTCCACCGTATAGGCCGAACCGGGCGCGCAGGGAAAGAAGGTAAAGCCATCAGCTTATTCACCGCGAAAGACCGCTTTAAAGTGGATGTTATTGGTGAATACCTGAACCGAACAATCGACTTCGAAGCCGTAGACACCCTTCCGCAAGACCTAAAACCACTACCCTCACCCGACTACATCACGCTATGCATAGCCGGTGGCCGTAGGCAGAAAGTAAGACCCGGAGATATTCTGGGAGCACTTACGGGTAAAGATGGAATCGATGGTAAAACCGTTGGCAAGATCGATGTCTTAGACTTTGCTGCCTATGTCGCGGTTGAGCGGGCACAAGCTAACCAAGCTCTGTCCTGCCTCATAAACGGAAAAATTAAAGGGAAGAAGTTTAAGGTTCGCAAGTTGTAATCTGAACGCCAAAGTTACTAGTTTTTATTAATATATTGTTGGAGTCTAGCTCGCCATAACACCTCGGAATGTATTCTGAAGACACCCCGCACCCAAAGCACTCGCCTTGCTCGGGGGGCAGGCTCTAAATGCATTCTGAACGGCTTTCTGCTGGCATTCTCGACTCTGGCTTTCTCGATAACTGCTCCTGCGTTATTCTACTTACGCGCGTCCTACGCTAATGAGTCGCCCTACCAATTACATCTTTATAAATTGTCCTGCATTATTCTATTTACGCGCTTCCTGCGCTAATGTTTTGCACTACTGCCATGTGGCAAATGGCAGAAAAAAGTCTTGAAAATACCTCCCGAACCACTCTAGCTATGTGCGAGTATTGAGAGATTATTCAATATGCTCTTGGCCCCAAGGTTTAGCCCCCCTCAAGAGCAAAACAATTTACCTCTAACCACGGTTTAAATTCGTTAAGTACCTCTATTTCGAACAACACCAATCAAGACACCAACGATAAAACCGCTTTACTCCACCCCCGCAAAATCAAAGACAAAATTATTGAAAATGACAATTATAAACCTTAAACACCGGCACTTAGCTTCAGGGGATTGGGAAGGTTTTTCAAGACCTTTCATTGCCAGGGATGGCAATGAAGAGCCTACAGGATGTACTTGTGGCGTGTCTTGAAAGACCTTCCCAGTTCACTGAAGCGGTCTACCAATACCGCACCAGACACACAAACTAGACGCCCCCTGTAGCACAATGCTACACTCAAGACAGTTTGTAACAAAGAGGAAAGCGACATGGCAAAAGCACACTCACCCGTAAGACTGCAGGCAGATCTAATGAATGCAGCCACTACAACCGGGAAACTCATGCACAGAAGCACCGCAGAACAAATCGAATACTGGGCCTCCGTAGGTCGACGCGTTGCATCACAGCTAACGCCCGACAACATCGTTGCCCTCTCCTCCGGCCTCGCCAACATCAAAGTCGAACCCGTAACAACCGACGCAATAGACCCCGATGCCGTATTTGAATCTCTAGAATACGACCGCAGCTCAGGCAACCTAGCCAACACCATTAGCGCCAGCGAAGTAAAATACCAGGCCTCAAAAAACCACCCCGGCTACCTCGAAAAAACGGATCCCAGCGGGCACATTACGGTTGGCCAATTCAGCAATGGAACCTTCGTTCCTCTTAACTAACAATACAATCAACAACACAATTAACACCCCATGCAAAAAAAGAAACAACTATGGCTACTCACCGGAGGTAACGGTTCAGGCAAAACCACATTTTACGAGCGCTACCTAAAACCATTGGGAGTACCTTTCGTCAACGCCGACAATATTGCCCGAGAACTATATCCCGACGCCCCCGAAGCACACAGCTACCACGCCTCCCAAATTGCCGAACAACTGCGTTACGACTTACTTCAAAGTGGCCGTAGTTTTTGCTTCGAAACCGTTTTTTCACACGCAAAAAAAATAGACTTCGTCGGCAGAGCCAAAGCCTTGGGTTATGAGGTTATATTGGTATTTATTCATCTAGAATCCGCCCAACTTAACAAAGCCAGGATATCTCAAAGAGTCAAACTCGGCGGACACAGCGTTCCAGATGATAAAGTTGAATCACGTATTCCTCGCGTTCTTCAGAATACAAAAACCGTCATTCCTCTTTGCAACCAAGTACGCATACTCGATAATTCTCGTGCAGATAACCCATTCGCACCCGTACTCACCATTAAAAATGGCGATGTAAAAACACTGCAGGAACATATCCCTGAATGGGCTGATTTTTTGTGTGGTGTTCACGAAGTATAGGAAAGCGGAAGATGGAAACGAATAAAGAGAGATGTGAGTCACTCACCAGCTTGCACACATCTTAACACTTGAATAAACGCATTATAATGCGCTCCACTCCTCACTTCTACGACATTGTCGTCTAAATCACCATGACTTTAAAAGATTGCCGTTATCATGTGCAACCTCACGACACAGGACACTTCACTCAAAGGTATAAGTGAGTCTTTTTGTAAAACTGCCTTTGCCCAACCCTAAAATGGATGAATTCATAAAATATTAAATCGCGTCGAACACAACAGCGATAAATGAATACTGCTTTTGTCTCATATTCATCGAGCATCATCAATCATCCGAGATTAATCTGTAGGACGAATAAAACCATGCATTACAAGAAATTATTACTCGCGGCTACAACAATACTATCGACAAATGCTGCATTTGCAGCACCCACGTGCGACATTCTCGACATCGCTGAAATTCCCGAAGTAAACGCCACTAGTGGCGAATATGAGACCGGGTTTATTATCAAATGGGCCAATGTAGATCTAGAAGGAGAAACAAACTTCGGCGGCATTAGCGCCCACCTATACCTGAACGGAGAACTATTCGTAAACCCAGAGCCAAACATTGGCGTAGGCATTGAAGGCGTTTGGTTCAATACTACGTTAATCGACAATCAAGATGGCATTCAATCCATGCCAATCCCAACAACTGTCGGCACTCACGACGTTATGTTAGAAGTCGAAACACCAAACGGTATCGGCACATGTTCTCGACAAGTCACCGTTCGCTACGATGAATCCAACCCCATCACTACTGTTGGTAGATACGACATCGTGCAATTGGGCGGTAACAGTGCGGAGCTCTCATTCCCTTACCAGGTTGACGATTATTCCGGCGATTTACAAATTGTCCAACTGATCCCTATCGAAGCACCAATAGGGGCTGTGATCCCCCCGATGTTTGTTAACTTTCACGATTACGGTTCGGTAGCTAACTCCACCGACAATAGCATGACAATGACAACGGCTGGTGACTACGTACTTCAAGTGTATGCAGAAGACCTTAATGGTGAATTCCATTACTCGCGTGAGCTCACATTCAATGTTGAGGGAATACCACCAACACCGACTCCAGAGCCTTCGCCTGCACCAACCCCAACTCCGACACCAGTTGTGACACCAACTGCGACACCAACACCAACACCTACAACTACTCCGACTCCCACACCGCTCCCCAATTGTAGCCAAGTGACAACCTTCAACTATTACCACAAGACCGGCGGACGCGCGACGAGCTCAGGTAATATTTGGACACCAAACTATGTTGCCAATGGCAGCGGCGATGCAATGTCAGGGTCGACCTGGGGTTACAACACCCTACACAGCTATTACAGCAACTACTGGCAAATCGGTAGCTGCCCATAAGGACGTCATTACATTAATTAATATCCATCTGAGCTGAAGCCAAAACTTCGTTCTATAAAGTAGGCTAACTCAGAGACAATAAAAAAACCGGTACCCTGCAAAGGTTACCGGTTTTTTTATCGCTCAAACTAACGCCCCAAACAGAGCATTCAAACTCAGGTTGTTACTTATAAATATCCGCGTACTCTGCTTTCATCGACTTACGATCAACCTTACCCATCGCGTTTTTAGGCAACTCATCCATAAAAATAATTCGCTTGGGCGCCTTATACGCCGCCAGTACTTTTTTTGCTGCAGTAATAATATCCTTCCCATCTAGCGCATACCCTTCTGTCACAACGGCAGCTGTCACGCCCTCACCAAAATCAGAATGGGGCACACCAAAGACAGCCACCTCTTTTACACCATCGTAATCCAGTAAAGCATTTTCAACTTCACGCGGATAAACGTTAAAGCCGCCACTGATGATCATGTCACTCTCGCGACCACTCAAAGTCAGGTAGTTTTGCTCATTGAAAAAGCCAAGATCACCGGTAATAAAGTATCCGTCACCAGTAAAAGCGTCTTTCGTCTTTTGCTCTAAACCGAGATAACCTTGGCAAATATTCGGGCCTTTCACTTCCACAATCCCAATCTCGCCCACCGCAGCCAGTTCGCCACTGTCTTTACGTATACGAACAGAAATACCCGGTAGTGGTTGCCCAACGCTGCCAGCAACACGGTCACCATCTAAAGGGTTCGACGTCAGCATATTCGTTTCCGTCATACCGTAGCGTTCAAGCACACGATGGCCAGTTTTTTCAAAAAAAGTATCCGATGAAATCGCATCTAAAGGTGCAGAACCACTGACGAATAAACGCATTTTTGCAGTCGATTCGGCATTCAAACGTTCATCCGATAAGATACGACCATAATGCGTCGGAACCCCCATAAACGTTGTCGCTTCTGGCAAGCGCCTAAACACAGCATCGATATTAAAACTGTTTTCAAACAAAATTTCACAACCAGAACACAGCGACGTATTCCCCGCGACAAACAATCCGTGAGTATGGAATATTGGCAGCACGTGCAACAAACGATCTGCATCGGTAATCTGCCAAGCGTCCAACATCGTTAATGCATTGGACAGCAGATTGTTTTGACTCAACATCGCGCCTTTCGGCTTACCCGTGGTGCCAGAGGTGTACAGCAAAGCAGCCCAATCATTCGGCTCAGCGGAATACATCGGGTATTTTTCATCATTTGCATTAAACTCAAGCAGACTACCCGCCCCGCTCGCGTCTAAGGTCAAAATACCCGCCCCAATAGTCTCAAAAGCTGCAGTTCGAGCCGGATCACACACAACAACCTTAGGCTTCGCATCATCAATCAAAAAACTCAGCTCAGAGTCCGTGTAACCAATATTAGCTGGGTGATAGACGTACCCGGCATACTGACATGCTAGGTAAGTCGCAAATGCCTGCGGCGTCTTCTCTACAACAACCGTAACCCGCTCTCCTCGTTCAGCGCCACTGGCAGCCAATTTTGTCGCGATATTTTCAGCCAAAAGATCAAACGCCGAACGGCTCCATACATGGCCATCTGGGCCATGTAAAAACGCACGTTCTGGCGCTTGCTCAACATTTTGCTTGAATATTTGGCCTACTGATTGGGCTGTCATAAGAAAACCTTGTCTGTGAATTTTGGTTTGGGATTCTAACCCACCAAAGGTATCCGTCCCAAATACAAAGAGGTTTATTGCTGTAAATAGAGTAACGGGACTTTATCTTCGATAGAAACAACTGATTAAATAGAAATGATAAATCAAGGAAAAACAGCTTCGATGGATGAACATAGTGAGAGCGCTCTAGGGGCAAGGGTAGCGACAAGCCCCTCTTCAGCCATTTACCACATAGAAGTGGGGGATTAGACCGCGCAGAGCACATATATGGATGTAATTGGTAGGACGACTCATTAGCGCAGGACGCGCGTCAGCAGAATAACGCAGGAGCAGTTATCGAGGAGATAAAGCCGAGCAGTTATCGAGGAAGCCAGAATCGAGATGCGGTCGAGAATGACTCTCGAGAACCTACGTGGAAGTGTCAGCGGCGTGCCTGACGCTTGCCCCTCATGTGTGACAAATAGGTTGAGCAGTTACACAGAGTTATTTACAAGCTCCTATGACACGTCACAAGATGAACAAGCCCCTATATTTTACCGTCCAAACCTGACACTTTAATTCGCTCACTATAGCGACTCATCTTATGTATGAGCACCAGCAAAACACTACCAAACCAAATCATCAGGAATTTCAAACTGAGCATAGTAATCATCATCAGCATCCGAAGTTTCACTGCCCTGCTCGCCAGTCTTTTCGTTATACACCACAACTGCAGACTCATCACGCTCACGAATTTTATCCGCAATCGGCTTCGGTATCACATCATAAGACTCGCCCAAACAGGCAATACACAAGCGCCCTCTCGACAACTCATCCGCCATACTTGAAGTCACTAAAATCTTTTTAATCGTACTGCCATGCGTAAAGTTGAACTCCACATCAGCAGATCTGCGCGCTAACTTATAATGCCCAACCAACTGCGCCACTTGTGCAGCCAAAGCCTTTTTCTCAGCCACTTGATTACGCTGTTGATTAAGCTCTTGATCACGCGCCAACTTTTCCTGCTGGGCCTTCTGAACAGAAGCCTGAGACTCACTCAAGGAATCATCTTTAGTTCTTCGCTTTTCGTTTTTCGCCTTACGCTTATCCTTGGATATTTTCTTGGCTTTCTTACCGTCGATAAGACCGGCGCCCATCAATTGATCTTGTAGAGACTTGCTCATTTCGTAACCGTTGTCGTGTGTTTTAACGAAGGCGATCAGTTTAACATCCCCTCTACGACATAAGACAAGAGTCCAGGCTTAAATCTTCACAGCTTACCCACCAAACCGACGTTAAAATAGGTGAACCAAAACCGCCCAACGCAATTGAACAATCACTTATAAAAGACCAAGATAAGAATCCCAGACAGAATAATTGAAATACCAAAAAACTCCATCCTGCTAGTCTTCTCCTTGAATATGATCGCCGATACGGCAAAAGCAAAAACCAGCTCTACCTGGCCAAGCGCCCGCACATGACAGGCATTTTCAATCGTCATTGCCGTAACCCAGCACGCTGAAGCAATCATGCCCGTCAATCCCACCAACCATGACAATCGCCAATGACGAATCACCAACGTCATTTGCCCAGGCTCACGCTTGAACAGATACAAAGACACAGCTATCGACTGAAAAATCAATACAACGGTTAACGTGAAGGAAGCCTGAATCACAAAGCCCCCCTCAAGCGAAAGGCTGGCACCGCGAAACGAAACTGCCGACACGCCAAAAAACAGCCCTGCACAAACACCAATCAAAGCCGATTTCGTTTTCAAGGAACTCAACAGACCCGCAAAGCTCGTATTATTTCGCGTACTCGACATGAGCATCACACCCACAATGCCAAGTGATATACCAATAATCGCCCCCGTAGTAAGACCATCACCCAAAATAAAGAAGCCCAACAAGGCCGCTTGAATCGTTTCTGTTTTGGAATACGTAATACCAACAAAGAAATTACGATACGAAAACAATTTAACCAACAGCGCCGTGGCTACTATTTGAGATAAACCACCGACAATGGCATACGTATAAAATTTTAGATTAGGATCGGGAATTTCATATCCCACTCCATAACACAAGTAACAGATGTAAATAATAGCAAATGGTACTGCGTAAAAAAAACGCGCTTGAGTTGTACCCAGGGTACTAAGGTTTTCAGTGAGGTGTTTTTGTAGGGCTGAACGAATGCTTTGGCTAAACGCAGCAAGAATTGTAATCGGCACCCATATTTCCAAAATTAGGCGACCCCAACTTTATCAATAAGGCGGTATAAAACAACAGATTTAACGATACACCTTTCAGGAAAATAGAATTGCATGCACTCAACTACAGGCAAGCAAACAGAAAACGGCATCCTAACTCCTTCGAGAATTTCTCCTGATTACGTCATACCATAATGCGCGAACAAAACTACGCTCATATGTTTTAAACAAGAATCCACGCTTTACAACTAGAACCCTAACTGTACGTATCAGCACTGTTAGCAAGTGAACCACTCGCAGCCCCGAAGAACAAAGAACTCATTTACATTTAGCTTATTATTAGTTTCCGGCTATCGCTGCCGTTTTAAGCTTATACACGGTCAGAATCATACAATTCTGTTGCTCTTTAAATTTTCACTATTTATCTCATTATTATCTTTTTATTTTCCCTATGTCATCTACTTTCCTAGGTCTATAGATAAAGTCACTTCGATAAAGATAAAGCACTTTTCGTTTCGCAATTTTAGAGCGTACGATAACGTCAAACTGCTAGTAAGCGCCTGAAACAAAATAACGGGGTCATAGTATAAGTATAGATACTTGGCGGGAAAAACCACAGTAAAAGCCAGGTATATTTTGTTTTAAAGAATTATGGGTTGAAGCAAATTAATCTATACCAATCACATAGAGCGTTCAAACACATTAAAAATTAAAATCATTTAGCCTAAAAAACAAAGTTCCAACCAATATATTTAAACAAAAAAACCCCGCAAAAAGCGAGGATTTTATCGGAAGTGTTACGCGGCAGGTGCCGCGTTTTTTATTGGAGAAGCTTGAACTTAAGGACAGCTGCCTATTGAATAGTTAGTGCCACCGTCAGTGGTTTTCAGGGTAGACGTCGCAGTAGCAAGACCTAAGTAAGCATCGCTGCCTGTTGCATAGTGCAAGAGAACGTATTGCATGTAAGCTCGACCTGCTGATGCGTGCGCTCCGTTAGTCGCTGTGTAATCGCTACAGCCTGGAGTGGGTGTAGGCGTAGGTGTAGGAGTTGGCGTAGCCGTTGGTGTTGGAGTCGGCGTAGCTGTAGGAGTCGGTGTTGGGGTCGCAGTAGGCGTTGGAGTCGGTGTAGCCGTTGGCGTAGGTGTCGCAGTTGGCGTTGCTGTAGGAGTTGGTGTTGCCGCAGGTGCTTCGCTTTGATCAACGTCAGTCCACGAACCGTCTTGTAGCTGCCACATGGTGAATGTATCGATAAAGCCGTAGGTGTTGCCTAGGGCGAGATAACCCGCTGAGTCCACACGACCGGCGTTGTAGTGGCCCGTTGCACTTGCAACCGCACTCGGAGCGATGTACTCAAGAGCGCCTGTTGTGAAGCTTACCGTGTTCGATGCCGCTGACTCGTTACCACAGTTATCCGTCGCCGTTACGTAAAGGCTGTAAGACGTTTCTGAAGTCAGGCCAGAGATACTGATGCTTGCCGATGAAGAGTAGCCCGCAGATGCGCCGTTTGAGTGGTAAAGCGCGTAGCGTTTAAAGTCCGCTTCTGAGTTCGTGCTGCTGATGCTCATAGACGCGTACTTATCATGAATGTCGAAGGCTGCAAGACCAGAAGGTGCTGCTGGAGCTGTCACATCGCTAGGGTCTT
>JAWSUZ010000033.1:0-13524 GCA_033852165.1 Agarilytica sp. | reverse complement strand
GCTCGTAGAAAAATCCGGTCTTGCCGGTCAAATCGATCTGAGCACTAAAATCGCCTTGGTTGGCGTCTGCCACTAATCCGCCAATCTCATCCATCACACTGCTCATTTTTCTGACGGTATTGTTGGAGTTATCTTTCAGCTCGGCAAAAATTCCTTCGTAGTCTGCTTCAATGGACTGATCTAAATCTCCATTGGAAATTGCACTGAGTACTCGCGATATATCCTGCAATCCTGACTCTGTAGTGAACACCAACTTGTTCAGTCCTTGGCTCAGCTCAAGGAAAAAGCCGAATTTACCTTCTATATCGATTTGTTGGGAAAAATCACCTCGCTCTCCGGCTAAAACTAAACCGCCAATATCCGACATTACTCCTTTCAACTCGCCCATGAAGTTGTTGAGTCCAGTGGCGAGATTATGAAAGAAGCCTACCTTTCCGAAGAGGTTTATGGATCTAGAAAAATCGCCGTTTTGCGCGGCATGTACGACTTCTGAGAATTCGCCCATGATATTTTGTAATGATGATATAAGCTCGTTATAAGCCTCTGAGGCTTGACCGATTTCATCACCGCTATGAATGGTGATTTGCTTGGACAAGTCACCGTCAGTTACTACAGCCTTCATTGCGTTTGAAAGCCCACTAAGCTGCGTACTTATAGCACGAACTACCATATAGCCGACTATTGTCAAGAATGCCGCTGCGAGAACCGTTAGTGCTACAATATTCATGATTGCACTTGCTGCGCTTTCCTTTGACGCCCTACCTCTTTGTGCTAGTAGGGTCACTTCTGTCTGAGCTAATTCAGACATTACCGAATTTATTTCGTCCTGTACCGCTCTGCCTGCGTCGGTCAGTATTATGTCGAGTACATCTTCAAAATCTGCTTCACGGCGTAATTCGATAGTTTCAGTAATTTCGGCGAATCGATTATCAATAAGCGGTATTAAGCGTTCAATACGCTCAGTTTGCGATGGATCAGCAGCAGTCAACTCGCGTACTTTAATGATGAGCGCGTCAACGCGAGCTCTTGCATCATTATAGGGTTCCAGGTAACGCTCTTCTTTGGTGATGACAAAGCCACGCTGCCCCGTTTCTGCATCTTTAAAAGCGGTGGTTATAGACTCTAATTTTATTAGCACACTATTGCTTTGATTAACTTGATCTGTGACCGCAACTAAACTGTTTATATTACGATAGGCAATAACGCCAACTACCGCAGTCAATACAATCGCAAGAAAAAAAGTGGCCGTTAACTTTTTTGCAATGGTGATTTTCATGATTAAATACCGTTTCGATCTAATTAATAGCTGTCTTTATTACATACATTAAGGTTCATATTCATGAGTCAATGAACCCACTCCTGTTTTGATTGGGATAACACAGATTGACATTCGCTCCCTCGGGTGGACAAGCTAGTTATGGTTAAGTTTAGGCAAAATATGTCGCGCTTTCGAATAATAAGTAAGATTTCTTAGGGGGGGAACGGATATGATTCTGCACTTTTTTCATCAAAGGAAACTGCACAATGGTCTATAAATAGCTGACCAAAACGAGCGATGATAGGTTTTTGACATGATGAGAGGAGGCCATTCAGTAAAGAATCATAGTGGAGGCTGCTCGACCAAAGGATTGAAATCCACCCGGTATTAAGGCCGATTTTATTAAGATCGTAAAGTTATATTAGAGAATGTGACCTTTCACCGCTCACTACTTTTTGTAGATGATCTCGCTCGTAACGGCTCCTATTCATCTGTAAATCAGGTGTTTCCCGATTTACAGATGAAGTACCCCTAACAGGCCAGATAATTTCCCCGGATAATAAATGCAATCGATTTTCGTTTTTTCTTAAATCTTTATAGCGAACGTTAT
Organism: Agarilytica sp.; assembly: GCA_033852165.1. Taxonomy (GTDB): domain Bacteria; phylum Pseudomonadota; class Gammaproteobacteria; order Pseudomonadales; family Cellvibrionaceae; genus Agarilytica. The sequence continues at coordinate 11,656 of JAWSUZ010000033.1, read as the reverse complement.
TAAAGCCAAATATTTTATTTATCAATAAAAATAGATGCTCGAGCTTCGAGAAAACCAGCGACTTAATTTTTTACAATCTTCCTGGCGTTTTCGGATAATAAGTGTAATTGGTAGTTGAGAGGCTGCAGCCCAAAACTAGCGCAGAGAATATTTGAGATAAGGCGGAAAAGATCAGTAAAGCAACAGAATAACTTTATGTGTCAATAGGCTCATTGATTCGACAGGAATTAATTTAGCAACAGGTTGTCATTTGTTTGGAAAAACATAAAGGGTTTTCGTTAAATAACGAAACGGCGTACCAAATAATTTATGCCGACAAGTATTTTGGTGATTATTTTCAAACGTATTTACAAGTAGCTTCACCTAAAATATAGAGTGAAAATAATTACGTTATACAATGGCTTGGAGTTTGCGGAACACTAAAGGAACAAAACCTTAGAGGCTGATGTTTATTTTACTCAACCATACGCTTCGCGGGAACGGGCATTAACGAAAATCCCGTTGGATTGATTCGGCAGTATCTCCCAAAGAAAAACGATTTTAAAAAGTGAGTTACCCAGACTTTTCAGATGCTTAAAATAAATGGACTACGTCTATTAGAAATTTGGAATCTGCCTTGAATTAATTCAAAAATTATTTTCAAGTCATTCAATGGATATCACTTTGACTTTGTCGTTAAGAGCTGTGTTTTCGTCAACATAGCCAATGCCCCCTTTGAAAATGCCGATCTTTTTTATCATCTCTGCGTCAGTTTTAACAACCTTTGGTTTTTTCTTACCTTGAGCAATGGCCTTATTCCAATAGGCTCCTAATTTTTGTACGTTCAGACCCACGACATCTTTTGAAAATCGTCTCATTAGCACATTACTTTTAGCTAAATCTATAGGAAACGCCACCGCTTTACTTTCAGACCAGAATTTCTCTTCTCTTAAATAATACTTTGCAATATCGGACTTCGACATACTGTTAACTGGATTTTTAACATTAACAATCACTACATATCCCTCAGCAAATGCTGGCAGTACATAGAGAGCTAATAAAATTGTACTGACACCGACGCAAACAATCCTCTTGAACTTCATCGTTTGTACCTTAATATTATTCAATGCAATTGCGCAACCCATATAAAATCGCAGTTTTATATGGGTCTGACCGAATTCACCTATTAAGGTGATTTAGTTGCACCTTCTGAATCGCGAGACTCGAGTCTTCAACTATTCACTAGAATTGGAAAACGGCTGCGGCCCAGAATACATTATTATCAATGCTGTCACCGCTATTCTCTTTCACCCAATCGTATTCTATTTTAATTTGTACATAGGGTTCAGGAGAATAAATCAGGCCGATCGCATTGGTTGTTTTATCGTTATTCGTATCCGTATTAAGGTTGAGGTCAATCTTATCCGTTTGGAACACCAATTCTAAGTAATTCATGCGTGGACCTGCTTTTTCCAGAAATCGTTTGTACACCTGAACATACCAACCTTTGGCTTCTACTGAAATATTAGGATTTACCAGTGTAGTAAGGTCATCGCCATCGCGACTTAGGTATTCAGCTTGGACGCCAAATGCGAGGGAGGTATGGTGGTATCTAAGATCAAATCCGGTATGTGTTTGATCAAGATCTTTACCGGCTTCCTCTGTATAGGCTTGTGTAGAGTACGAAGTGCCGATACCCAAGCTACCGCCAAGTATATTCTTAAAGTTCAAGGCCAAATGAATGCCGCTCAACTTGTTGTTATTGTTGTCTTCACTGTGATCCTGCAAAGTCTCTGTAGATTGAAACCAGGAGTCTCCGGTTTTTATCCCCTGGACACCATTACCGAAATATACATCGTAGGCCAGCTCTGTGTTTTCTCCAATCGCTGTGGCACCCCAAAAGTCGAGACCGGCTTCTGCCCAGTTCTCATATTCAATATCGTGTATGACAGCGACTTGCCGAATCATTTTATTGCCATTACCCCGTAGGTTTTCGGACGGAGGAAGCCCCATAGGGATGTACCACAAGCCTCCCCGGACGTACAAGGCGTCGTTATCAAACACTTTATAATCTGCGAACGCCTGAATAGGAGCGATAATTTTTTCCGGTGTATGTTCATATTCAAATTCAGCGGTTACCTTAACTCGCGAGGACATAGTTGCCGAGACGTTGAGGTAAAATTCATGGTTATCAAAATTTGAGTTTGTCCCTTCCTTGTCGTCGAATTCAAAATTGAGGTAGCCATGCCATTCCATAAAGGATTCGCTGTCATCATAGCCCGTCTCTTTTTTATCCTTCACTATACTATATTCTTCCGCTTGAGCCGTGACCGTGACAACGACAAATATAATAGCCACGAAAAACAGTCTAAAAATCTGTAACGGTTTACCGAAACACAATTCATGAAGATGTCCGCCCATATTGCCCATGTAATTATCCTCAAAAAATAGATTTATTTATTTATATCTCTACGTTATATAGGTTATTACGCAAGCAATTACCACTTAAACAATAATAATGGCACGTAATCTATAAATAATGAGGTGGACGCTCATCATAAGTTCGTGGCCTAACTTGCCAACTGACGTGGAGGGGTAGTTCCCCCGTTTTAATGGACACCTTCTACTAACTCTAGGAGGTGGCAAATGCCAAAAAGTAACAATCCAAGAAAAACTTGGAAGCATAGTAAAGACTTTAAAATTAAGGCGGTATTGTATAGCTTTCAAGATGGTGTCAGAAATCAGCAGGCATCAGATGGATTGGGAATTCACCCGTATATGCTTTCTCGTTGGCGAACAGAATACCTGGATGGTAAGTTACGTAGACAAAGGCCGAGGGCATCTCGAGTGAACAATAATGAAAAGAGTAAAGTTAATAAGAAAGAGCTAACGGGAAATATAAAGCTCAATTATCCATTGGGAAATTATGACTAACCCTCACTAAGGCACTAGATCGTTAGCGTTTGTATTGTTTGAGCACCAGTTTGAGAGGGGTAAAAGGGGAAAATAATGTCATGGCGAAGTAAATGCAGTGCAAGAATAAAAAATCAGACCTAAAATGAAAGGTAACGCTGTATAACAATGACATTGTCCGTCGATAGAAACAAAAGCGAGAGCTGGGCTGAAACATTGGCGCGACTTTTATCTTTATCGTGTCTTTGTGCGCCAAAAGATAAGGGATAGTAGACGTGGCCTGAGAAGCTGGCGAATAGCACTTTAGGGTATGGCGGGACATAAGGCCCTAAATTGCCTAAATTGAGAGTGATAAAGGAAATAACAATCAATTTTCCTAGTTATTGATATGAGGAAAAATCACCCCTAAAGGAATATTTTGGCATTTGCATCTAAACTCATATTCTAGGCACGCGGAATCTGAATTTTAATGTCGCGTTCTTGCCTCTCAATTTTGGGTAGTTTGTATCAATAAAAATGTCTTGTTTTTTGACCTCGAAAACATCAGAAACGAATGTTAGTCTGCAGGACTAAATGATTGGATTTCTTATATGCGACTGACCATTGCTATCAAACTTGGAGCCAGCTTTACACTTGCTGTTGCGCTAACAGCCGTTGTTGGCATAATTGCCTTTAACAGTATTAACCAGCTGGTCGATATAACCAGTCAGGTCAACCACAGTAATACGGTGTTAATCAAACTCGGAGCAATCTCATCCGCGCTGAAAGATGCAGAAACCGGACAACGCGGTTTTATCATTACCAATGAAGAGCGCTATCTCGCGCCCTACAATGACGCCAGAGAACGCGTCGATACTTTGGTTAAAGAGGTGAGAGCGCGCACTCTTGACGATCCTTCAAAGACAGAAAGAATTGATCGGTTAGTATCTTTGATCGACATTCGGTTTTCAGAAATATATGAAACCATCGAGATGCGGCGCGAAGCAGACTTTGAAGATGTTAGAGAGATTGTGCTAACAGATGCAGGCAAAGAGGTCATGGAGCAAATTGATTCCCTTATGGGTGGTTTAGGTGCTGAGGAGAGAAGTCTTTTATCCAAAAGGGGTAAACTCTCAAGAGATAGCGCATCCGACGCGATTTTTACCATTATTGGGGTTACGGTTTTCGCCGCATTTATTTTGGCTATTGTAGGGTCTGTGGTTGCTCGTGCAATCAGCAAAAGTATCAAAAACGTTGCCGATTCCTTAACGGAGATGGCAAAAGGAAAAGGCGACTTAACTAAACGCATAGACTGTAAGTCGAGAGATGAGCTCTATGATTTGGTTGAAGGCTTCAATGCTTTTATATCCAAGCTGCACACTATTATTACTGAAGTTGTAACTTCAGTGGAAAATACTTTGATAGACACCAAGGATATGGAGAGCAGTATTGATAAAACACGCCAAGGAACCATCTATCAAAGTCAGCAGAGTGAAGGTGTCTTAGCGATTATGCAAGAGATGGTCGGAAAATTTAGGGTAACGACAGAGCATGCCAACACCGCGGTTGAATTTGCTAATAAAACAAAATGCGAGGCCATTCATGGCGGTGAGATCGTCAACTACACGATGCAGGATATCCAGGCGTTGGCTAAAGGTGCCGAGACCTCAACAGCCCACATTGAAGAGCTTACAGTTTATTGCGACGAAATTGTCTCGATGGTGGATGTCATTAACGAGATTGCAGACCAGACGAATCTTTTGGCGCTAAACGCAGCAATTGAGGCGGCAAGAGCGGGAGAGCAAGGGAGAGGATTTTCTGTCGTGGCTGATGAAGTTAGAACCCTCGCCAGTAAAACCGCACAATGTACCCAAGAGATCGGTCAGGTGATCAATAACCTTCAGGGTAAGAGTCGTATTGTTTGCACTAATATGGTGGAGAGTCGAAAGCAGGTTTCCAATACTGTGATTCGCGCAGCTAAGGCGTCGGCAGCACTGATTAGCATCATTAAATCGGTAGAAGAAATAACAAACATGAATCAGCAAATTACCGATGTGAACATGGAGCAAGCAACATTGACCAATACTATTGAGAAACTTATCGCGGAGATCAATGAAATTTCCGTTTCGACTAATGATATCTGCAGTAAAACGGCCACGCTTAGTCAGCAGGTGGCAACTTCATCCCAAGAATTACACAATCACGTTAGTCAATTTACCATTTGAATCTGCCAATTGATTAATCGTGACTGAATATATTTATGAAACAACTTCACTATTTGTTTTTTAAAAGTTAAATCTTCTGAGAATCTCAACACTTTACGTCTGCAATATGACGAATATCAATAAATTTAAAAAATTACGGTCAGAAAAATCAAACGATAAATCCTCCAGTCTTTGTAGGGAAGAAAGGCATCGAATGTCGTGTAGGCTGGTAGCGTAAATGAGGCCGATCGCTCTCCTGTGCGATTAGCGCCTGTGGCGAAACTTAAAACCCTTCAGTGCGCCCGTTTGTGCTGAATACATCATCCACGTGTGGGCAATGGTTTTTGCTGTGTCTTGTGATAGATGACCTGATTTAGTCGCTGAGCTAATTTGATCGCTAAGCTAAAGGTTACTTGCTTATGGTGGAAGGCGAGGTGGTGAGGCATAAAATTGCTCACTAGTATGCGGATGCTAAATTTATTTTAAAGCATGCGGAGGAAAGGAAAGACAAGAGGGCAACGTACACCGCCGAGAATTTTAATCAAATTCGGCAGACAGCCGTTGAGTGAGCGCCTGCAGCCCCTTACCTTTGTTGCTGATTTTCCATGCAAGAAAATTGTTATGAGGAGGACCTTCAACTAAAATCAGCGGTATGAGTTCTCCATTGCTAAGTTGCTTTTGGATACGCTGTCGTGGCAGATGGCCTATGCCAATTCCAGCCCGTATCGCCTCGACTTTTTGATCGATGTTTTGCACGTAGAATATTAGACCGTCGCTGCTTAAACCTGCGCTGCGGGTAATGCCAAGCATCGACGTATCGTGTGTAATGACCCTCCGGACTTTAGGAAGGAGCGTCTCGAAGACCTCCGGTTTAGTCGCCATGTCAGCCAGCTCATGGCTAGAGGCAATGACCGGCACCAGATCAACACTCGCTAATGGTATCGCGCGATAGCCCTTTTGCTGTGGGACCGGCCCTGGCGAGCCAACAATCAAATCAACCCGACCTTGCTCAAGCGCTTCCCATCCGCCATTAAGCACCGATTCACAGATATCGATTTCAAGGGTGGAATGCTCCTTGAGAAATTCGTTCAGCACAGCAAAAAAGGCCGGGTATGATAGAAGTGACTCTACGGCGATATGGATACGGGGCTCCCAACCAGTGGCCACTTCCTTTGCCTTGTTCGCCAGTCGTGCCGTGGTTTGCAGTATTTCTCTACCCTCCGTCAATATTAGTTGTCCTGCTGGGGTTAATACCGAGCGGCGCCCCTGTCGCTGAAACAGAGAGATGTCTAACTGTTCCTCCAGCTTTTGCACGGCGTAGGAAACAGCTGAAGTGGCTTTGTTCAGCTCATCAGCAGCTTTTGCGAAGCTTCCACGCCGATCGATAGCGTCCAGCGTCTCAAGAACCTCTATTGTTATTGGGTTCCTCACCATTTTGACTCCAACTAATAGATCTAAATTTTAGAACATTCTAATCTGAAAATAGGTCTTATTGCGAATATCGCAAACAGTTACATTAGTTCCATCACTTAAACGAACCCACCAACACACATTTGGAGCAATGATATGAAATCACTGATCAACAAGATAACCACTACAACCACTGGCCTGGATACATTGCCTCTTCGCATAGCTGCTGGCGTGATCTTTGCCGCACACGGCTCACAAAAATTGTTCGGCTGGTTTGGTGGTTATGGCCTGGAAGGCACTGCAGGCTGGATGGCCTCCATTGGGCTTGAGCCAGGGTTGCTGATGGCGGCAATGGCCGGTGGGGCAGAGTTCTTCGGTGGTTTATTACTGATTGCTGGCTTACTGGTGCGCCCAGCTGCGGCAGTGCTAGCAATCACCATGATCGTTGCGATCGGCACGGTTCATCTGCAAAACGGCCTCTTTATGTCGAATAACGGTTACGAATTTGGTCTGGCCTTACTGGCAGTGAGTGTTGCTCTGGTGTTCAGAGGCGCTGGCAGTCTGAGCGCGGATCGTTGGCTGCAAACTCAGCTGGCCATAAACGTTAGCCACAAAATTAACCCTATGGAAGCAAGAGCATGAGCGTATTACACATCAATATCAGTGCACAGCTGAGCCAGACAACTACTTGCATCATTGAGCCATATTTAGTGGACCCCCTCGGTGAGCAAGTGATTGCCCGAAGCAAACAACAAGCTGACGTTTTGATGTCGGCATTTTCTATCAATGAGTTTTCAGGAGCGGCGTAATGGGATTATTACAGAAAGGTGAATGGGTTGATCAGTGGTATGACACCAGCAATAGCGGTGGTGAATTTCGCCGCCAGGGTAGTCGTTATAGAAATTGGTTAACACCCAATGGCGAAGCGGGCCCTAACGGCGAACCCGGCTTTAAGGCAGAACAAGGACGCTATCATTTGTATGTGTCACTGGCTTGCCCCTGGGCACACCGCACATTGATTTTTCGCCAGCTAAAGCAATTGCAAGATTATTTCGATGTCACCGTGGTCGAGCCGATCATGCTGGAAAACGGCTGGGAAATGAACGACCCGCTTTACGGCTTGGACTTTCTTTACCAGCTGTATTTAAAAGCCGATGCCAGCTATGAGGGCCGAGTCACGGTACCGGTATTGTGGGATAAGCAAACACAGACCATTGTCAGCAATGAATCTTCAGAGATTATCCGCATGTTCAATACGGCATTTAATGCTTTAACGGGTAACGCTACGGATTACTATCCCGAGGCTTTACACGAGACCATCGATGCCTTGAACGATCGCATTTACGACACGATCAACAACGGCGTCTACCGAGCGGGTTTTGCGACCACACAGCAAGCCTATGAAAAAGCCTTTCACAGCTTGTTCGATTCGCTGGATTGGGTCGAAGGCTTATTAACGCAGCAGCGCTATCTGACGGGCAATCAGTTGACGGAAGCTGATTGGCGTTTGTTTACCACCTTGATCCGCTTTGATGCCGTGTACTTTGGCCACTTTAAAACCAACCGTCAGTTACTGGCCGATTACCCTGCCATCAGCGCTTATGTGCGCGAGTTATACCAAGTACCTGGCGTGGCGCAAACGGTCAACTTTGAACATATTAAGACGCACTATTACGCCAGCCACCTGATGATCAATCCCACTGGCGTCGTTCCCGTTGGGCCAGCGCATAATTTTGGCGCCGCCCATGGTCGAGAAAAATTTGAGGCCGTGTAAGCGCACTGCACCACGGCAATCAATAGGAAACAAGCAATAGGAGAAAACCAATGAGCAAACTAGTTCAAGTAATAACAGCCCAACCCACTCAGGACGGTGACGGCGTTAAAATTCATCGCCTTGCGGGTCAGCGCCTGCATCAAGTACTAAACCCTTTCTTGATGATCGATGAGATCAACTCTGACGATGCCGCCGACTATATCGGTGGATTTCCCGAGCACCCTCATCGAGGTTTTGAAACCATTACATACATGAAAGCTGGGCGCATGCGCCACCGCGACCACATGGGCAATGAAGGTGTTATTGGTGCTGGGGATGTACAGTGGATGACAGCGGGTGCCGGCGTGCTTCACTCTGAAATGCCTGAGCAGGAGCAAGGGTTATTGCATGGTTTTCAAATCTGGTTAAATTTACCCGCCGCTGAAAAAATGCAGCCGGCGGCTTATCAGGAAATTCTCAACGCCGATATCACCGAGCAGCAACTGTCTGGCGGCGGGATAATTCGCGTCATCGCTGGCAAGGTGACAATTGATCAGCAGACCCAGCGAGGCCCGCTACAAAGAATTTCAACACAGCCGGCATTTCTGGATGTGCAACTGACTGCAAACGAAACCGTTGAATTAACTTTCAATTCAGAAAATACTGCGATGGTGTATGTCTATAAAGGCGCAACCGATTTAATAGCGACGCGTCAACTGGGCGTTTATGCCAGCGGCAGCACATTGCAACTAAAGGCTGGACCCTCGGGAGCAGAATTTTTGGTGCTCAGCGGCCGGCCAATTAACGAGCCGCTGGTGCAATACGGTCCTTTTGTTATGAATACGTCCGAAGAAATTGAGTGTGCATTAACGGACTTTCGGGACCCACAGTTTCTCAGTGGGCTAACATCTAATAGGAAAGCAGAATAATGCTTGGGGAATATGATTTCTGGATTAGACGGGAGAAAAAAGTTTAAAACAGGTATTAATGACGAAAATGATTATGCTCATTTCGGGATATTAACAGCGCGCTATAACGCCAAGCGAAACGACGCGTTTTTCAGCGCCCGCTTGAGGCTTTTGTTGTTTTTTTTCGTTCGTTAAGGTTTCGCAAGTTGAAATAGTACTTGTATATACAAGCTTTTCATAAAGCAGCCATTAATAAGAAATTTTATCGCAGATAGCATATACTTTCTTTGTTAAGTAATGATTGGCTGGGAAATATAAAATATGCGGAAAAATGAACATTAACAGTATCCCAACAATATCAGAAAGGGACCCTATATGACCCCTTGACCGACCCTTATTTCTTTCGTGGCCAAGTTCTAATAATGTCTCTGGAGGGATGCTTCCGCTCTGTAAACGCATTTGTGCCATCTCACAGGTAATACTCTGGCCAGTCTGGCACGTTCTATACTAGCGGCAATACAAACGCAGAAAATGCCCCAATTAACCAAATCAGTACTGCACTCCAATAAAAACGAACATTCCATTTTTGTGCAGTATTGCAGGCTGCTGCTAATTCAGCCTCGATAGGGCATACTCTGCCAGGACGATATAAGACCCATCCCGCTAATATCAGTATCAATGCTGTCACGCTAAACGTTGCCGTCTCATGTAAGCCAAACCAACGCAAGAAGGGTAGATGTTCACCATAAAGAGAAGCAACTACTGATCCCATTCCCAGGCTGACAAATAAAATGGGTAAGGCACAACACAAAAGTGTTGGGACCGATGCAAAAAGTAATAATACGCCCCATTTTCTAGGCTTTTTGATTATGCTCTCCACAACAACCTCGCTGCTCTTGTATGGGTGGACAAGGTACATCGCGGTATGAACAAAACACACAGCAATCACCTTTTCGGGGACTCAGTAACTCATCACAATATGTGCATTCATAAAAATATTGACAGGCATCCGTCGGCATTTCTTCTTTCTTGGATGCATGGCATTGCGGGCAAGTCAGTGTTGATTTCAATTGGGTGATACTCAAGCTGGGTCACATTTCTCCTGCCGTTCCTTACCGCGATAGCTGAAGCCTTTTTCTATGAAGAGTTTAGTTAACTGTTCATCGGTAAACACAACGGTCTCACTCGCGCAGACTTTAATGAGGCCTTTCTCTAAATCCGACCCAACACTTTTAACACCATCAATTTTCTTTAACGCCTTAGCGGATGTGGCGACGCAAAACGGACACGTTATGCCATCGATCCTCAAGTTATATTGGGCCTCACCCGCTAGGATATTACTACTCAATAGCATGGACGCTACCAGGATAAATAGTTGTTTCATTTTCATTTCCTCTACTTTATTTCCTATACGTTAATAGTTTACTCTCAACCCCACACGAGCAATATAATCATTTTTAAATCCTTCGCCGTTTAAATCCTGAATAACCGGAATTTGTATACTCCCTTCAATAATCCATCGCTCAGAAGCATATTGAATGCCGGGAGAGATGAACAACGTTGCACCTCCGCTATTTGGATCATTGATATCGTCAATTTTGTTATTATTTTTATGAATAAGATTTACTTCAAGCACTCCACTTATGAAGTAATCGGTGTTCGCACGCAGTCTGCCTGGCAATAGTCGATATTGCAGAGACGCGTCGGCACGAGCGATGTCACCAGCCTCAAAGCGGTTGGCTTTGGTATTGTTTTGATAGCTGAGTTGCATATCCACTTCCCAATCAACACTGCCATATGTCGCTACCAACCCACCAAACATATCCCACGATCCGGTACCCGTTTGGATATTCACCGGTAACAGACCTACGTCATCTCGTTCATTATCATTCCCTGTTGGAATTTTTATTCCGGCGAAAGGCGCTATACGAAATGTCCCTCCTTTAAAGTCATTCCGATAGACCGTGTAGCGCCCAAATAATTTACTATCTCCGATATCTTGAGTACTGCGACTAAAGTCGTTGGTTTCAATAGCCCTGTCGATGAATGGAATTGTTCCAAATAATGCCACTTCAGGCGTAAGGCCATAGACCAGCGTCGAAACGATACTCTTGTCGGTGTGATTTATACCCGCCTTATGAGATTTACTTGTCGTCAGTTGTTCACGAAGAATAAATTCGCCCTGACTCACAGGCAGTGCCGTATTGAATGTCACTGGTACAGCCTCTACTGCATTAGAAAAAAGAGGGAGTAACAGGCAAAACCTCCATACCATAGCTGTCATTAATCACCTCCAGAACCCGATTCAGTGCGCGCCACCGGCGCCAACAAGTCTTTGCGCTCGATAGTGAATAGTATCTATAGATACTATTCACGCAGCGGCGACTTTCCTGATAGTAAGTTTTGACATAAGTGTCGATATAAGTTTACTCGTATCGAAGACTATAAACCCTGGAGTATAGTCTAGGGTCAACCACCGATGAATTTATGGTAAGCGCCAAACCAACTGC
>JAWSUZ010000032.1:0-20653 GCA_033852165.1 Agarilytica sp. | reverse complement strand
GGTTTACCTATTTTTAATTACTAGCCTTCTGATTTTACTTCCGCATATTTGGGAGAACGATAAGCAAAATAGAAGATAACCGCCCCGATAACAATCATAGGAATCGTCAACAACTGGCCTCGCGTCATCCAACCAAACATATAACCGATATGAGCATCTGGCTGCCGCACAAACTCGATGCCAAAACGGAAAAATCCGTAACCGATCAAGAATAAGCTACACACCGTGTAACGAGGTCTGCGCTTAGCCGAAAAGAAATAAAGAATTAAGAACAGAACTAATCCCTCAAAGAAGGACTGATAGAGCTGAGACGGATGACGCACCAGCAAGTCAGGATCTTTCGGAAAGATCATCCCCCAAGACACGTCTGTTTGCCGCCCCCACAACTCACCGCCAATAAAGTTGCCCATACGGCCAAAACACAAGCCCAGAGGCACTAACGGCGCGACAAAATCCATAACATCGACAAAATGCCGCTTTACCTTTTTCGCATACATCATCATCGCAACGATAACGCCCAGCAAGCCGCCATGAAAAGACATCCCCCCCTCCCAAACTTTAAAGAGAATGAGCGGACTTTCTAAAAACTGACCAAAATTATAGAAGAAGATATAGCCAACACGCGCACCAATCACAACGCCCATCGCTCCATAGAAAACCAAGTCTTCCACCTGAGACTTACTAATCGGCGAATATTCACGTCTTGCACGATAAGACCCCAACAACCACGCCGCGGTAAAAGCAAACAAGTACATCAAACCATACCAATGCACATTGATTGGACCTATGGTAGTACCAAACAGCTCGAAAGCATCCAGGCCGATAGCGACAGGGTCAATTTGTGGGTACGTGAGCATTTAATTCTCCAGTTTTTACCTTGGCAGGCCATCAGTCCTGATGACCATCGGACGATTATCAATTATAAAAAGACAAGCAATATTAGCTGTCATTTGCGAACGGCATCATACCAGATAGAAACGAAGGGTAGAGAAGGACTAGTTCAAGAGGTAAAACAAAGGCCACAACGACAGAAGAACGTACTAGTTAGTGCTCACCCACAAGCAGATGTCTACTGCGGTAAAATTTATGGATGGGCCCTAGTTAATCCTCATCAGAGTCAGGCCGAATCAATCGCGTCAAGCCATATTCCCTAAAACTAGCTTCAAGACAGCGGTTGATTGAATCAGCATCGGGCAACAACATGACCTCCGCCAACAAACGCTGCGACTGTTCTAGGCTAATCGCACGAACAACCGATTTCACCTTTAATAGATTTGACGCACTCATAGAAAGAATATCAAAGCCCATCGCCACCAGCAGCATCGCGGCAGCAGGTTCACCAGCAAGCTCACCACAAATACTCACCGAGATGCCTTCACTGTGCCCATCATCAACAACCGACTTTAAAGCCCTCAATACCGCAGGGTGAAGAGAATGATACAGATCAGCAACACGTGCATTATTACGATCAACCGCCAATAAATACTGCGTTAAATCGTTACTACCCACCGATAAAAAATCCACGCGAGCAGCAAACTCTTTCGCCTGATAGACCGCAGCAGGCACTTCCACCATGACACCGATAGGCGGCAATTGAACCTTATACCCCTCCTCCAAAAGCTCATCGTATGCCCGGTACAACAGCATCTGCGCAATTTCCAGTTCAGCAACATTCGAAACCATAGGCAGCATTATTTGGAGATTATCCAAACCCTCGCTCGCCTTCAACATTGCCCGCACTTGAGTCAGAAAAATTTCTGGGTGGTCAAGGGTTACTCGGATTCCACGCCACCCCAAAAACGGGTTATCTTCTTCAATAGGAAAATAAGGTAAGGATTTATCACCACCAATATCAAGCGTCCTCATGGTCACAGTATGCGGCGCAAAAGCTTCCAACTGATCGCGATAAACCACTCGCTGCTCTTCCTCACTCGGAAAGCGATCGCGCAGCATAAACGGGACTTCAGTTCGATAAAGGCCAACACCTTCAGCCCCACGCTCAATAGACCGCACCGCATCAATATTTAAACCCGTATTAACCCATAACGCTACACGGTGATTATCCGTTGTTTCACACGGCAAATCCTTTAACGATTCAAGACCAGCAACCAACTCCTTATCTTCTTCCACAATCCTCTGATATTGATCGCGTAGAGCATCACTTGGATCGACAAAAATCGTCCCTCGATAACCGTCGACAATAAGCTCATGACCTTCGAGGCGCGTGAACGGAATATCCATCGCTCCCATGATTGTCGGAATTCCCATCGAGCGAGCTAAAATGGCAATATGGGAGTTAGTCGAGCCCCTCAAAGAAATAAGACCGACCAACTTTTCTTGGGGCACCTCAGCCAATACTGATGCCGTGAGCTCTTCACCCACTAATATCGTTGCATCTGGATATACTTTCTTGTGTGTAGATAATTTTTGAAGGTAAGCCAAAACACGACTTCCTAAATCGCGCACATCTGACGCACGCTCTCGTAAATAGGGGTCGCTCATGCGGCTAAAAGTCGAAACGTGCTCAAGAATGACCTGGCTCCAAGAAAACTGAGCCGAACAACCCTCACGAATTTTATCGAGCACTTCACCCCCGAGAGACTCATCATCCAGCATAGCCAAATAAGCGTCGAACAAAATTCTCTCTTCTTTATTTAACCGGCTTTCTAGCTCAATCCCCAAGTTCTTAACATCATTGCGAACAGCGCCCAAACATCGCTTAAAGAACGTCGCTTCAGCTTCAATGTTTTCACACTTTTGAAAGGGAACGGACTTAAGGTCCGAAAGCGGAGAAGAAACCACGCACTGGCCAATCGCAACACCCGAAGACCCAGGGATACCCGAGAAACGCGTATCGTTCTTAGGTCCGATATTGAGAAGAGCGCCCGTTGCTTCAGCATGCGCAATGACACTCGCCAATTGTGCAGATATTGTGACAAGAAAAGCTTCATCGCCCTCATCAAAGCGGCGGTTTTCGGCCTGCTGAACCACCAAAACACCCAATACCTTACGCTGGTGAATAATGGGGGCACCAAGAAATGCACGAAACTTTTCCTCTCCCGTTTCAGGAAAGTATTCAAACCTGGGATGAGATTCGGCATTATCCGTATTAATTGGCTCTTCCCTTAAGGCAACGTAACCCACCAAACCTTTTTCGCGGGGCAATAACACACGCCCAACAGAATCCGCCTTAAGACCATCCGTAGCCATCAACATATAACCAGTGTCAGAATCCCTTAAATAGACGGAACATACATCCGCATTCATCGCCACCTTGACGCGTTTGACGATAATCTCCAAAACCTCGTCTAACTCAGAGGCTGCGATTACTTCCTGGACAATTTGCCTCAGGGAATTCAGCATGCATATTCCCCATTTGTGAGCGAGCTCTCTTTGAAACAGCTGTTATACGTAGGAGCCAGCTCCTTTAAAGCCTTTCGATAAACCTCTCTTTTAAAGGACACAACACCTGAAAGCGGATACCAATACGAAACCCAGTCCCAGCGATCAAACTCAGGGGACCCCCCCCAATCAATATTGATACAGGACTCTTCATCGGTCAATTTAAGCAAAAACCACTTCTGCTTCTGACCAATACAAACGGGAGCTTTATTTGAACGGACTAACTTTTTGGGCAAGCGATAACGCAACCAACCCTTAGTTACCGCCAGCACATCAACGTGCTGAGACCCTAAACCGACTTCCTCCTCCAGCTCGCGAAACAACGCCGCTTCCGGATCTTCGTTATGCTGTATCCCGCCCTGAGGAAATTGCCATGCGTCTTGCCCTCCAAGCCGGCGCGCCCATAGAAGACGGCCCTGGTCGTTCGCCAGAATAATGCCTACATTGGGACGAAAACCGTCTTGATCGATCAAACAGCACCTCTATATTTGTTTGTTATAATACTGCGACTATTGTTTCACAGATTAGTAATATCCAGCAACGAACTGAATTTACGGCCTCTCACGCAATATAACACTTATAAATCAACTACTTAGGAAGAATTTTATGCTGACATGCAGCATAAAGTTCAGATGGCACCATATTGAGTTTAGCGATTTTTGACCTAGATAACACCTTAATCGGCGGTGACAGCGATCATAGCTGGGGCGAGTTTTTGTGCGAAAAAGGCATAGTCGATGCGATTTCATACCAACAGCAAAACGACCAGTTTTACGAAGACTACAAAGCAGGCCAGCTCGACATGCAAGCCTATGTTGCGTTTGCCTTAACGCCGTTAAAAAAAATGTCGTCATTAGAAAGACAGTCTCTTCACCAGGAGTTTATGCTGAAAAAAATTGAGCTGCTATGGCTACCAAAAGCCGAGCAGCTGATCGCTCAACACCGCGCAAAAAATCACACACTAATGATTATCACCGCAACCAACCGCTTTATTACAAAACCTATTGCCGACAGACTGGGCATACCGCACCTTCTTGCCACAGAACCCGAAATAATCGACGATCACTTCACCGGCAAGATTGTCGGCGAGCCCTGCTTTCAGCACGGCAAAGTCATCCAACTAAACCAGTGGCTCGAACACAACAATACAAGTATGGACGAAAGTTTCTTTTATAGTGACTCAATTAACGATCTTCCCCTGCTGGAACAAGTATCCTACCCTCACGCCGTTGACCCAGACGACCGACTAAGAGCTCATGCGGAAGCTCACGCCTGGCCAATACTAAGCCTGAGAGAAGAAGATGCCTAAACGCCCCACCAATATTGGCAGCTGCACCCAGCTACTGTGTTTTTTTTCAATACTCTTCACTTTAGCTGCATGCGACAATAAAACCAGTGAAAACAGCAAAGAAGTAGCAAACGCCAATACGACTGAAGCGCAAGGTGCGAAAGACACAATCTCTCCTGGCGCCAAAATCAAACAAGCCGAACAAATGTTTATTTCAGGGCGCGAAGCACTCAATGCAGCCCTAGAAAGCTCCAAAACCCTAACCCAGGGAATTGAGGCTTTTTTACGCTCCCCCACCCAAGACAACCTCAACCAAGCCCAAGCCTTATGGATGCGAGCCACAATAGAATACCGAGGCTTTAACTTTTTCCGCCATATTGGCCTCGTTGAACCATCAATATTTGCCCGCATCAACCGCCTGGACTATCAGATATCAGGCTTCCCGATACATCCTGGCTTTCTGGACACTTACGGCCCATACAAATATTCCGGCCTAATCCATGACATCAGTTTTCCAATATCAGAAGAAAGCCTAATAAACCTTCACGGACTTACTGACTTAGGAGACATTGTCTTAGGCTTGTACGCAATCGAATTTTTGCTTTTTAATGCTGGCGAAGCGCGCGACATCAACGACTTCACAAAGGTCACAAGCATCAACAGCACGCTTAAAGAACGAGGCTTCGAACAAATAGAAGAAATACCGAATAACCGGAGACGAAAGCTCCTAACCCAACAAACAAAAATACTACAAAAAAACATCCGCCAACTCGCAGAAAGCTGGAATGGAGACAAAAAAACCTCCGCACAACGCTTATGGAAAAAAATTGAAGAGTTAAAACGTCTCAACATTATTCAGCGAGCAACGAAAAGCATCCTAACTGAATTAATGATTGAAATCGGCGAACTCAACAGCGCAGAAATAGAAAACACCCGCATGCCTCCAGGCATATACAACGCCCAATTTAGCGAGCAACAAAAATTTATTCACCTCGCACTGAGATCGATTCAACAGGGCGCCGCCATACTAGAATCAACAACCGAATCCGATATTACAGAATCGCTAAATAAGGCCATCCAACTCACTCAGCCGGAAAAATCTGGAACTAAAAAAGCTAAACAATCTAAACAATCTAAACAATCTAAAAAAGAGTACTGGCGTGAAGTCTTCAGTGCAGTTAAAAATAGCAGCGACGCAATCGTTCGCAAAGAATAAAGATTCTGAATATTGGCAGAAAGGAGTGACCAAAAAGGCAGGAGTAAAGAAGAACACAAAACCTAAGCACGTTAAAGCCCAAGTACTAGCAAGCCACTATTAATTAGGTAATTAATAGGACTATAGGTAATGAATTCCTCTGGTTTCTATTTAATACGTATAAAAGAAATAAAACGAAATGGCGCCGGTATAAAATACCGGCAGCCTATAATCAATTACTCGTCAGCTTCGATACTGGCCAAGTATCCATCTACATCCATGGCGCTATCTAATTCTTTCACGTCACTTGGCTTAACCTTAAAAAACCAACCATCGTCGTAAGGAGAACCGTTAACCGTTTCTGGAGCGTCTTCTAATAATTCGTTAATCGCAACCACTTCCCCAGAGACAGGAGAAAAGATATCAGAGGCAGCCTTCACCGACTCAACAACACCAGCCTCCTCCCCTGCAGTTACAGTTGAACCAACCTCAGGAACCTCAACAAACACAACATCACCGAGCGCCTCTTGAGCATGATCGGTAATACCCACAGTAACAAACCCATCATCATCTAACTGAGCCCACTCATGGCTAGGCAAATATTTCAGTTCTGATCGCGTTTCACTCATCGCTTTATCCCCAGGATATAAAATTCAAAAAGTTTTAAATAGGTTTATCGACACGTAAAGTCATTAATAAGGCCAAGCCCATTAAAAAACTTTTTTACCATGTCGAACAAAATTTGGTGCTACAACATCAACCGTTAGACGCTTATTTCTAATCTGGACTTCACATTGGGCACCGACAGAAACCGGCACTCTCGCAAGCGCAATAGAATGCCCTAGGGTTGGCGAAAACGTTCCGCTTGTCACCACACCCTTCGCATCTTCACCGGCGATAATAACCTCTTGGCCAGCACGCATAACGCCCTTCGCCTGAAGGACGAGACCCACTAGTTTTTGAGCTACGCCACTTTCTTTTTCCGCCTGCAACACAGACCGGCCAATAAAGTTACGATCACCCGGCTCCCAAGCCACAGTCCAAGCCATATTCGCGACTAAAGGAGAGATTTCATCATCCATCTCATGGCCATACAAATTCATTCCGGCTTCTAAACGCAAAGTATCTCTCGCGGCTAGACCGCATGAGGCTACACCCGCTTCAAGTAAATCGCGCCAAAACTGTTCCGCATCAGCTTGCGGCATAATCACTTCGTAGCCATCTTCACCGGTATAGCCAGTGCGCGCGACAAACCATTCGGACTTACCTAAAGACGTTGTATCCAAGCCCTGAAAAGGTTTTAACGTTTCGAGTTCTGGCATATTCAGAAGAGAATCCACTTTTGCTCGCGCGTTCGGCCCCTGAACCGCGATCATGGCAAAATCGGCACGCTCGTTTAAATCGACGTCAAAATCTTTTGCCTGCAACTCTAACCAAGCCAGGTCTTTATCATGGGTTGCACAATTAACAACCAAGCGGTAACCGTCATCCATCAGATACACGATCAGATCGTCGATCACACCGCCATCATCATTCAGCATGCCACTATAAAGCGCTTTACCGACTATCTTTAAGCGATCAACGTCATTGGCCAGCACATACTGCAAATACGATTTGGCCTCTGCGCCAACCACATCAATAACAGTCATATGAGATACGTCAAACATACCCGCATCTTTCCGCACAGCATGATGCTCTTCGATTTGAGAGCCATAATGCAGGGGCATCAGCCAGCCACCGAAATCGACCAATTTACCGCCGAGCTCGGAATGAAGGTTTTTGAGTATTGTTTCTTGCAGCATAAGCAACCCAATAAAAATTTTGCTGCGCATTCTATTGCATTTGGCAGCCAGGATACATTCAAAAATTAGCCAACTATGATAAGCATTTACAAACATCGGCGCTTCACCTAGTCTGCCAGCAAAATCTTAGCCTCGAAATATCATGTCGCACTCCAGCTCTAAGCCCGGCCCAAAGACCAAACAAAAGTCCAAGCCAAAGACAAAACCAAAGCTCAGCACGTTTCTATTTTCCGACGCCCTGCTCGCCTGGTTCGACGAACACGGTCGCAAGCACCTACCCTGGCAACACCCAATAGAGCCCTATCGGGTCTGGCTATCGGAAGTCATGCTCCAGCAGACCCAAGTCGACACCGTTATTCCATACTTCACACGATTTATGGATTCTTTCCCGAGTGTTTTTGCCCTTGCCGAAGCAGACTTAGACGAAGTACTGCATCTGTGGACAGGGCTGGGCTATTACGCCAGAGCTCGAAATTTACACAAATGCGCTCAACAGATTGTAGAACAATACAACGGGGTATTCCCCTGCGAGCCAGACCAATTGATCGATCTACCCGGAATTGGCAAATCGACAGCTCACGCCATCACCAGTATCGCCTTTGGCAAACCCACCGCAATACTGGACGGCAACGTGAAGCGAGTACTCGCTCGCCTTCACACAGAGAAAGGATGGACCGGCGCACCGAAAGTGCAAAAAAAGCTATGGGAATACGCTGAACAGCACATGCCTTCGACGCGATGCGCAGACTACACACAAGCCATCATGGACCTGGGCGCCACACTTTGTAAACGCAGCCGCCCGGCTTGCGAACTATGCCCCGTATCCTACGAATGCAAAGCCTATATAGAGAATACGGTCGCACAATACCCAGAGAGAAAACCCAGTAAGAAAAGCCCCATAAAAAGTACCGTCATGCTCATCATTCAGGACAGCACGGGAAAAATATTACTAACACAAAGACCCCCTCAAGGAATTTGGGGTGGCCTATGGAGCTTTTATGAATTTGAAGATGTCGACCAGGCAATAACAAAATCGACAAGTATAGGCCTCGTCACGGCGCAAAATTCATGGTCAGAAGTGAATCACGTATTCAGCCATTTCAAACTCAACATAACCCCCCTCATGGTTAACGTGGAAGTATCAGTAAATCACTCAGTTCAAGAGAACACAGCCCAACAATGGGTTACACTTGAAGACGCCCTGAAGCTCGGCCTAGCCGCGCCAGTTAAGCGATTGATAGAACAAGTCCAACAAAACAACAAAAAACTATTGGAGCCCTCATGACGCGCACCGTAATGTGTCGTAAATTCGGCAAAGAAATGACCGGCCTGGATGTACCCCCCCTACCCGGCCCAAAGGGCCAAGAGTTTTTCGAAAACATATCTCAGGAAGCTTGGCTTCAATGGCTAAAGCACCAAACCCGCCTGATCAATGAAAAACACCTCAACATGATCGAACCCGAGTCACGTAAATACTTAGTTGATCAAATGGAAAAGTTTTTGTCTGGTGAAAAATACGACGAAGCAGAAGGTTATGTTCCAGAAGACGATAAATAATTTCTGTAATTTTACAGAGATTGAAATTCTGGCTTGACTCAAAACCCCCGAACGGTTTTAATACGCGCCTCGTGAAAACGACGACTAAGCCCAGATAGCTCAGTCGGTAGAGCAGGGGATTGAAAATCCCCGTGTCCGTGGTTCGATTCCGCGTCTGGGCACCATATTTAAAAGGCTTGGCAGAAATGTCAGGCCTTTTTTATTTTCGAAGATCGTGGCGCAATCGAACGGATCGGTTGATTCACAACATCCTTGCTGACGCCGGATATATGTCTTCGTTACCGTCTTCTTAAAGTCAAAAGATGGCTGATCAAAAAGCTAGAGTGACATTAAAGTGCAACAATAAACCTCCCCATGCGATACCTATCGAAATATCCAAAGATCACCACCAAAAGCTCAAGCTGCTGCACCGCAAGACAGACTACGGTTTGCGTTAGTTCGTACCTGCCCCTTTAATTCGTTACCTACCACCCAACACACGTCACAACAAGACGATACTCACGCCGCAATGCAGCAAAACGTGACACAGGCCTGAGAACGGACACATAGAACCCAATACTATGCGCCAGCTCCAGGAGGAGATAAATCAAAAAATTCGAGTATTATTTTTGGTCTTGGGGGACATAGCATTGAATATCTACACTTTTATTACACTTCTTTTATCCATTTTACTTAGCGCCTGCGGCGGCTCATCCGGTAGCAGTAGCAACAGCACGAACACAGAGTCGAGTATTAGCGAACCGACACCAACGGTAGCACCCGAAATTACGACAGCACCTGTGCCAACGCAGACACAAATACCTGCACCAACACTGACGCCCGCACCCACACAAATACCTTTGCCAACACAGACGCCCACACCAACTCAAATACCCGAGCCAACGCAGACGCCCGCACCAACTCAAATACCCGAGCCAACGCAGACGCCCACACCCACACAAATACCGGTGCCAACGCAGACGCCCGCACCAACTCAAATACCGGTACCAACGCAGACGCCCGCACCCACTCAAATACCGGTGCCAACGCAGACGCCCGCACCAACTCAAATACCGGTGCCAACGCAGACGCCCGTACCGACTCAGACACCTGTACCGACACCACAACCGCTATCTATAACGTCCGAAAATGCACTCGAGCTAATAGCTTCCGTAACAACTAGCGTACTCAAGAGCGAAGTCCCGATCAGTACCGAATTAGCGGGCCTATTAACATCTCTATCATCGGCTAGCGAATCAGAGATAGACCATTCGTCGCTACTTAAAACGCTGCTCAATTCAAATGCAAGCAACGCGGAAAAAACAAGCTTCCCTAATGAACCGATCGATTGTGGCATTTCTGGAACATTAAGCTACACAGGAAGCATTTCTGATCTGGAATCTTTGTCAGCAGGAGACCAAATTAATCTTATATTTGATCAGTGCTCCAGCAAAGAAAATATCGTAACGAACGGCACCATCATATATACGATCACAGCATTTAACGGAAACGCCTCATTTCAAGGCGCGTATAACCTTTCGTACCTAATGGAATTTGATGTCGAATATCAGGAGCCAAACAAAATCGTGGGTATCGTAGGTGAAATATCTACAGGAGTTACCCTTACCGACACCACACACAACACCGGTCTAAGAGCTTCAGAGCTATTGATAACGGTAAATGGAAACGAACAACTGATTCGTGATTACGTATACGTACAATCATTTAGTTTTGAATCGAACACCTTATCATTAGTCGCCTCTGGCACTCTTTCAAGTGACGAAATCGGCGGCAACATCACTTTTGAAACAGTCTCATCGTTAAATCTCTCTC
This sequence comes from Agarilytica sp., assembly GCA_033852165.1. Lineage (GTDB taxonomy): Bacteria > Pseudomonadota > Gammaproteobacteria > Pseudomonadales > Cellvibrionaceae > Agarilytica. Next base: position 9,597 of record JAWSUZ010000032.1, on the reverse strand, counting down.
CCCATAGCAACAACCCTATTTCAGGCACTTTCATCATTAGCGATGAACAAGGTGCTAGCGTGACACTAAACGTTCTCGATGACGGTATCGTCCAGCTCGATATAGATACGGACAGCGACGGAGTAACAGATGAAACGCAAATAGCAAGCTGGGAAGACATCGATAATTTTTTCGAGTAACTAAAATACTGGTACTTTCATAGATCCGAAGGGGACAAATGGAGAATCTTTTTTGATTCGAATTTTATCCCTTTTTATTTTACCCCTCTCCTTATCACTTAGCATGCACCACCAGCACCATTTACGAAGATCGCTCGGTACTTTTTGAGGCGTAGCTTTCACTGAAAAACCGCTCCAGCTATAGATCATTAACATGACTGTCCGACTTAACAGCATTAGCGGTGCGCAACTTCGCTTAGCAATGGCTAGCTTATCAGCGAGCTCCTACTGAGGCCTATGACACTAAAAAAGGAAACGGACAACACAGCATAATTGCTGCCCGCTCCCGGTCGTACTACCCTTAACACACTACCAACATCTACTTCTTAAGCGGCAGCTTAGGCCTCAGCGTTATACAGTCCTTTGTCGCTTCGACAGTTAACTCTACATCCACCGGAAACCCCATCTGGCTGAGCCAATACCCTCGCAATTGAATCCACGGCACCGGTGGGCGCAGTTGGATTCGTCCATTGACGGTTGAGCTGTTGCTTTTTGATTGATAACTGCCCCGATAAACCTTACTCGTGAAAATCCTCTTAACACGTGCTTGCTTCTTCGGTTTCACAACAGATGCGGCCACTGACCGCCTCCTGCCTAGGTTAATCACGAGCATCTCCGCAATTAACTTCGGCCAGCACTTCGCTTTTGTCGTCGCTCTTGCTTCCGTTCCGGTCTCCATTCTCGCCTCCGTTCTTGCTTCCCTGCGCGCATCTGTTTTCGTTTCCTTTTTCACTTCCTGTTTCGCTTCCTTGCGCACCCCCACTCCAATCTCCCCTCTCGCCTTGTTTTCTGTCGTCGCAACATGCCTTGATTGCGTCTAATTCATCCGTAAAGTCTTTGAACAACGAAAACCTGTCCTTATCGAAGCTCAATTTACCGCTCGCATTCGCAGTCACGTTGACCCGCTCTACTTTCAATAAATTGGTCTTCGCAACAACCTGGACGTGTTGGCCTTTCTCAAAGCCCATTTCCCGCACCCACTCACCCTGCAAAAGGATGCTGGGTTCGTACTCACGTGAAAGAACGGACAAGGCAATGCAGCCAATACCTTTCGGGGCAGCGACGAAGATTTCATCAACAATAAGATTAATAACTAGGGGAGAATTTTCTTGGGCCGAGCTGGACTCTAGCGTATGATCGGAATCAGCCATTTTTGGACTCTCTGTTAGTCTAATAGGGTTAGCAGCCTCTAAGTGTGTCAGCACTTCAGGGGTTGCGATTTTTTAAAAAGTTACGTTAATACTTGGGACTTACCTCCTTACGGTTTAAATACTGATTCAATTGAAGTTGCTGCTTTACACAATACTCAACGATAAAATCAAAAGGTAAAGCAGCACCGCAATTCAACCTTAATCACTCGGCTAAATCAACCGACGATTTTAGTTTTTGAGCGATTACGATGTTAATTAAAACATTTTGGCACCTGACTCTTGTTTCGTGTTCTATTTCCTACGACTACGCCATTTAAAACGAAAACACTCGTCTGACAATAGTTTCCAGATGAGAGCGCGGAATTAAATCCACCCTCTTTTTGCGTGACGATGAAATAATTTTCCGGCCGCTCAACTCATCCAAGTATAAAAGGCATCGCCTAGCGCCTTAACTCTTGAAGTTCTACATTTACCCCCCCCCCTCTCTTTGAGCACCACAATAGAAGTTATCGCGTCATTATAATTTTTTATTCACGCAACGTGAAAACCCGCCGAGCCACACCACCGTATTTAAATACAGTTAACATAACTAGCAGCAACACCAATCACGTATCGACAAATATGCCAAAGCCTCGAAAGCACCTTGCCTCGCTAGACGCAACACTCTACTTCCACTGCGTATCACGTTGCGTCCGGCGGTCGTTTTTATGTAGCTTCGATCACCACACCAATACAAATTACGAATACAGACGAAAATGGATTGAAGATCGTATTCACTTCCTAGCCAAACACTTTGCTGTTGATGTCGTAGCGTTTACCATAATGATGGCATAGGCTAAACACCCCTAATTATTAAGCGATTGATTTTAAAAGAATAAATTTTCTTGTTGTTCCAGCGTGCTCCCATCCAAAATTAGTTTTCCAGTTTTCTTTAATGTTTTTATGATGGTCGACACAGGATCAGCTTCTAAATCCGACTTTTTTATTTCAAACGGGGAAAATGTCACCACTTGCTTTGCTGGTAAAGTTTTAGAATTAATTAAGCGCATGAGTGTTGAGTCGCTTTCGTGACAATACCGTTTAGCCTCGGCCAGATTCATAATACCTTCATCGTAATGGATTGCCGCTGGCTTCAACCCTAACTTTCGTCGAACACACCCACATTCGACTTTGTCCAACGATTTCATTTTCCCGTCTTTCGGCCTAGCTTACTCAGTGCTTTTGCAATTTCTGAGTCGCTATACCTGGCGACCATTTTTTTGATCAAGCCCTTCATCCGCTTCTGACGTTTTGTGCGCTTTATTCACAGACATAGGACGAGGCACGTTAATAGCGGTATGGGTGCCACCTTGCCAATGGATAACTAGATTCAGTAGCTCTTTCGCTTCATCTATATCGACAATAACTTCTTTAATTACGCAGCGAACAATTCTCTTTTTTATCACTAAGAGCCGCTGATTGAATCCCAGCATCGACCTTTTCGAGCTTTTGATTCCAGCGTTACTCAAGCGTGTCCGCCACTAAACGGTTACTCGGATCGACTTGGTCGTACTGTGAAAATGCCCTGCGGGCTTCATACTCAGAATAATATGAGCAAGCAACCCTGGCCACGTCGGGTCATGTTGTTCCCCTGATGGAATTTCAGGAGAGCTTAGTTATGTTTACCGAGATTGAGTAGATGTAGCTTTTTCGGTGCTTAAGTACAAACTATTCGTCTTAATCAGCTAAAATAAGTAGTAAACACAGTATGGGGCGAAACATGAGAAATATACTGTTTATCACCGCAGATCAATGGCGAGCCGATTGCTTGTCCTTGATGAATCACCCCTGTATCAAAACCCCACATTTAGACAGGCTTGCAGAAGATGGGGTGCTCTTTAAGAATCACTACTCTCAAGCGGCACCGTGTGGCCCCGCAAGAGCCAGTCTTTATACTGGCATGTATTTACAGAATCACCGGATTGTTCAAAACGGAACCCCTTTAGATGCCAGGCATACAAACATCGCTTTAGAAGCCCGAAAAGCCGGCTACGATCCACTGCTGTTTGGTTATACCGATATGAGTCCCGACCCTAGAACCCGCGCGCCCGGGGATCCCGATTTAAGGCGGGATGCAGGAGTTTTACCGGGGATGACGGCAGCGGTTTTACTCAATAGGGAGGCGCTCCCCTGGCTTATCTATCTTAAGGGAAAAGGCTATGAAACCCCGCTAGGCCCCTGGGAAGTCCATCAACCGGTTGCAAACTTTGCGGATGCCAAAAATCGAGGCCCATCTTTCGCTCCGTCCCGCTATAAGGCCGAGGACAGTATCACCGCATTTCTGACCGATGAAGTCCTCAAATATCTTTCCATCAAACAGGATAAGCCCTGGTTTATTCATTTGTCCTATCTACGCCCACACCCTCCGTTCATCGCCCCCGAACCTTATCACGACATGTATAGTCTCCAGGATATTCCTCCGGCGGTGAAAGCCGAAACTGCTGAGATCGAAGGCCAACAACATCCATGGCTATCGCGTTATATTAACAATCAGACACAGCAACTCTGGTATGGCCACGATGCCAGAACCAATGCCACACTGGATGGTGCCGAGGTGGATCAAATCCGAGCGACCTACTATGGCTTAATTTCTGAAGTCGATCACCAGATAGGTCGTCTAATCAATTTTCTCAAGGAAAATAATCTGTATGACAAGACCCTGATTGTTTTTACCACCGACCATGGCGAGCAGTTAGGCGATCATTGGCTGTTTGGTAAGTCCGGTTATTTTGATCAATCCTTTCACATCCCGCTGATTATTCGCGACCCAGAAAACGATGCTAAAGCAGGACAGAAGATTGAGGATTTTACCGAATCGATTGATGTGTTCCCAACTATTTTAGATTGGATAGGCCTGGAGGCGCCTTCGCAATGTGACGGCTGGTCGCTGCTCTCTTTTTGCAAGGGGCAGAAACCCAGCGTCATCAAAAATGAAGTCCATTGGGGGTATGATTTTCGTGATACGGAAGATCGAAATGTGCAAAAACACTTGGGCCTTAGAATTGATCAATGCACGTTAAATGTGATACGCGATAAGAAGTTTAAATATGTTCACTTTACGGCGTTGCCTCCGCTGTTATTTGACCTTGAGAAAGATCCGGATGAATTGGTTAATTGTGCCGATGACCCGGCCTATATTTCAGTGGTAACAAAATATGCCCAAATGTTGCTGTCTTGGCGAATGCGGCACGACGATAGAATACTATCGAATACCTGGATAGGCCCAAAAGGACCGTTAGAAAAGAAAGACCCTAAACCCTCACACAGAGGATAAGAGTAATTCTGTGCTGAAAAAAATGTTGTAGGAGAGAATTAGCAGGCCAGTAGAACGCTGGTAACGTGCTCTGAATTAATCCTGGCTGTTGGACTTTTTTCGCCATTTACTATACGTCGAATGCACACCTCTTGTGAGAGCCGAAGAATATACTTCCAGAAGGTCTACTCCGTATAAAATAACCACAACAATAAGCGACAACTTGATGGCAACTAATGGGCCGACAACTGAGATACATACACCAATAGCTGCTAATGACCAAATCGTCGCCGCAGAAGTCACCCCGACAACGACATCTTCCTTTGTCATCATGACACCCGCACCGAGAAAGCCGACACCAGTAACAATCTGCCCGATGATTCTTGAAGGGTCTGACATATCATTATTGACAAGCAAGGCTGCAGTTACAAAAAAGTAGGTGCCCAGGACAATCAGGGACGACGTTCTTATACCGACAGGTTTCCCTCTCAACTGTCTTTCCAGGCCAATCAAAGCCCCACAAAAAAAGGAAGCAAAGATACAACTCCAGCCGAATGGCTCAATGGAAAATATGTTGTCTATATTCATACCCTACATACTCATGCTAGAAACAGGAAAATCGTCGGTGAGGCATCAGTGGTTCGATCGGAATAAAAATGGGACACCTACTGCAACATAATCGAGATATTAATTTTTGTCACCTCGTTCGTCGTCCAACGCGTGCATATTGTTTTAGTATAAAACCATACTGCCTGCTTGCCATAGATGTGAAGATCGCCCATATATGCCCGGCTTATTCCCTTAAGTGATTTTAAACCCCCAATAAGCACAGCGCATTAGGCGCTAACTCAAAAATCTGCAAATAGGATGCTTGCACCACAAAAATTAGCTGACACGACAACTACTTTGAAAAACACCGCTCTTCTACCGATTTATCTCGGCGCACTGCTTTTCCCATTTATTTTGTGATCACTTGAACCAGCGCATCCACTTCATCAATAATAAGATCTTGCGTTTTCTCGATCCGCTTAGCTCTTCGAGCTTTAAAGTCCAGCGATCGTAACTGATGAACCAATATTGAGCCGCTCGTTTTAAGTCCCTCAGGAAGCACGACTTCGAGCTTTACACCACGAACCGTACTAGTGATTGGGGCGACTATCGCAAAGCCAGTATGCTTGTTAAACGCCTTTCGGGAGATCACAAATGCTGGTCGCGTCTTCATAATTTCCTCACCCGCACTAGGGTCAAAATCAAGCATAATTATGTCGCCCTTATCAGGATAATAAACAGCCATTAAAACTCATCCCCCATTGCTCTTGAACCCTCCCAACCTCTATCCTCAGCCGTCATTTTGAGGCGCGCTTTCGGGCTTCCTGCAAGCACCTCTTCCAGCGTAAGTTCATCTTTAACGGGTGTGAACACCATCTTATCCCCGTCAAGATCAAACGTAAGTTCAGCCCCCGGCTCAATCTGTTGTTGCTTGATTGCAAAGGCCGGGATAGCCACAATAAAGGCTCCGCCTGACTTTCTAACTGTAACAGTTCTCATAATAACCCTCTCAAAACATGTTATACACAAGTATAACACTCTCAAAAAGTTATACAAAGGTATAACTAAAAGAGCCGCGATTGAAAGTTTAACTTTTTGTCGACCCCTGATCCGACAGAGGAAACAAAAGAAGGCCCTCCGCTAGGAGAGCCTTCTTTAATATGGCAGCCAAGGCCGGGCTTTAATACCCAATATTTTCCTTACGATGACTGTCTTGTTTATTTTTCTATTTTTCTGTTTATTTTTCTGTTTATTTTTCGAAAAAGATGTCGCCACTTACTTATCGGTTATTGCGCCCTCTGAAGCAGAACTCACACATTTCGCATATTTAGCAAGTACTCCTCTTTGGTATTTTAATGGAGGAGCGGTCCAATTTTGCAGACGAGTTTTAAGTTCCTCGTCAGAAATAAGAACATTGATTTCACTGGTATCTGCATCGATAGTGATTTGGTCGCCGTCTTCTATCACGGCAATAGGCCCGCCTTCTTGGGCTTCGGGAGTAATGTGGCCTACTACAAAACCGTGGCTTCCACCAGAAAAACGGCCATCTGTGATCAGTGCTACATCTTGTCCAAGCCCCTTACCCACTACCGCAGAGGTGGGACTTAACATTTCCCTCATGCCAGGACCACCTTTAGGACCTTCATAGCGAATAACCAATACATCTCCTTTGACTACTGTACCGTCTAAGATGCTTTGTAGAGCTTCTTCTTCAGACTGAAACACTCTCGCTTTACCGCTGAAAGTCGTGCCCTCTTTACCCGTTAATTTTGCCACTGCGCCAGTGGGCGCTAAATTACCGTGCAAAATGACTAAATGACTGCTGGCTTTAATTGGATTGCTTAAAGGTCTAATTATTTCTTGATCTGTCGGGTAAGGTTCAACATCTGCAAGATTCTCTGCTAAAGTTTTACCGGTTACCGTTAGGCAGTTACCATGCAGCAGACCGGCATCTAATAAAATTTTCATTAACGGTTGAGTGCCTCCAATGGCCACCAACTCGGACATCATAAAGCGACCACTTGGTCTGAGATCGGCTAAAAGTGGAACCTCTTTACCGATACGAGTGAAATCTTCCAAACTTAATTCAACGTCAGCGGATGAAGCCATCGCCAGTAGGTGCAATACCGCGTTGGTTGAACCACCCAATGCAATAACGATTGTGATAGCATTTTCAAACGCTTCTTTGGTCATGATATCGGAAGGTTTGATATCTTTTTCTAATAACTGCATTACCGCCGCACCCGCGCGCTGACAGTCTTCAACTTTATGTTGAGAAACGGCATTTTGCGCAGAACTTCCCGGTAGACTCATACCCAATGCTTCGATGGCCGAGGCCATGGTATTTGCTGTATACATACCACCACAGGAGCCGGGACCAGGAATAGCCGTATCCTCTATTTGTTTTACTTCAATCAGCGATAAATCACCTTTAGCATGGGCGCCCACAGCTTCAAACACAGATATGATATCTGTATGGCCTTCACCTGGCAGAATGGTGCCACCGTAAACAAAAATGGATGGTCGATTTAACCGGGATAATGCCATGATGCATCCCGGCATATTTTTATCGCAACCGCCAATGGCAATCACGCCGTCAAACCCTTCGCAGCCAACAACCGTTTCAATGGAATCAGCAATCACTTCGCGGGAGACCAACGAATACTTCATGCCTTCAGTGCCGTTGGCAATACCGTCGGAAATGGTAATGGTATTGAAGATGACGCCTTTGCCACCAGCTTTATTGGTGCCCACTTCCACTTCATCCGCAAGTTTGTTGATATGCATATTGCAAGGAGTGACCATGCTCCAGGTGGAGGCAATTCCCACTTGGGGTTTAGAAAAATCATCGTCATTGAATCCAACGGCACGTAACATTGCTCTACTCGGAGCTTGTTTTACGCCATCCACTACAATACTTGAATACTTGCGTTTATCGGGCATTAGTTTTTCCAATCATCCTCAATGGGGTTTATAAAAAAATTACATACGTTGTTTAATCAATACGTTTGAATTTCTTGGGTAGTTATATAGATCTTGCTTTTGAACCGGCAGCTGAGAGAGAGCTTGCAACTCGAAGCCTCTTTCCATAAACCAATGTGCCGTGTGTGTTGTCTAAACGAATAATCCGGGTGAACCGCCACTCAGGCGACTTCTGCTAGTTTATCATCCAAAAAAGGAATCCATGCGGCACAGGCCACTATCATACCGTCTCTTTCCATGACGGTGAATGGTTAAATCTCGCTTTCTAATATTTCCTGGGAGCGCTTTCGTAATTTTCCAGCATCTTCCAACGGACGAATCAATTCTAAGAATTCTAAGTGTATAGGTAGAATAAAGCACATGAATTACTATGAATAGGTGGTCTGCTTAGAGTGCCTGTCTCGTTAGCTTTGGAATTTCGTTTTCAGCTAGCTTTTGCCGATACCCTTTAACAAGTAACACCAATATTCGTGTTTCTTGAATCTTATAAATGACCCGATAGCTGCCTTGAACAATCTCACGTATTTCATTTCTTTTGATTTCAGGAACCATGCGCCCACTTTCTGGAAATTTTACCAAGCGCTCCACAGAATCAAAAATCGTTTCTATCCAATGCTCTGCAGCATGTGGCTTATCTAGCGCTATATAAGTGGCTATATCCCGAGCCTGCTCCACCGCTAAAGGCGACCAAGTTATCCTCATCAACGCTTAACGCCCTTTAAAACAATAGATTTTGCATCTTCATGCGAAATACCACGACCTTCGCTGATCTGAGATTCAGCCTTGTAGATCTCTTCAAGCATCTCGAGGCGAGCCTGCATAGCTTCAAACTCTCCAACATCAGCCAGAACTGCAACCGCTTTGCCATGCTGCGTAATAATTAAAGGTCTTTTAGTTTCAGTTACTTGCTCCACGTAAGAGCTAACTCCAGCCCTAAAATCGGACAGAGCACGAATATCTTCGCTTGGATTGATTCTTTGCATGAAACACACCTGATTTGTACGTAATAACGTACAATCTAGCACAGCCCAGTACAAATGACGAGTTTTTGAACAGATAACTATTTTAACGATATGCGCCCGACCCAACGCTTGCTGCTATCGGAACTTTTAGTGATGACTGTCAGGGTTCTTACAGCTAAGGAACAACTATGTCCGATACTTATCAGTATTCGACCTTTACAAAGATTTGCGTACCAAACAACTAGAAACCCAAAGACATAAAAATCCGAGATGCCGCACCATGGTTTTGGTGGAGCCTCTCGGTTATATTTCTTAACGATGCCTGTCCGGTTTATTTTTTTAACCTATCGACTTTTTAGAACATTTTCATCTCATTTTATATTGAGCTAGCATCAAGCAGCAACTACCAGCACTCGTCAGTCAATTTAACCCACCAAATCCAA
>JAWSUZ010000114.1:0-2728 GCA_033852165.1 Agarilytica sp. | reverse complement strand
TGCCGGAGGTAAGTTAACTTTAAGAGTGCCGGTGCTGTTTATTTTCCCTGTATTTTCGGCTGGTTTGGAGCGCAACGAAAAACCAGTCCGGCAACATACGCTTGTTAGCTACGCATGCTCCGTCAAAGAATCCGCATAATCTTTTACTAGAACCGAAAACATGCTTTCAAGTGTATTTATAGCGTCATTCTCTTTCACAAACATTTGCTCAACGATATTGTTCTTTCTGTCCGTTAATCGTGTTCTTAGCTCCACCGAGGGGAGTTTTGCAAACTGCCCAGAAATCATTGTAATGTCATAAAGTAATTCAATGCCGTGTATAAGGGGGCTTTCGTTGTCTCCCCATGCAATAGCTACAAATTGATAATTAAATTGCAACGGTGTCATTCCAAAGGATCCGTTTAACGTTGGCAGCCCTAGCTCTCTAGCCAATTCATTGTATTGTGTTGTTGTATTGTCACCGCTAATTTGTATGTTAGTTATGCTTGGTTTTATAGACTCAATCCACTCACCGAATTTTTCGACGACATTATCTATTGAGCTTGTTAAGTCGGTGCGCTCCCATGAATTATTTGGAAATATAGTTTCAAAGAGTTTTTCAATGTCAACAATCTCAATACTTTTATGCTTATCAATAACAACTATTTCTCTATTCACATGTTCTTTAAAGTGTCGTTTAAGATCAAAGTAATGATTGAAAGCGATATTTTTTTCAGTCAGAACATTCGATTTCGCGGCTAATTTTGAGCTATGAAATCTACTAATAACTAAAGAAACCGGAACTGAAATACCAGCTATAAAAATCGGAAACCTGAGGAACTCCATAATTTTTCCATAACTCTCTGCTTTTGGAATACAAAAACACCAGATTGGGGATGAAAGGTAAAGCCCCATCCCGATAAACAGGATTATTGGCCACCAGAATAACAAGTGCTTATTAAGTGGTGCGCTATCATCAAGCTTTAATGGATTCCATATCATTTTTTAATGTTTACTCCTCGGTGTTTGCCATTAGCTAGCAGTTATTCGATCGCCCCGACGATACTTCTCCGCCGTAGCGCTTTCATTTTAACGTGACGGGCATTATACAGTACGCGCCATCCTAGCTAAAGCCGCACCACGTACACTCTAAGCCTCCCTAACTAATCGCCCCCTGAATCACGTACAAACTTAGACCCTGGATATATGCAGCCCGGTTTACATATCCACCAAAAGTTGCGCCGCAATTCTTGCTGGATATAACGCACTAGTTACTTATCCAGCAAAAAATGACACAGCGGTTAAAACTAGTTTTTAGAGTGCTGGTCTCTTTAACGCCAGAAAAATCACTGTTACTATCTTTACTTCGCACCAAACAATGATTCCACACCCTCTTCCTTCAAAACTTTTTTAATTTCATTTAGTGCGAGCTGGTCAGTTGCGAATGTCTCATTCCATAGATACGAGTTTTCGTATACATCTTCTGCTTCCAGTATCCAGCCACCATTCTCGTGCTCATAGATAAACACTTTTACTGACCGCCCGTCAGAAACCATATCTTGGCACAACGGTGAATAATTTATTTCATGATCCGAGCTCATTAATATATCTCTATTTCTCTGATATTACGTGGTCATAACGCCTCGCTAAAGTGCGCGTGTTTTGCGTCACTTTAGTGGCTTTCTAGATTGCTCAGTGTTTTCCACTACTACTGTTGTAGTTGTCTTTTGAGATTAACTCTTTAGCCTTTTCTATGTCCAGCTTTTCAATTGGTGAAGCTAAATAGTATGGCAATGAAATCGCGCTGTCACTAAGCTGTATGATGTTTCCTTCCTCTAGCCTCTCAATTACTGAGTGTAATGTCTTCTCCAAATTCGCTGGTGCTTTATGATATTGCTTACTTAGGTAATCGATTAACTCTTGTATTGTATGTTGTCCATCGGCAAGTAAAACTACAGTACCCAACCATTCCTCCAACGGAGAGGTATTTTCGGGCTGATTGATATCAGCCAATGCTACCTGATTATTTCTCCTCGTAAAAATTACTGTACGGTAAATATACTGTGAATTATCCATTTGTTTTACTCATTACTCGCGACATTTATGAAGCTAACGCCTTTGTTATGGTTGATTTGATACTGCCCCATACACTAGTTTACCACCGAGGCCAGAAAGTACAGCCGAAGCGATACGATCGAATATGATTTTTGACCCAAAATATGCTGCTCTAGGTTTACTAGACGAAAGAACGAGGGCAACAAACAAATACCACATTGCCTCGATGACAAAAACAAGAGGCGGAAGTATAAAATATAATGACACGGGGAAATCTAGAGGCAGAAACGTAGCAAAGATACCACCATAGACAATAGCCGTTTTCGGATTGCTAATTTGAGTAATGAACCCGATGAAAAATGACTTTACGCACGATTTAGCTCGCGCGCGCTCTATATGCCCAAGCTCTATCGTTTCTTTTGATTGTAAATAAATGCGAACACCAAGATAAATAAGGTAGCAACCACCTAAAATCTTTAACCAAACGTATAAACTCGGAACGTTGATTAAGATCGCGTGTAAACCTAAAAGTGAGATTATAGAAAACACTAGTCCACCGGCGCCCATCCCCAGAGCTGCTGCTATTCCATTTTTGCGTGAAGCACTCATTGAATCTTTTGCTACCAGCACAAAGCTAGGACCTGGACTAACAGCTCCAATAAAAATTGAGCCTAAAGTTAACTTACCTCCGGCA
>JAWSUZ010000113.1:0-1809 GCA_033852165.1 Agarilytica sp. | reverse complement strand
CAGGATCGTCCATATATGTCTCTTTAAGGCTGGTCACGAAATATGAAAGCCGGTTTAAGAACCTTGCCGGCGCAAAGGAAGCACTGAAGACTGTGGCCCAGAAGTTTGGGTTTAAACGCACACCGGGCCTCGCCAACTGCTTTGCTCTTCTGAATTTATTACTACAAATATCGCCTTGCATATTTTTTAACGGAATCAGCAACGGAACTATTTTCAACTTTTCGCAGAGTCGCCAAGTACTTGCCCTTCCCTTTTGAACCTAGGAATACACATAATTTTGCAAGTAATGCCACATGATATTCATCCTCACTCTCCTCCATAAATCGCGCTAGCAAAACTTCATCAGCAATATCTAAGAGACCTTGATCGGTCTTAATTTTCCTATTAATAACGTGTACACCCAAATTAACCAACAAATAATCGGTTGACATCAATGCATTTCTAATCCGCTTGCGATTAAGCTCTTCGAGAGAAGAACCATCAACGTCACGCCCAATTATCGAATTCCAAACCTCGTACTGAGCTAAGGTTTTGAGTGATTTTTCCGCATATCGCCGAAGGCTCCTGGAATCTGTATTTTCGATAAACAGTTTTAAGCTTTTTTGATATTTTTTCTGGCCGGAGTACCCTATCCCCTTGAGCAGCCAGATCAATGAATCCTTGTTACTCTCCCCATCATTTAAACTATCAAGTAAACGCTTCTCAGCAGCATCATACACCTCCGTACTGGAGATGCCTTTCCATCGCAATTCTGACACCATTTTCTTTTTAATTGACAAGCCAGCTATTTCGAACTCAATTTTATATTTTAGTATTTCGATCTCTTGAACTGACAGCAAACCATCAACATTCTCATCAGAAATATAAGCGTCATGAATCGCAAGTTCATGGATTTCCCGAAGCATTGACCGTCGAAGATTCATTCGCCACCGAGCATAAGAACTCTTTTTAACTCGACAGTTATCAACACCCTCATTACAATCCGAAACTCGATCGCTAACAGGAACAACATGTATAAGTTTTTTATCATAAATAATATCAAGAATAATCTCTGATTTATTTTTATTCAAAACCACAGTGACTTTCCCATCAGATTTTTCTTTTACCAACCAACCATAACGATCCAAAGAGGACATTATTAGTGCTTCAGGGTCTGTAACATATCGTTGTATTTTAATATCATCGCCAAAAGGATATCCACCTCCAGCCAGAGACGAAATTGGAAAAAGCATAATCAACCAAGCAACATAAATCTTATTCTTCAAAATTTCTTTTCCTTAAATCAGACATTTACAGATGATCAACAATTGATCGGCGCAAGTTTTTTGTGTAATTGTAATAGCCTCGATCATTTTCGTAACATATATTGTCCACCAAGTTCTCACACCCATAACCGTTACCACTATCCAAATACTTCAATTGAATAAGCTCTTTGCTATATTCAATTTTCATTAAAATAGTCTTGGCTCGATAATCAAACCGAGCCACAATAAACCCCGGACCTTCTTCCTCTAAAAGCCACGCTTTGGATTTGACTCTTAACATTCCATTCAGTATCGCTATACGCGCAAACTTCAATCGACCGCTTGTATTTTCTATTTCTTTGTGAACGGCCTCAATATGACCAACAGCAGCTCTGGGCTTTAACATTTTATCAACAATCAAACGACTCGGTGAAGCCGAACAAGCCAAAGGGAAATATGTCAACAGTACAACCACAATACAATATATATTTTTCATCTCTACTCCATAACCCTATCGTCTAGAATTTATCTGTACATTTATTAAGAGGTGGCCCCGGAAATTTGA